>CAWDWH010000001.1:0-18626 GCA_963805895.1 uncultured Bacillaceae bacterium
ACAAAATTCCCATCCTTCTCCTCAAGCATCTTTTTCGCTCGATCCACGTCGACCTTCAACATAATCATCAATACCGCCACCCGCGCATCGCCTTCCGCTTGTGCGCTATAACGGTCTGCCTCCTCTTCACTAACCCCCGTTAACTCCTGAATAATCGAAACCGTTCGCTTCCGAAGCTTCCCATTCGATGCCTGAACGTTCACCATCAAATTTCGATACACCTTTCCAAGCTTGATCATCGATGCCGTTGTAATCATATTTAATACCATCTTCTGTGCTGTTCCTGCCTTAAGGCGCGTTGAGCCAGTCACGACCTCTGGACCAACTGGTAATTCGATTGGGTATGTAACGATTTTAGAAAGGTCAGACCCTCTGTTACATGAAACTCCTGCGGTTTGAATCCCCATCTTGTTCGCAGCTTCGATGGCGCCGAGTACGTACGGTGTTCTGCCGCTTGAAGCAATTCCAATCACCATATCCTGAGCGCCAACATGCTTTTGTACATCCTTTGCACCTGCTTCCTTACTATCCTCCGCTCCTTCGATCGGATAGCGAAGCGCCATGTCGCCACCTGCAATGATGCCGTTGACAAGATCAGGCGCGACGCCGAACGTAGGAGGACATTCGGAAGCATCGAGCACACCTAGTCTTCCGCTCGTACCAGCTCCGAAATAAAAGAGCTTTCCACCGTTTTTCATCACTAACACCGCGTGATCAATCACTTTTTCGATTTCCGGAAGGGCACCCTTCACTACTCCTGCTACGCTCTCGTCTTCTTCGTTCATCAGTTCAATAATTTCAAGTGTTGAAAATTGATGCAGGTTTTCCGATTTCACATTTCTCATTTCTGTGTTTGGCTCATTCACGTCAGTCATCCTCATCTCTCCACTCCATTAGCCGTCCATCATACGGTAAGACGACCTCAGATTTTCTTCCCGTTGCCTTGTCATTGCGATTCCCCCTTCATGCAGCGCACAAATACACGCACCTGCTGCTGGAGAAAGCTCTGGATAGCTGACATTGCTAATCCCATTCTTCTTCATTCGATCTAGAAAGCTACCTCTAAAAAAGGAAGACTGCATCAGACCGCCACAAATCACGATCTTTTCGTTTCCTATTTCAATTCCATTCACTAGGTCGATCAAATCTTCCTGTGCTTTTTGTATCAGTCCTAACGCTGTCTGATTTTGCTTTTCCGCAAGTAACATCACTACTTGCGCAATCGAAGCGATTTTCATTCGGGCATAAGGATCCTCATAGATTGCCGTAATCATTTCAGGAGCATCGTGAAGCTTCAAAAAGGAGAGCACCTCGATACAAAACGCGTCATCGGACTCTTTCCTTCCATCATTCATCATCGCGACTGTACGAAGTGCCTGTTGCCCAATATCATAGCCGCTTCCTTCATCACCAAAAAGATACCCCCAGCCGCCCGCTCGCCGTGTTTTTCCTGAATCAATTGCATATGCAATCGATCCCGTTCCAGCAATTAAAACGGTTCCTTCCATGGAAAATGTCCCGCTTGCCAGAGCACCATAAGCATCGTTTCTAACTTCCAACTCTCCATCAAACCCTGGCAGTCTCTCCATTGCCCACCTTTTCCAGCGCTTCTGATCCTCTTCTCGATCACCACCTGCCGTTGAAACAAAGACCCCTTCAAGTTCCCCTCCTTTTAATCCAGAAGTTAATTCCGTTACCACCACATGAATCGCAGCTCGAACATCCTTTTCACTACGAGATTTCAGATTCGTCGATCCTGCCGTACTTTTGGCAAGAATCACTCCATCCTGATTGCATAAAAGTCCGATCGTCTTTGTTCCTCCACCGTCTATTCCAATGTAGTAGCGTTTACTTGATCGCACCCTGGGTCAGTCCTTCCATAAATTGTTTCGAAGCGATGAAGAATAGGACGATCATCGGAAGTGACGCAAGGGTAAGTCCGGCGAAAAGCGCTCCCCAATCTGCTGAGTATTCTCCAAACAGAGAAAGCATGCCGACCGGAATCGTCTTCTTCAAGTCATCTGTTATAAAAATGAGTGGGAAGAAGAAATCGTTCCATGACTGGATGAACTGAATGATCATGACTGTACCTAGCGCAGGTCTCATGAGCGGCAGCACCACGTTCCATAAAATCCGAAGGTTACCTGCTCCATCGATTCGAGCAGCTTCCTCAAGCTCACGCGGCATCGTTCGAAAGAAGCCGGTCAAAATCAAGATCGACAGCGGAATCCCTGTTGCCACATACATAAAGATCAGTGACCAAAGTGAATTTAATAGATTCAGATCCTTCATGAGAATAAACAGTGGCACGATTCCGAGTTTGATCGGTAGCATCATTCCCATCAGAAAGAAAAAGAAAATGACGTTATTCCAAACAAACGTAAAGCGCGCGATATAGAAAGCGGCGAGTGATGATGTGATAAGAATCAATAAGACCGAAACCACACTCACAAAAACACTGTTCATAAAGTAGGTTGTAAACGGAATAACGTCGAGAAGATTCCGGTACGTATCAAGCGTGAATGTCTTCGGAAAGGATAGCGGACTTGTGAAAATCTCTGCACTCGTTTTAAAGGATGAGAGAATCATTAATAGAATCGGATAGATGCTGATCGTTGCGACCAGAAAAGCAAACACATAGTAAAACGGTCTCGTCCAAATGGTATGGTTCATATGATCTCCCCCTTACATGTCCACTTGTTTTTTCTGCATGTAACGTAAATACAGAGCGGTAAAGAATGAGATAAAGATAAACAGCACGACCGCAAGTGCTGATCCTAATCCTACTGCCGTTGTCGCCCCTCCTGCAGATCCTCCGAATGCAAGGCGATAGAAGTAGATCGCAAGTGTATCGGTCGAATGATACGGTTCACCTTGAGATCCTTGCATCGCATAAACAAGCTCGAACGCTTCGAAGGATTGAATGAACGTTAGGACCGTCATAATCATGAACGAAGGAACCATCAACGGGAGCACGATTTTTCGAATCATCGACAGGCCATCCGCACCATCGAGCTTGCCTGCTTCAAACAATTCCTTTGGGATCGACTGAAGGCCAGCAAGGAAGATGAGAACCCCAAACCCAATGCCGTACCAGCAGTTCACTAGAATGATAGAAATAAGCGCGGTATCTGGATCACCGAGCCATGCCTTTTGAAGGTGCTCCAGACCAATTTTTTCAAGAATCCCATTCAGTGCACCGTAGTTCGGATTCAGAATCAGCTTCCAGAGAAATCCGACGACGATGACGGAGAGTAATCGTGGCAGGAAATAAGCAATTTTTAGAAACTCAGATCCCTTCACTTTCTTATAAATAATATAAGCAAGAATAAAGGCGAGTCCGTTCTGGAAAATCATCTGAAGCACAAAATAAAGAATGTTGTGACCGAAAGCATCCCAAAACATGCCTGAAAACGGCTCAAGCGTAAACAAGTCTTTAAAATTCTTTAACCCAACAAATTCGCCTCGTACGATTCCTTTCCAATCAAAAAAGCTGTAGGTTAAGGCTGCAAAAAGTGGATACACGATGAAAAGCCCATAAATAAGAAGGGCAGGAATCGGGAAAAGGTGGATGGTCCACCTTTTCCAATTCCTCTCTTTTTTGATTTTGACGACTGCATTTGAATTCGTAGCTGGTTTCATCTTTTCAGCCCCTTATTTCTGTAGTGGCTCATACCAGGACTCTGCGCTCTCTTGAATCGCTTTTGAAACTTCCTCTGGCGTCCGTTCGCCAAGGTACATCCCTTGAAGTTCAGTTTCAATCGTTGCTTTGGTCGATGGATTACCACCTGCGAAATGAACGAGCATCATATATGGCGTCGATTGTTCTTCAGCCGCTTTTCCTAGCGCATTTACGAGTTCGTCATCTGACTCAACCCCAGGAATCGCACTGATCATTTTAAATTCTTCCGTAAATAACGTCCCAAACTCTTCCGTCGTCATGAACTGAAGAAATTTCTTTGCTGCATCTTTGTGATCAGAGCTAGCATTGATCGCATAAGAACCGTCTACCCATGTTGTAATCGTCGGCTCTTTCCCTACAGCAGATGGCATCGGGAAGAAGCCAAGATCAAGATCAGGATTCATTTCACGCAGCACTTCGATCTCCCAGCTGCCAAGTGGAAACATCGCCGCATCGCCTGTAAAGAACATCGTACGAATATCTTCCATTCCAAGGCCTTCGTAATTCTCAGGGAAAAACGCTTTCAATTCATCCATTGCGTCAATAGAACTCTGGAATTCATCACTTGTAAAATCAGTTTCACCAGCTGTAATCTTATCCACAAATTCATTACCACCGTAATGAGCAGGTCCAATGATTCCATGCGCAAGCGAAAGCAACCAGCCTTCCTTCGTCCCTAGTGAAATTGGCGTAATGCCTTCTTCCTTAATCTTCTTACTCAAGGATATAAATTCATCCCAAGTCTTTGGTTCTTCAAGCCCAAGATCTTTGAAAATTTTCTTATTGTAGAACATTTGCGTTGTACTGATATTCAGCGGCACACCGTACTGCTTTCCATCCGACCCTTTTGAAGCAGCAAGCGTATCTTCTGAATATTGATCGAGGCCTTCTAAGTCATCGAGAGGCTCAAGGTATCCTGCATCCGCAAGTTCAATTCCTGGTGTGTATGGTCGAAGATGAATGATATCAGGGCCTTCACCGCTTTGAAGAGCCGTGTTCAAAATCGTATTGTACTCCGTGTTCTTTGAAGGTTTAAACTCAACATTAATATCCGGGTTTTCTTCATTAAATTTATCGATCACTTTCTGATAGCTTGCTTTATCTTCTGTTCTCCAGCTTCCAATCGTTAACGTCACGCTGTCGCTCGCTTCAGAGTCACCTGAATTACCGCCGCTTTCAGAACTACAGGCAGATAGGACTAGAATAAAAGTTAACAATCCAACTAAAGTAAACGCTTTCGTTTTATTCAAAACATTTTCCCCCTCGTTTAGTTCGTGTAAAATGCGTGAATCAATGAATGAAGATGTGGCCTGATTCGCTTCATGTTATGCTTTCTTCCGAAATGAACAATGTTTGTTAGGAAGGTGACAATCAGTTCTTCCTTCGGGTCAATCCACAGACTTGTACCAGTAAATCCTGTGTGGCCGAAGCTTCCTTCTGACCACCCCCTTCCACATGATAGCGGAGCGCCATTTCCACTCCATACTTCAAAACCAAGTCCCCGATTTTGCTTATGATGAGATTGAGCTTTCCTTATCAAAGTTGGCGAAATCGCCTGCTGAACGTCAGGATAGAGGAAATACCCACCAAACTTGCTAACATCATTTGCTGTGGAAAACAAACCTGCACTTCCGCTTACGCCATTTAATAAAAGTGCTTTTTCGTCATGAACGTTTCCTTGAATGTAATGATCTTCACACCACTCAGTAGAGGCAATATGTTCAATCGCTGTAGGATTGAATGATGTTTGATTCAATCCCCACGGTGTAAACAAATGCTTTTTGCAAAAATCAGCCAAAGAAAGGCTGCTTATCTTCTCAACGACTTTTCCAAGTAGAATCATACCGAGGTCACTATACTCGACCCGGCTACCAGGATTATAGTTCAAATCTTGTCGCGTCACCTCAAACAAAATATCGCGTGTGTTGTTTCGTTTGACTGTTGGATGAAGATCAGCCGGAAGACCTGCTGTGTGGGTTAAGGCATGCCTGATTGTGACATCTGAGTGTTTGAATTCTGGGATGTAGGTTTGGATGTCTTGATCGAAGTCAAGCAAATCATGATCAATCAGCCAAAGGATGGATGGAAGTGTTGCCATTACTTTCGTTAGTGAAGCAAGGTCAAACTGCGTTGTCGTTGTCGTGGTGTGGGTATGCATATTAAAGTCTGTGAAACTACCATAGGCTTGATGAAAAACAGTATGTCCCCGATGCTCAACATGAAGAACCGCTGCTGGAAGCTCTTTCTTTGCAACAAGGTTACGAAGATACGTATCCACTTCATACATATTTCTTTAAATCCTCAACTGCTTTTCGAGTACGTTCAAGTGCGGCTACGCTTTCATCGTAATCACGGCTCGTCATGCCAACGTAGAGAATATCGATAACATTAAGTTGAGAAATGCGTGAACTCATCGCACCGCTTCGAATGCTTTTCTCTAAAGAACTCGTAAACAGCTTAATATCCGCAAGCTCAGAAACCGGGTTTGAACCGTATTTTGTTAGCGTCACTACTGTTGCACCATTCGCCTTCGCAATTTTCAAAGACTCAATAATATCTTTTGTTTGTCCTGAATACGAAATGCCGAATACAACGTCTTGTTCACCGAGGTTTGCACTGATTGTGCCTTGTGCATCATAATCGACAGCTGCTTCGCACCACCGATTAATACGCGATAGCTTTTGTTTAAAGTCCTGAGCGATTAACCCAGAAGCTCCAATGCCATAGAGCGCAATTTTTCTTGCCTGACTGAGCGCTCTGATTGCTTTCCCTACTTCTTCTTTTGAGAGAACGGAGATGGTATCGTTGATGGATTGAATATTGTTGTTAGAAACGTTAGCAATAAACGACTCCACTGTTCCATCGACCGAAATTTCCTGATACGACTTATTCGTTTGCTTCGTCGCAAGATCGCCAGCAATCCGAAGCTTCAATTCCTGAAACCCCTTGTAGCTCAGTGTACGAGATAGTCGAATAATCGTTGCTTCGCTAACGTTTGCCCGCTGTGACAGCTTTTGAATCGACAGGTTAATCACTTCATCAGGAAAATGCAAAATGTACTCTGCCACTTTTCGTTCAGAAGGTTTAAGCGTTGTTAGCGATTCCTGAATGCTAATTAGTCCTCCGTTCATTTACTAAACCCCCTTCCTTTAAATCTGATTGAATTTTCAAATAAGTTTATTCTAGTGTATCAAGTTTTATTTATTAAATAAATACTTTTTCTGAAGTTTTATTACATACATAAAAAAACACTTGCGACGGGATGTCACAAGTGTTCAGGAATGAATTAGTAAAGCAAGTAGTTCTCTCTCACTTTCTTAAATTCCCTCAAATCCCCCTGCCATTGTTGCTCCATTTCTTCTACCGTTTGTCCTTCTTCAATCGCTTTTCGAATCCAGCCGTTTCCGACAAGAAGGTCAAAGAATGAGACACCTGAGCTATCTTCTGCGCGGAATTCAAAGTCCTCTGGGTAGAGATCATGGATGGTTTTCACCAGGCTAAGCCCCGTCTTTACAGGTTCAAATTTTTCTTTATTGGTTACATGAATTTGAACACCGTGCGTAAGCTTGCCAGCATGCTTTGAAAAGGAAGGAGTAAATGAAGCAGCTCTAAAATCCACGCCTGGAAGATCGAGTCCATTCAATTCATCGGCAAGTTCAGTTGAGTTGATAAACGGTGCACCGATCAATTCGAACGGCTTTGTCGTACCGCGTCCTTCTGAGACATTTGTGCCTTCGATTAAGGCAGCTCCAGGATATACGAGTGCTGTATCAAGCGTTGGCATATTAGGAGAAGGAAGCACCCATTCAAGCGGGGTGTCATCATAGTACATGTCACGCTTCCAATGCTCCATCTCGACAACAGTCAGATCAGCTCCGATATTAAATTCTTCATTAAATAGTTTAGCAAGCTCTCCGACAGTCATGCCATGGCGAAGCGGGATTTCATACTTACCTACAAATGAAGAATATTCATCATCAAGTACCGGCCCTTCTACAGCTTCCCCACCAAGAGGATTCGGGCGATCAAGAACGATGAATTCGATGTCATTCTCAGCTGCCGCTTCCATCGCATACGCCATCGTATAAATGTACGTGTAGAAGCGTGTGCCTACATCCTGAATATCGAATAGAAGCACATCGATGCCTTCTAGCATTTCTGGCGTCGGTTTTTTAGTAGAACCATAGAGACTATAAACTGGAAGCCCTGTTTCTTCATCAATGTAATATTCCACATAATCTCCAGCCTGTGCACTACCTCGGACACCATGTTCAGGTCCGTAGAGAGCTTTCAAATCAACATCTGGATCATCGTGAAGCAAATCAACAATACTCGTCAAATCCTGATTGACGCCTGTAGGATTTGTGATCAGGCCGACGCTTTTTCCTTCGATGAGCTCTTTTTGATCATTGAGTAACACGTCAACACCAAGCTCAAATTTCTTTTTATGCTTATCATGACCATGCCTATGCCCGTGCCCTTTTCCATTGTTATCAGCCAATGCGACTGACAATGATGATAGAACGAGAATCGTTGTTAACAACATTACGAACCATTTTTTCATGTTTCAAATGCCTCCCCATTTTATAGAATCGGGAAGAATCTTTAATTCTTCCCGATAATACATCTAGTACGTTAACCCATGACCAAAGTTATAAAGGACGCCACCCGTTTCCCCCGGTATTGTCACTGGTAGTTTTCCTGTTGGTGCATTTCCACCAAAAATCGTAGCGGCTGTTGCTTCAAAGCTTGCTGTTCTAAAACCGTACTGGGCAATGTAACTATCAACGTCTGGGTATGCCATGATGTCATAGGGGTTTCGGATCCCAACCGCTATCACAGGTGAATCTGTTTCATTCATAATGCGATCCACCATTTGCATTTGCGGATGTTCAGGTGAACGTGTGCCTACGCTGTACGTATATGTGCCAATGATGATCTGATCAGCAGAGGCAATGGTTGCACGCTGATCTTCCGTTAGCGTAAAGCTTGAATCAACTTCGATAACGGTCGTATTTGCGTGCTGCGCTTTCACTGCCTCGCCGAGTGATTCCACATAGCTTCTACCAACAACAACTACATGATCATCGCTTTTGGCATCAAGGGGGACAACATGATCATTTTTCACAAGTGTAATAGACTTCTCCGCCGCTTCTTTCTCAACCGCTTTATGCTCAGCAGATCCAACTGTCTCAAGCGCCTGCTGAATTTGTTCGCTCACATCGACCGGGTTTTCTGACTTGATGATGCCGCGATTTACTTTTAACGTTAGAATACGATCAACCGATGCTTCAATGCGCTCTTCTGAGATGTCACCAGAATCAACAGCATCATATAATCCTTCCGCTACTTCCGACAGACCAACAGGCATCAAGACAATATCGGTTCCAGCTTTCACAGCGCGAATCGCTGCATCGACTGATCCGAAATGGTCGTGAATCGCCCCCATATTCATGGCGTCCGTTGTAATGACGCCTTCAAAGCCCATCTCATCACGCATTAATTCGGTTAACACTTTGTGTGATAGCGTTGCTGGAAGAGAGATTTCCGTTCCATCTTTTTTCGAAATCACTTTCGTGTCATCGATTTTAGGAAACGTCACGTGTGCCGTCATGATCGCATCGATCCCAGCTTTCATTGCTTGCTGAAATGGATAAAGCTCCACTTCCATAAGACGTTCTTTGTCGTAAGGTACTTCTGGAAGTCCGAGGTGAGAATCAACAGCTGTATCACCATGACCAGGGAAATGCTTAGCCGTTGCCGCAACGCCGGTCTCCTGAAGTCCTTTTGTATAAGCGATGCCGAGATTCGCGACAAGCTCAGGGTCTTCTCCAAACGAGCGAACCCCAATGACAGGGTTATCTGGATTGTTGTTCACATCCATATCTGGCGCAAAGTTCATGTTAATACCAAGGGATGCAAGCTCTTCTCCGATCGCATGCCCGACATTTTGCGCAAGTTCTGGAGAACGCGTTGCGCCGAGCGCCATGTTCCCTGGCATATCTGTACCAGATTGAAGACGCGTCACGATTCCGCCTTCCTGATCAATCGTCATCATCATCCCATACTTCTCAGATGCCTTTTGATAGTCCGCTACAAGCTTCGTCGTTTGTTCCGTTGTGACAACATTTTCTCTGAATAAAATCACACCGCCAAGATGATATTCTTTGATTTGGGCTTCAATTTCAGGAAGCATTTCAGTGACGTTTTCACCGTCCCAATTACGGTAATCTGGCATCAGCATTTGACCGACTTTTTCCTCAATCGTCATACCGTCGATGGCGTTTTCAATGATGTCGTATTGCTTGCCTTTCTGTTTTTTTAGTGAAGGAGCTGATGATTTTTTGTGCCACTTTTTCACTTTATAATCAATGGCAACACGATCTCTATTTTTTCCATCTGAAACGGTAATGAATGTCCGCCCACGTTTACCTGAAAGCGTGACGTTCCCTTCCCCATCTACTCTCGCTACACGCTTATTAGATGATTTCCACTTCAAGTGTTGTCCCGTCTTCATGAAATGACCATCATCGTAGGTGTGGAGGGCATGTAATGTTATTTTTTTGCCATCAAACTCAGGACTAACTTCCGGGACATTTTCTAGTAAAATTAAATCGGTTCTTCCTTCTTTTGCTGATGCTTTTCCGGGTGATACAAGCGCCTGTGTGAAGATCATCAATACTGCAAGAAACGTAACGATGATCCGTTTCCGTTTGGTTCCAATTCTCATGCTATCCCTCCTGTTTTTTAGTACGAGCGTTTGATCCATTCATCGCTAGTAAACGGTAGTGCTGAATGGTTTACCTTCACATCATCAACATACCAGCCTCGTTTGTTCGTCGATCCATCAGTGCTATAGGTAAAGCGAATGTAGTTCGTATCTGCAGGTAATGAGACTTTCTCTTTCTTCCAATCCCCACTGCTTCCCGTTAGCTTCGCAGCTTCGGTCCATTCCTTTCCGTTCTCTGAAATCTCGACCGTCCCGATGTCATAGCCATCTTCCATGCGATACCACGTCTTAAAAGAAAGCGTAGATTCTGCAGTTAGATTAACTTTGGCAGTTAAGTGCTTCGACTCGTTATTTCCATAACCAGCGAACCACGGATCAGCTTTCTTGCTCATCGCAACTGGAATCGCGTCCGCTACTTTTCTCGCAAACTGTCTTCTTGTTGGGGAAGTCGATACGGTCTCTCTAGTAGGATGAACGCGATTCGTTAGCAAAATCGCAATCGTTTGATTCGTTGGACTGACAACGATGGAGGTTCCTGTATAACCGGTATGGCCGAGCGTTGTGCTTTCGGATAAGGCGTCCATAAACCAGCCCTGCTGAAGCTCCCAGCCGAGCCCATGATCATCTCCCGGAAATTCTGGAATACGATTTTCAGTTAAAAGTTTTACCGTCGCTGGCTCCAGGATACGCGTGCCACCATAGCGTCCTTCTTTCAGGAACATGTGAGCGAATTTCGCCAAATCAGAAGCTGTTGAAAACACGCCTGCATGACCAGCAACTCCATCTAACGACCAGGCGCTTTCGTCATGAACTTCTCCCCATACTAGCCCGCGGTTCGTCCACGGTTGGTATTCCGTTGCAGCAATCCGTTTTTTTAACTTAGCGGGTGGATTGTACATCGTGTCATGCATGCCAAGCGGCTCAGTGATTTCCTGTTTCACATACTCATCGAGACGCATACCCGACCACCGTTCAACAAGGGCACCAAGGGTAATCATGTTGAGATCGCTGTAAGTATACTCGGTACCTGGCTCTGATTGGAGTGGATAATTGAAAACATAGTGAAGCCGGTCTTCCCGATCACCTTCGATCGTGTAGAGCGGAATCCATGGCTTGAACCCTGATGTATGTGTCATCAGTTGTTCGATGGTGACGCTTTCTTTTCCATTCGCCGCAAATTCTGGAATGTACTTCGCAACCGGATCATCCAGTTTAAATTTTCCATCTTCATACAGCGTCATCGCTGCCGTCGTGGTGAAAAGCTTACTGATCGAGGCAAGATCAAAGATGGTATCCTCACTCATTGGAATCGGCTTATCCATTTCGGTGAACTCGTCATCTGTGTATTGGGCAGCGTATCCGTAGGCTTCTTCCTTCACGATATGCCCTCTTCTTGCGACAAAAGCAACCGCGCCAGGCATCACCTGTTCATCGATCGCGTTTTCTAGCAAATCATCGATCTCGTTAAGTGGTTCTGCTCGCATACCCGCTCCTTTGATCGAACCTGGATGAAGAACGGGAGAAGTGGGGCCAGGATTATCCCAAGAAAACGTGGGGTGACCTTTTCTCGATTGATGCATGTTGATCTTTCCCTCTTTTTCAATTGTCGGACCAGGTGCAGCTAGTCCAGATCCGGGAGCCAAAAGTGACGTTCCAAGTGCAGTAGTTAGCAGCAACGACAGCGTTTTTCTTCTCATAGTGCCCTCCTCTTCATGATCGGATACAGGTAAATCCAAGCTCTCCTCCTCACACAAATGAAATAACATTCAGAATATTCTATTCAAATCGTACCCTCTTCCTTTATAGTCGTCTATACCACTTTAGTCATGAGTGGATGAAATTTCGTTGGATTCGTATAGCTTTATGCCTATGTCAATAGAAGGAATTTGAAATATTACAACCTTTTACTTCGATTGAGTTCGTAGCTTTGTTTCAGAAATGAGGCGAATGGTCATTAAATAAACGTTTGTTTAAGAAGGATCAAACCCCATGAACTTTATGCACAAAATGCCCAAAATGGAACTAACCTTCCTTATTTCCGTTTTCTTAAAATCACTTACATTATTAGATATAGTTTGGTTATCGAATTGAAAGCGATTACATAAATGAGAGGGGTTATGACGTTGATGAAAAAAAAGAACATGTTGATGTCTGTATTGTTGGGGAGCGCACTTCTGTTAAGTGCATGTGGAAGTAATGAAAGTTCCGGGGAAAGTTCATCAGAAGGTAGTGGAGAATGGAGTCCTGATAAACCAATCGAGATGATCGCACCTGCTGGAGCTGGTGGTGGATGGGACACCACGGCAAGAACGATCTCAAAGGTCATGGAGAAAGAAAACATCATTGATGAACGGATGGCTGTCGCCAACAAGCCTGGCGGTGGCGGTGCTGTTGGTTGGTCATACGTAAACAAGAAAGGTGGCAACCACACGCTTTTCGTCACATCGCCTCCCATCTTGTTTGTACCATTAAATGGCCAGTCGAAACTTGGTCACAATGATTTCACACCAATTGCAGGCGTGATCGCTGACTACTCAGCATTCGTTGTTCCAGCTAACTCTCCCTACGACAACATGAATGATCTTGTTGAAGCATTGAAAGAAGATCCAACATCCGTCTCAGTCGTCGGAGACTCGGCTCCAGGGAGCATGGATCATATGGCATTTGTTAAAGCAGTGAAAGCAGCTGGAGTCGATATTAAGCAATTGAAATACGTTTCTGCACAAGATGGAAGCGGAATGAGCATGCTGCTTGGAAATAAAGTCGATGTCTATTCAACAGGTCTTGCGGAAGCAACAGAACAAGCACGCGCTGGTAAGGTAAAAGTTCTCGCGATTACTTCCCCTGAGCCCCTCGAAGGCGAAACAGTATCAGAGTTCCCAACGCTAAAGGAACAGGGAATTGATGATGAATTCGTCGTTTGGAGAGGCATTATGGGCCCGAAAGATATGGACCCTGCAGCAGCAAAATTTTATGAGCAGGCTGTCAAAGACATGATGGAAACGGATGAATGGAAATCGCAGCGAGACAATTTTGGATGGAATGATAACTTCATGACCGGAGATGAATTCAAGAAATTTCTGGATCAAGAATACAAGACGATGGAGGAACTGATGAACGAGGTTGGTTTAGCAAAATAATGATAGAGCGAAAGGTCAGTCGTTGCTGACCTTTCGCATTTATAAAAGGCAGGTGTGTTGTCATGGTAGCAAGTGTTGAACGTAAAGTAGCCATTGTTTTATTACTCATTTCGATCTTATATCTCGTCCTTAGCTTTCAGATCCCCACCTTCCCTTATTCGATCGTTGATGCCGATGCATTACCGAAAGGGCTAGGCTTTTTACTCGCTGGTCTCTCGATCTTACTTTTCATACAGAATCCTGTTGAAGATCGGAAGAAAAGTGATCTCAAGAAAGATGAAGTACTGATGCTGCTTGCAGTTGCCGGTCTCATCTTTGTCTATATTCTCTTATTTGAACTTCTAGGATTTGTCGTCGTGACCATTCTTTTTCTACTCGTTACGTCACGAATGCTTGGCTATACAAAATGGAAATCCTTGATTTCCGTTTCGATCGGTTTTACCCTCGTTCTTTATTTTTCATTTAACTACCTGCTTCAAATCTACTTGCCACAGGGCATACTTCCCTTTTAGAAAGGAGGAAAGAAGATGGATACGATTTCGAATATGCTTTATGGCTTTCAAGTCGTCCTGACGTTTCAAAATATTCTATTTGTTTTCATCGGGGTGTTAGCTGGAACTCTGATCGGCATGCTGCCTGGACTCGGTCCTATTTCAGCGATCGCAATCATGATCCCGTTAAGCTATGGAATGGATCCTGCTTCAGCACTAATTCTAATGGCGGGAGTTTATTATGGAGCCGTGTTTGGAGGTTCAACTTCTTCGATTTTATTGAATGCACCAGGAATATCCGGGACTGTCGCAACCTCCTTTGATGGGTATCCCCTTGCAAAAAAGGGACAGGCAGGGAAAGCACTTGCCATTGCTGCGATCTCTTCTTTTGCAGGCGGAACCGTAAGCGTTGTAGCCCTCATGTTAGTGGCTCCGCTCATGGCTAGCTTTGCCGTCTCATTCGGGCCAACTGAATATTTCGCCCTCATGCTTCTCGGATTAACGGCGATCGCAAGCTTGTCTGAAGGTTCGACTGTTAAGGCTTTGATTTCTGCAACGATCGGTTTGATCATCGCTACAATCGGCGTTGATCAGCAAACCGGAACACAGCGTTTCACATTTGGGAACCCGAACCTTCTTGAAGGGATCGATTTCCTTATCATTGCGCTAGGACTCTTTGCCCTTGCAGAAGTTTGCTCTCTAATCCTTACTCGAAAATCGAAAATGATGAACGGAAATTCGAATGTAGGTTCATTGAAAATCACAAAACAGGAAGCAAAAGAAATATCCGGTCCGATCGCTCGGCATTCTGTGCTCGGATTCATCCTGGGAGTCCTTCCCGGTGCCGGTGCCACGATCGCTTCATTCATGTCCTATATTGCAGAAAAGAAACTGTCGAAGGACCCTTCTTCATTCGGTAAAGGGAATCTCAAAGGACTCGCGGCACCTGAAACATCCAACAATGCCGCAACGAGTGGTGCCTTCGTTCCTCTGTTAACGCTTGGGATTCCAGGGTCAGGAACGACTGCTGTCCTTCTCGGTGCCCTTCTCGTCGTGGGGGTTCAGCCAGGTCCATTGATGCTGACCGATCACCCAGACGTTTTCTGGGGAGTGATTGCAAGTATGTATCTCGGAAACCTTTTCTTGCTCGTCTTAAATCTGCCACTTATCCCATTTATCGCACGGATTCTTTATATTCCAAAAGCGCTCTTAATCTCACTTGTGATTATCTTCTGTATGATCGGGGTCTATGGGGTAAGCTTCAGCACTTTCGACCTTTATTTGCTGCTAGCATTTGGGGTGATTGGCTTTATTATGAGGCTCCTTAACTTTCCTGCAGCACCGCTCATTCTCGCCTTTATTCTCGGAGGGATGATGGAGCAATCGTTTAGACAGGCGCTAACCATATCGAACGGAAGCTATATGACTTTTTTCGATAGCAAGGTCACCCTTGTTCTTCTTGTCCTTTCACTGTTATCACTTATATTACCTCTTATAAAAGGGAAATTAAGTAAAAAATCAGAAGAAGAGGATAAAGAGCATCTCGCTTCTTAATAGTGAAAGAGCCGCTTCAAAAGTGAAATCTCGTAATGAGAATCCACCTGAAGCGGCTCTTTTTAATTCCCGTTCTGCAATGGATGATAGCGTCGTTCGGGCCTGCCAACTGTTCCATATGACAGCTCCGCATCTACTTTATCGATCGAAACCATATACTCCAAATACCTTCTAGCTGTCGTCCTGCTGCAGCCCATCACGTTTCCTACTTCTTCAGCTGTCATACCTTGAGGAGTCTGACATACTAGTACATCAGTTAGCTTTGATAGAGTTAAAGGATCAATTCCTTTGGGGACCACTTCCTTAGTAGCGGTATGTGCTCCCTGTCTCGTAAATAAGTGATCCACTTCCTCTTGACTCACGACCCTCTGACGATTCACCTGTCCCTTCGTTTGCTTGAATTTCTCCAGGGTTTGCTTAAATCGATCAAAGATCACCGGTTTAATAATGTAATCAATTGCCCCTCCACGAAGGGCGTCCTGGACAGCATCAATTTCCTTTGCTGCCGTAATCATCATGACATCCGTTTCTTTGTAATTTTCACGGATGTGCCAGAGTAAGCCAAGACCATTTTCTTCAGGAAAAAAGATATCGAGCAGGACGAGATCTGGCTCCAAAATCTCCAGAAGTTCTTTGCCCTCCTGAATATTCGATGCCACTCCCATCACCACATATCCTGGTACATTTTCTGTGAATTTCTGATTAATTCTCGCAATACGATGGTCATCTTCAACGATTAGCACTTCTATATCAGACATTTTTTATTCCCCCTTAGGAATGACAACAGTAAAAGCAGCTCCTTCATAACGACTTTTGGAAATCGTGATATATCCTCCTAAATAATCAAGAGAGTTTTTAACAAGTGAAAGACCGATACCACGATCCTTTCCCTGCTTACTGCTGATCCCTCTTTCAAAAATACGTTCCACCTCTGTATCAGAAATGCCACCTCCTGAATCCTCGATTTCAAAAATTAGATCCTTTCCGAAATCCGTCATAAAGAGGTGTACCATTCGCTCGCCTTCTTCCTTATCAACAACAGCTTCCATCGCATTATCGATTAAGTTCCCAAGGATCGTTACAATTTTTTCTTGCTCGATCTGTTCAGGCAATTCCCCCATGCTGCTCTCTTCTTCAATCATGAATTGAATATGTAGCTCGTGCGCGCGATTGTATTTTCCTAAAAGCAAGGCAGAAATAATCGGATTTGGAACAGCTTTTACTAATAACTGTACGACCTCCTGATATCCGATGGCTTCGGCATGTATCAATTCGATGGCTTCTTCATAAGACCCCAGTTGAATTAATCCTAGAATCGTATACAGCTTATTTGCGTATTCATGTGTTTGGGAGCGAAGGACATTCGCATAGCTTTGGACTTGAGAGAGTTCACGCGATAAAGCCTCTATTTCTGTTTTTCTTCTAAAACTTGATACAGCTCCAGTAATCTCACCTTTCTGAATAATAGGTATCCGATTGACAATGACAGGACTGTTGCTTATCACAATCTCTTGATCGTACTCTGACTTCCCAGAGCTTAAAACGTTCATCATTCTTGTATTAGGAAGAACGGAGACGATTTCTTTTCCTTCTAACTTCTCATCTTCGTCTCGATTTAGCATACGATGAGCTTCTGGATTGGCGAGAGTGATCATTCCTTTCGAATCAACCGCTATGATGCCTTCTCTGATTGTTTGGAGTATCGTATTGCGCTCGAGAAACATCGCTCCAATTTCTGAAGGTTCAAGCCCAAAAATAGACTTTTTTACACTCTTCGCAATCAAAAAACCACCCGCTAACCCGAGTAATAAGATGGTTCCTATTAAACTCATAACCTTTAGCTCAAACTGATCGATTTTATGTTCAATGTCTTCAATTAGAAAACCAACTGACACAATACCGATAATTTCTTGATTGTGAATAATAGGCGTCTTCCCTCTGAGAGAGGAGCCTAACGACCCTTCTGCTTTAGAGACATATGATTCTCCATCGAACAACGCTTGCTGGCTATCACCACCAACCATATGTTTCCCAATTCGTTCAGGTAGTGGATGAGCAACACGAATTCCCTCTTTATCGCCCACTACAATAAATTCCGCCCCGGTTTTAGAACGAATATCTTCAACAATGGGCTGAATAATTTCTGATGGGTTCTCTGACGTCATCGCGTCGATCACAGCTGGCATCGTCGCTACAGATTGAGCGACATTAAGCGCCCGCTCCCCCATCTGTTCTTCTACACTAGTCGAATAAAAAAAAGTAAAAATCAAACCAAGGACAAGCAGAACCGTAAATAATAGAGCTAGAATCATGAAAGATAATTTTGTTTGAAGAGAAAGTGATTTGATTCTGTTCATGTATCCGTTTACACTTCCTGACTGAATTGTCTTACTATTATTCTACCGAGGACAGCTGAGAAGCACAAGAGGAGGGGTCATCCCCTCCTCCCTTCTATCGACACCATTCGAGCAATACCGGGTGGTGCCTGTCACCTGTCGAACTCACTTTACTGCTTCTGCAAGTAAATCGATGAGGTGCACCGCTCTCACTTTATCCTCCAGTCCTTCCCGCTTGATACCGAGCTTCATTTGAAGCAAGCAGCCAGGATTAGTTGTCACGATGATCGCTGCCTCGGTTTCTTTCGCTTTCTTCATCTTGACGTCCAATATATCCATCGCATCCTCGTAATGAACGATGTTGTAGATCCCTGCTGAGCCACAGCATCTGTCATAGCCTTTCATTTCACGATACCGAATGCCCGGAATGCTTTTTAAGAGCTCGAGTGGTTCATCTGTCACTCGCTGCACGTGGGTTAAATGGCAAGAAGCCTGGTAGGTGACGTTTGCATTCACTTCCTTCGAGTAGGTTAACCCATTTAACTCAACAAGAACTTGACTGATATCACGCGTTTTCGCTACAAAGCGCTTTGCTCGATCCATCCATTCGGGATCATCTTCAAATAAGTGATCGTACTCGACTAACATCGCCCCGCAGCCCCCCGCATTGTTCACGATATAATCAACATCGAT
>CAWDWH010000002.1:0-7656 GCA_963805895.1 uncultured Bacillaceae bacterium
TGGGATCATAGGGTGAAAAAGGAGGACGTTCGATAAAGATAGAAGTAGGTAGACGGGGAGGAATGAACATGAACTATGCAGTATCAGTAACAGATACAACAAAAACAAAAGAAATTGAAGAAAGCGGCCTGCAGCTATTAACGTTTCTTGATACATATCGCAGTGCTTTAAAAGAAGTTGCGACAATTGAGGAGCCACCAAGAGGGATTGTTTTTCATGATTTAGAATCAGCGACTAAGCTCTATTCAACGATTCCACTTCCTGCATATACGTCTAGGGATCTGATTCATCTCACGCCGCTAGTGGAAACGTGGAAAGACATTTACTTAACAACGACGAATGGGGTGAATGAAGCGGAGGATTATTATCGGAATCTTGAAATGGTGGATATCGCTGAGCTTGTTGCTCATGAATTCACCCATCATGCCGACTTCTTTCATTCAGAATTTGATGATTGGGAGGAAGGGAATGCGAGTGATATGTGGTTTGAGGAAGGGATTTGTTTTTATTTACCTCGTAAGCTCTTAATGTCAGAGGAACGGTTTGAGAGAGTGATGGAGGTAGAGCGACTGTTGATTAATTCTTATAAAGAAGAGTATGGGGAGTACTCGTTAGATGCCTTTGGTGAAGCGGGGTATAGAGGTGGGGACAACTTCGATTATTCTGCTGCGTTTTATGATTATTGGAGAAGCACAAGAACGGTTGCGAGGCTAGTCGATGAGTATTGTGAAGGGAATGTCCAGAAGTTGATTGGTTACTACCGGGAATGGGTAGACGGTGGAGAGAAGGGTCGCCTTCAGGATTTTTTTGTTAAACGCTTCAAGTTATCGGAAGAAGCGGCAGAAATGCTTTGGTTACATAGTAAGGTGAAGGTATAAGAGATACAAAGGTCGTCGTTTATTTCTCGACAAAACTTAACAAAAAGCGGGTGGTGCCAGGCACCACCCGCTTTTTCTTTATAATGCTTCTCGAATGACTTTCTTGTAGTATACGAAGGATAAGCCGCCAAAGATTGAGTAGAGCAACGTATAGATTCCCATTACAATCAGCATTGGGGTATACAATTCGGTTCCAAAGAAGAACCAGCCGGAACGAACGGCAAAGTAGCCGTGAAGAAGGCCGACAACAAGTGGAATCCCAAAATTAACAAGCTGCTTGCCACGAATCCCGCGTGATAGATCTACTTGCGTAAATCCAAGCTTTCGAAGAATCGTATAATTAGGACGCTCTTCTTCTCCTTCATTCATCTGTTTAAAGTATAAAATACAGCCGGACGTGATCAAGAAAGTGAGTCCTAGAAATCCAACAATAAACATGATGAGACCCATGTTCTCTTTTTGCTCTTGAAAGGTTTGGTATTGGGAGCTTTTACCCTGGTCATGATCGAATGAAAGTGATTGAAATAACTCGGTTGCTTTAGGTAATTCGGAGTTATTTTCAAGGTTAAATCCGAAATAGGTTAAAGGTTCATCTTGTATTTCTTCATCCATATCCTTCTGTAGAGAAGCGAAGGTCGTTTCATCCACTACAACCGTTGGAAGTCCACCATGAGAATAAGAATATGGTAGGATGTAGTTATTTTTGAGTCCAAGATAATCTTGATCAATTACTTTGTCTTTTCCTTCGATGTGAATGGCGCCATCGCTATCAAAACTTATGACTGAATCAAGGATTTTGCTAAAACCGGTAAAGATCGCTTCATCAGCAGAAACATCTATATCCTTAAGCGATTGATCACTAATCACGGGTAAGACCATTTCAGATGCATCAAATGCTGTCCCAGACTGTTGCTTAACGAGAATCTCTTTGGTCACAACGTTTGCTTGAAGGACGTCAATCTCATTGGTAGAGAATTTATAGCCCTTCTCCTTTAGTTCCTTTTCAAACCGATTCGCATTCTGCTCGTCAGCAAGCGAGAAGTGATCCGGAATGTTTTGTTTGGCGGTTTTTTCTGCCGAGTAATACGAAATATAGCTGAGCGAAGAAAGAGCGATTGCTAGTGCTGAAACGGTCGTAATAATCGTAAGCAGAAGCGAGTTGGATTTCATTCGAAACATGATCGATGAAAGGGAGAGCACATCATTAATGTTCAAATAACCATCTTTCCGCTTTCGAATCAGGTTAGCGACGAAGCGAATGGATCCTTTGTAGAAAAGGTATGTGCCGATAATCACTGATCCAAGGATAAAGCCCATTACATTAAGAAGTTCACTCATAGCTGAAAAATCGCCATCAAACAGCTTGCTGGAAACGTAATAGCCCGCCATGACCAGGGCGAGTCCAAGCACCCCCATGATGATTTCTCGAAAGGAAATGTTTTTTATCCGTTCTTCCGATTTAGAGGTCACATGGAACAATGAGAGAATGCTTTGTGCCTTGATAAAGATCCAGTTCGTCAGCATAATGACCCCGAAAATGGCGAAAAAAACGATCACCGTTTGCAGTAGGGCAGCGGGTGAGAAGTTAAGACTGGCAACCTCGGAAATACCGGTTAATTTAAAAAGCACCATTTGAATCAGCTTTGAGAAAGAAAAGCCAACAAAAATACCGATTGTCATGGATCCGGTATAAATGAGGAGATTTTCCACAGTGAGGATGCGAAAGATACGTCCTTTTGTCATGCCAATTAATTGAAAGAGACCGATTTCTTTCCCTCGCCGTTTGATAAAAATGCTGTTCGCATACACAAGAAACACTGTGACGATGATCACGAGCATCACGGATGCCGTTCGAATCGCTGCCGCCATCTTGAGTGAAGTTTCCGCATTGTCGATGCCTGGATCGTACTGAAGAGTGACGAAGGAAAAGTAGAGCCCAACACTAAAAATGAGGGCAAAGACATACAGGTAGTAGTTCTTCAGGTTTTTCTTTAAGTTTTTTATGACCATTTGATTAATGTTCATACTGCACACCACCGAGCACGCCCTGTGTCTTCATAATGTCTTTTAAGAATGATTGGCGAGATTCTGTCCCTTTATTCAGCTGGGTATAAATCCGGCCGTCTTTAATGAAAATCACACGACTGCTGTAGCTCGCGGCAACGGGATCGTGGGTGACCATTGCGATCGTAGCATCGCGTCTCGCATTCAAGTCGCTTAGTTTATTCAAAAGATCAGACGCCGACTTTGAATCAAGTGCGCCGGTTGGCTCATCAGCAAAGATGATACTAGGGTGATGGATGAAGGCACGTGCGGCTGAGGTCCGCTGCTTTTGCCCTCCAGATATTTCGTTCGGGTATTTGTTCTGAATATCATCGATTCCAAGTTCTTGTGCGAGCGAATCAAATGCTGTATTCGCTTCTTTCTTGGAGACTTTTGCGATGGAGAGGGGAAGGAGGATATTTTCCTTTACAGTTAACGTATCAAGCAGGTTGTATTCTTGAAAAATAAAGCCAAGGTGACGTTTTCGGAATTCTGCTAGCTGCTTTTCTTTTTGCTTTGTCATTTCCTGTCCTTCGATTTTAATGGATCCGCCACTGACCCGATCGATTGAGGAGAGCACGTTTAATAGCGTGGTTTTCCCGGAGCCTGAAGCGCCCATGATGCTGATAAATTCGCCACGTTCTATTGATAGATCGATCCCCATGAGGACATCTTGTTTCATGAATTTATTTCCATAGCTTTTTTGAATCTTACTTGCTTCTAGTACGGTGGCCATAACTATTTCCTCCAATGTTTTGGTGATAGTTTCATTATAAAGAGGAGGCTTACACTCTTCCTTCGATTCGTCGAACAATAAGACGAAGCATGTGACATTGTTGTCACATGCCTCGTATCCGTTCAAAGTCATTCAGTTCAGGAAAGGTAAGGGTGAAGGCAGTACCGCTCCCGGGTTCTGAAGTGACATCAATTACAACTTTCAAATGATCGGCTGCTTTTTTAGTAAGGTAGAGGCCGATCCCGGATGCAGCTGAATCTTGATGGTTGGCAGTCGAGGTAAACCCTTTCTCAAAAATGCGCGGAAGATCACGATCTTCAATTCCTCGTCCTTTGTCCTGGATGGTGAGAAAAGGCTTCTTTCCATTCAAGCCACTTGTGATGCGGATGTCACTGTTTTCGCTGTACTTAACAGCGTTTGTCAGGAGTTGACGGAGCATAAAGGAGAGCCACTTGGCGTCGCTTAGCAGTTGAGTGACGGATAAATCAAGATCAAAGCCAATTCCTCGCTGTTTGCACCATGTGCGGAGCGGTGAGATTTCATTGACCAGAATCTTTTGAAGGTCGACTTTTTCGATATACAGGTCATTTTCAATCGCCGGCATTCGTTTCTGGTGAAGCTGCTGATCTAAAAGAAAGTGGATACGAAGCCACTCGTATGTAAGCTGCTCATTTAGCTCACGATCCGGGACGCGATCAATCAGTAGATGGAGCGTAGTAAGTGGTGTTTTCACTTCATGAATCCAGGCGACAAGATCGTCTTTTTCCACTTCGAGCTGGTTTTTCATTTGGTTGGTCTCGTCCTTAAGCTGTTCGATTTGATCGATCGTGACATGCTCCACCACTTTTTCAAAAGGACTGTTCGCCTGTGGGATACTCGTTAGATCAAGGTTGTTTTCCCGTTCTTCCAGTTCCCTGTAGAATTTCGTTTCTTTCACGAAACGTAAAATTAGAAAAAAGAAGAAGAGAAGAAGGGTTAAAAAAACCGCATAGAGAACAGATGTAAAAGAGATCGTCGGGTCAATCAATGTAATGAGAAGAAAAGCTGCTTCTATGAAAAGAACGAAAGCAATCCAGCTACGGCGTTCCTTTAAAAATCGCCACATCATAGCATTTCCACGGCCATATAGCCCTGTCCTACTTTTGTTTGAATCGCGTTCCCAAGATCCGATCTCCGCTAATTTTTTCCTAAGTCGATTTACGTTGACCGTGAGCGTATTATCGCTAACAAAGCGCTGGTCGTCCCAGAGGCGATTGATCAGCTCATCGCGCGTGACGATTTTGTTCTTTCGCTCAATGAGCATGTGGAGAATGATCATTTCATTTTTCGTCAGCTCAATGGCTGTTTCTTCAATCGTCACGCGGTTTCGCTCAGAATCAATGGTTGCTCCTAGCCAGGTTTTAAGCGTATTCGTCTCAGTATTGTAGTTGTGAACTCGCCTTAAGATCGCCTGGATTTTTGCAACAAGGACATCGAAATGGAAAGGCTTCTGGATAAAATCATCCGCTCCAAGGTTCATCGACATGACCATGTCAGTTGGATGGTCACGTGAGGAGAGAAAGATGATCGGAACGTTCGAATGATCTCGAATCATCCTGCACCAGTGAAAGCCGTCAAACTTCGGTAGTTGAATATCGATTATCGTTAGATCAGGATTCACCGCAGAAAATTCCTGCATCACCTGACTAAACTCGCTGATCCCATAGACCTCATATGACCATTGCTCGAGGCGTTCTTTAATTTCTTGGAATAGCGAGGTATCATCTTCAATTAATAGAATCTTAAACATCACACTCACCACACTTTGCTTCGTTATCTATGTCGATTATAGCAAAAAAATGGTAAGTGGAAATATCAGAAACGGAAACTAACAATTCGACAATTTCTAACAAAAACCGGGTGGTGACAGGCACCAACCAACTCCTCCTACCGCTGCTCTAAATCCTTCGCCGTCTGGCTCATCTGTACATCCTTTTCATTTTTTAACGTGCCAAACAGCACATCGACGAACGGAGTAGAAACCCCGTACCAATAATTTTCGTTTTTATAATGATGCAAAATGTGCGTTTTCTTGATCCACTGCCCAAACCTTGTTTTGGGCTTGAACGGTCGATGCGCAACGTAATGCTTCCACTCGTAGACGAAGAACATAGCCAGCAGTCCTGTACTAAAGGATAGTGTGAAGAGTAGAGATCCGGAAAGAAAATAGAAGATCAAACATAGGAGCAGTAAATTCGGAAAGCTATACCAAATCGGTAGGAATAATAACGTTAGATCATTCGGCATTTTGTGATGATCATAATGCAATCGTTTAATAAGCTTAAGAAGAAATGGATTCTTTGGGGTTTTAATGTGAAACAAAAAGCGGTGGGTAAGGTATTCACTGAACATGTATGTGACAATACCGATGACGATAAAAGCTGGGACAAGGGGAGAGAGCGTCATTGTCAGTAAGAAGCCAAGAACGATGAGAAACAGGATAAACATGATCAAGATATCCAGATGGAAGAAAAAATCGCGATACAATCCTTTCCCTTTCACGTTACATACCCCCATTCATTTTTGTTTTCCAAAGTTCCAAACTGGTCTCCATCATTTGTTTGGTCAGCGATTCTGCGTGGTCCAAATCTCCTTTTAGCGTAGCTTCGAGAAACTGGTCATAATAGTGCTTTGATGCTTCACGATGAGAAGGTTCTAGAAAGTATTTCTCAGCCATTTCCCCATAGATGTCTTGAAAACTATTAAGGATGAGAAGGTAGATTGGGTTATGTGAAAGTTCAGCGATGCTTTTCTGTAGCTTCCAATCAAAATCAGCATATGATTTCGGATCGTCCGTTAGCTCTTGAAGTGGGATGAAAAGCGAAATGATTTGGAGTCTGTGATGGAGAAGAGCGTCTCTGACATAAGCTGGTGCTAACGTAATCCGAAGCTCTAGCATGTAGACAATAAATTCATCAGGTATGTCTTCGTGATGCTGGAGGATGTTCACGATCGTCATTAAGTTACCATGCTTCCAATAATCATTAACAATCGCTCGAGAACCTTTCCGAATCGTGATCCACCCGTCACGTTCTAAACGCTGCAGGGCTTCTCGAATAGTAGGGCGACCGACTTGATAGTGAGTTGCGAGTTCTCGTTCAGGCGGGAGAGGGTCATTTGCAGACCATTCTCGTTCTAAAATAGAGTGGATGAGTTGTTTAGTGATTTTTTCGGACGATCGTTCTTTCATTGAGTGTGGATCACCTCGGTTCTGGTAAGACCAGAGTTGTTATTGGTAATACCATTATAATATAAGGGGAGGGGAATACGAGGGAATTTGTTTGAAAATTCTTTCTTTTATTTCGGAAGGATAAAATTTGGTGTTAAATATAATTTTAAATAAAGGAAAAAACTAACACCGAATATTAGATAGTGAAAGAAGTTCCATACTTTAGTGAATCGGTTTTGTGGTTCTCAAAACAACGAGCATGAAAAGTGCCTCATCATACCATCGCCCAATAAAAAAATGACAAAACCACAAGCAAATTGACAGCCTAACAGAACATAGATTGTAACAATTTCAAAAAATTCTAAAGCAACACTTAGATGGGTAATAGTTGAAAATAAAGAAATAATCATAAATTTTCATAATAAAGCCCTCCAAATATTAATTATTATTGGAGGGACTCGAATAAATCTATTAAACTTCTTTTAATACTTCTTGAAATTTCTCTTCTTCCTCATTTCGAAATCCTTCAAAAATAACTTGTGAAATGTTTTCGTGATTAAAAAGGTAAGTATGCTCTTGATCGATGAACCCTTCTGGATAAGGGACACCTATGTAGTCGTACAGATCAAGATCTTGCTCGTTTTCCACTTTATCTTCATCCAGATGGAGTTGTTTTCGACCGTAAATCATTAGCTTTTTGTTGCCACCGTCTAGTAAGAGGATGGTTCCGTTTGGGAGTAAAGTTGTCATTAGTAGTAGTAAACTCCTTTAAATTTTATTTTGTTTCTTTT
>CAWDWH010000003.1:0-40211 GCA_963805895.1 uncultured Bacillaceae bacterium
GAAACATTACCGGTTAATTCATCCATTTGTACCTTCATCTGTCCTGATGACATCTCCCCAGTTAAGGGACCAGTGTAACCAGTCAAAATGACATCCCCGGAACTTATATCAAAGCTTCCATTCTTGGTTGAAAGCTGGTTCACCTTAAGTCGTCCAGATGATCCATCATGCTCAAAACTTTTTGTTTTCAGATTAAATAGCTCAACGTCCCCAGAGCTCATATCAATATCGACTTTATTTAGAACGAAAGGGTTCGAGCCTCCATTTAATTCAACATTTCCTGAGCCAACTTCAAGCTTGAGATTTTGTTTGAAGTCTTGTGGTAGATAGACAGTTACATCTGAACCTCCGTTAAAATCGAAGAACTTATACCATTTTTGTTTCACTTCAACTTCAATGGTATCACCTCTTTTACGTACAGATAGTTCTCCGCTGCCATTTAATGTAGCTTTGACATCGTTTCTGGATTCGGGCACAATCTTCATATCACTACTGTGCGTGATAATACTGACTTGATCGATTTCTTCGGTCACCTTACGGCTGTTCTCGGCGCTTCCACTAGCAAAAAGCGACGTATTTTCGTATAAAATTAATAAAATAGCACCGATCGCAAGCAAGCCAACAATAACAAAAAATCCACTTTTCAACGTCATCCCTCCACCTTTTCATCGTTATCCTGTATGCTATGGTAATCATATATTAAATCATTTGATGAGGACATTAGCTTAAGCAGTAAATTAAAATAAGACTTGAGACTTAGTTGACCAGATTGGAGGAATAAAGATGTACCTCACGATAAAAGAGACTGCAGAATACCTCTCGTTACCAGAATCTTATATTGAAACCCTTATTCGCGAAAAGCGCGTCAGAACACTGTTCGACGGTGAGCAGTATTTGCTATATAAAGAGCAGTTCAATACGCATCTTGAGCAGCTTGAAAAGATGAAGAGGAGGTTGGAAGAAGAAGCCAATGAGCCTCTCCCAGAAGATCCTGATGTAAAAGATGAAGACTAGCTACATGCTCATTAAGAAAGGATGCCGGAGTTAACGGCATCCTTTCGTTACGTAAAAGAGACTTCACTCGTAATAGCATGGGTATTCTGTTCACTATCCTCGAAAAAGGCCATCCACGTTTCCGTTTTATCCATTTTTGCGACGATGTGGGGCTTACTGATGAAGGTTACTCCGTTTTTCTGTAAACGGATATAACTTCTCTCGATATCGTCCACTTTGAAATATAGGACTGAACTGGCGCGTGCAAACTCATCTTTTTCAGGGAGACTAAGTAGTAATCGGAGTCCATTGCAATCAAAGAAGGCCATTTGATCTGTCTCGAACAGAAGTTGAAGTTCTAAAAGCTCTTTGTAAAATTGCACGGCACGTTCCATTTTTTTGACGGGGATGCCGATCTGACTAACCTGTTTAATCATAAAAGAGATAGACCTCCTAAAAAGTTTGCTTGAATAGTAGTTCTATCCAAGGTAATGAATCTCCTCTTATTCGTTCGTTTATCAATGTAGGATTCGGGAATAACCCATATTAATAGGAGGAGGGTATCCTTTAATGAGAAAGCTAATTAAACGAGCGATTAAGTATGGTCCCATCATCTATCCAATCGTGAAGAAAATGCGAAATAAAAGAAGAGCAAGGTAAACATACGAAGATCCCCGGAACCATGTTCCGGGGATCTTCTGATTTATTCCACTTTGGAGGGGCGAAAATACCCCTCTGAGAGAAGGTGCACGTTATAGACTAATACGTAGTAATCTGGAATAGCTTTTGAAGAATGTACATCACATATTTAAAAGGCGAAAGCGAGTTTTGATATGTTTCATAATCTGCAGTATAGGTCCCGTCCTTATTTGACCAAATGCGCTCGAAATAGCTGTCAACGTTTTGAACAAGTTTACTATCGTTTGGCGCTTTTAGTTGGATGTTTGTTTCCATATTGTAATCGTCCATGTTTCTTGAGGTATAGTTGCCTGATCCACCAACAATCGTGCTTTCCTCTTGTCCTTTTACATATAAAAGTTTCGTATGAAATTGTTCTTTATTTGTATCATACCAGCGAATGGATAGATGATCCTTTCCCTGTTTCTGAAGCTCAGCCGTAACAGGAAGATTTGGCAGGCCGATTTTCTGTTGACCAAATGCATTTTGATTCGGGTCAAGCACAAGACGTACGTCAACTTCTCGTTCAGTTGCATCGACAATGGCATCAACGATATCTCGATCGGCAAGGTAGAACATGCCGATATATACCATGTCTCCTTTTGTCGCGTCATCGATGGCGGTGACAACGCTATCCTGGATTTTGCTTTCCGTTACGATTTGTGCCTGTATATTTGAGCTTTCACCAGACTTCTCATCAGTAATTTTGTTCTGTGGAAATTTTGAGAGATCACCACCAGAATAAGCAGCCACTGCTTTTTCTGATTGAATCAAATCGTTTAATATCGAACCTTGCACTTTAAAGGCAATGTTCGAGTGAAAGCCACTTGCATCATGCGGATTGGCTGACATAATAATTCCAGCATCTTCAGTCATGACGGTTTTTCTGTGGTTCGCTTTGACGTTAAGCAATTCAAGGTAAGATCTTGCAGTAACCTTTGGGGCAGAAGGAGCCATTGGGTTTGGCAGCCATCCTTTACCGTCTTGACCGAACCAGGAAAGCATCATTCGCCACAATCCTGAATAGAACAAGTTTGGATCACGAAGGCGGTTCAAGTCAGTATAGATGACTTCTGCCCCCATCTTTTCAATACGTTTGATTTGCTTCGCTTCATGAGATCCATACGTCGTATTTACCTCGTCACTTATTAACACAACGTTAAGGTCTGGTTTGTTCTTCATTGTTTCCACGACCGCCTTTGATAAGTTCTCACTTATCTTTGGATAATCGCGCTTATCATCTGTATAGCCGTTAAACAAGAAGAGGTCGAGAATGAGAAAGTCATCCGCTTCCTTAATCGTCTTATTCACTTCATCAAAAATGGCATGATCATAGACTTCCTCGCCACCTTTGTCATACGTTAAGTCATAAAGAAATGAAATGCTGTCCTCGTTCATATTATGTACATCACCTGCATAAGAGACTCCCTCGGGTAATGGTTTAAAACGATGATAGGTCATCACACCTGCATAAATCAGCAGAAAAATACTTAAAATAATCCAACGCTTTTTGCGATACCATGGCCTTTTTTTCATCTAATGTGCTCCTTACATTCTATTTTCTGTTCTATACCCTATATGGTAAAAAGTATCCCTTACTACGATGTGTTTTGTAGAGTGTTATGAGGTTGTTCTTACAGATGTCTTACTTTTATACTTAAGGGTAAACAACTGGATTTTAGAAAGCGGGTTTTGCCTTATGACAGTCGAACATCATGCTTATCATTTCCAAGCTTATCCCTTATTAGCATTCGTTCCAGTGGGCAAGAAGAACAAACGAATCAGGACAATTGGCCAAAAGGTTCAGAAAGGGATGATCCATCGAGTTCATGAACAGGTAAAGCGGAAGGTTGCTGAACTGACGCCTGCCGAAATCAAGAAATTGCAGTTGTTCCTTCAGAAGGAGAACGAGGCAGTTTTACCGATTCCTTTGAATAAGGAAGATGAACTGTATTCCCAATTGATCAAACCTGAAATGTTTCTCTGGCAGTCTTTTTCACCCATGCACGGTCTTCCGATTCATCAAGAATTTTTATATAATGAACGTTATTTAACTCTATCGAGTGAGGGGCTTGATAATCATTTCGATGAAGTGATCGGAGATTATTTATTCTGTGCCAACCTGGCAGAAAAATCTCGTGAACAGTGGGAAAATCAAATAATATTAGCATTTCAACATCACCCATTCATTCAATTAGCAAGAAAGAATAAAGAAGTAGTAGAGGCTGTTGAAAAGATGAACCATTCACCCCTTATTTCTCTATTGAATTATCCTGAGGATCTTTCTTTCTGGCGTCATCGGGTCGGAATCGTCATGAGACCTTATCGGTCGATTCCGAATGAGTGGTTATGGAATGAGGATGGGGTATGTACTCATGAGAAAAACATGGTTCTTTATTCTTCCAAACGTCAGATTGGGTATTTTTGTGAAAAATGTAGGTATGGCATTTTTTATAATGTAGGAGAAGATAGGGTAGTTCTTCAAGAAGAAGTGGACATGGAGCGAGCGCGCAAGAGAATCGCGACGATTGAGCGACAATTTAATGAAATGGTTGCGCAAACACCGCTGTTGCTTGAAAAAATTGAAGACGTGTCTCGTATTAGCGCTGAGTTTAAACCTTATGAACCATTGTTTGAAGAGGTACTAGTTCAACAGGCCACGGTATCAAAAGATGAGCTCTCTTCACTTGAAACCCCATTTATCATCAAAACATATTTTCAGCTCAAAGGCGTTAGGCTACCTGAAGAGAGAACGGGGTCGCCACTACTATGGTTATCCAACATCTTTACTGAAACGATTGAGCCATTTAAGCCAAGAACCCCTTTTCCAAAACTTAATGAAGAAGTGCTTAAACGCGTACAGATTTATCTTGAGGAAATGAAGTCGTTTCTTCAAGCTTCAACATCCGATCGGGATGAATATTTAGTAGTGAAGTACCACACAATGACCTACGGAGATATCAAGTCGGTGCTTCGATTCGTTGCAGCGGATGAAAACTCTCCCCTTCACCTATTAACGAAAGTATTTACCGGAAAGGCAACGAATGCGCTTAGGGCGCAGCGTCTGCACGAAAATACTGCATTTGGATTATTAGAAGACATGGAAGAAAAGCATGTTGTGAAAGTCATAAAACGACTTGAAAAAGAGCACCTGTTGCAAAAGCTTACGAAAGGCTATGGGCTTACTGAAAAAGGGCGTCAATTAGCAGGTATCGAAAATGAATCGCAAAATTAGAGACGATGCAAACAGCATCGTTTTTTTTTAGTGACATATGAGGGATGGTATCTCCGTTTCTAAACGCTCGTCTCCGCTTTTCGTGTCCAGCTGCAACTCGCAGAAACTACGATATTTCACTCTTTCACAGGAACACAAAGAGCGTGTTCCAGTTCAAGAGTTCCAATATCTCCGTTTCTAAACGCTCGTTTCCGCTTTTCATAGATCCAGCTGCAGTGGCCAGACTCTCGGTCACTTCACCTTTCAATCTGAACACAAAAAGCGTGTTCATTTTGAAAGGTTCCAGTGCCTGTCGAGTCTAAACGGCCACTTCCGCTTTTCTGTCTGAAACTTTTCTTTTTTGGGTTCGTAGAATATGGTAAGAGATTACATATGTGGAGGGTGATTGTTTTGGAACATGGGCCAGAGAAGGTTTTGTCGTTGAAAGGGCTGACGAAGTGGTATGGGGAGAAGCTTGTTCTTGATCATATTGATCTAGATGTATATGCGGGTCAGATTATTGGATACATAGGTCCGAATGGGGCGGGGAAGAGTACAACGGTTAAAATGATACTGGGGTTAGAAGCGTCCTATACAGGAGATGTGGAAATTTTCGGACGGAATATCAAAGAGAGTGGTGTTGAGTATAAGCGGAGAATTGGTTATGTACCGGAGTCAGCGGATATTTATGATAACTTGTCTGCTCGTGAATACTTGACCTTTACTGGTGAGTTATACGGCTTAGAAGCAGATAAAGCTGACTATAAGGCGAAGCAGTTGATGAGAGTGTTTGGTCTTGATGATGTCTATGATTCTCGTATTTCATCTTATTCGAAGGGAATGAAGCAGAAAGTTCTTTTGATTTCTAGCTTACTGCATGACCCGGATATTCTATTTCTCGATGAGCCAATCAACGGCTTAGATGCGAATAGTGTAATGGTATTCAAAGAAATTCTCGCTCAACTTTCTGCTCAAGGGAAAACCATCTTTTACTCCTCACACATTATGGAAGTTGTTGAAAAGATAAGCAGTCGAATTTTACTGTTAAATGACGGAAAAATTGTCGCGGACGGGAGCTTTGAGCAACTTCGACAAAAAAACAAAGAAGGTTCTCTTGAAGAAATCTTTAATCAATTAACAGGATTTAATGAACAGCAAAATCTAGCAGATGACTTTGTACGAATTGTACAACGTGATAACGTATGAAGAATTTCCAAATACTAAAAGTGCTTGATTTAATTAGAGTATTATTCGAGCGGTTTGACATCGATTACCTGACCATGCGTCGCATTCTTCAGGTGAAGTTGACAATGGATGGAAGACGCCCAACGACCATTATGAGTCAGAATATGGGGAACAAGAAAAAGAAAGATTCAAATCAATTTTATAAATCACTCTGGTTCTATGCCTTTATAGGATTGACGATGGTTCCGATTCTCTTTATCGGCGACAATGTCATGTTTCAAATGAGCTTGATCTATGGTGTATTAATGTTTCTTATTATGACGGCAATGATTTCGGATTTCTCCTCTGTCCTTCTAGATGTGCGTGATCAGACAGTCATTGGCACGAGACCTGTTGACAGCAAAACCATCAGTGCAGCAAGAGCTGTTCATGTGTCCATTTACTTGTTCATGTTAACAACGGCCATTGTAAGTGCACCATTAATTGCAGGTACAATTAAATATGGCATTCTATTTGGCGTATTGTTTGTCCTTACCGTGTTTTTCAGTGATCTCTTTATTGTTGCGATCACCGCGCTACTCTATTATGTGATTTTGAAATTCTTTGGTGGCGAGCGACTTAGAGACATTATTAATTATGTACAAATTGGGTTATCCATTACGATCGTGATCGGATATCAGGTACTTGCTCGTGCGTTTGATTTCGTCGGTTTAGACGCGAGTTTTTCGCCGGACTGGTGGAACCTTTTATTACCGCCTGTGTGGTTTGGTGCGCCATTTGCTGTTGTACTTAGTGGCGCAGGAGGGACATATTACTATAGTTTTGTGGCCCTTGCTATTATCGTACCTATTGCAGCACTATTAGTGTATCTCGCAACATTACCTGCTTTTGAGAAGAATCTTCTCAAATTAATCGACCAAACAAGTCCTTCTAAGAGAAAATCATTCAGGGGAAGGGAACGTATTGCCTCACTGATAACCGGTAGTGGGGAAGAACATGCTTTTTATCAGTTTGCAGAAAAAATGTTAAAGAACGAGCGAGATTTGAAACTTAAGATTTATCCATCGCTTGGTTTTGCAATCATTTTTCCCTTTGTTTTTTTGTACAATAATTATTCTGCAGGACAATCCTTTGATGCGATTACGTCAGGAAGCTCATATTTAACTATTTATGCTTCTATGATGATGATCCCTGGAATCGTGATTATGCTCCAATATTCTAGTAAGAGTAAAGGAGAATGGATTTATCATGTAGCACCAATCCAAAACACTACAATGATCATTAAAGGAACGTTAAAAGCTTTTCTTGTTCGACTTTTTGCACCTATATTCGTGCTCATTAGTCTAATTTATTCGTTTTTATTTGGTCCTAGAATCATACCGGATTTAATGATTGTTCTTCTTATAAGCCTTGTCTACAGTGTAGTGTGTTTTAAGTTACTGAAAGGGACCCTTCCTTTTTCGCAGCCCTTTGAGTCTGCGGGTCAAAGTGACGGGTGGAAAACAATTCCATTCGCGTTGCTTATTCCCGTATTTGGTGGGGCGCATTATCTTTTAACAAAAGTTCCTTTCGGAGTTTGGATTTACCTTGTTATCCTTGTAGCAATCGTTCCGTTCATATGGAAACAAGGTTTAAAAACTACCCAGAAACAGGAGCTTTCGTAATGGTACTAGCATAAAACCTCCCTGCTCATTGTGAGCAGGGAGGTTTTGTCTATTTTCTAACGTATAAATACATAACGCTTGCAGAAAGACTCATAAGCACGAATAAGAACAAATAGGTTAGCTGAAATGAATCAGTACTATAAGATAAACCATTCAGTTCAAGCATGATACCTCCAGCTACAGAGCCAGATGCGCTCCCAACGAATTGGATAAGCTGTTTCATCCCGATACCTGTCGCGATTTCTTCAGATGGCAGAATGCGCGAAACTTCGTTCGTTGTACTTGAAGAAAGACTCGAAAAACCGAAGCTAGTGAACATATATCCGATCATAATCATGTATTCATTCAATGGTGATAAGAAATAAAAGATCAGGGTTGATAGAAGAAGTAGACCGTGAGCAAGGTAGATCACCTTCCTGTTTCCATAACGATCTAACAGTCTTCCCACATAAATGGCCGCAACAGCTGAAAGCATTGCGCCAGGGAATATAATATATCCCACAACAGACGGCCCTTTGTCATAGACATTCTGAAGCATAAGCGGCATCAGTAATAATATTGCAAAGTGGGTTGTGAATCCTAAATAGCTCATGTAAAGAAGCTTTCGATACCCTTTATTTTTGAAAAGAGAAGGTTGAATAAAAGGTGTCTCCGTACTCGTTACCCTAAGCCATAGTAATCCACCTACAATGAACCCGAGAGCTAAAAACCACCAGTTAAATGTTGAGATATAGAGCAAAAAACTCGTGACAGTGGCTCCGGTTAATAGCGCACCTACTAAGTCTAAACTTCCTTTGCGAACTTCTTCGGCAGGTAGACGTCGAAAAAGGATCGGAATGAGTAAAACTACAAAGAGTGTAACCGTGAAGAGATAATTCCAATCGAGGTATTCGGTTACGACACCTCCAACTACCGGACCAAGTCCGAAGCCTAGGGAAGAAGCTGACGCGATCATCGCCATCGCTCTCCCACGTCTTGAGAAGGGAATAAACCTTCCGGCGAAAACCATTGATAAGCCTGGAATAGCCGCTGCCCCAGTTGCCTGAAGAAGTCGTGCTGCTAGTAAAATTGGAAAGGTGTTTGCAAAAAAACCTAGTACTGACCCACTACTAAATATAATAATACCTATTATCAAAAGACGCCTGATCGGTAAATAATCAGACAGACGAGTGTACGTGATCGTGAAGATCGCAAGGATGATGGAATAGCCTGAGACAATCCATGCCCCATCCGCTGGACTAAGATTAAATTCCGTTAACACATTTGGTAATGCTACGTTAAACATTGTTGTATTCATGACAACAAGCCATACGGCCACGCTTAGTAGAAGAATGGTCCGAAAATAGGTCGATGTTGTTTTGTCATTCATTAAAACCCTCCTGATGCGTTAGTCTAGCACCAGCTTATTGTATACGATAAGCGATTGATTCGTCTCCTGTTAAGGTTTCAATGAAATCATTGCTTTTTATTATTCATTTTCTTCGCGAGCAGTTCTTTTGCCTGATTATACGAGAGGCCGGAGTTTGCATTAAGGCGTTTTACTGTCTCAATATCAGTCCCTGTTTTCGTTTTCATTTTCTTTCACCACCTTTAATAAAGTTAGTTTTTGATTTGTACAAGCTATTTATCCTACTCGACGTCTGATTTATGTCCACGCTTTCGAACGTGATATAATGCAAGCATAATCAAAAACATGAACAGTTAGGATGACACGATGAGTAATGAAATAAGTGTGCAGGTGCACGCCAAGCACCAGAGAAAATTTCAAAATGGGTATCCTCTTATTTTCAAAGAGGCACTTGTAAACGTAGCAAGTTTGAATGAAGAAGGGACGATCTTAAGGCTCGAAGGTGAAAACGGTCAATTTATCGGAAGGGGCTACTACGGCAGGCAAAACAAAGGGTACGGATGGGTACTCACTCAAAAAGAGAACGAAGCTATTGATCAGGAATTTTTTGTGCGGATGATTCAAAAGGCATTGCATTATCGAGGAGCTTTCTTTGAAGACTCAAATACAACAGCTTTTCGAATCGTCAATGGTGAGGGAGATGGACTTGGTGGTCTAACGATTGATTATTTCGACGGCTACTACCTCATTAACTGGTATAGTGAAGGCATTTATTCGTTTAAGAATAAAGTAATTGAAGCTCTTAAACGTCTAGTTGAATACAAAGGCATTTATGAGAAAAAAAGGTTCGATGCAAAGGGTCAGTATGTAGAGGACGATGATTTTGTAGCGGGAGAGCGCGGCGAGTTCCCGCTTATTGTGAAAGAGAATGGCGTAAACTTTGCTGTGTATTTGAATGATGGTGCGATGGTAGGTGTATTCCTTGATCAAAGACCGGTTCGAAAATTAATCCGTGACAAATATGCCAAAGGTAAAACGGTACTAAATACGTTCTCCTATACAGGTGCTTTTTCAGTGTTTGCTGTAGAGGGTGGCGCTACACATACAACGAGTGTAGATCTTGCCAAGCGAAGTTTGAATAAAACGATTGAACAATTCAGCGTAAATGGAATCGACTATGAAGAACAGAACATTCTTGTGATGGATGTTTTTAAATACTTTAAGTATGCGGTTAAAAAAAATCTCTCTTTTGACATGGTTATTCTTGATCCACCTAGTTTTGCCCGGTCTAAAAAACACACGTTTAGCGCTGCAAAAGATTATAAGGATCTGCTTAAGGATGCGATTTCAGTAACCGAGGATAATGGGGTCATTGTGGCCTCAACGAACTATAGCGGCTATGACATGAAGAAATTCAAAGGGTTCATAGATCAAGCATTCAAAGAAACAAACGGAAAGTATCAGTTGCTTGAAGAATTTACACTACCTGAAGATTTCCGAACCATTAAGGAATTTCGCGAAGGGAATTATCTTAAAGTTGCCTTCATTAGAAAAGTAAAATAACGGATGAAGTGTTTCAAAGACCTCTAAAATTGGGGATAAAGGCTATAAAGTAGTTTGAATGTGAGGAGGTTGTAACGATGAAGCTAATCGTATTTGGGGCTACCGGTGGTACTGGAAATTCATTTGTTAGACAGGCTATTGCTGCAGGCCATACTGTGACGGCATTTGTTCGTACACCATCTAAACTTGAAACATCACACAAGAATTTATCGGTTGAAATCGGAGATGCCATGCAGTCGGCCGATGTAAAGCAGGCGATGCAATCAGATATTGATGCAGTCGTATCGTGTCTCGGTGCGAATGGGTTAAGAAAAACAACGGACCTTTCGACGATGACGGCGAATATTCTGGACGCGATGAGTTTGCACGACATAAAGCGAATCGTATACATGGCTTCTGCAGGTATAAACAAAGAAATTCCGGGTGTGACAGGATTTATCGCCGGAAACCTATTGAAAAACGTTCTGGCTGATCATCGAAGAGCTGCAGATCTCCTTGCAGCTAGTCATACCGATTGGACAGTGGCACGTCCGATGGGATTAACGAACGAGGCGAGAACGGGTGACTACAGAAAAGCAAAAGCGGGTGTTCCAAAAGGTGGGAGACGCATTTCAAGAGAAGACGTCGCAGATTTTATGCTGAAGGCTGTTTCTAATCATCTTTATATTCGAGAATCGATTGGACTCGCTAACTAACAAAGAACCGTGAAGGCAATATGCTTCACGGTTCTTTCGAGTCAACAAAACGTTCAAACAGATACTTTCTGAGAATGAATAACGCACTCACCAACTGCTTTGATTAGTTCAGGGGGGAGCGGATAATTAAGTGCTGCAGGATCCATTTTTATAGCAACAACGGTTGCATCCAAGCCTTTTTGTTCAATGCTGTATTCCCTAAAATCGGATGGAAGCCCGATATCTTGCTCGATAAGGTGGAAGACGAAATGACGATCCATCTAAGGCTAGATGATATGGTGATTTATTTTCAGCAAGCCACTACCTATTGGCTTCCATCTGTCTCTTTGTCTCCGAGCCTAGTAAGTCCCGGGGAAACAGAAGTATTACAGCATCCTGCACATGGTCAAAGCACAAAATAAATGGCTCTGCTTTTACGAATTAGCGATTTTACAGCTCGAGATTATATAAGCACTGCGATTGAAACTGGGTGCGAACCATCGCGCAGAAGCTTTCGCAAAAGCGTTAAGAGAGAAATGGATTCAGTAGTTCAGAATGAACCTCTGTTTCAAAATACCTTGAATAAAAATGTAATTTTCAGTAAACTTAAAATACTGACTGGTTGGTATTTCGATAAAAGTAGAGGAGGATATCATGACGAACAGCGCTAAAGAAAATGTTCACTACCGCACTTGTCCTCTATGTGAAGCGACGTGCGGACTTGAAATTCACACGGTTGATGGTGAGGTTACACATATTCAAGGCGACAAACAAGATCCTTTTAGTAAAGGATATTTATGTCCTAAAGGGTTCAGTCTAAAAGAACTTCATCATGATCCTGATCGTATTCGTGAACCGATGATACGAAAAGGGGAAGAGTGGTTTACTGTAACCTGGGAAGAAGCATTTCGTGAAGTACGTAAAGGGTTACGAGGTGTGATTGAGGAACATGGAAAGGACTCCGTAGCGGTGTATCTTGGTAATCCAAATGTTCATAACTTATCTGGGATGATGTACTTACCTCTTTTTCTACGTTCACTTGGAAGTCGGAATCAATATTCAGCAAGTACGGTGGATCAAATACCGAAACAGCTTGCAGCTGAATTTATGTATGGAAGTGATTTTAGCATTCCAATTCCTGATGTGGATCGAACAGAATATTTTCTTGTCATAGGAGCTAACCCGATCGTATCAAATGGGAGTTTAATGACAGGACCTAATATGAGAGGAAGGCTTCAGGATCTACGAAAGCGCGGAGGGCGTCTTGTTGTTGTCGATCCAGTGCGAACGGCTACAGCAAAGGTAGCGGATGATCATCATTTTATCAAACCAGGCACGGATGGTTATTTTCTATTCAGCTTACTTCATACGTTATTTGCCGAAAATCTAACGAAAGAAAGCTATTTAGTTGATTACATCAACGGACTAGAAGAAGTGAAAGAACTCTCAAAAGAATTTCCTCCTGAAAAGACGGCGTCAGTATGCGGGATAGATGCTGAAACAATTCGATCCATCGCTAGAGATATTGCTGCTGCATCTTGTGCAGCGGTGTACGGTCGAATGGGGACATGCACACAGTCATTCGGTACAGTGAACAGTTGGCTTATCGATACGATCAACATCGTTACTGGAAATCTTGACCGTGAAGGTGGTGTAATGTTCACGACACCAGCTGCAGGAAGTAAGACATCCCGAAAGAAGGGTTATCGCTTTGGTCGTTTTAAAAGTAGAGTCAGTGGAATGCCTGAGGTTCTAGGAGAACTTCCTGTAGCATGTCTTGCGGAAGAAATGGATACACCGGGCGAAGGGCAAGTTCGCGCTTTTGTAACGGTCGCTGGAAATCCAATATTATCAACACCAAATAGTAAGCGGTTACAAGAAGCTGTAGGGAAGCTCGATTTTATGGTTAGCGTGGACTGTTATTTAAATGAAACAACGCGAAATGCGAATGTGATCCTTCCGGCTCCTACGCCGCTTGAGCGCTCACATTATGACTTATCATTCTATCAACTCTCCGTTCGGAACATTTCAAACTACTCGCCACCGGTATTCGATAAAGGCGAAAGTCAGCTTGATGAGTGGGAAATCCTTCTTAATCTTGCTTCTCTTGTCGGAGATGAAGAACCGATTGATGATGCTGTTACTCATTTAGATGAGGCAGCGATTCAATTTCTAGTTGCAAAAGATGTTAAGAACAACCAGTCGCCACTTTTTGATCGTAAGCCTGAAGAAATAATGATTGAATTAGAGAAAAGAACAGGACCTGAGCGGATGTTGGATTATATGCTCAGATCAGGTCCGTATGGTGATTATTTTGTGAAGAAAGACGGATTAAGTCTATCAAAGCTGGAAAAAAATCCACATGGACTCGACTTAGGACCGTTGAAGCCTCGAATTCCTGAAGTACTTTTAACCCCATCAGGGAAAATTGAGCTGGCACCGGACCTCATCGTAAAGGATGTGGCAAGGCTAAAAAGTGATTTATTGGAAGAGTCGCCAGATATGATGTTGATCGGAAGGCGAGATTTACGGTCAAATAATTCGTGGATGCACAATCTTCCCGTATTAACGAAAGGGAAAGACCGTTGTACGCTTCTTATTCATCCGATAGATGCAAATCGATTTGATCTTTTGGATGGAGGATTCGCCGAAGTGAAATCAGAAGTAGGTCAACTTGAAATTATCGTAGAGGTAACAGAAGGTATTATGCCTGGCGTAGCAAGTATTCCTCATGGCTATGGTCATAACTTAAAAGGCATCAAAATGAGTAACGCAAGTGAGAATGATGGTGTCAATACGAACCTCTTAAGCGATGAGAAACGATTGGATGCCGTGTCAGGAACAGCAGTACTGAATGGAATCCCCATTGTAGTGAAAAATGCAGATCGAAGGAGGAATGAAAGTGGCAGTATACGCTCTGAATTTGTTTAACGTGAAGAATGGAGAAGAGTATAGAGAGTATGCCAGAAGGGCAGAAGAGCCAGTTCGTAAATATGGTGGGAAAGTCATTGCGATTGGGAAGCTCGATTCATCTCCTGAAGGGGATATTGCGCCGAGACAGGTGATGATGCTCGTTGAATGGGAATCGAAAGAAGGGATATACAAGTATGTAAGTGATCCTGATCTGGAAGATTTACACCCACATCGTGAACTCGGCGTAGATGATTTCGTTTGGCATCTTTTTGAAAAATTAGAGGATCTTAGGCCCGTTTTATCTCACCCATAAGGTGAAGTAAAAGCTTTATTTCTGATGGGAAATTTACTTTATAATTGAAGTAAACCCCCGCATGCATTGCGGGGGTTTACTATGAAGTTATTCTACTATAGGGAACCAATTAGGCACGCTAAAAATAGCATTCCAAAGTGGATCGGGCAATACGAGTTCCTCTTGAGCACCTTTACTCAACGTTACTCGGATCATGTCTTCATTTCCATTCTTCACTTTCTCTATCCAATTAGGTTCCATGATCATTTCACGACCAAGAGCAATAAGCGGTACGCCTGTTCCGATTGCTTTTTCTACCTCATCAGGTGTGTGGAGAGATCCAACCCCAATGACAGGAACATGATGACCGATTCGATCCTTGATCATTGCCATACGTGGTGTTGGATCCTTTTCACGCATTGAACCTTGATTGAAATCAGAAAGTGATACGTGAACATAATCGAGATTCCTTGATGCAAGTTCATCAACAAACATAAGCGTATCTTCCATTGTAATACCAGGATGTTCACGTTCTTCAGGTGAAACACGGTACCCTAAAATAAATGCGCCATCTGCATGTTTTTCAATGGCTGCCTGTGCTGATTCAAGAACAGCCAATGGGAATTTCATACGATTCTCTAGGCTTCCGCCCCACTTATCCTCTCTTCGGTTGGAGTGCTGAGAGAAGAATTGTTGTAGGAGATACGTATTTGCACCGTGTAGTTCGACACCGTCGAAATCAGCTTCAATCGCGCGTCTAGTCGCTTCACCAAATGCATTGATTGTTTCTTGGATTTCTTGTTCAGTCATGGGGCGTGGTGTTTTTGATCCATCACGTTCAGCAGGAACAGCACTTGCGCTAAGAATTTCTTCATTTGGAACAAGTTCTGGAGGACACATTCTTCCGCCGTGGAAAATTTGAAGAATGGCTTTTGCTCCTTCAGCATGAATCGCATCAGCGAGTTTTTTAAGGCTTGGAATCTGTTCGTCGCGGTCAACTCCAATTTCGCCTGCAAATCCTTTACCATGTGGAAGGACATAGGCACACGCTGTAATGACTGCGCCAACACCACCTGACCGCTTTTTGTAATAAGCAATTTCCTGGTCGGATACTGTTCCATCATCGTTAGATAAAAAGTTTGTCATTGGTGCAAGTAAGACTCTGTTTTTTAGCTCTATCCCCGAGGGGAGAGTAAAAGGTTCTAAAAAATTTCGATGAGCAGACATTGTGTTCCTCCTTTAATACTTATACTGTAATCTATCTTCTTGCAGTTTAGCATGTTGATCCTCTTCCTGTCTTTTCATGTGCTTTTTCAAATAGTTAAGAAGAAATAAGAATCATAAAAGAGGCACATTAAAAAAACCCACCAATTCAATTTGGTGGGTTTTTAAATCGTTATCTTATATTCGTTTTGAAGAAATGGCTTCGCGCATTCGCTGTAGTGATTTCTGAGACTTGTCTTTTCTAGCAATCATAATATTTACATATAAGGCATCAACTAGACTCAATTGAGCAATTCTAGAAGCAAGGGCTTCTGATCGAAAATCTGTTTCTTGTGAAACAGTATAGAGTGGGATATCGACTTTTTTGCTCAATGGTGAAGTGGCGAGGTTTGTAATTCCGATTGTAGTTGCACCAGTTTCCCTTGCAATATCAGAAACGCGCAACATATCTTTGTTTGTCCCAGAATGTGAAATAAGGACTGCGACATCGTTTTTTGATAGCTGAGAGGCTGACATGATTTGCAAGTGTGCGTCACTGTAAGCTGTGGAACGTAAACCGGTACGAATGAACTTATGCTGAGCATCCATCGCAATGATACCGGATCCTCCATTTCCGTAGAATTCGATATGGTTTGCATGCAAAATGGCATGTACAGCTCGTTCGATCGTTGTATTATCAAGGATATGATATGTATCCTCTAGCGTTCGAATATTAGAACGAAGTACTTTCTCTGCAACTTCTTTTGTGGAGTCTGATTCCGAAATGGTCTCATGAATATCTTGAATCGGATTCACGATCTCGGCAGCAAGAGCAATTTTCATCGCTTGAAATCCTTTGAAACCAATCCGTTTACAAAAACGAAAGACTGTAGCATCAGCAACGTTAAGGTCTTCCGCTACTTGATTGATCGTACTATGGATAATTTTATTAGAATGGTCAAGAATATAATCCGCAACTTGTCTTTCTTTATCGCTAAATTGCGAGTAGGAAGAGCGAATCCTTGGAAGGCAGTGTCGTGTTTCCGTGTCAGGCATGTACATTCTCCTCTCTATCACCCCTGTTTGTATTATTGTAACCGATTTCAAATAAGATGAAAATAGATTTCCCTCAGGCGATTGAAACAAAAAATATTTAATGTATAATTGTATTATAAGAAAAAATATTTCATTCTGATAAGGAGTTTTCATATGAACGTCGGATTAATTGGCTTAGGAAAGATGGGTTACAACCTTGCTTTAAACTTACGTGATCACGATCATAACGTTGTCGTACATGATGCGAATGACGAGCAAGTGAAGAAAATGAGTGAAGAAGGTTTTGATAGTAAGCACTCACTTAAGGAAGTAGTAGAAGCATTAGATACACCGAGAATTCTTTGGATGATGGTTCCATCAGGTGAAATCACTGAAGCGGTTACAACAGAATTAGCTGGTCTTCTTGATAGTGGAGACATTGTGATTGATGGAGGAAATTCACATTACAACGATTCCAAGCGAAGAGGAGAACAGCTTTTAGAAAAGCAAATTTACTTCTTTGATGTTGGGACTAGCGGTGGTAAATCTGGTGCTCGAAATGGCGCTTGTACAATGATTGGTGGAGAGAGTAGCGTATTTGAAACAATCGAACCTCTCTTTAAAGATATTTGTGTGGAGAATGGCTATCTTTATACTGGTCCATCTGGTAGTGGTCACTTCCTTAAAATGGTGCATAATGGTGTGGAATACGGCATGATGCAATCCATTGCTGAAGGTTTTGATTTATTAAGCAAAAGCGAATATGACTTCGACTACGAAAAAGTAGCACGAGTTTGGAACAATGGTTCTGTCATTCGTTCATGGTTAATGGAGTTAACAGAGCAGGCATTCTCGAAAGATGCTAACCTTGATGAGATTCGTGGCATAATGAACTCTTCAGGTGAAGGAAAGTGGACAGTTGAAACGGCACTTGACCTACAAACGGCAACCCCGGTCATTGCACTTGCTCTTATGATGCGTTATCGCTCTCTAGAAGACGATACCTTTACTGGAAAAGTTGTTGCAGCTCTTCGTAATGAATTTGGTGGGCATGCCACAGAAAAAAGCAAGTAAATGAATGAGTTAAGGTCAGGAAGTGTGCTGATTTAGGCATGCTTCCTGTGCTTTTCATCTTTTCTTAGAAATCCCCAGCTTGTCCATATTGAACGCGCTTACAGATGTCGTCGATAATGGCTGTCTTTGTAATCCGTTCCTTTATAGGCTAAGCTAATGATAGAAAAAGGTGCGAACATCTTAGAGGTGTTCGCTTCTTGTGCTCATAATAATGAATCTTGGAGGAATGGCTCATGACCATGAATGAACGATTTATGATCGGTGTAGATATTGGTACAACAAGTACGAAAGCCGTTCTATATAAAGAGAATGGGAAACCAGTTTCAAAACACAATGTAGAATACCCGTTATATACGCCGACTCCGGCGACAGCAGAACAAAACCCTGAAGAAATCCTTCAGGCTGTGGTCGAATCTATTCGAACAGTAATTCAAGAGAATCAATTGAAAGCAGAGCAGGTGAAATTTGTTTCGTTCAGCTCAGCAATGCACAGCTTGATTGCAGTTGATAAAACAGGAAAACCACTGACAAACTGTATCACTTGGGCAGATAATCGAAGTGCAAAATGGGCTGAACATATTAAAAACGAATTGAACGGCCATGAAATTTACCGCAGAACAGGTACCCCTATTCATCCGATGTCACCACTTTCTAAGCTTGTTTGGTTAAAAAATGATGAAAAGGAATTATTTGAATCCGCATCTAAGTTCATCTCCATTAAGGAGTATGTTTATTATCGTTTCTTCCAAGAATATGTGATCGATTATTCGATTGCTTCAGCAACCGGTCTCTTTAACCTTGAACAATTGGACTGGGATGAGGAAGCGTTGGAAATAGCAGGGATAACAGCAGAACAGCTGTCAAAACCTGTTTCAACAACACATGTGATGGAAGGATTAAAAGCCCCTTACATTGAAGAAACAGGACTGAGCGCTTCTACAAAATTTATTTTAGGCGCTAGCGACGGCGTTCTTTCTAATCTTGGTGTTAATGCGATTGAGCCGGGTGTTGTTGCTGTAACGATCGGAACGAGTGGAGCGATCAGAGCTGTCACAGATCGACCAGTAACGGATCCAAAAGGACGGATTTTCTGTTATGCCCTAACAGAAGACAAGTGGGTGATTGGTGGACCAGTTAATAATGGCGGAATTACATTCCGTTGGGTACGTGATGAATTTGCAGCCTCTGAAATGGAAACAGCGAAACGTCTTGGAATTGATACGTACGAAATACTTACACGAATCGCAGAGCAAGTTAGTCCAGGTTCAGACGGTCTTATTTTCCATCCCTATTTAGCAGGAGAGCGAGCGCCATTATGGAATGCTGACGCAAGAGGAAGCTTCTTCGGTCTCGCTATGCATCACAAAAAGGAACATATGATACGTGCTGTTCTCGAAGGCGTTATTTACAATCTATATAGCGTTCTATTAGCATTGGAAGAACTGATTGGCGTACCAAAACAAATTAAAGCAACGGGTGGCTTTGCACGTTCGCCACTTTGGCGTCAGATGATGGCCGATATCTTTGATCAAGAAGTAACAGTACCTGAAAGCTATGAGAGCTCATGTCTTGGTGCCATTGTACTCGGTATGGAAGCCCTTGGCGAAATTGACTCCCTCAGTATCGTATCTGATCTTGTTGGAGACACATTCAGCCACCAACCAAACAAAGAAAACGTCCTAATCTACTCTGAACTACTCCCAATCTATATTCGTCTATCAAGAAAATTAAACGACGAATACACAGCCATAGCAAACTTCCAAAGCAAAATGCTGGAAAAAAAGTAAAGCGGAAGGACCCCGTTTAGATCCGGCAGACACTGGAGGCATCCAAAACGAACACGTACTTTGTGTTCGAGTTGGATGGTGAAGTGGCCGGAGATCTGGGGTCCTATCGTTTTTCCAACAAAATTCATCAAATTAAAAAAGACAGCCGGTTTGGCTGTCTTTTGCTATACGTTCATTAATGTTTAATGGCTTCTTTCAAAATAACCGTAGCTTGATCGAGCTCTACGTCTTTTGTTAGAACAATTTCACTTATGAGAAACTGCTGGGCATTCTCCAGTAGTTTTTTATCGTCGGTTCCTAGAGGTCTTTTCTTGTTAAGGGCAACGAGCTCACGGATTACTTCCACATGATTATGGATATCACCGGTTTTAAGCTTGTTCATATTATCCCGATAACGTTGGTTTCGATTTGCACTAGGCTCTTCGACTTCAACTTCTTCATTAAAAGAAGTTAGCACTTCGTCCATTGTGCTTGAATCAGACACTTCACGAATTTTCAGGTTTTCCGTCTTTCCTTTAGGAATCATAACCTGAATATCTCGAAAAGGCATATTAAGAATATAATAGAGCTGTGTTTCGCCCAATATTTCTTTTTCTTCGATTGCTTCGACTATACCTGCACCGTACATGGGATAAAAAATTTTATCGCCTACCTCAAACAAGCGCCCACCCCCAAATTTATAAATTATAGCACATCTCCTATTATAACATAAACACTTAATTTGTACGAATTAAAGTTTTTTTTATTGACTGTCATAAATTTGATGAATCGATGCAACGTCGATTACAATTATAGACAAATAGGGTTGTAATCAATAATGGAGGCGGTTACATAATGAATATTGGAATGATTAGTTTTTGGCATGTCCATGCAAAAGATTATGCGAAAGAAGCAGAAATTCATCCAGATACAACGATTACGGCGATTTGGGATGAAAACGAAGACCGTGGAAGACAAGAAGCACAGAGACGGAAGGTTGAGTACGTTAGCGACCTTGAGGATCTTCTGAATAGGGAAGATATTCATGGTGTCGTGGTCGATTCACCAACAAGGGACCATAAAGAATTGATTACTAGAGCCGCGAAGGCCGGTAAGCATATTTTCACCGAAAAAGTACTAGCAGCTACAGAGGCAGAAGCGCTCCAAATTCTAGAGGATGTGAAAGAAGCTGGTGTAAAGCTATTTGTGTCACTTCCTCGGGTGTATGATGGATATACTGAAGCAATTCAGGATTTAATTGAATCAGGTGAACTCGGTACCATTACCTACACCCGTGTGAGATTAGCGCATGATGGAGCTACAGCTGATTGGCTTCCTAAACACTTCTACAATCAAGATGAATGCCAGGGTGGGGCACTGATTGATCTTGGTTGCCATCCCGTCTATCTAACAAGACTTTTTCAGGGAATGCCCCAGCGTGTTAATGCTCAATTGGGTTATGTGACAAAGAAAGATGTTGAAGATCAAGCTGTGGTGACATTCGGTTATGATAATGGATCATATGGCGTAGCAGAAACTGGGTTTGTCACAGCTCATTCTCCATTCACGATCGAGATCCACGGAACGAAGGGTACGGCTATTTATGGAATGCCGGAGAAAACCCTTCTTAAGAAAGTGGAGAACGAGTGGGAAAAGGTGATGATACCATCTGATCGCCCATCGCCATTCTCACAATGGATCGATCACATTCAGAGGGATAAGGGAACGGACCAAAATAATGCACTCGCTCTTGAGTTAACCGTTCTGTTGGAAGCGGCTTATCGTGCGGAGCAGCAAAAATGTGAAATAGAAATTGGAGGACGATAAGGGATCCTACATGTCACTGAAGAGAATGTGTTACACTAACTTCGACTAATGATAATGAGGTGTCTTATGAATACATTTCTACAATACAACCCAACCCGACTTTATTTCGGAAAGGGGCAGATTACACAGGTAACTGATGAGCTTCAACAGGGGGCGAAAGTACTCGTCGTTTATGGCGGTGGAAGCATAAAACGAAACGGCGTATATGATGCTGTTATTGCTGAGCTTGAGAAAGTGCAGGCAGAAGTTTACGAGCTTTCTGGAGTGGAGCCGAACCCTCGTTTAAAAACAGTAGAAAAAGGATCATCGATTTGTAAGAAAGAAGGCATCGATTTTCTTCTTGCGGTTGGTGGAGGCAGTGTGATCGACTGTACGAAAGCCATAGCTGCTGGCGCACACTATGAAGGTTCAGCCTGGGATTTAATCACTCAGAAAGAACCGATCGAATCTGCACTTCCATTTGGAACAATACTTACACTTGCAGCTACCGGGTCGGAGATGAATTCAGTTTCCGTTATTACGAACTGGGAAACGAAAGAGAAGCTCGGATGGGGTTCTCCACATGTATTTCCAACATTCTCAATTTTGGATCCAACCTATACATTTTCAGTTCCTGAAAACCAGACGGTGTATGGTATTGTCGATAGCATGTCACATGCGCTTGAACATTATTTTCATCGTACAAACAATACACCTATGATCGATGGTTTTATAGAATCACTCCTCCGTACAGCCATCCAGACCGGTCCCAAGCTAGTAGCTAATCTTCAATCCTATGAGCACCGTGAAACGATGATGTATCTTAGTACAACAGCTTTTAATGGGACATTGAGTAATGGCACTGACGGCGGGGACTGGGCGACGCACCGCATTGAACATGCGGTTTCAGCTGTCTATGATATTCCCCATGGTGGTGGATTAGCCATTCTCTTCCCGAATTGGCTTGAACATGTATTAGAGGAAGACCCATCACGCGGGAAGCAACTTGCGGTCAATGTTCTTGGTGTCGCCACTGAAGGAAAAAGTGATCACGCGATCGCTGCAGAAGGTGCCAGGGTGCTTCGTGAATTCTGGAATTCATTAGGCGCGCCATCACGACTGGCTGATTATGATATTGATGAATCAGAGTTTGATGGAATGATAGAAAAGACATTCATTAAGCCTGGAGTTGGCACATATAAAGAGCTCGATCGCGAGAGTGTGAGAGACATTCTTAACCGGTCTCTATAAGCATAAAGAAGCAGCCTAGCATATGCCAGGCTGCTTCTTTAAAATGAACCACCAACCTCAAAACGAGGATGAATCAAGACGTTTAGGCAGGGTTCAACAGTGTTTGTAGCGTCGATTAGATCAACGAATCATTAGAGTGAAAAGAACTCAAAACGGCATCTGATGGAAGAGCAGCTTTTTACTCTAGTCATGAATGGAGATGTGTTGAAACGCTTTTACATCAAAGAGTCCAAGATCAGTTAATTTGAGTTCGGGTATAACAGGTAGACTTAAAAAAGAGAGTGTTAGAAATGGATTGAAATGATCAGGTGCTCCTATTTCAGCTAGTGCTCGATCTATTTCTCCAAGCTCTTGATTTACAGAATGATAATCTTTGTTCGAGAGTAACCCAGCTATGGGGAGTGGTAGTTTGCCGATTATTTGATTCTCTTGAATGACGACCAATCCACCATGCATCTCCTGGATGACTTCAGCTGCTTTAATCATATCCTCATCATTTGTACCAGCAATGATTAAATTGTGTGAATCGTGACCAACTGTAGAAGCAATTGCTCCTCTCTTGAATTGAAACCCTTTCACGATACCGAGGCCGATGTTTCCGGTATGATGATGGCGTTCAATGACCGCAAGTTTCATGAGATCTTTATCCGAAGAGGGCAAGAATCCGTTGTTTTCGTCACGGTTGACATGAAGTTTCAGTTTCTTTGTAACGAGCTGGTTAGGAATGATTTCGATAACGTTTGCTTGTTCCTCTCGTACTGGAAGTTTGAGATCTTTTGGTGTTAATTCAGGGATATGGACGGAATTCATGATCGCATCTGAAGGGTGTTGTTTTGAAATCGATTCTGAAGCGCCATTCTCAGCAACAAGCTTTCCGCCTCGATAAACTTGAGATACGGAGAAAGAACCAAGATCGTCAAGTAGTACAAAATCAGCATCTAGACCTGGAGCAATCGCACCTTTCGTTTTCAATCCGTAACATTCAGCTACATTTAAAGATGCCATCTGAATAGCAAGAAGTGGATCCATGCCTTGCTGGACGGCAAGACGTACATTGTGATCTACGCTTCCTTCTTTTATAAGGTCATCCATATGCTTGTCATCTGTGCAGAACATAAACCGCCTCGCATTCCGTTCCGTTACCGCTGGTAGAAGCTGTGTAAGGTTTTTAGCAACAGAACCTTCACGAATCAGTACATAAAATCCTCTTTTAATACGCTCTAACGCTTCATCCGCTGTTATACATTCGTGATCTGTGTCAATTCCGGCGGCTTTGTAGATGTTTAAAGCACGTGAATCGAGCCCTGCAGCATGGCCGTCGATCTTCTTATTGTTTGTACGAGCATCGTGGAGCTTTTGCATCATCGAGTCGGTTGTTTCAGCTACAGAAGGATAATCCATCACTTCTGCAAGGCCAAGAACACAATTATGTTCATAGAACGGCTTGAGATCTTCAGCGGAGAGAATAGCTCCTGAATTCTCGAAGGATGTTGAAGGAACACTAGAAGGTAACATATAGAAGATGTCCATTGGAACATCTCTCGAGTCATCCAGCATGTATGCAATCCCTTCCTTCCCACACACGTTCGCTATCTCGTGAGGATCGGTTATGACAGCGGTCACGCCGCATGGTAGTACAGCTTTTGCAAATTCTGAAGGTGTAACCATAGCGGACTCAATATGAACATGGGCATCGATGAGTGAGGGCACGACATATTTTCCTGTGGCATCGATCACCTGAGTGGCGTCAAATTCGCCTATACCAGCGAACACACCATCTACAATCGCAATATCCGTTTTTATTAATTCGAGGTTGTAGCTATCAAGCACATAGCCATTTTTAATAACAACATCAGCATGTCGCTTGCCAGCAGCAGTTTGAATGCTGTTGATTAATTTATTCATCATTTTTCTCCTCTCGTTCTAGGTAAACCTGGACAGAGGATGACAAATTCGTTTTCCAGAATTGTCATCGTAGTCAAACCATTTGCGGTAGTTTGGTAGAAAACTTTTGGACCATATCTCCAAAATTATACGAAACCTGGTACATGATATTATTAGCGTATTTTATAGATGTCTTTCTTTTACGTCAATAGCATTAACGCATCGATTATAAAAAATACTTTAATAAGTATGTTGATAAATAGGTGGAATACAAGTAAACTACAAGTAAGTAGAAATGAATAGTTAAAAAGAAAGCGCTTTTTTTATCGAAAATTGAGCAAACGTTTGCACTTTGCTAGCGCATTTAACTAATAGATGAGGGTGTAGAGACATGAATCAAATCTGGTGGAAAGAAGCAGTAGGTTACCAAATATATCCTAGAAGCTTTCAAGACTCCAACGGCGATGGGATTGGGGATTTACAGGGAATTATTCAACGATTAGATTATATAAAAGATCTCGGTATCGATGTGATTTGGATTTGCCCGATGTACAAATCACCAAACGATGATAATGGCTATGATATCTCTGACTATCAAGATATTATGGAGGATTTCGGTACAATGAAGGATTTTAATGCACTTCTAAAGGAAGTGCATAAACGTGATATGAAGTTGATCATCGATCTTGTATTAAACCATACAAGCGACGAACATCAGTGGTTTATTGAGTCTCGCTCATCGAAAGAAGATCCAAAAAGAGACTGGTATATCTGGCGAGATGGAAAAGATGGAAAAGAACCAAATAACTGGGAAAGCATCTTTGGTGGTTCAGCGTGGGAGTACGATAAGAAGACAGATCAGTACTATTTACACGTTTTCTCCACAAAGCAGCCAGACGTCAATTGGGAAAATCCTTCTGTACGTGAGGCACTATACGATACAGTGAACTGGTGGCTAGATAAAGGGATCGATGGTTTTCGAATTGATGCGATCAGCCATATCAAGAAACGTCCAGGTCTTCCGGATATGCCGAATCCTGCAAATAAGTCATACGTTTCCTCATTCGATATGCATATGAATCAAATGGGGATTCAGGAGTTTCTTCAGGAGTTCAAAGATCGGACGTATGCAAATTACGACGTGATGACAGTTGGAGAAGCGAATGGAGTAAGTATCGACGAAGCAGACCAGTGGGTAGATGAAAAAAAGGGGAAAATGGATATGATTTTCCAATTCGAACATCTTGGCTTATGGGATGCTGAAGAAAAGCCTGATCTTAACATTGTTTCTTTAAAGAAAGTTCTGACACGCTGGCAGAAGGGACTTGAAAATAAAGGATGGAACGCGCTATTCGTTGAAAATCATGATAAACCACGTGTTGTATCGACATGGGGCAATGATCAGGAATATTGGAGAGAGAGTGCAACCTCGATGGGTGCCATGTACTTTCTCATGCAGGGAACACCATTTATTTACCAGGGACAAGAAATTGGGATGACGAATGTTCAATACCCTTCCATAGAAGATTACGATGATGTAGCGGATAAGAATCGCTACCGTATTCAGCGAGCCGAAGGAGTACCACATGAAGATATCATGAAAGTAATCTGGGCATCGTCGCGTGACAACAGCAGAACGCCAATGCAATGGAATGACGATAACAATGCTGGCTTCAGCTCTGGATCGCCTTGGTTAAAAGTAAATCCAAACTACGTCGACATAAATGTAGAAAAACAGGAGCAAGATGACCAATCTATTTTGTCTTTCTACAAAAAAATGATTGAAACTAAGAAAAACAATCTCGTATTCACTTATGGAAACTATGATCTATTATTTGAAGAAGATGATCAAATCTATGCTTACACAAGAACGACTGAAGACGATCAGGTGCTTGTTCTAACGAATCTGTCAACAAAGCAAGCTGTATTTAAATCAGAAATGCAACTAGATCAAGATCAACTTCTGTTAAATAATTATTCAGTAGAAGAGGATAGGAATGATTTCATTATTCTAAAGCCATATGAAACCAGAGTCTATCGAATAAAACGTTCATCGTAAGGGACAGCCGGACATTTCCGGCTGTTTTCAATGTGGATCTATTGATACTTAAAGATGGGTTAATTTTATGAGTTTTTTTACAATTTTATCTAATTTTGTCTTAAAATCCGGGTAAAAAAGAATAGATTTTTTGAAAAATTTACCGTATAGTGTTGATTAGTGGGAGATATGACCTGAATTCATTCGATCACGAAATACTAATTTAATAGGGAGGGTAAAAGATGAAAAAGATTTTCATAGCCTTATTCTCAGTTGTTGCACTATTTATGTTCATGGGGACTGGCGCGTTCGCTGCAGAAAACAACAATGACGAAATTCTACATAAAATTGACGAAACGAACGTGAAGATTGAGGAAGAAATTGAATCTGCTCAGGGTAAGGGAGATGACCTTCTTGCTACACTTTCACTTGAGACCGCAAAGCTTGATGCGAAGGTGGAAGCAGCTCGCGAGAATGGGAAGTCAGATGCTGAGGTCACAAAGCTTGAGAATGCAGTGAAAAACAAAAAAGCTGAACTTACAGCTGATTACAACAAAAAGCTTGATAAGTTAATTGCTAATCTTATTGAGAAAACGAACAAAATGACTGCTGATATGATTGAGCAAGCAGCCAAAGAAGGCATTCAAGCCGAATGCTCATGGGTTCACGTCCAGATTGCTGATCGCTGGGTTTGGGTGGATCCGATACAAATTATAGGACCATGAATGCTACAAAAGATACATCTTATTTATAGGTGTATCTTTTTTTTGTTTATAAAGTGCTATATAATAGATATATACAAATATATTTTTTCTCAAGCAAGGGGGATAAGGTATGAAAGGTTTTAAAATAGGTCGAAAAAATGATTATCTTGAAAAAGTTGATCAAGAATCAGCATCTTTAAGCTTGTTAGCAAGAGGTGCTGGTATTGAATTTATGAAACATAATAATACAAAGTAATACTGCATTTTATATTTATCCTAGTACAAAACCAGAAAACATACGAATTTTTTTATGTTCTTGAAGGGGAATTAATGATGTGATGACCTTGGGTTAACGCTAAAATCAGGATGATTATTTTTCGTTAAACGAATTCGTCTAGATTTAGTGTTTTTTCAGGCATTAACAGAAGTCAATTGCTATGGGTAATTAATGATCCAGTTTTTAGATTTATAAGTGAGAAATAGTTAAGTTAATTTCTAGAAAAAGTTAAAAAGTGTTGGTGAAAAAGATCACTATACTAAAAAGCATAGTGAACGAGTTCAAGTTATGAGTATTAAAATTGGTAAAGAAATTAAATTTGTCTTTTGAAGAACATCGATAATTTAGTAATTGCCTCAATCCTCCACGATGTTGGTAAAATCAATGTCCCTGAAGAAATCCTAAACAAGCCTGGTGGGCTGACAGATGAGGAATATGCTATTATCAAAAAACATCCTGCTGACGGAGCAGAGATGGTAAAGGATACATATTACGCCGATATCAGTGACATCATTCACCAGCACCATGAGCGCTTGAACGGTTCTGGCTATCCTTGTGGTTTGAAAGGTGAAGATATTACAATAGGTGCTAAAATCATCGGAGTAAGTGATTCATATGATGCTATGACAGATGATCGTTCTTATCGAAATGCCTATACGCCTGAATATGCAATGGATGAATTGAAGCGTCTGTCCGGTATTTTGTACGAACCAAACGTTGTAAACGCACTCGAACAGGTGTTGATTGAAGATGGTATACTTTCATAGCTAGTCATCAAGGGGAGATGGGACCACATCTTCTTTTTTGTATGGAAAAATTCAATTTTATTAAAAAGTATAAAGAAATGAAAAAACAGCGCCTATGTAAATTGCAATGTTTCACGTGTAACAATGAAGCTGTTATGATAGAACAAACAAATGATACGTAAAACGAGGAGATTGGTATAGTGGGTAAACAGTTAATCCTTGCAGAAAAACCTTCTGTTGGACGCGATATAGCAAGAGTTTTAAATTGTACAAAAGGTGGGAACGGCTTTCTTGAAGGGGACCGATATATTGTGACATGGGCACTTGGACACCTTGTGACGTTAGCGGATCCAGAAGTATATGATGAGGCATATAAAACGTGGAATCTAGAAGAGTTACCTATGCTTCCCGCACCGCTGAAACTAGTTGTGATCAAACGAAGCGGTAAGCAGTTTAGTGTCGTGAAGACACAAATGAATCGAAACGATGTTAGTGAAATTGTGATTGCGACAGACGCTGGACGAGAAGGGGAATTAGTAGCAAGGTGGATCATTGAAAAAGCACGTGCGAATAAACCGCTCAAGCGCCTTTGGATATCATCTGTAACCGATAAAGCGATACGTGAAGGTTTCAAAAACCTAAAGGATGCTAACCAATATAAGAATTTATATCAAGCTGCGGCAGCACGGTCTGAAGCAGATTGGTATGTGGGTTTAAATGCAACACGAGCATTAACGACGAAGTACAATGCACAGCTTTCAAGTGGAAGAGTTCAAACACCAACGCTTTCCATGATTGCCAAACGTGAAGAAGAAATTAAAGCTTTTGTACCTGAACGCTATTACGGCATTGCCGCTGTCGTGGACGGATTTACATTAAATTATCGAGATGCTAAATCAAACGATTTTCGTATTTTTGATCGAGAGAAAATAGATACTCATCTAAAAAATCTTTCAGGAAAATCTCTACAAGTGGAAGACGTAAAGAAAACGAAAAAGAAATCATTTGCGCCTGGCTTATATGACTTGACCGAACTTCAACGAGATGCGCATAAACGCTATGGCTTTTCAGCAAAAGAGACCCTTTCGGCAACGCAACGACTATACGAACAGCATAAGCTTGTGACCTATCCAAGAACAGATTCTCGTTTTCTCTCGTCTGATATGGAAGATACGCTGAAGGAACGCTTAGAAGCGGTCGCTCCGTATGAAAAAAAGGCTAGAAAAGTGCTCGGTAAACCAATTCAAACAGGCAAACATATTATTGACGATCGGAAAGTATCTGATCATCATGCGATTATACCAACAGAGCAAACGGCGGTTATTCGTGAATTAAGCGATAAGGATCGTAAAGTGTATGATTTGATTGTGAAGCGTTTTGTGGCAGCACTTTATTCTCCATTCGAATATGAACAAGTAACTGTGACAGCAAAAATAGATAAGGAATCATTTGAAGCGAAGGGAAAACGTGTACTTGCTGCAGGTTGGAAAGAAGTGTATGGAACTGAAGAAGTGGATGAGCTCCTCCCTGAACTTGAGAAGGGGCAAGAGCTGCGCGTTCTCTCCTTAACTAGAACAGAAGGCACAACGAATCCCCCATCGCGTTTTAATGAAGGTACGTTATTGACGGCAATGGAAAGACCAGCGCAGTACCTTGGTCACCAGGACAAGAAGCTTGCAAAAACGCTTGGTGAAACCGGAGGTCTTGGTACAGTAGCAACACGAGCAGATATTATCGAGAAGCTGTTCAAAAGTTTCTTGATTGAAAAAAATGGTAAGGATCTTATGATTACATCAAAAGGAAAACAGCTCCTCGATCTTGTTCCTGATGAACTGCAGTCGCCGGCACTTACAGCAGAGTGGGAACAGAAGCTCGAAGCAATCGGGAAAGGCAATCTTTCGAAGCAGGCATTTATTGAAGAGATGAAAGCTTATGCTGATGAGACCGTAAAGAAGATAAAAGCAAGTACGAAGAAATATAAGCATGATAATCTGACAGGAACGAAATGTCCTGACTGTGGGAATTTGATGCTTGAAGTGAAGAACAAGAAAGGAAAAATGCTCGTTTGCCAGGATCGCGAATGCGGTTATCGCAAAGGTAAGAGCAAAGTAACCAATGCAAGATGTCCGAAATGCAAGAAGAAGCTTGAACTTCATGGGCAAGGTGACGCCCAAACCTTCATTTGTAAATGCGGACACCGCGAAAAACTTTCTTCGTTTAACGAACGACGAAAAAAGGAAAAGAATAACAAAGCATCGAAAAGAGATGTATCAAGCTATATGAAAAATCAAGGTGCAGAAGAACCCGTTAACACAGCGCTTGCAGATGCACTCGCTAAATTAAATTTGGATCAGAATAAGTAAGATGAAGCAGGGCAACCTGCTTCTTTTTTCTTACTAGTGTCTTTACTCAATCCGTTTTGGATTGGTTTTTACAGTTGTTATCGAAAAATAATAAATGTCGTGAATGGATTTACTTGTCCGAAAGAGGGGTAACAATACCTGTCATTGTTCTGAAATGTTCGGAGGGAAATCATTGTTTAAGAGAGTGTATAGTTGCCTTCCAATAATATAACCATATAAAATGACGACAGGTTGTCTTCCTTTTGAAGTCTGTTTAGTCACTTTTTTACTACTATGAACAGATGTGAGCAGATTTCCAAACATTTCTATTCACTTCGTTTATAGTGGAATAATACTTATGCGAACATCTGAAACTCGAGATTAATCTATTCGTTACATATAAGGAGGCTGTCCATGGTCGATTCGATCTTATTTAATATTATGCTTGTTGGTGCCCTCGGCATCTTTTCGCAGTGGATTGCCTGGCGATTTCATTTACCTGCGATTGTTGTTATGTCAATTATCGGGTTACTTGTAGGCCCTATTTTTGGATTTCTTCATCCGGAAGAGGTATTTGGGGAACTATTTGACCCCTTCGTATCGATTGCGGTAGCTATTATTCTTTTTGAAGGTAGTTTAAATCTTGATTTTCGTGAAATTAAGGGACTCGGAAGGCCAGTAGGACGAATCGTCACGGCGGGAGCTTTTCTAGCGTGGCTTCTCGGTTCCCTATCTGCCCACTATGTAGCAGGACTATCATGGGGGGTAGCGTTTGTCATCGGGGGACTGTTCATCGTAACAGGGCCAACTGTGATCCTTCCGTTGTTAAGGCAAGCGAAGCTGCAACCAAGACCAGCCAAAATATTGAAGTGGGAAGGAATCATTGTTGACCCACTCGGTGCACTACTTGCCGTATTCGCGTTTGAGATTATTAAATTCCTTAAAGTGGAGGAAGCTACAGCGACCGTCCTGTTAGCCTTTTTCCTTGGATCCCTATTTGCGACGCTCCTTGGGTTCCTGTGTGGACGTGGAATAGGGTGGATGTTCGAGAAAGGATATGTACCTGAATTCTTGAAGTCTCCGGTTGTTTTTGCAGTTGTTATTCTCTGTTTTGCTGTTGCGGATGAGATCACACATGAGACAGGTTTGTTAGCAGTAACAGCAATGGGAATTACTCTAGCGAACATGCATATCTCATCGATTGATGATATGAGGCATTTTAAAGAGAATATTTCAGTTTTGCTTATTTCAACCATTTTTATTATGTTAACAGCATCGCTATCTGTCGACACACTACTTGAAATTTTCCAATGGCAGATTCTTGCATTTGTTGTATTAATGTTGTTTATTGTGAGGCCACTATCGATTTGGTTATCTACGATCGGAACGGATCTTTCCTGGCAAGAAAAGACGCTTGTAGGGTGGATTGCCCCTCGAGGAATCGTTGCGTTAACCGTTGCCAGCTATTTTGCTAGCGTGTTGATCGATGCAGGATTTGAAGATGCGAAGATACTGATGTCACTGACATTTGCATTAGTATTTGCGACTGTAGTTGTCCACGGCTTTTCAATTCGCTGGACGGCTGAGAAGCTCGGTCTTGCGAGTGACGGGCAACCTGGTGTTCTGATCGTGGGAGGAAGCACGTTCTCAACCGCACTTTCAAAAACGCTGAAAGAGCTGAAAATACCTGTATTAATTACAGATTCCTCGTGGCAAAGACTGTTAACAACGAGAAAAGCTGGCGTTCCATTCTATAGAGGTGAAATTCTTTCTGAGCAAACGGAATATCGGTTGGATCTTACACCGTATGAATATATGATAGCAGCGACTGAACTAGATTCGTATAATGCTCTCGTTTGTACAACGTTTGTTCCTGAAATAGGTCGTAATAACTTGTTCCAATTAAGTTTGCGTAATGATAGAGGCGATGACTTAGAAGAGCTTGTTCATACGATAGGCGGTCGTGTTGCTTTTAGAGAAGGAGCAACATGGGAAAGTCTCAATCGAAAAGTAGAAAGTGGATATGTTTTCCGCAAAACCAATATTACCCAGCAATATACGTATGATCAATATCTCGAAGAAAGAGATGAAGAGACAATCATGCTATTTGTTAAAAAGCCATCCGGTAATCTGGAATTCTTCGCTCATGATTCTCAGACTCGAGCAGAGGCTGGAGATGTCATTGTTAGCTTAATGCCACCGAGTAAAGAGTTTAATCGAATTCGTGAAAAGCTTGAAAAACAGCGCAATGATGAGAAGATGGAAAAGAGTAATAACAACAAGTAAAGTTGAGAGGGGGGTCAGGTACGTACCTGACCCCCCTTTTAAGAGTGGAGGCTTGTATATGTACGATGTAACAATAATCGGTGCTGGTGTCAGTGGTGTTTTTATGGCTTATAGACTAACGCTGATGCATCCAGAATACAACATCATGATCCTCGACAAAGGGAAAAAGCTTTCCGAGAGAACATGCACGGCGATGTCGAAAAGTGATTGCGTCTGTGAAATGTGTGATCAGTACATAGGGTTTGGGGGACTTGGCAAATCTGAAGGTAAATTTAATTATACGAATGATTTTGGAGGGAGTCTCGGGAGGAAAATTGGCAACGACTATGCAGAATCCCTCATGTGGCAAGTGGATGAAATCCTTTGTTCTTTTGGCGGAGATCAAGCTGAGCTTTACCATACACATAGTCCTGCTTTACAGCAAAGAGCGGAACGTGTTGGATTGGACGTATTGACCACTTCTGTACGCCATCTTGGTACGAATCTCTCATCCTCAATTTTCCAAAAAATATATCTCTATCTTTCTGAAAGAGTCGACATGTACTTTGAAACGGATATAGATGCCATAACCAAAGATAAATCATTTGTTCTGAATACGAATAAAGGGCAATTCATTTCGAAGAAAGTTGTCATTTCAACCGGGAACAGCGGGAGTGAGTGGATGTACGACCAGTGTGGAAAACTGGGGCTTAAAGCAGGTCCTTCACGTATCGATTTAGGAGTAAGGGTTGAAATGAGAGGGAACCAGCTTGATTCAATCTTGGAAGAAGCATTTGAAACGAAGCTACACATTCGTGGTGATGAATTTGAAGGAACGACTTATTGTATGAACCCTAATGGGAGAATCGTTCGTAAGTATCAGCATGGACTTGTGATGCCTGATGGACAAAATAAGAGGGAAGAAAAAGAACCAGGCAGTAATCTTAATTTCACTTTATTTGTGCCGTCCATTCATCCGTCAAAAAAAGAAGCTGATGAGTTAGCTCAACGAGTAATCGGTCGAATTAATCAAGAGGAGGATCGAATTGTTGTCCAACGGCTTGAAGATCTTACACATAGTCGAGCAACAGAAAGGATTTCGATTGAACATAATAAGATACAGCCTTCTCTAGAAGCAGATCCTGGAAATTTAGTAGATGAGGTTCCAGATAAATATATTAGGGCTTTGCTCGAGTTTCTACATGCCCTTCAAGATTTGCTAGGGGAGCCAATCGATGAGGAAACACTTTTATATGGCTTGGACGGGAAATTCTACGAGCCAAAGATCAAAACAAACGAACAATTTGAGACTGAAGTAAGTGGGCTATATTTAATTGGCGACTGCTCTGGAGAAACACATTCTCTTTCACAAGCAGCCGCGAGCGGGCTACACGTCGCTCAGTCTATATAAAAAGATCGGCTCGTGGCCGATCTTTTTATGATTCATCGTGATTAATCTATGAACTTATGAAATGGATGACTCAGACAATGACTTTTCTCGTCGATAAAGGAATTTTAGAGTGAAAATGGTAAAAGCTAGAAGCGCGATACATGTTAATCCGAAATAGAGATTACTGTAAATCAGGTTATCGCCAGTTCGAGATAGAGGATTCATCGTAAATGACACGTGCTTCATATCGAGAAGTCGTCCAAATATAGCTGAACTGAAAGCACCTGCAAGGAAGTTTAGTAAGTTAAATACACCCATTCCTACTCCGTTCTGATTATCAGGAAGAATGGAAGATAACAAGTCTGCAGTTGAACTTTGAATAAGTGGGAATCCAAGATAAGCAATCAATAGACATGGAGCGATGGCCCATGCGTTATATCCTGAAAAAGTGGATATGAAAAAAGTTCCGCTTGCAATTAGAAGGAGGGCGATTTTGACAACGACTGTCGCGCCTCGCTGTTCAATAATTTTGCCACCTACCTGACCAATTAATCCTGCTGCCATTGCGCCTGGGAATAACACAAGTCCAATGTTTAAAGTGGATAGTCCATTTAGCTCACGCAACATAATGGGGATGACAAAAATCAGTCCAAATAGAGCAGATGTACCAAGAAAGCTCGTTAGAACAGTGATGGTGTATTTTGTGTTTTTTAGAATAACTGGATCGATAAATGGGTGCGTGATTGTAAACGTTCGCCATAAGAACAAGATGAAAAAGACGATAAAGATGGTGAGTAAGTACCAGAGAAACGTCGTAATGAAGAATAACAGCGATGCAACGGATACTGCCATCAGTGCGGCACCAGGTAAATCAATTGAACCTTCACGTCGCTTTTCATCCGGAAGCCATTTCCGAAATAGTGGTATAGCGAGTGCAGTCGCAACCGAGAAGAGAAAGAGAAAACGCCAGTTCAGTGTCCCGCCAACAACACCGCCGATGATCGGTCCGACACCTGAAGCGAAGGCGACAGTTGAAGAGATCAATCCAAAAACTCGTCCCTTTTCTTTTGGGAGGAAGCGAATCGGTACGATAAAGGCAAGAGCAGGGATCGTTGCTCCTCCAATTGCCTGCAGAATGCGGGCTGCAAGAAGCGTGGGATAATTTGGTGACAGGAATCCAATAAAAGCACCGATCGAAAAAATGCTAATTCCAATTGTGAAAAGTGTTTTGATCGGATAGATGTCAGCCAGTTTTCCGTACATTAAGGAGCCGATTGCAAACACAAGAATGTAACCTGTTAGAACCCAGCTTACTTCAGAAGGGCTAAGGTTAAAAGAAGCCGCGATATCAGGAATGGCCACATTAAACATGGTTCCATTCATGACGGCAAAGGCTAGTATTGTACAGACGAGGATAATAAGCTTCTTACGTTCAGAAGCATCTAGTTGAACATTTTCATCAGGATGTGAGCCAGTCATATCTCCCCTTCTTTCGATTTAGTTAGTCACACGAAATAGTGCATAGTCCATTTCATCATAGAGTGCAATAGAAGGGAAGTAAACTAAGTTGCCTTGGGGATGAGTTGAAAGCGCATTTATTTCCAGTTATAGACACCAACATGCTTTTCTATTATGATGAGAGTTGAGAGATTGCTCTAATGGAGGAAAAGCGATGCCAACAATCAAAGATGTAGCAAAACGCGCAGGCGTTTCGCGAACAACTGTATCTAGAGTGCTTAATGATAATGGCTATGTCAGTCATGAAGCAAGAAAACGTGTCGTTGAAGCAGTGGAAGAGATGGGGTATATTCCGAGTGCTCATGCGAAGACGATGCGAACGAAACGTTCAGGCGTTATTGGTGTGATCTTACCTAGAATTAGTACAGAAACAGCCAGTCGGGTGGTCAATGGAATTGAGAACGAACTCGCGGCAAATGGTTACCAAATTCTCTTAGCAAATACACAATTAAAACCAGAGAAAGAAATACAAAATATCAAGCTACTTAAAAGTCGTCAGGTAGACGGCATTATTTTGCTTGCAACGAATCGAAATCAGGAATTACTTAATACGATTGCTGACGCAGAGGTTCCCTTTGTAGCACTAGGACAGGAACTTTCCGGTGTCACTTCAGTCATTTATGATGACTATCATTCTGCCTATAGTGTCACAGAGTCTCTTATTACTAAGGGACATAAGAGGATTGGCTTCATCGGTGTACCTGAATCCGACCATGCAGTCGGGGTTATTCGAAAACAGGGCTACTTGAATGCGATGCACGACCATGATCTGGATGTGCAAGATGGATGGATTCAACAGGGAAACTTTAGCTTTGAATCAGGGTATGAAGCTGCAAAAAAAATACTCAAGGAATCACAAGTGAGACCAACCGCTCTTTTTGCTGTAACAGATCGTATGGCGGTCGGCGCGCTAGGTTATTTGAAAGAACAACAAATTCATGTCCCAGGTGAAATGGCGTTATTTGGAATAGGGGCTTCAGATTTATCAAGACATGTAACACCTCCTTTATCTACTGTAGACTATTTCAATGAAGATGCTGGTCAAAAAACAGCACAGCTTATTCTAGGGCAACTATCTGGGAAAGCGGTGGAAGACAGAAAAATCAAACTTAACTATAGACTTATCGAAAGGGATAGTGTATAGTAACGATTGAAAGCGATATCATTTCGTTTTCAATCGATGTGGAATCGTTCACACACCAACTGTAAACCTTACTTAGCTAAATTTGATGTCAAAGCGAGTAAATGAAAACGCTCGCATCTCATTTTTATTAATGTGGAATCGATTACATGAAAAAATTACAAATTGAAAGGAGTAAACAAAATGGCGACAAATCGTGAAATCGCACAGGAAGTCATTGAAGCAATCGGTGGGCAGGAGAATATTCAATCAGTCGCACACTGTGCAACAAGACTTCGAATTATGGTACATGATAAGGAGAAGATTGATCAGGAGAAAATTGAAGAAGTTGAGAAAGTGAAAGGGGCTTTCTATAACTCAGGTCAATATCAGGTTATTTTTGGAACTGGAACTGTCAACCGGATCTATGATGAGGTAACAGCACTTGGAGCAACCGGTTCAACTAAGTCCGAAATTAAACAAGAGTCTGCTAAGCAAGGGAATGCGTTTCAACGGGCAATTCGCTCATTCGGTGATGTTTTTGTTCCAATCATTCCTGCACTTGTCGCAACGGGATTGTTTATGGGACTTCGTGGCCTTGTCCTTCAAGAAGAAATTCTAGCTCTTTTTGGATTAACGCCAGGAGATATTTCTGATAACTTTATCCTGTTTACTCAAGTACTAACAGATACAGCATTTATATTCCTACCTGCACTCGTCGCATGGTCGACCTTCCGAGTGTTTGGAGGAAATCCAACCATCGGGTTAGTGTTAGGATTGATGCTTGTTACACCAGCACTACCAAATGCATGGGAAGTAGCAGCAGGAAATGCTGAGCCGCTCAAGTTTCTTGGATTTATTCCAGTTGTAGGTTATCAGGGTTCCGTTATTCCAGCTTTTGTTGCAGGTCTACTCGGTGCCAAACTTGAGAAACGAATTCGCAAAATTGTTCCAGAAGCTTTGGATCTTATTCTTACACCGTTTCTTGTATTGTTGATTATGATTACATTGTCGCTATTTGCAATCGGACCAATCTTCCATACAGTTGAAGAGTATATCATGGATGGGACAGTCTTCATTCTTGATCTTCCATTCGGTTTAAGTGGGTTGATTATCGGGTTCTTCCACCAGATTATCGTTATAACTGGTGTGCATCATATCTTTAACTTCCTAGAAATCCAGTTATTCGAAAATCTTGGATATAATCCATTTAATCCGATCATCTCTGCTGCTATCGCCGCACAGGGTGGAGCAGCACTAGCAGTTGGATTAAAGACAAAATCCAAGAAGTTAAAAGCACTGGCACTTCCGTCATCACTATCGGCATTTCTAGGAATTACTGAACCTGCGATCTTTGGTGTAAACCTTCGCTATATGAAACCATTTGTAATGGGGCTTATCGGAGGGGCTGTCGGAGGATTCTTGGCTTCCATTTTTAAACTAAAAGCGACAGGTCTAGCGGTAACCGTTATCCCAGGTACACTACTGTTCTTGAACAGTCAAATTGTACTCTACCTGCTCGTTAACATTATTGCGATCGGTATTGCGTTCGGGTTAACATGGGCGTTTGGATATAAAGACGGCATGCTTGATAAGTAATCATACACATGGGGATCCTCGTTAAAGCGGATCCCTTTTCAAAATATTGATGATATAGGTGATTGGTATGTTCGAAAGAAATACTGAATTGAAAGAATTGGCTATGAATGAAATAGAGAAGCATTGTGTAACCGTGAATCACGATCCTTATCGATCCAGGTATCATCTGATGCCGCCGGTAGGTCTGTTGAATGATCCGAACGGTTTTATTCAATGGAAGGGTGTCTATCATATCTTTTTCCAATGGATGCCTTTCAAAACAGATCACGGTGCGAAATATTGGGGTCACTATACGTCAACAGATCTTGTTCATTGGGAGCTTCAGGAACCTGCTTTAGCACCTGGAGATTGGTACGATAAAAACGGTTGTTATTCTGGGAGCGCCATCGAAAATGAAGACAAAATGCTTCTTTTCTATACTGGGAATGTGAAAGATGAAAATGGGCATCGTGAAACGTATCAATGCGTTGCCGAATCTATAGACGGTGTGACCTTTGATAAAAAAGGTGTTGTTCTTCATCTTCCTGAAGGGTATACCCCACATTTCCGTGACCCTAAAGTTTGGGAGCACCAGGGGAAATGGTACATGGTGATTGGTTCGCAAAATCTTGAGGAGAAGGGCAGGGTAGTCCTGTTTGAATCTATGGATTTGAAGAACTGGAAGCTCAAAGGAGAAGTGACCGGATCAGGTCAAAAAGAGATTGGACCGTTCGGCTTCATGTGGGAATGCCCAGATTTGTTTGAATTAGATGGCACGGATATTCTTCTCTTTTCTCCACAGGGTCTTGAGGCAGAGGGTTATTTGTATCAGAATGTGTATCAAACAGGGTACCTTACAGGGAAGTTAGACTATGAATCTGGAAAAATGTCTCATGGAACATTCATAGAGCTTGATCGTGGTTTTGAATTCTATGCACCGCAGACAACGATGGATGAAAAGGGTAGAAGACTACTTATTGGCTGGATGGGCGTGCCAGAACAAGGAGAAGAATACCATCCAACAATCGAGAATAAATGGATTCATCAACTGACCATTCCGCGCGAACTTCATTTAGAGAACGATCGATTGATTCAACGGCCATTGCCAGAACTTGAATTGCTGCGTAGCTATAAAGTACAGAAAACGATGGAACTCACTGATGAGCAGGTTGAATGGAAGGAGATGGATGGAACGGCGTATGAATTGCTTGTTCGTCTTCATACAATTGACGGTGCCTTCTCTGTTGCGTTTCGTCACAATGCAGAAATGACTTTTGATTCAATAAGTCAGCTTCTATCGTTTAAGAGAAAAAGCTTTGTTGATGGAAAAGAAGAAGTTCGTAGCTGTCACATTAAAGATATCCATGAGCTTCGTTTCTTTGTGGATTCTTCTTCTATTGAAGTGTTCGTCAATAATGGCGAAGAAGTTTTCACATCAAGATTCTTTCCAGAGCATGGAGATGTGAGTCTTGTTTTTGAAGTAGTAGGACAAACGCACTTTGAGGCAACGAAGTGGGAACTCAATTCGTCCAATTAATATACATGCGAAAGCCCTGGATGTTTGTATCCAGGGCTTTCGCATGTATTATAGCGTGCTCTCTTTTTATTAATTAGTAGAGTATAGGTCCCATTACTACGTTCATTTTTTGATAGAATCACTCTCATTAATAGCTAGACATAAAAGTCGCAT
>CAWDWH010000004.1:0-11034 GCA_963805895.1 uncultured Bacillaceae bacterium
TGAATCACGAGAACCGTCCGAGACCAGTGAAAAACTAACGTTTTTTTCTTAGACTTAATCGCTAACTCTAAATAAAGAGTGTAATAGGAGCTTTTCAACCAAATATACATGAAAAAAGAGGACGCTATTGCAGCGATCCTCTTTATGTTTACCGCGATGGCGGCTAATTTTGATTGAATGGATGCACTTAATAGACCATATCCCCGGGTTCGAGATAGGCCATGAAATCGTTTGAGCTCCGCATTCTTTCCTTCTATAGAAGCTCGCTTTTTATATTTTTCTTTAAACGCTTCAGACTTTTGGTGTTGAGATATTTCATAAAATTCAGCTGTGTTAACCCCTACCACCAGTAATCTTCTTGCCCTTTTCTTTGCACATTCGTCATGAAGTGGACAGGCTTTACATTGCTTCAATCCAAAGTAATATTTATATCCTTCTCGGCCACCATCTTTCCCTTTTGTCCTAAAGTATTTCTTCTTTTCGGTGATGTTTCCTTGGCTACACTGCCATTCATCAGCGTCTTTATTATAGGTGAATTGACTTTCATCAAGTCTGTATACAAGGGAGCTTACAGGTATATAAGGGTGCGCTTTTAAGGATTTTATATCATCCAGTATAGATTTTCTGAAATAAGCTTTATCCCCATACACTTCCGTGATGGTCATGTCTGATTTTAAGGTTTGAGCTAACATTTCTTTGGCATAACTACCATCTGTGTAAGCCCCATCCGATGTACGTACGGACGTAATAATTCGTTCGTTTGTTGTCATCACAAATTCAGTTTTGTATCCATAAAAGTCTTGCGTCTTACTTTTCCTGCCAACTCTCGCATCTTCATCAATAAGGGATCGGATGCCTTTCTGGTTGATAAACTTGGGATCCGCCAGGATCTTCTGAGCTTTTTGTATTGATTCCTTCGTGTTTTGATCGTTATTTGATGCTTGTTTTTCTACTAGATTCATTACGTTCAATAAGTAATCTTTCATCACAGCTTTCGCTTCTCGATGATCCGGAATCTCCTGATAATCTGGAACCTCTGGTAAGCTCTCGAGTGATTGCCCCGTTTCTCGTTCATAGGTATGAATGATATTCCGGGCCAGATGTTTCATCAATCGCTCAGGTGTTTTCTTCTTGGTATTCGCTTCGATATGGGTAGCGTCAATACTGACACTTTTCCCTTCAAGAATCCCTTGTTCTACACATTGTCTCGCCATTTCAGTCATCATTTCATCAAGCGTATTTTCTCCAAGTCGCTGCGTTCGGAACTTCGACAGGAGACTTTTGTCTGGCAGAGAATCTTCTGGATTGAGACCGAGAAAGTACATAAACGCGAGGTTGAGTTCAGCTTCTGCCTTCATTTGTTCATCTGAATAATTATATAAATGTTGTAAAAATAGAAGTTTACACATTAACTCTGGTTCTTTGGCAGGACGGCCAAAACGTTCGGAGTAACTATCTTTCAAAAGATCGTTAATGAAAGAAAAATCAATAACGGTCGTTATCTTCTTAAGGATATGATTTTCCGGAATTTTATCGTATAATACAGAGTGAAAACTTGATTGCTTTGACTGTAATCGAAGCACAAGTAAAACCCCCTAATGGTCGGTATTTGGTCGTACCCATTATACCATTCAGGGGGTTTTTTCATGGAGAATTATAGATTTTACTCACCGATCTGGTCTTAATCCGACTTTTTCACTGGTCTCGGACGGTTCTGCTGAGTCCATCTCATAAAAAAGGGAGCTTTAATTATTGGAATAATTAATGCTCCCTTTCACTTTATTTCGAATTTTTGTATCATGAGAACTGTCCCCGCGATGGTGCAACGAAAAGATAAAATAGATCTGTTTATTCACCCTATGTCTCTCTTTAGTGGGACGAGATACCTGTCCCCACGGCTCTCATCAAAAAAAACAATACACACCGATTCCACAAGAAAATTTCGTTTATCAGTTCCTTAAAATGTAGCAGTTTTTATATTCGCATTAATAAAAAACCTTAAATTTTCGGAATATCAACCGTTTCCCCAGGTGATTTTTCTAAAAGAATATCAGATATGTTTGAAGTATTCTTCTTCAACTTATACTTTTGAATCCTTGTCAATTCTGGTTCATATGAAATACTCTGACATTTAAAATTATTATTGATTAACATAGTATAAAGCTTATTTAAGAAACCCTTCCAATCCTCAAGAGATGAGTTTGATACTTCTTCAGGACTTTCAAGCATACGAATACCATCTGCGTAATAAAACATTAGCAACCCAGTACCAAAATCACAAACCTCGTTTTCTAAGATAGCTGTTGGTATTTCAAAACCGTTATTCCAATTATAATTTGCTATATAATAATGAAGTAATAAAGAATTATTAGTGTTAGCTAGCTCTTTAATTATATAACTTTTATCTTCACTATAAATTAATTTTTCAAGGAAACTAATTTCTTCTTTTCCCATACGGACTTCCCTCCTGGTAAAATACTAATATCATTCTAGTTGTTTAAGCTTTCTTTCCCAAAGATCTACAGTTGCTCCTTGACTAGGATATAAGGGCAAACCATTCTCTTGTAACTTTCTTAAATTATTTTGCAACTCGAATACTTGTCTTTCTAAACTTTCTACACTTTGATTAATATCCATGTTATTTAAAGCTCTTTCAACTACTTCATTGTAAACTGAATGATACCCTCGATGTCTAGACATAGCACTTATATCATTATCTGGCACTCTTAGAAATACGCCATTTGTGAAGTGATCAAAATTCATTCCTATTCTTTGAATAACAGGGTGATTAGCCATTTCAGAAGGGATTATATGTTGCGCTTGATAACCACTCCACTTTGTAGAGCGCTTGTGACCCATATCTTCCATCATACTTTTACCTAATTTATTTGAATTACCTCCTGTAACAATTCCTTGTTTTCCAGGAATAATTCTATTAGGATCATCTAAATTCTTAACTTTATTCCCACCATAAACCCGATCAATCTCAGTCTTAATCCGCGAAATCGGATCATGCAACACATTATAAGGAGCGCCACTTTTAGAAACCGAAGCTCCCCCAGCGCCTGCCCCTGCTAACGCCGGTTGAGCACCCTTCCCATCAATCTTAACACTCTTCGCTGTGTCCACTACATCGTTAACCGTTTTTGCGGTTGTTCCGATTTTGCCGAGACCTTTATCTCCTATGGCTCCAATTCCAAGTGATGTTAGACCGTAAGTAATGAACCCCGTCCGACTTTCGGCGTCGCCGTTCACAAAGTCTCGATCCCAGGCTTCTTTAAATCCTTGCCACATGTATTTCGGTACATCCAACACCTTCTGAACATTGCCTTTAGGATCATCGAAAATGTTCTTATAAAAGTTTATCGTTTCTAAGCTTTTAAATAGGAATTCAGGGAGATCTTCCTCATCACGATACACAGCAAGGTTGGGTCCAAATGCTTTTTCAGCTAATGCGTTAAGCTCCTTAAATCCATCAATCGCATCCTCTACTGCATTCCCGCTTCCAACCTGCACACCTTTTACCACATCACCTAAAAAGCTCCGTGCCGTATTCCGCGCTTCATCAACCTTATGCTGCGTCTCTCCCCACCAGCGATCCACATAGGTTGAGTATCTGACTACACTGTGCGACACATCCCGACGCACATCGTCTAGATAAGCCGTCGTTTTTGAGAGAGGATCGAGGACGACACTTTCATAGGTTTGCTTCATCCTACTCTGGATGACCAGTGGGTATAAGGCATATTTCAGGTCTGGAAACATCTCTCCTAATGCGCCATCGTATGAAGCCGTCAGTGGATTTTTCCCAAAAAGCCGTTGACTCCACCAGCTTAATGCTTCTCCAGTAATGGGATCATAATCCTGGAACAACCTGTTCAAGCCACTGAATTTTAATGCCAAAAGTCCGAACTTCTCCGAAAGCGATCGATCTTCATCCGTCATTTTTCTCTCTGTTAGCTTCACTGCCGCCTGCAGGTCATGAAGCTTGTCTCGGTATTTGCGCATTTCATACTGCAACTCGGCTTGAAGGGCATCAATTTTTCCGGTGTTCGCTCCTGTGATGTTCATAAGAAGAGATTGATAGTTCCATTTCAAATCGCTGATCGCTTCATCCGCTTTTCGCTCGGCATCCTGTATGCCACTTGCCAGCTGGTCTAATTGCTCTGGTTTTATCGTTATTCTCGTCACTTCAAGCCCTCCGCTTTCTGAAGAAGTCGGTCGATTTCCTCGTTAATCGCAGAGGTCAGTTCCTCATGAACCGCATACACACTTTGAGAGGCTTGTTCGAGTTCTCCGATAAGCGATTCATAAGCTTCACGTGCCTCTCCAACCCAATTCGACGAATAAGTCGTATGATGGTAATCAAAGACTCTTTTACTATCATCGATATCAAATCTAGCTTCTCTTACCTTTCCAAGATACGCCTCCAACACCTCTGCTTCTGCCCGATATTTCATCCGTTCCAAATAACGCTGAAACTCTTCTAATCCGTTTAACACCGCTACCTCCTTTTCGACCAAACCCTGCTTCATCAAAGTGAAGTCTCTTACATTGGTTCAAAGTCACTGAAATGGCGAGCAGGAAACGCCAGATTTATTATCTTCCATTAATTTCTAAATATAGAATACCCTCTCTTCCACTTGTTATCTATGTCTTTCGACGCATTTCATTAAAATAGTTCTTTTCCCATAAGAATAAAGAACTAGCCACAATTACTTATTTCCTGTTTTACTTTGCCAGTAGTTATATCTACTTTATTTATCTATAAAAAGGAAGGTAATGAACGGAAACTTGGAAAACTCGAATTTAGCTTATTAATAGGAATCAAAGGGTGGGACTGCTGATTCACTTGCTTTTACAACACGGAAAAACCAGGTAAACAAATCCTAAACTGGATTGTTTACCTGGTTTTTCTTTTCTCTTGATATGTTGAAACCTAACTGGGAGCGAATCACGAGAACCGTCCCCGCGATTACAGCGAATAAACCCTTGCCTCATACCCCCTCAAAATAAATCGCTCAATCCCCTCCCCCTCATCAACCTCATAATTACTAATCATCAAAGTCTTACTCCTATCCTCCAACCCTTCCGGAAGTACAAACTCACTCTCCTGATCAGAGAAATTCAAAATAACAAGCACGGTCTCCCCTTCATACCTTCTTGTGTAGGCATAAATTTGCTCATGATCTTCAAAAATGAGATCATACTGGCCGTAGACAAGAATCGGGTTTTCCTTTCTAAGGCGAATCAATTCTTTATAGTAATGGAAAACCGAATCACGATCTCCTACTGCTGCTTCCGCATTAATTTCTTTGTAATTCGGGTTCACTTTAATCCACGGATTACCGCTGGTAAACCCAGCATGCAAGGAGTCGTCCCACTGCATCGGCGTTCTTGCATTGTCTCGTCCTTTTTTGTAAATCGCCTGCATGATTTTGTCTGGATCTTCTTTATCCTGCTCTACTTTTTCCTTGTACATGTTTAACGTCTCGATGTCTTTGTACTCGTCAATGGAATCGAAATGGACGTTGGTCATACCCAGTTCTTCTCCTTGATAGATGTAAGGTGTCCCCTGGAGCGTGTGCAGGAAGGTTGCGAGCATCTTCGCTGATTCTACGCGATATGTCGTGTCATTCCCAAATCGTGAGACCATTCTTGGCTGATCATGGTTGTTCAGGTACAGGCTGTTCCACCCTGCTCCTTCGAGCCCTTTCTGCCATTTCGTGAACGTACCCTTCAAGTCTTTTAGCTTAAGAGGCTGAACGTCCCACTTCCCATCACCTGAATCAAGATCGACATGTTCAAATTGGAATACCATATTTAGCTCATTCCGGTCATCGGCTGTGTAATTTTGCGCTTCAGCGACGTCAACACCAGGCATCTCACCAACCGTCATGACATCATAATGAGAGAGAACTTTTTCATTCATTTCTTTTAGATATTCGTGAATGCGCGGGCCATTCATGAAATACTCCCCACCATGGACATAGCGCTTTTCATTTGGATTTGGCGCATCTGGAAGTTCTGGAACTTTTGAAATAAAATTAATCACATCCATACGGAAGCCATCAATTCCTTTATCAAGCCACCATTGCATCATGTCATACACTTCTTGCCTCAACTCTGGATTCTCCCAGTTCAAATCAGGCTGTTTTTTACTGAATAAATGAAGGTAGTATTCTTCTGTTGTTTCATCATAATCCCAGGCAGAACCGCTAAAGGCAGCTTCCCAGTTATTTGGTTCCTTGCCTTCTTTTCCTTCTCTCCAAATGTAATAGTCTCTATATGGGTTGTCTTTCGATTTACGGCTTTCTTCGAACCAGTTGTGTTCATCAGAGGAATGATTGACAACAAGATCCATAATAAGTTTCATGCCTCGTGCATGTACTTCCTGAAGCATTTCCTCCCAATCATCCATCGTCCCAAACTCATCCATAATCGCACGGTAATCACTAATATCATACCCATTGTCATCATTAGGCGATTGGTAGACTGGAGACAACCAGATCACATCTATTCCAAGGTCCTTCAAGTAGTCCAGTTTCTCAGTAATTCCTTTAATATCACCTACACCATCACCATTACTATCATTAAAACTTCTAGGATAAATTTGATACACGACACTTTCTTTCCACCATGTTTTCTCCATCTTTCAACACTCCTATTTTATTATTCTCTCTATTTAATAGCGCCTTTCGTAACTCCACTAATCACCCATTTTTGTGCAAAAATGTAGACTAAAATCATCGGTGCAAGTGCCATGAGATAAGAAGCAAAAGCAAGATTGTAATCTGTACTAAATTGAGATTGGAAGATATATTGTACTAGCGGCACCGTTGCTAGATCTTGATCACTCAAAATGACGAGTGGGAGCATAAAGTCATTCCATGCCCATAGTGTTGTTAAAATACCGACTGTGGCATTCATCGGTGCAAGAAGTGGGAAAATCACTTTCCAAAAGACGCCCCAAGTGCTCGCTCCGTCCATAATGGCAGCTTCTTCAAGCTCTTTTGGAATCGATTTAATATAGCCAACGTAGATGAAAACATTAAACGCCAGCCCATAAACAACATACAGCATAATTAATCCGACCAGGTTATCGATTCCCCATGAACTCGTTTGTTTGACGATCGGTAGCATGATAATCGGAAAAGGAACGAACATCGCACTAACAAAATAGTAGAAAAGAAACTTATAAAACCTTTTATGCATATTTCGAGCAATAGCATAAGCGACCATCGAATTCGTTAGTAATGTAAGGACCACAACAAACAATGTGATGAAAATACTGTTTCCAAGAGCGTTAAAGAAATTGGTTAGCTCCATCGCATCAGTGAAGTTTTCAAAGCGCCACTCTTTCGGTAAAGCGAGAAATGAATCGGCTAGTTCCTGCGGCGTTTTGAGAGCGATCGTTACAGTAAGATACAATGGAAACAAAATGAGTACTGATCCGAGAATCAATAATGATGTAATGAACCAATTGGATTTTTTCCGCATTACATTTCCACCTCTCTTCTTTGTAGGACCTTAATTTGAAACACTGAAATGGCAACGATGATGATGAAATAAACCACTGCATTCGCAGATTGATAGGCAAATTCTCCACCTTCAAATCCACCACGGTAAATCAATAGCGAAATGGACTCTGTAGATTGTCCTGGTCCGCCTCCGGTTAAGGCGATGATGTGGTCGAACACCATTAAGAAGTTTTTCATTGCAAGGACCATATTGATTGTAAAGAAAGTAGCGATAAGCGGGAACGTAATGCTCCAGAACTTTCGCCAAGCCCCTGCTCCATCTATACTTGCTGCTTCATACAAATCTTCAGGAATCGTTACCAGACCCGCTAGATAAAGAATCGTGTTAAACGCCACTGCCTGCCATACAGCCACAATAACAACACCTACCCAGGCAAGATCCTGATCTCCTAGAATATTTTTTGTTAACGCATTAATTCCTAGTGTCTCAGCAATCTCCGGCACAAAATGAGCAAAGATAAAATTAAAGATATAGCCAACGATTAAGATACTTAAAATATTGGGCATAAAGTATACCGCACGGAGTGTTTTTTGAAACTTGATCTTAGCGTTTAACCCCATCGCAACGACAAGACTAATGATGTTAACGATGATGGTTGAAACAACTGCAAATTTGAACGTGAAAAGATAGGCATGAAGAGCGCGATCATCCTGAAACACATTGATGTAGTTTTTCAATCCAACAAAATCAAAATCACCATACCCTCTCCAGTTTGTGAAACTGTAATAGACGCCTTGAAGGGCAGGATATGTATGAAAGATAAAAAAGAGCAACAGAGCTGGGACAGTCATGAAAATAAATGCGTTTTTCCGTTTATGCATGTTCACCTCTCCTTTAAGGTAAATGAAGGGGGCAAGCGAAGCCCCCTTTCACTTATCGGTTCTGAACCTTTTTCCATTCACTATCCATCTTTTTAAGAAATGCTTCCTTATTCTTGTTAATTAGGAAATCCTGGATTAGGTTCTCTGCTTGCATTCCAGCAGGGTAGTAGTGATCAGGAAAGCTTGTAATCGATCCTTCCTCAAAGTTCTTTTTGATCCCTTCCATAATCGGATCTTCCTGGAACACACCCTCAACAGCAGAGAAGGCAGACTGTTCATCAATATATTGCTGTGCATTTTGTTCATTTACCATGAATTTCACAAATTTCTTGGCTTCCTCTGACTTCTCGGTATCATTATTGATTGCAAATACCACATCGACACCAGAAACGAGCTTGTTCTCTTCAGGGTTATTTGTAACCGGCATTGCAAACACACCTAAGTTAATATCCGGATTGGCTTTCTTAATTTCTGGAATCGCCCAGTTTCCTTGCAAATACATCACACCTTCACCTTTTGCGAAAGCCGTATTCCCATCAGCATAAGCTACGCCCATGTTGTCTTTGTGACCATATTCTAAAAGCGTCAACATTTTATCCGTTACTTCAGGATAATCTTCCTGAAAGCTAGCCTCACCGTCATTCACCTTTTTCGCAAATTCTTCAGGTTGAATATTTGCAGCTAGCGAGTTCCATGGAATCATTCCTGTCCATGCATCTTTCAAGGTGAGGTATATGGGAATCTCACCCTCGGACTTTGCTTTTTCCAGAATGGACTTGAACTCATCCCAGGTCTTCGGAACTTCTAGACCAAGCTCTTCAAATTTATCCTTGTTATAAATGACGGCGTTTGCATTTGTTGCGTAAGGAATACCATACGTCCCGTCTTTTTCTTCTCCAACTAACCGCTCGATCATGTCCAAGTATGCAGGCTGGATGTTGTCGATCATTTCTGTATCTGAGACGTCCATTAATACTCCTGCACGTGCCATTTCACCGTAGGTGGCATTTCCACCAATCGCCATAATATCAGGGAGGTCATTTTTCGTTAATCGTGATTTCAAAACAGTCTCCGCTTCAGGAGGGGCATTTAACTTGATATCAATATCCGGGTTTTCTTCTTCAAACTTTTTAATAAGAGCTTTATAGGTTTCTGTATTCTCAGATTTATTAGAGAACACCTCAAGCGCGTCGTCATCCCCACCACTACATCCTGTCAAAAGCGCTGCACCAAGAGCCATTGAAACAAAACCAGTTACCATTTTGCTAGAAAGTTTCATCTTTTTTCCTCCTGAATTTTAATTTATTTTAATGCGTTAACAAATTTAAGTAAACGTTTAACCAAAACCGTAAAAAAAATTAATTTATTTTTTTTACGGATTCTCTCTCAATAATCCGGTGAGGCATAATTCTACTTTCGACCGTTTTTCCACTGGCAATGGACGTAAATAGCATTTCCGCACCAGTCTGTCCCATCTTGTAAAGAGGCTGAGCGACAGTTGTAAGTGGCGGAATAATCATTTCGGCAATCTTGATATTGTCATAGCCTATGACTGATAACTGATCAGGAACTTTTATGCCTCGTTTGTATGCGGCAGATATGACACCGACGGCTACGTCATCACTAGTCGCTATAATACCAGTTAGATCAGGAAATCGTGACAATAGAAGCTCCAGGTTATTAAAACCATCTTCATACGCAAATCCCTTTGTATAAATGATCTGCTCTTCACTCGCACTTAATCCGAAATGCTGTAAGGCTTCTAGAAAACCCTGCGCCCTTGGATAACCGGCAATCTTATCTTCTTTTGGACCGCTGATCATTCCAAGCTTCTTATGACCTTGATTGATCATGTATTGTGTCGCACTAAATACAGCCGATCGATCATTAACTTTTACGTATGGCAACTGAAACTCTAACGATTCAGTTGAAATCAGAACAACGGGTATTCCCATTTTTTTCATGATATCATCATATTCTTTTGTCATGACTTCACTAACGTAGAGAATTCCTTCCACTCTTTTTTCGTTTAAAAGCTGCAAATATTTTTTTGTTCGCTTCCCGCTCGAATCCGTATGACAGACGATCACGCTGTGCCCAAGTTCATGAGCAACGTTCTCAATCCCATTCAAAATTTCAGAAGACAGCATACTAGAGACATCAGGAAATAGGACACCAATCGTTTGCGTCTTCTTGTTAATTAACCCTCTTGCGACTGCATTAGGTTGATAGCCTAACTCTTCAATGGCATCAAGAACTTTTTGCTTCGTCTTAGGAGAATAGCCAGACAGATCATTTAGAATTCTAGATACGGTAGCAATCGAAACATTTGCTTTTTTGGCAACATCTTTAATCGTAGAGGTCATGTCTTGCCTCCTTTCAGTAAACGTTTACGTAATTTCTTATTATCATAATAACTTGTATTGAAAGCCTTTTCAATAAGTTTTTGAAGTTTTTTGAAAAAAGGAGGCTCAGAGGACCATCCTGACTAAATCTCCTGCTTCATCACAAATCAAAAAACCAAGGGGCTAATAGTATGCTTAGTCTCCTGGTTTTTCTTGAACTCATATTTGTAGAAATCTTTTTAACGTTGCAGTGAATCAGGAGAACCGTCCCCGTGATTCCGTGATTTCCCCTACCCCTCCTTGTCATCCACCTGCTTTGAAGCGGC
>CAWDWH010000005.1:0-61001 GCA_963805895.1 uncultured Bacillaceae bacterium
TCTCCGATAAAAGGAAACTCCTTCGCTAGATAAGTAAATCGCTCCCTTACTTTTTCTCCGATTTGAAGGGCCCGCTGATTGAGCCCCTCGTCTTCGATCACATCGAGGACAGCAAGGGCGGCGCGACATCCAAGCGGGCTTCCGCTATAAGTCCCACCAAGCTCACCTTGATCAGCCGCATCCATTACTTCTCTCCGACCAATCACGCCACTAATCGGCGTTCCTGCACCTAACGACTTCGAAACCGTTACAAGATCAGGGACAATATCAAAGTGCTCTGATGCAAAATAACGGCCCGTTCGCGCAAATCCAGTCTGAATCTCATCCGCGACGAACAGGATGCCATGCTGTTCACAAATTGATTTTACTGCCTGAACAAACGACTTATCCGGCACAATAAAGCCGCCCTCACCTTGAACAGGTTCCATCACGATAGCAGCGATCGTTTCCGGCGCCACTTCTTTTAGCAGAAAGTCGTTAAATTGCTGTACCATAAAGTCCGAATACTCCGCTTCACTCATTTGATCAGGTTTTCGGTATGAATATGGAAATGGTGCCTTGTACACTTCAGGAGCAAACGGACCAAAACCAAACTTATACGGCTTCACTTTACTCGTCATCGACATTGTCATTAACGTCCGACCGTGAAAAGCATTCTGGAACGTGACAATCGCCTGACGTCCGGTGTATTTCCTCGCAATTTTCACCGCATTTTCAACCGCTTCAGCACCGCTATTTTGTAGCAACACTTTTTTTGGATGATTTCCGGGTGCTAACGCTGCTAGCTTTTCAGCTAATTCAATATAAGGCTCATACATCATCACATTGAATCCTGTGTGAATGTATTTATCGACTTGATCATGCAACGCTTCCTTCACGCGTGGATGGCAATGCCCAACGTTAATCGTACCGATCGCACCAGCAAAATCAATGAACGTATTCCCATCAACATCCGTCACTCTTGCCCCAGAAGCTTCCTCAGCAAAGGTTGGTATTCCACAGGTTACAGCGTTAGGAACAATATTCTCGCGACGTTCTAACAATTGACTAGCAACAGGTCCTGGTAAGCTTGTTTTAATCGAAGCACTTTTTGTCATGATCAATCACTCCTTATGATTAATTGAAAACCGATCGTTTCCCGGATAGATCGCTCAATGTGGAAAGCAGATGCGCTTCAATTGCATCCGTCATTCCATCAACATCTCCATTTCGAAAAGCATTCAGTATACCTCGATGCTCAGGAATCGACTTCACTTCTTCAAGCGGCACAGTATAAAATTCATCTTTCAAAATCAGATAACAATCCGACCATTGATTAAGCGTTCGTACTTGTTGTAGCAAAAAATCATTTCCAGATAGTTGAGCTGGATAAGAGTGAATGAGTCCGTTCACCCTCATGAAATCTTCAAAATCCTGATCCTGATAGGCCTGCTTCTCTTGATCTAACAGTCGCTGCATATCAAGTACATTCTCCAATGTAACTGCTGGAACAGCTAATCGAGCAGCATAGCTTTCAAGTACCACTCGCAAATGAAACACATCCGCGATCTCCTTGTCAGAGGGGTTATATACAAATGCACCTCGATGCGGAACAATGTCTAATAATCCTTCATTCCCCATTCTCTTAAACGCTGCTCGAATCGGGGTTCGGCTCATATCGATCTCTTGACTGACCCACTCCTCCGTCACTCGCTGTCCAGGTAAAAGTCTTCGCAACATAATCGCACGCTTCACTTTTTCATACGCTAGTTCTTCATTTCGTTTTTTAGTTGTCATCTTAAATCACCTATTGTGTCCAAAGATTGTATACAATTTATTGATTTATTTGACAGTTTAGATTAATCTAGCACATTTTTCAATATTTTCTGACAAAATCATCCTTTTGGTCTATTTGTGCTGAACGTTCAACTGAATGAGTGGTTATCCAAAGAACAACACCGATGCACCCTTTATAAATAAAAAAACAGTCCTTTCCTCCTAAGAAGAAAAAACTGCTCATTTGACATCATTCGAGTTTATTCGGGTGGTGCCTGTCACCACCCGAACTCATTTTGGCAAGCGGACTGTACTGAAGTTCACTAATTTTCTCACTCCTGGCCATACCGATATTTTCGTCAATATATCTCTAACATGTATGCCCCACCAAGACCCAGGAAGAAAAAAGCTTGCAAACCTTCTAGCCGACTTCTGTAGCTTCTTGATTTCTGGATGAAGCGATTTTTCATACGTCTTAAGCGCAGTTTCCAAATCATCAGGGTGTTCCGCAAGTGATTTCGCCAACGTATAAGCACCTGCCATCGCCATGGAAGCTCCTTGACCTGCAAGTAGTGAAATACACTGACAAGCATCCCCAACAAACGTGACCCGTCCTTTATGCCACTCAGACAGTTCCACTTGAGACACCTCATCGAAATAAAAATCCTTCGCATCCTTTCCAGACTCAAGCAATTCCGGAACCACCCAACTCATATGCCCAAAATGTTCATTCAATTGCTCGAGCGCTTTTTCCTTCTGAACATGCCCCTGCTGTTCTGGATAGCGGTATAAGAAAAAAGTCGCCGCTTTATTTCCTCGAATGGGGTAAACAGAAACCTGACGATCTGGCTCCGAATACGTATGAAAATTTTTACCGATTTTCTTAAGAAATGTTGGGTCTTCAATAATATAAGCTGCTGTGTAATAGCCCATATAGCGAATCGGCTGCTTTTTTTCCTTAAAAGTAAGAGAACGAACCGTGGATCTCATGCCATCTGCACCCACAACTAAATCACAGGTGAGCTCAGTACCATCGGAAAGCGTGACATGTGCCTTTTCAACATCCTCCGTAATCTTTGAAGGTGAGACATCAAACAGAAACGTGACCTGATCGCGAACCTTCTCAAAAAGAACGTTTTCAAGATCACCACGCATGAAGTTGAAATGCCTCTGATTTAACAATTCTCGAAGAGCTCGATATGAAATTTTGTATTTCTCTGTCCCATTTCCTTTCATAAAACCAAGCGAGTCAATTGGATAGTGAATATCACCTAACTCATCGAGCATGCCAAGTTTCTCTGCCACATCATAACCCGCTCCAAAAAAATCGATCATATAGCCTTCCGTTCTGATCGTGGGGGATTTCTCTACAATCGTCACGCGGTCGCCCCTTTCACTCAAGCAATAAGCGAGGGTCAAACCTGCTATTCCTCCACCAATGATACAAACGTCCATTATGATTCACCTCACCTTAAAATAAATGTTAGCTTCCTAGCTGTATGCTTTAACACATCTTCAAGGTCCCTCTCCTCTTGATAAAGATAAACGAGTGTCTCAAACATGACCGAACTATAAATGACCTCAGCTGCGATCTCTACCTCAAAGCTTTCCGGAAGCTTTCGTAGTCTCTTCACTTCTGTGAGTAGTTCGATCAATTCATCAATAAACATGAAATCAAGCTGCATCAAACTCCTCATGAATTCAGGTCTACTTTGAAAAGCATTTACTGACGCCACGATCAATTCTCGAAACAATTTCTTCTCTAGCAAACTAAAGCCATGTAGACGCTCCGTAAGATAGTGCCTGACCGTTTCTTCTGCCGTGTCCAGAACCTTAAATGTTTTTCCATCTTCCTCTTGCTCACCAGAAAACTCTTCTCGCATCACTTCTACAAGCAGCTCTGCTTTTGAAGGGAAATAATTAAATAGCGTGCCAGAACCGATACCAGCTCTCCTCGCCACAAGCTCCGTGGACGTAGCCTCATAGCCTTTCTCGAGGAAGAGCTCTTTTGCTACATCCATGATCTTCTTTCTCGTCGCTTGCTTTTTCTGCTCACGTAATCCGCTCAATCCTTCACCCTCCTAACACAATTATGACTAAGCTCATTTATGAGTATACTCATATTTTACCTCTACTTTTCTTAATTGGCAAATACACAAGCGTAGGGCACCTTTCTGCTCAGAAGAAAGGTGCCCTACGCTTCATTCGACATCAATCGAGCAAGTTCGGGTGGTGACAGGCACCACCCGAACGAACGCACGAACGCATGCTACCCAAGAAAAACCGCGCCATACACCAGCGAGCCAACGATCACGAAAGCGGGGTGTACGTTCATTCGCTCCATTAAGATGAAGCTTGCAGCGATGAGAAAAATCGTCTGGAGCAACCCTGCCCCTTCATAAGAACTAGCAAAAAATTGAAACGCCATCAGTCCAAGAAGAATCGCGATGGTTGGACGAATCAGCGCTGTCATCTTCTTAACTTTTGGCGAGTTTTTAAACCGGTTAAGGATACTGAGAAGCACAATCATCAAGATGAGCGAAGGAGCTACTGTTGCAAATACCCCAACGAACGCTCCCAATACGCCACCTTGTTGAAATCCAATGTACCCGGCCATCTTCGTTGCGATCGGGCCAGGAAGGGCGTTGGCCATAGCGAGCATTTCACTAAATTCATTTACACTCATCCAACTAAAACGCCCCACGACTTCGTTTTCAACAAGAGGGATCGAAGCCGGTCCACCGCCATACCCGACGATACCAGGTATGAAAAAAGCAACGAATATCTCCCAATAAATCATGAGGAATGCTCCTTTCTTACCTGAGAATCATCTTGATCCCCTTTTTTCCCGGTCGGTTTAAGCAAAGCATATAGCAACAAACAAACAATGATGATACCTGGATGTATGCCTGCTAGTTCAATTAGTAGAAATGAAGCAACGGTCAACACGATCGTCAACACCCAGCCTAGATTACCCTGTGCTTTTCGAAAAAAATCGTATGTTAACACAGCTAACATCACGCCAACGACCGGAACAACCGCCTGCGTCATCCCCTGCACCCATGGCTCCTCTCGAAATGCTGAAAGAAACGTTAGTAAAAAAATCATGATTGCGATCGTCGGTACAATCGTTGCCAGCACGGCATTCAACATACCAGCCACCCCTGCAACCCGATGACCGATATACCCGGCCATTTTCGTTGCAATCGGTCCTGGAAGTGAGTTCCCTAACGCGAGAACATCGGCAAATTCGTCGTCGTCCATCCATTTGTACTTCTCGACGACTTCTTTATGTACTAGAGGGATTGAAGATGGTCCCCCTCCATATCCGAGCATTCCCACCCTGAAAAAGGCGAGAAAAATATGCCACTGTTGCATGATCCACCACCTTTCAGATATTCCCGGCGCGCCTTTTAATACGCAGCGATGGTCCCATCTGTTCTCGATTCCGTTCCTCCAAACAAGGTGCCAGACTGCTGATCACGCCATATGATTTGGCCCCGTCCAAAAGCTCCTTTTTCCAATTGAACTTCAATGTCGTGACCCTTCCGACTAAGAACTTCAGCAAGATAAGGAGGAAAAGTGGACTCCACCCAAACTTTTTTTCCTTCTACCCATTGCCACCTTGGTGCATCGAGTGCCGCCTGAGGATTTAAGTTGAAATCGATCAGGTTTGTTATCACTTGCAAATGACCCTGTGGCTGCATGAATCCACCCATCACGCCAAATGGACCAATCGCGTCGCCATTTTTACTAAGAAACCCAGGAATGATCGTATGATAAGTTCGTTTTCCACCTTCTAGCGCGTTATCATGCTCGGGGTCCATGGAGAAATTATGTCCACGATTTTGCAAAGCAATTCCGGTTCCTGGTACAACAAGTCCAGAGCCAAACCCCATGTAGTTACTCTGTATAAAAGAAACCATATTCCCCTCGTCATCGGCGGTTGCGAGATAGACCGTTCCACCTTTTGGAGGCTTTCCTGCTGATGGAACAAGCGCCTCTTCCCCAATTAACTGACGCCGGCTTTCGCCATATTCCGGTGATAACAAATCATCTACCGCCACGGACATTTGATCCTGGTCTGTTATGTACTTCTGCCCATCAGCAAACGCAAGCTTCATCGCCTCGATTTGCTGATGATAGGTATCAACCGAATCTTTATGGTCAAAATCAAATCCTTTTAAAATATTTAATGCAGAAAGCGCGATCAGCCCTTGCCCATTCGGTGGAATTTCCCATACATCATATCCTTTATATTGAACGGAGATCGGGTCCACCCATTCAGGTTTAAACGAAGCCAGGTCCTCTTTCGTCAAATAACCATTGTACTCTTTTGAAAAGGAAGCAATTTTATCAGCGATGGTGCCGTCATAAAAGGACGAAGCGTTCGTTTCACCGATCTCTCTTAATGTCTCCGCATGTCCTTTTGACTTCCATACTTCTCCCACTTCTGGCGCTCGCCCGTCAGGCGCAAACGTTTCAAACCAGTGCTTAAATTCATCCTCAGTCAATACTTCGTTAAAATGGACATACGCATTTTTCCAGAACTTGCTTAGTGTCGGTGAAACCGGAAAACCTTCTTCCGCATAGTGAATGGCAGGTTCCAGTGTATCCTTTAACGAAAGCTTACCAAACCGGCTTGATAACGCAGCCCACGATGCCGGAACACCGGGAACAGTCACTGGAATCCACCCGTATTTAGGGATTTCATTATAACCACGTTCTTTCAATGAATCAATCGAAATGGATGTTGGCGATGGGCCGCTTCCATTCAACCCGTGCAACTCCCCTTTTGTCCAAACGAGAGCAAATGCATCGCCACCGATTCCATTCGATGTCGGCTCTACAACTGTCAGGACAGCTGCCGTTGCAATCGCCGCATCGATGGCATTCCCTCCCTTTTTCAAAATATCTAACCCGGCCTGAGCGGCTAACGGCTGTGAGGTCGCCACCATGCCTTTGTTTGCAACCGTTGTCATTCGTTGAGAAGCGTAGGGGTAATGTAAATAATCAGTTGTCATCGTTGAGAAAACTCCTTTCGATTTTCATAATGATGAAGTCATGTATAAGTGGAAAAACTGTAGGGAACCTGTCTGAAATTGTACCTAAAATGGTGAATGATCAAGGCCAGATTACTTTCAAAGCAATGATTCACATACGTTACAGAGCATCTCACCTTTATGTAAGTAACGTGAACTTCTCCGTACTGCAGAGATTTTCCCATTATATAGGATGGATGATCACATGCAAAGCGTTTTGACTAAATATTTTAATTTTTTTGTCTTTTATCGAATCAATTGAAGAAAAAAAAAAAGGAACCAACAAAGGTCCGCTTTAATCTCAACGACACTTATGTTGATTCATCTTCCTTACACACTACACTACTTACTTTGTTATATGAGTTCGTTATTGACGGAACGCACTCTCAGGATCATACTCCCCTAAATCAAGCTCATTCCGCTCCCCAAGCGCGAATCGCGCAAGCTCCGCCCCGAGAATCGGGCCACTTGTTAACCCAGAAGCCCCAAGTCCATTTGCCACAAGCAGTCCTTTCATATGTGGAACCGCACCTGCTATCGGAAGATTCCCCGGCGTAAAAGGCCTGAATCCTACCTTCGTCTCTACGTAGGTGCCGCTTTCTAGGCCAGGTGCAACCTTGAGAGCTCGTTCAATAATATGATTCACACCACCCATGGTCACTCGAAGATCAAAACCAGCCTGATCTTCCTGCGTTGCTCCGACAACGATCCGACCTGACTCAAACGGAAGGAAGTATTGAATAAAAGGTGGCATCACAATCGGCCATTTTCCGGTATCCGTATTAGGCAGATGAAGGTGCACGATCTGTGCCTTTTGAGGGGAAACGAGAAACGTCATGCCGAGTGGCTCCAGTAACTCCTGTGCCCAGGATCCTCCGGTCACAATCACCTGGTCTGAACGGTACTGATCCACATTTACGGTTGCCCCTTTCACTTCAGATCCATCAAAAAGAAGCGTCGCATTACCATGGATCACCTTGGCTCCATGCTTTTCCGCTCCCCGAACGAGAGCATTCCGCAGAGCGGAACCATTCACACGCGCCGCCCCGCTCACATGAACCGCGGCATAGTGATCAGCTAACGGAGGAAATAACGCATTCGTTTCACTAGGAGATAAACGCGAAACATCCCCCATCTCAGGCGTATCTTTTCGGCGCTCCATCGCTAGCGCCAGCTTCCTCTCAAGCTTCGTTTCACCCGAGTAGATATTGATTGCGCCAACGCGATCATAACCCGTCTCGGCCTCTCCATCCTTCTTCAATTCTTCGATTAGTTCCGGATAATACCGTGCACCCGCTTCGACCAGACGATAAAAAGCGCCACCTCGACGATTTGTCAGCCACGGGCAAACAATTCCGGCCGCAGCTTCCGTTGCCTGACCAGCATCTTTCCGATCGATCAGCATCACATCCGCCCCTTGCTTCGCCAAATGGTACGCCGTCGATGCCCCGAGTATGCCAGAACCGATTACAATAATTGAGTTCATTTCCTACACCTTTTCGTTGTTTGTCTGATTAGGTATTTTACAGGAATGTAAGGTGAGACTCAATGAAACGATAAGTTAAACAAACGTTTGATTAACTCACTGTTCCATAGGAACACACAAAAAGCAGCCCCTTATCACTTAGAAGGAGACTGCTTTTCGACACTATTCGCTCTAAATCGAGTGGTGCCAGGCACCGCTACTTCTTAAACACAACCAGCTTCATCTCCGTCATTTCCTCCACCGCGTACTTGATTCCTTCTCTTCCCGTTCCACTTTCCTTCACGCCGCCATATGGCATGTTGTCAACACGGAACGTCGGAATATCATTGATCAGCACGCCCCCGACATGAAGACGCTCGGCCGCTTCAAGTGCTGTGTGAACGTTATCGGTGTAAATGCCTGCTTGTAAGCCATAGGCAGAATCGTTCACAAGGTTATAGGCTTCTTCTATGCTCTTAAACTTGTTGATCAACACGATCGGGGCAAATACTTCCTGACAGGAAACTTTCATATCAGAAGCCGCATTCAAAATAACAGTCGGCTCCAATACATTCCCATCTGAACGCCCACCGGTAGCGATTTCTGCTCCGCCATTCTTCGCTTCCTCAATCCAGGACAACGCTCGCTCCACGTCTGATCCAGAAATCAATGCCGACACATCCGTCTCAGCATCGAGAGGATTTCCGCATCGGAGCGACTTCGCTTTCTGAACAAACGCTTCAACAAAAACATCGTAGTTCGATTCATGCACATACACCCGCTGAAGGGAGATACACACCTGCCCCTGATAAGCGAACGCGCCCATGACAGCACGGTCGACAACGCCACTAACATCAACGCCTTCATCAACGATCAAGGCCGAATTCGAACCAAGCTCAAGCGTCACCTTCTTCAATCCGGCTTTGTTTCGGATGCCAATGCCCACCGCAGGACTACCGGTGAACGTCACCATGTTCACCCGATCATCCGTGACAATCCGATCGCCAACCGTCTTACCACTTCCAGTAACGACATTCAACGCACCTTTTGGTAGACCCGCTTCTTCCAAAAGCTCCGCAATTAAATAAGCAGAGAGCGGAGTCTGACTTGCAGGTTTTAACACGATCGTATTCCCCGCCGCAATTGCCGGACCGACTTTATGCGCAACGAGATTCATAGGAAAGTTAAACGGTGTGATGGCTCCAATCACGCCGAGCGGCTCGCGCACCGTATAGCCGACTCTCCCTTCACCACCTACGGCCGCATCGAATGGGATCGTCTCACCCTGGATCCGCTTGGCTTCTTCAGCCGCGAATTTATACGTCGCGATCGTTCTCGCTACTTCCCCTTTCGCCGTCGAAATCGGTTTTGCCGCTTCCAGCGCAATGATTTCCGCCGCCTCATCCGCGCGTTCGCTTAGCTTCTGAACAAACCGTTCCAATATCGCTGCCCGCTCGTGAGCAGGTAATTCCCTCATCACTTGCTTCGCCCGAAAAGCCGCCTCAATCGCTCGATCCACATCCCCTTCTGTCGCCATTGGTATTTCTGCAAGCACGTCACCCGAATATGGCGAGCTTAACTCCCTATAGGCAGATCCCTCTTGCCATTCACCATCGATGTAAAATTTCTTCTTCTGTATTGTCGATTGCATAGCCATCCCACTCCTCCTTTTTTATTGTTGAACCGGCGCAAGCTCTGCTATGACGTCCTGAATCACATCAAGTGCCTCATTTAGCTGATCATCTGTAATGACAAGCGGAGATAAAAGCCGAATAACATTCCCATATAACCCAGCCCCCATCACAATCACGCCACGGTTATGGCATTCTTTTAAAATTCGACCCGTCAAATCCTTATCGGGCTCCTTCGTAACTGGATCTTTCACAATTTCGACAGCTAGCATCGCACCAAGTCCACGAACTTCCCCGATCACAGGATGAGCTGCCTGCATCTCCCGAAAGCGCCTCAAAGCCACATCCCCAATGTGGTTCGCTCTCTCAACAAGTCGTTCTTCCTCCATCATCTCGATCACTTCAAGCGCCGCCACACATCCAAGTGGACTACCGCCGTAAGTTCCGCCAATTTCTCCCGGGTTCGGAGCTTCCATAATGTCAGCCCTTCCTGTTACGGCACTAATCGGCAAGCCGGCTGCGATCGATTTTGACATCACCATGAGATCGGGCTCGATCTCAAAGTGCTCGATCGCAAACATTTTTCCTGTACGTCCAAACCCGGTTTGCACTTCATCCGCAATAAAAAGAATGCCGTACTTTTCACAGATCGCTTTCACACCTTGAACGAAACCTTTCGATGGAACAACGAATCCACCTTCCCCCTGTACCGGCTCCATGATGATCGCCGCTACTTCATCGGACGGAACTTCTCCAATGAAGAAATCTTCCAACCGTTTCAGTACTTCCTGATCCAGCTCTTCCTCCGTCATACTGGCATGCTTTCGGTAATAATACGGGTACGCCATTTTGTACGTATCAGGAGCAAACGGACCGAATCCGTATTTATATGGCTTCACTTTACTCGTTAACGACATCGCAAGAAGCGTTCTACCATGATAGCCACGCTCAAACGAAATGACCGATTTCCGTCCTGTATATTTACGCGCAATTTTCACCGCGTTTTCAACGGCTTCTGCACCACTATTTAAGAAAAAGGTTTTCTTTTCACTCGGACCAGGCGTGATTTCATTTAACTTCTTCGCAAGCTGAATATATGGCTCATACATCATCACGTGAAAGCACGTATGAAGGTACTGATCGACCTGGGCTTTCAAGGCTTCCACAACCTTCGGAGGACAGTGACCCGCGTTCATACTGCCAATCGCACCAGCCAGGTCGATAAATGTATTCCCATCTACATCCGTCAGCAGGGCACCTTCCCCTTTTTCCGCGAAGGTCATCATCGTATTAAATGGCCCACGCGGCACGTGCTTCTCTTTCAGCTCTAATAATTCGGACGCTTTTGGACCTGGTATCGTTGTTTTCAATTCAATACTTTTTTTGCGCTGCTCTGTATTCATATAACTGCCTCCCTTTCTTATCTTCACTCTCTATCTATGCAAGGTTCATACCAACTTTTTCAGAAAAATGGTTTTAGAGCGTATTTTTACGATATGATAAACCTAAATAATAGTCAGATTTGCGCGAATTTTAAGGAGGAATCCTATGTCTTCACATGATTTTTTAGAAAATGAATTGAATGCGATCTTACACGCCTCGAAAGATAATATTGTCATTGCGGATGGGAACGGTGTCGTTCTGCGCGTCAGCCAGAATTGTGAAGCTGTCTATGGAAGAAAGTCCGCTTATCTAATCGGAAGATCAGTGAGTGTGCTTGAAGAAGAAGGCATCTTTTCACCATCGATCACAAAGCGTGTTTTAGCAGAAAATAAAGAGCTTCAAGTCATGCAGAAAACGCCAACTGGCCGTGTCGTCATGGCAACCGGACTACCTGTTTACGATGAGAACGGCGCGTTGATCCGCGTCATCAGCTTCTCGCACGATTTAACAGAACTTCAACATCTAAAAGAAGACTATGAAGAGTTACGTACGCAGATGGAAGTCTATGAGACTGAAATTCAGGAGCTCCGTGAAAAGGACAAAGTCCCTGAAGAATTTATCATTAAAAGCCGCGCGATTCAGCTGATCTGGAAGCTTGTCGAACGTGTTGCGAATTCGGACGCCTCCGTCGTGTTCCTTGGGGAATCAGGTGTAGGGAAGAATGTGTTTGCACGTGCGCTTCATAAAGGAAGTGAACGTCGAAATGGGAGCTTTATAGAAGTCAACTGTGGCGCCATTCCGGAGACGCTTTTTGAATCAGAAATGTTCGGGTACGAGCCAGGTTCCTTTACAGGGGCTGGTAAGAAGGGGAAAGCCGGCATGATCGAGCTTGCGAATCAAGGTACGCTTTTCCTTGATGAAGTCGGGGAGCTCCCCCTCGCTGTTCAAGCCAAACTATTGAAAGCGATCCAGGAAAAAACGATTACGAGAGTCGGTGGCACAAGGCCGAAAACGATTGATTTCAGATTGATCGCATCAACGAATCAGAACCTTAAGGATATGGTGAAAAAAGGCACGTTCCGAGAAGATCTTTTTTATCGACTAAACGTCATTCCGATCACAATTCCGCCGCTTCGTGAACGAAAGGAAGATATCGCAACGCTCGCTGCCCATTTCCTCAAACAACTGAATGAGAAATACCGTACGAATAAGTTCTTCCATGCTGCCACGATTGAAAGTTTATCCAATTACAACTGGCCAGGAAATGTACGAGAACTCCAAAATATCGTCGAGCGCCTTGTGATCACGGCCGATTCAAGAACCATCTATCCTGATGCACTCCCTTCTTATGTCAAACAGGACGGTGAACAACAGTTGACGAGCTGGTTACCTGGTCCGGAAGAAGAAAAGGGAACTACGTTGAAAGAAGCCCTTGAAGAAGTTGAAATGAGATGGCTCCAACGCGCGTACAAACAATACAAAACAACCTATGAAATGGCTGATTATCTCGGGATGAATCAATCTACCGTCGTGCGTAAGCTTAAAAAGTATCGTATCAATGCAAATTCGCATTAAAATGCATAAATGCATTAGATGTAAACGCATCGATGCATTTATGCATTCAATTCATGTCTAAAACAACTTATAGCCAACTTAAAAGTTGGCACGGAACTTGCGACTAATAATTGTGAGACTAAACATTACAGGAGGTTCCTATATGTATCAGCCAAAAGACTCTTCTAAATCGCCGCGATTCTGCGGTGTCCGCACGTTTATGAGACTGGAACAAATTCAAACAACAGAAAATGTGGATTTTGCCGTTCTCGGTGTGCCGTTCGATACCGCCGCTTCTAACCGCACAGGTCAGCGTCTTGGACCGCAGCACATTCGAAACTTCTCGACGCTCCTTCGCCCTTATAATCCCGACATGGAGATTAACATTTTTGATTATTGCTCTGGCGTCGATTACGGCGATATCGATGTCATTCCAGGGAACATCCATCGCACATATGAAAATATGGTAGAAGGTCTCACACCCCTTCTCGAGGCAGATGTCACACCTGTTATCATGGGCGGTGACCACTCGATTTCACTGGGCAACCTGCGCGCCTTTCACAAGAAATTTGGTCCGGTCGCACTCGTCCACTTCGACTCACACGGGGATACGTGGGACAACTACTATGGTGAAAAGTACATGCACGGCACACCGTTCAGACGCGCCGTGGAAGAAGGATTGATCGATACTGATCACTCGATTCAAGTTGGAATGCGCGGTCCCCTTTATGGTCCTAGTGACATCGAGGATGCACGTGATCTCGGCTTTGAAGTCATCCCGATGAAAGACGTTCGAAAACTAGGATTTGATGAAGTCATGTCACGCATCCATCAACGCGCAGGCGACCGCCCTGTATTCGTTTCGTACGACATTGATTTTGTGGATCCCGCCTTCGCTCCTGGAACCGGAACACCAGAAGTCGCAGGACCAAACAGTTATGAAGCCCTTGAATATGTACGTGGACTCGATGGACTGAACCTGGTCGGTTTCGATCTAGTCGAAGTTCTCCCAACGTATGACCATAATGAAATTACAGCAGCTCTCGCTTCATCGATCATGTATGAAATGATCACATTGACTGCTTTAAAGAAAAAACATGCGCTACTCAAAACAGACGAAACAACAGTCCATCGCTCATGACAAGAGAGAATCAGTTCTACTCCCTTCTCAAAATCTAGCTGCACAGTGATTTTTCTGAATATTTATAATTAATTGGATTTAAAAGTGTCCTAAGGAGGAAATTCAGTGTTATTTCTGGATATCGTCATCATCATCGTTTACTTCCTAATCGTCATTGGAATTGGTGTCATAGGTTCAAGAAAAACAAAGACGATTGAGGACTATGCGCTAGCTGGCCGTAACCTCGGATTTTTCATGTATTTCGGCTGTTTATCAGCCGTGATTCTTGGAGGAGCTTCAACAATAGGAACAACTAAGCTTGGGTATGAATTCGGAGTCTCAGGTATGTGGCTCGTTTTCATGCTTGGACTGGGAATCATGGGACTAGGTATCTTTTTTCTCAAGAAAATTTCTGGCTTTAAGGTTCTCACGATTAGCGAGTTTCTTGGGAAACGGTTTGGAAACGAAGCCCGCCTACTAAGTGCTTTAGTTGCTTCTGTCTATGCATTAATGGTTGCGGTAACGCAAGTCATTGGTATCGGAACTGTCATGAATGTTCTTCTCGGTTGGAATTTAACAAATTCGATGCTCCTCGGTGGCGGGATTGTTCTTTTCTATACGATTCTCGGAGGTATGTGGTCCGTTACCATGACCGACATCGTTCAATTTGTCATTATGACCATTGGTGTTTTTTTCATTATGCTCCCTCTAAGTCTCTCAAAAGCTGGTGGATGGAGTGCCTTAAACCAACAGCTCCCAGATAGCTACTTTTCGTTCACAGGAATTGGCGGCGGGCAGGTATTTCAATACTTTCTTCTCTTCTGTCTTGGCATGATCGTAGCACAGGACATCTGGCAGCGCATTTTCACAGCAAGAACAAATAAAACCGCTCGCCTCGGAACGATATTAGCAGGTATCTACAGCCTGCTCTATGGACTTGCTGTTAGCATTATCGGGATGTGTGCGTTCATCGTCCTCCCGAATTTAGGAGATTCTCAAAATGCCTTTGCCAGTATGGCCATTGAAACAGTACCTACAGGAGTACTTGGTCTAGTGCTTGCAGGCGTTATCGCTGCACTAATGTCAACCGCTTCAGGTACACTGCTTGCTTCTTCAACGCTACTTTCAAACGATATTATTAAACGCTACTTCATTAAGGGAGCAAATGAAAAACAAAGTATGCTCATTTCCAGAATAACAACAATGGTCATCGGTGGAATAACCATCATTTTTGCAATATGGATTCAGGATGTTCTGGTCGCTTTAGACGTCGCGTATGCCGTTTTATCTGGAGCCATCTTCGTCCCGATTCTACTTGGATTTTTCTGGACCAGAGCAACATCCAAAGCAGCTTTCTACTCGATCATCAGTAGTATTCTCGTGATCATCGGTGGCCTTGTTGTAGAAGGTTTCCATTCAACAAACCCAATCATGTATGGTATTCTGACAAGTTTCATTGTGATGATCAGCATATCTCTCCTTACACATAATGACCCCTCAGAAATCACCGTCACTGCTGAGGAAAGGAGCCATATATCATGAACAACCAGCATCTTTACATCAACGGAAACTGGCATCAAGGAGAAGGAAAGGCTCGTCCCATTATCAATCCGGCAACTGAGGAACCACTTTTCACCATAATAGAAGCCTCTCGCGATCAAGCCAAATCGGCAGTGGAATCCGCACGGAAAGCTTTCGATCAAAGTGAATGGGCAACGGATTCCGAAAAACGCGTGAACGCTCTTCGACAGCTCGCCGATCTTCTTGAAGCTGATGAAACATCGTTCGCAGATGCGGAAACATCGAATACGGGGAAACCGATTCGTGAAGCAACGCTTGATATCGGTGATTCCGTCGCCTGTCTTCGCTACTATGCTGACTTAGTTGAAGAACGGGAACCTGCGACGATCCAGATGCCTGACGAAACGATCAGTCAAATCATCGATGAGCCGATCGGTGTTTGCGCATTAATCGTGCCTTGGAACTTCCCACTACTTCTCGGAATGTGGAAGATCGCTCCCGCTCTTGCTGCCGGTAATACCGTCGTCTTTAAGTCTTCCGAGCTAACACCGGTTACCGCGATCAAACTTGCTCAGCTGATCGATCAATGTGATTTTCCACATGGAGTCTTCAATCTTGTACCAGGTGCAGGGGATCCCGTTGGGGAAACACTCGTCACACATCCTGAAGTAGATAAAGTATCGTTCACTGGTGGATCTGACACTGGTAAACACATCAATCAGCAGTGTGCGCGTTATCTGAAGCGTGTTTCACTTGAACTCGGAGGGAAGTCGCCACTTGTTATTCTAAAAGATGCTGATTTAGACGCAGCAGTCGATTGGACGATTTTCGGTGGCTTCTTCAACCAGGGGGAAGTGTGTGTCGCCTCCTCTCGCATTCTTGTTCATGAAGACAGATATGAAGCATTCGTCGATCAACTGATCAACACAACAGCAAAAATCCAACTCGGTGACCCAACACGTGAAGAAACGGAAATGGGTCCTTTAATTAGCCAGGACCATCTCTCCAAAGTTAAGAGTTATATCGAGCTCGCCAGGAAAGAAGGCGCAACCGTATTCCAACAAGACGGTCAGCAGAGGAAAGGCTATTACCTCTCACCCGTTATTTTTACGAACGTCACTCAGTCGATGCGGATCGTCCAGGAAGAAATTTTCGGCCCTGTGATTACAGTGCAATCGTTTCGTGATGAAGAAGAAGCGATCAAACTTTCGAACGGTACGAAATTTGGTCTTGCGGCAGGCGTTCTTTCCACTAATATCTCCGAAGCTAAAAAAGTCGCATCACGACTGAAAGCAGGCACGATCTGGATTAACTCCTACCACACACCTTACGTTGAAGCGCCATGGGGCGGCTATAAACAAAGCGGGATCGGACGCGAGCTTGGCCCGCATGGACTGGCCGGTTTCACAGAAGTAAAGCACGTCAATACATCTCAGCAGCTAGCAAAAGCTGACTGGTACAAGCAATGAACTCCAGCCGGAAGCGGTTCATTGCACACTCAATTTTCGGAATATTGGAACTAAAATAGAGGGGGAAATACAATGAGTCAACTTACTGAACGCTTAGGTCATGACACGATTAGCCCAACCCCAAAGGACAAGCGAAGCATGAATTTCTTCTCAACCTTTGCTCTCTGGCTTGCAGCGAACGTCGTCATTACATCCGTTATGACAGGCATGATGTTCGTGCCGGATATCTCTATCCAAAAAGCGATGCTCGCCATCCTCATCGGCTCAGCAATCGGTGCGATTCCACTGGCTCTAACAGGAAATATCGGCACGCGGACTGGACTTCCAACGATGGTCATGACAAGAGCGGCTTTTGGTCAAAAAGGCGCCATTCTTCCCGCACTCGTAAATACGATCGTACTCATTGGCTGGAGTTGGATCCAGGCCTATATGGCCGGTCTGTCTCTAAATTATGCCATCAGTTACACAACTGGCTACAGTAACATCAATTTATTCGTGATCCTTACTGAAATCCTCGTTGTCGGCATTACCATTTACGGTCACCGCGGTGTGGAAAGCATTGAAAAATGGGTCTCTGTTGCGATGCTCATCCTATCTGTACTTGTGTTCTATAAATTATTCACTACCTACAGCGTCTCTTCCCTCATTGAATTGAAGGCAAGCGATAACCCTGCCATCTCAGGTATCATCGCGTTTGATATCGTCGTTGCTACTTCCTTTTCCTGGATGTCCAGCGTCTGTGACTTCAATCGCCACAGCAAATCTGAAAAAAGCGGTATGCTCGGAACCTACCTTGGCTACATTGTCGCCTCACTGATAGCGATGGGACTCGGGGCAGTCGTAAGCGGTTTTAGTATCCTGAACAACATGGAACAAACGTATGATCCGACCGTCCTTCTGTCCGCTTACGGATTTGGGTTCATCGCTTCCATCGTCGTCTTTTTCTCTGTCTTATCAACGAACGTCATGGCACTCTACAGTGCGACGATGTCATTCATGAACGTTTTTCCGAAATCAGGATTTTGGAAGCCAGTTCTTGCGCTCGGACTCGTTTGTACGCTTGGTGCTCTTTTGAAGGAAGCGTTGATGGTTAACTTTTTCAATTTTATCCTGTTGATCGCAACGCTATTTATTCCCGTTTTCGCCATCGTCCTCGTAGACTACTTTATCGTCAAAAAAGCTTACTATGATGCAGAAGATGTTGCCTTCGATCACAAAGGACTCTATCGCTATCAGCGCGGAGTGAACATCGTCGCTGTTGTCACTTATATTGGAGGAGCCATCTTTGCGTATTACTTTACGTACGTGCACCCGCTAAGCATCGGAGCGACTATTTTAACGTTCGTGTTATCAGGCGGAGGTTATTATGGATTAATGGCTTTTACAAAACAGCTGGAGGCTAGAAAAGTTACGGAAGAAAAGTTTGACGCCAAACTGGAGGCATAATGATGACTTATAAAATAGCAGCAGCTCAAGGGGAATTTCAGAATGGCGAAGTAACAGAAAACCTTAATAAGATGGAAACGTTGGTGACAGAATGCCTTAATAAACACCCGGACACAAAAGTGCTGACGTTTCCCGAACTTTCTACGACAGGTTACTTTTTGTCTGAGGAAATGAAGAAGTTAGCTGAAAAACAGGACGGACCCATTTTTCAAGCGATGCGCCATATGGCTGTCTCTAATCTGATTTCGATCGTATACGGATATGTAGAAAAAGATGATGCTGGGAACATCTACAATGCGATTCAATACATTGATGCAACTGGAAAAGATACAGCAAACTATCGAAAAATCCATCTGACTCCTCTTGAGCGCGGCGTTTTCAAACCTGGTTCTGAACCCGTTACGATTTCCACAGACATCGGGACGATCGGACTGATGATTTGCTGGGATCTTGCCTTTCCAGAGCTTGCCAGAACGCTTACACTAAAAGGAGCAGAGATTCTGCTCGTTCCTTCTGCATGGGAAGAACCTTACGATGGACCGTTTCTCCAGTTCAGTGGGGCACGAGCCATCGATAATACCATCTATGTCGTCACGTGCAACCATACCGGTCGATCAGAGGAGCTGAACTTTTTTGGCAAGTCATCGATCTTTGGACCAGATGGACAGGCGATCGTGACCGCAGAAAAACCATATGAATTCATCACAGCACATGCAGATGCTACAAGACGCAATGAATTAAAACAATCCTTTTTCACCATGCTAGAAGAGCGAAGAACTGACGTATACAGTTAAGGAGGACTCCCATGAATTTCAAACAAATCATCGACCTATCGATCCCAATCAACAATCAGACGCCCGTCTATCCAGGCGATCCGAAACCTGACATTCACCCTGCAGCCGAGCTCGAGAAAGACGGCTATCAGGTCACTCAGCTAAACATCGGTTCTCATACCGGTACCCATGTCGACGCTCCCTTCCACTTTCAAAAAGAAGGAGACCGCATCGACCAATCAAGTTTGACCAAATTTATGGCACCGGGAATCGTCATCGATGTCACCGGAAAAGAACCAGGTGAAAAAATTACGATGGACGAGGTATCGGATCAAATTGAAAGCGTCGTGCCAGGTACGATTGCTCTCTTCCATACAGGATGGTCGAAACACATCGGAACCGAAACCTATTTCAAGCATCCCTACCTCTCAGTCGATATCATCAACGACTTGCTCGAGAAAGGAGTCACGACCTTTTTCATCGATGCACTGAACGTCGACCCACCCGATGGCTCAGCCTTCCCCGTTCACGAAGCCATCACCTCAACGAACGGAATCATTGGGGAGAACTTCTGCAACTTCGAAAAGATCGATTTCGCGAATCCGCTGATTATCGCACTGCCGCTGAAGCTAGAGGGGTTAGATGGATCGCCGGTAAGAGCGGTTGCCGTGGAAGTAGAATAATGAGAAAGAGCCCTCTTTTCTACAAAGAAGGGCTCTTTCCTTATGTTCAACACCAATCGCAATATTTAGGGGAGTGCTCATTCGACAAATCGACAAGTGCCTGTCACCACCCGATTAATCGTCAAAGAGATCAAATTCTTCTGCGATTTCTGCCATGTGGTAGGGCATTATCTCATCGTTCATGACGTTCTTCGCGTTCTGAAATCGAGTAGGATTCACGCGGCGCACATTGGTCGTTTTGCTAACTCTTTCACTTAATCCTTTGCTGGACCTAGACCCAATGTATCCAGGATACTTCCCGCCCTCTTTTCCTTCACTTGATTTTCCGATTCGCCACTCACCTTTGTTCATGTTAGAAGCTACTTCCTTTACTTCTTCTGTCAGTTCCATCATTGCTTCTGCACCTTTAACGATCGCCTTCCGGGAAACCTTTCTTGCTCTTGTAGAAAAGGTGAGCAACAACACTCCTGCCATGATCCAGCTCCAAGGCTTATTCAAAGTTTTCCACATCTACCCTAACCTCCTGAAAAATCGTCTCATACTTTATTTATTTTGCATCAGGAAATTCCAAATTATTCATAATCGATTTAAGCTAAATAAAAGCGAACCTATTTCTTATACGTGACATTTATTCTCTCTTTCGTTCCATAAAAAATAGAGCCCATATAAATCTCAGGCTCTACATAAAACACACTTGTATTAATGAAACGTTTGATTATCCTCATTTTTAGGCCTTGGATCACATAGATCAATGATCTCACAATATTTCAGTAGTCCCTTACTAAGTATAAAAGCTATAGAACCTTCCCTTTTTCAACTCTTTGCTGATGCGCTTTGATTCTCGCAAAGTGCTTCTCCAATACCTTATTCACTTCAGCAGACTTTTCTAGCGCTACTGAATGACCCGCTTTGCCAACCACCTCACAACGCCCATTCTCCACTTGTTTCGCGATATTCTCAGATAGCTTAATCGTATAAGCGTGATCCTGCTCTCCAGCAACCGCAAGTACCGGGACCTTCACGCCTGCCAGTTCTTCGAGAACACTCTTACGATGAATGACTTGATGGGCGGCATCCCCGATTGAAGGCTCAAGCATCTTCATATACGAATGCCAGTAGTTCCGCTCGTTTTCAAACTTGAAGGTAGCAAGGGATACATCACCAAACATAATGTACATGAGCGTATCAATCACACCTTCACCACCACTTATCTGAAGCTGAGACACAAGCGGTTGAAACTCTTCTTTCTTATACTCCGCTTCTGCAGAGCTACCGAGAACGACGCACGAAATGAGTAAATCAGGACGTCTCACAGCCAGTCTGAGCGCAACAAAGCCTCCCATGGAATTCCCAATAAAATGACACTTCTTAATTCCTAATTCTTCGATTAAAGCAGCGGCGTCATCTGTAAGCGTATCCATATCTAACTTCTCTAAAGAAGACCTCCCGCTTCTTCCCTGCCCACGGTGATCATAGCAAATGACACGATAATCTTTTGAGAAATGCTCAACCTGCTGATGAAACATATAAGAAGTAAAGAATAACGAATGACTAAAAACAAGAACCGGTGCATCCTTTGGACCATAATCTTCATAATAGAGCGGTGTTTCGTTTACATCGATAAACGGCATAGTGAACCCTCTCCTTCAATATGAGTGTACTTATGGCATTTCAAGAAGAATTTCGCCTCATATCTCGCAGATTCCTGCAAATAGAACCCAGCTTTCCATCATCCGACAAATTCACCCATAAACCGGGTGGTGCCAGGCACCGCAAACAGGCACCACAACCAAAGACACAATTTCCAAAATAACATTGACCGCGCTTCCATAAAAAGGTACCTTTAATATGACACTTAATCTCTCAGTCGTTTAATTTGTATCATACAAGGAGGCAACCGTATGGCAATTTATTCAGAAAGAGAAACCTGGAGTACCCCCAAGATGAATGCCTATCAATTAGAAGGTTTGAAACGCACGGTATCACGCGCCTATCACAATGTCCCTTTCTATCACGAAGCTTTTAAAAACGTACATATAACTCCTGACGATATCCAATCACTCGACGATTTAAAACGCCTTCCTTTCACAAAAAAACATCACTTAAGAGAAAACTATCCTTTCAAGATGCTCGCCTGCCCTATGGAAGATGTCATTCGTATCCACGCATCATCTGGAACGAGTGGCAAACCTACCGTTGTCGCTTACACAAAGAACGACATTCAACATTGGGGAGACATCGTCGCAAGATCGATTTCCATGGCAGGAGGACATAAGGGAGATATCCTTCATAATGCCTACGGGTACGGACTATTCACAGGAGGTCTTGGTCTCCATGCTGGTTCTGAACAACTCGGATGTGCGACAGTCCCGATCTCAGGTGGAAATACAGCAAATCAAATCACACTCATCCAGGACTTTAAGCCAAGAATCATTTGCGCCACTCCGTCTTACCTTTTAAACATCGGGGAGACAATGATTCAGAACGGAATTGATCCTGCTGCTACTTCATTAGAGCACGCCATCTTAGGAGCTGAGCCATGGTCAGAAGAAATGAGATATCAGATCGAGAAGATGTTCCAACTTACGGCAACCGATATTTACGGATTAAGCGAAGTGATGGGACCAGGTATTGCGATGGAATGCGTGGAATGTCAGGATGGGCTTCACATCGCTGACGACCATTTTCTAATCGAAGTCATCAACCCTGATACACTCGATCCAGTCGATGATGGTCAATATGGGGAACTTGTTTTCACAAGCCTCACAAAAGAAGCACTGCCAACCATTCGTTACCGCACAGGCGACATCGCATCTATCACAAGAGAAAAATGTCTCTGCGGAAGAACAACCACGAGGATGAGTCGCATAAAAGGACGAATCGATGACATGCTGATTATCCGCGGCGTCAATGTCTTTCCTTCTGAGGTCGAACGGTATATTTGCAACCTGGAAGAACTCGTGCCGCATTATCAAATCCACTTACAGAAAAAAGGTCATCTCGACCACGTCATGCTACACGTTGAAGTATGCGAAGAATTCTATGAGACGTTGCCTGAACAGAATTTCATGCACCCAACTGCTAAAGAGCTCATCGAGCGAATCGGAAAAACCCTAAAAATGAAAGCGCTTATATCGGTGGAAGTCTGCTTGATGGCTCCCAAATCAATCCCTCGATCTGAAGGGAAAGCCAAACGCGTATACGACCACCGCACAGTCATCACACCGAACTTCACACGGTAAAAGCAAAAACAGGCTGACGAAATCAATCGTCAGCCTGTTCGACATATAATGACAATTACCGGGTGGTGCCAGGCACCGCTCGAACCGCTCGACCGCTCGCTCCACCTGCTACACCCGCACCACTCCCTCAACCGCTACCACGCGCTTCGTTTCATTCGCTTCTAGTGCAGCTAGGATCACTTGGAGCGACTTCATTCCTTCTTCACCACTAACCGCCGGAACAGTATCATTTACGACACAATCCACAAAGTTTTCGATCACATGCGTCGTCTGCTGTCCTCCCGCTTCATTCGTCTGGATTTGCTGGAGCTCATATTTCACGATATCTCCGTTCTTATACTGAACAACTAGCGAATGGTCTGGATCGTCTTCCAGACGCATCACCGCATGTTCACCATAAATCACCGTTGAGTTGTCTCCGCCAGACACATATGACCAGCTCGCTGTCAGCGTTCCGATCACACCCTGCTCGGTTTTAAGAATACAAACCGCATTATCATCCACATCAGTATTTTCCTTCGCCCTCGTTTCCACAAATGCGCCAACCTCAACTATTTCTCCCAGCAAGTAGCGCATGAGATCTGATTTATGTACGCCGAGGTCACCCATCGCACCGATAAAAGCCCGCTCTTTATCAAAAAACCAGCTCCCCGCTCCATCGATGCTCCAGCGTTCAGGTCCCGGATGACCGAATGTCGTCCGGAAGCTGTATATTTTCCCGATCACACCACTTTCAATCAGCTCCTTCGCTTTCATATGTGAAGCAACGAATCGCTGGTTATGTGCAATCATCAGCTTTTTACCATTCATCTCTGCCGCCTGGTTCATCGCTTCTGCTTCTTCACGTGAAGTCGCCATTGGCTTTTCACACAACACGTGCTTCCCAGCATTCAAAGCCGCAATGGAGACAGGCGCATGCAGCGCGTTTGGCAAACACACACTGATGGCATCGATCTCAGTGTCTTTAAGTAACTCTTGATAATCCGTATACGCCATGCCGCCATACAAGCTCGCCATTTCCTCTGCCCGATCCCACACCACATCACACACCGCTACGATTTCAGCATTCTCCTCTGCATGATACTCCGGCAAATGCCGTCGTCTTGCAATACTTCCGCATCCGATAACAGCTACTTTCAATTTTTTCATCCTCTATCCCTCCATCGTCTCAGATAAACGGTCACTCGGTAACGCCTCAGGTTTTCGGCAAGTACTCATCAGCTCATAATGCTTACCTTTCAAAGAAGACTCATGAATGCCATGCATGATTTCAAGCACATGATATGCGAGCTCTCCACTTGCCCGTTGCTCCCGCCCGCTACGTAAAGCGTCCGCCATATCGATCACACCGATCCCTCGGCTGTTTTCAATCGAGCCATGGGTAAAAGGAACTTCCTTCCACTCCACTTCACCAGGCTTTCTCAAGAGTACCGGACCGCCAAACGTATTCGGATCAGGTACACTCAACGAACCTTCCGTTCCATAGATTTCTAGAAAAGGAGTTTTCGATCCCCATACATCAAAACTCGTAACGATCGTTCCAATCGCGCCATTTTCAAAATCAAGAATCCCTGTTACATGCGTTGGCGTTTCCACATTGATTTTCTGCCCTTGCTTGGGCTCACTCGTAATCGTTCGTTCAGGTGAGGTTACCCGCGTCGATCCTGTTAGGCGACGAACAGGTCCTATTAAATTGATCAGTGCCGTTAAATAATACGGTCCCATATCAAACATCGGACCTGCGCCCGCTCGGTAGAAAAATTCCGGATCAGGATGCCAGCTTTCCGGTCCGTGTCCCATCATGAAGGCTGTCGCGGCAACCGGTTCACCGATTGCGCCGTCCTCGATCAGCTTTTTACACGTCTGAAGTCCCCCACCGAGAAACGTATCGGGCGCCGAGCCTACGAAAAGACCTTTTTCCTTCGCCTTAGCTAACACCTTCTGACCATCATCAAGTGAGATCGCGAGCGGTTTCTCCCCATAGACGTGTTTTCCAGCCTCTAACGCTCGCAAGCTAATGTCAGCGTGGGCAGCAGGTATCGTTAAATTCAGTACGAGATCAATCGCTTCATTCTCTAAAAGTTCCTCCACACTTAGAACGTGTGGAATCGCATATTCCTCTGCTTTCTCAACCGCTTTTTCATGGTTCAGATCCGCTAATGCAACGACTTCCAGAGTCTCCAACTCCCGAAAATTTGTTAAATAGATATCGCTAATGTTGCCGCAGCCAATCACGCCAATTCGAACTTTCTCCATTCTCTCTCACTCCTTCTTTAACTCCTTATCCTTTAACCGCACCACCCGTTAGTCCTTTCACAACCTTTTCTTGTGAGAACAAGTACACAACGAGCATCGGTAGACTTGCGAGCGTCAATGCCGCCATCAATCCAGGAACATTGACCGAGAACTCCCCGTAGAAGTCTTGCAATCCAAGTGGAAGCGTCATATTTTCTGGACTCGATACGAGAACGAGCGCAAAGATAAATTCATTCCAAAGATGAATAAAGTTATAAATAAAAACAGTCATTAGAGCTGGTGTTAGCATCGGAAGAATGATGCGCCAGAAAATACCGAAATGGGAGCACCCATCGATCTTCGCCGCTTCTTCCAGTGACTTCGGAATTTCCTGCATAAACTGCGTTAAAATAAAAATCGAAATCGGCAAACTGAAGGCGATGTAAGGTCCGATTAAAGCAAGTAGCGAATCGTACAACCCCATATTTTGAGATAGTTTAAAAATCGGTATGAGCGTCGCATGAATCGGCAACATCATCCCTGAAATAAAAAGGAGAAAGAGCCCTCGGTTAAATTTAAAATTCATTCTACTCAATGGATAACTCGCCAGGGCAGCAATCAACATTACACCAACCACCGCTACCACCGAAACGAGAATACTGTTCAAGAAGTAACGTGTAAGTCCCATCTGAAAGACATCTGCGTAGTTCCCCCACTCGATCGCCGTAAAAATGGCGAAGGGTCGTTCAAAGAAAGTACCCTGATCTTTAAGGGAAGTCGAAATCATATAAACAAACGGATAACCTGTGAAAACGAGCAACAGCAAACCTACTAAATATAAAGGCATCTTCCTGAGTGATTGAACCATTAGAAAGCTCCTTTCTTCTTACGGTTATAATCAACAACTTGAATCAGTATGGTGACAACGAGCGCAATGAGGAACATCAGGAAGGCAATCGCACTCGCATAGCCCATATTGAAGTTAATAAAGGCCTGCTTGAACATATACGTTCCCATTAGCTCTGTCGCATGGTTCGGTCCGCCGCCTGTCATAATGTAGAAAATATCGAAGGCTTTTAATGAACCAACAATGGCGAGAATCGATGAACTCACGATGGTAGGCATAAGCAATGGCAAAGTGATATGAAAGAATTTCTGTAAAGAACTCGCTCCATCGATTTCCGCAGATTCATAGAGTTCCTCTCCGATTCCGACCATAGCTGCCTTAAATAGAATCATATAAAAAGGGGAGAACTGCCACACCACAACGAGTAGAATCGCGATCAACGACGTATTTTCATCGCTGAGCCAGGCAACATTTTCAAACCCTAGCAAATTGACAATTTGATTGATAATGCCATTGATCGGGTCAAACATATACACCCACAAGAGCCCGATTGCAACGGTCGACATTAAGAATGGGAGAAAATAAACACTACTGAACAAGCGGATGCCTCGTATTGGTGCAAACAACATCAGCGCCATGATCATGCCAAGTGGAATTTGCACGAATACGGACGTTAAGACGACCCACGCATTGTTCGTGAGCGAGGTCCAAAATATCGAATCGTGGAATAATTGAACGTAATTATCGAAGCCAATGAACGTCTTATCACTCGTTCCATCCCAACTGTAGAAGCTATAGCTCAACGTAGATAGAATCGGATAAATCACATACACGAGATAAACAATAAGCGCTGGTGCTGTGAACAAACCGATCGTAACTGCTTTTCTCACGTTACGTTTCTTCGCTCCCTGTATCGCCCTTGTCGTCTCGCTTCTTCTCGTCACCTCAGCTGTTTCCATGTGTAACGCTCTCCCTTCTGTAGATAAGAAAGAGGGGACATCCCCCTCTTTCACTTATTCAAGAAGCTCTTCTGCTTTCGCTTCCATTTTCTTAGCTGCTTCTTCAGGCGTCATCGATAGACCGAATAGTGCCTGCGTCGTATCTTTGTGAAGTTCAGCGAGCTCAGGAGGGAGCGTTTGGTCATAAGGCATCTGAATATGTGAGGCATTCTGCGCTACATCATAGAACTGTTTTACAAATTCATCTTTCGGAACAACATCCTTCACAGCTGCCAACGTACCAGTGCGATCCGTAAACTTCTGTGCGGCTTCTTTCGTCGTTAGTGCTTTGATAAATTCAGCTGATAAATCCGGATTGTCGGATTCTTTTGCCACTGACCAAACCGGTCCAGTCGCACCACCGACTTGCGTTTCGTTTCCTTCGCCTCCCTCAATCGTTGGGAATACGAAGAATCCAAGCTTATCTTCGAACTGCGGCGCTTCTTCTCTCACATTATTTAAGAAGGAAATCGTCATATCCATCATCGCAGCCTGTCCAGAGTACATAAGCTGACGTCCGCGTCCTTCATCATAAGGAATGCCGTTAAAACCGGCGTTAAAAGCATCCATCTTCACGAGATTCTGAATGTGTTCACCCGCTTTAATGTAGGCAGGATCATCAAAACCGCGTCCTTCTCGATTGAATGCGCTTTCAAATAATTCAGGACCACCGATGCGACTCGCAAAATTCATCAAATAATACGCTCCTGGCCATTTCGTCTTATTCGTTAATGCTAGTGGCGTCACATCGTTCTTCTTCAACGTCTTGATGACTTCAACAAACTCTTCATACGTCTTCGGTTCCTCAAGATCGTATTTCTTGAAAATTTCTTTGTTATAGAAAATCACATCTAGCGATAAACCTAACGGAACGCCATACACTTTGTCATCGAACGTCCCGTTATTTAACGCCATTTCTAAGTAATGGTCTTGATCAATATTTTCTGTAATATCCTGCACATTTCCCTGATCAACGAAATGCTTCAACCATCCGCCACCCCAACTCTGGAATACATCTGGAGGATTACCGCCTGACATCGAGACAGCGAGCTTCTGCTTGTACGCATCGTTAGGCGTTTGCAACAATTTCACCTTTACGCCATCATGATCTTCCTCAAACTGCTTCTGCGACTTCCTGGAAAAGCTTTTCCCGTTCACCCGTTTCAATGTGCCATACTTCAATAACCTTCTCATCCCCGTTCGAATCAGAACTTCCCGATGCTCCCTGATTTCCTCCACATGCGGCTAACAGCAACAAAACCATCATCGATAATAACGCCGTTACTTTCTTCATGCTTTACCCCCTAATTTGTAGTTATGGCAATAAAGAAACGAATTAAGAATGCTGACTAAGGAAATAGTTCAAGCTCATTTCAATACTTTCAAAAGGAGAGCGCTTACATTTATCCTGTTCAACAATCCACCAGTCCACATTCGACTGATCGCCTTGATTTAACACAGCATTTAAATCAACTCCACCCGTGCCAAGTTCAGCGAAAAATTGCTCACCGTCCGTCGTCATGTCCTTTAAATGAACAAGAGGCGTCCGATTTTCGTACCGTTTCATCCAATTGACCGGTCCCTCTCCAGCTCGCGTTAACCAGTAAATATCAAACTCCGCTTTCACCCATTCTGGATTCGTCTCATCTAAAATGGTTTCAAGCGCTGTTTTGCCGTTTGATAAGCGTTCTAATTCAAAATCATGATTGTGGTAGCATAGCGTGAGCCCTTCTTTCGCACATTCCTGACCAACATCGTTCAGTGTTCGAATGAGCTCAGCATACCCGTCTTCATTTCGTTGTTCGGGTGCAAGAAATGGACAAACGATCTTGCTGCTTCCGATTTCGTGCTGATAAGCAATTACGCTACTCAAATCTTCCTTTAATGCATCGAGTGGAATATGACTTGAAGCTGCTTTTAACCCGAGGTCATCGATTACCTTCTTTAGATTTTTCGCAGACATGCCGTAATACCCAGCAAACTCTACGCCCTGGTAGCCGATTTCTGCAACCTTTTTTAAAGTTCCAACAAAGTCCTTCTCACTTTCTTCTCGTAACGTGTACATCTGTACTGCAACAGGTATATTCGCCATTCTCGATCTCTCCTTTTAAAATTAAGTTCACTTCCAAAACCGACGACCAGCCATTCACCTCCTGGAAATAGTTAACCCCCTAAAATGTAATGGATTACATTTTAGCTTGTAACTCACTTATAAAATCGAAGTAAATTAAGGACATGCATCTTCAACAAAAGTAAACGATTACATTTTACTACAACAGAATAGCCTATAAGACTAGACCTGTTTGTTGTACCCACACGAATCCCTAATGATTAACTTTGTATCAAGGACATGCTGTTTCTTAGTCAATGCCTCTCCTTTGATTTGCTTCAATAAAAGCTCCATCGAACGTTTCCCCATCTCCACTAAAGGCTGTGCAATCGTCGTAAGGGCTGGTTCAAAGATATCCGAGAACTGAATGTTATCAAAACCGACAACTGCAATATCTTCAGGTACGCGAAGTCCGTGAGCTTTGATCGACTTAATGGCTCCCATCGCCATGCTGTCATTTGCGGCAAAAATAGCCGTCGGAGCTTTGTCCAATGCAAGAAACTTGTTCATCTGATTGTACCCAGATTCATAAGTATGATCACCTTCCTGTATCAAGACACTTTCTATCTCCATGTCATGTCCAAGAAGCGCCTGTCTATAACCTTTTAATCGATCTCTGCTTAGCGGAATATCTAGAGGACCTGTAATCATAGCCACACTTCGGTGACCAAGTTGAAGTAAATGTTCCACCGCATCCCGTGCACTGCTAATATTATCAATGGCCACAGTTGGCGCAGTTAAACCTTCAATATAATCTGACGCTAGGACGATTGGATAGTCATCAGCAAGATCTGAAATGATTTGATAATCCAATCTTGTTGTTAATAAAATCATGCCATCCACTTGTTTCTGCTTCAGCTCTTCAATATAGCTGTATGCTTTTTCAGGTTCTTGGTAGGTATTACCCAAAAGAACCTTGTAGCCTGCTTGATTCGCGACGAGATCAATCCCTGCGATCATTTGCGGAAAGACATTATTCATAATAGAAGGAACCATAACAAGAATCGTCTTCGTCTCTGTTCTCCTAAAATACCTCGCCAAAATATTCGGCCGGTAATTCAATTCTTCAATCGCTTGAAGAACCTTCACTCTCGTCTTCTCTTTCACCGTCTCGGGATTTTGAATCACCCTCGAAACCGTTGCCGTCGACACATTCGCAAGCTTTGCCACGTCTGTCATGTTCGCCATTTCAATTGTCTCCCTAGTGTTTAAAATACGTTTCCTATTTTAAACTATAAATGGCTGATGATCATAATTCAAGGTAAAATGTAATGGATTACATTTTAGGATCGGGATGACAAAATTTGATGTCGTTGATGCTCATTATAGAGAATGTTTTGGTGAAATTCAATGTTTTTTGAAAATTAGTTTAATTTAGTCCGATCTTTCTTTAAGTAAATGGTCCAATCAATTAAAGATAGAAAATTGATTGGACCTAAAAGTTCTTAAATAAAAATGACTTTCTCACACTATTGAGCCATCTTTATTCTTGAAGTATTATATAGTTTTGCGTACATCTTCCCTGCCTGTATAAGTTCTAGATGCGAACCCTGTTCTATGACATTACCTTTATTAATCACTACTATATGATCTGCATTTTGAATCGTAGACAATCTATGAGCAATCATGATCGTTGTCTTCCCCGCCATAAGTCGTTCTAAAGCTTCCTGTACAAGACGTTCCGATTCATTATCTAGCGCTGAAGTAGCCTCATCTAACAATAGAATTGGGGCATCTCTTAAGATTGCTCTTGCTATAGCTATCCTTTGCTTCTGACCGCCAGATAGTCTTGACCCTCTCTCTCCTACTTCTGTTTCATAGCCATTTTTAAGTTGTGTAATAAATTGATGAGCATTCGCTTTTTTCGCTGCCTTATTAATTTCGGTTTTACTGGCACCTACTCTTCCAAATGCGATATTTTCTTCAATTGTTCCACTAAACAGAAATGTTTCTTGGGGTACATACGAAAAATAGCTTCGCTGTTGATTGACCGTCATTGAAGTGGTTTCAAGTTGATCAAATGAAATCACACCTTTATGTGGTTGATATATACGTTGAAGTAGATGAAAGAGCGTGCTTTTACCTGCACCGCTTGGTCCGACAAGTGCAGTAACCTGTCCTGCGGGTATGGTTAAGGTGAAATCATCAAACAATGGCCCATTTTTCTCATAGTGAAAATCAATCCCTCTAAAATTGATATGCTGATTAATTTTCGTAACTGGATTACAATTTTCTTCAACATCAAGTTCTGGTTCCACCTGCATGGCTTGCTTAACCCGATCTACAGCAGCAATTGACCGTTGGAAACTTCCCCACTGTTCAGCAAGTGAGGTTAACGGATAGACCAAATGCTGCATCAAACTAACAAAAGCAAGCAGAACGCCTATTGTGATAGTACCATTAGAAACTAGAAATGCACCAAGTCCCAGAGTGAAAAAGAAAGACATGGTGGCTGCCAGATTGGCAGCTGTATTAAACCAGCTACGAATCGTAGCCTCTTTCATTTCAGTCTGGAGAAGTTCATCTGCTGAATTTTTGTACCTTTTGAAGAATAAGGATTCAAGACTAAATGCGCGGAGGACTATATTACCTGCAAATGAATCATTTAACGTCACATGCATTTCCTCCACTTTTTGATGAATGAGTCGATTTCGATCACGCATTTGTTTACCAAAAATAAGCCCACTAATAATGGTAAATGGAGCAAGTACAATAAATAAAAGTGACAATTGCCAATTTAAGCAAAGCAAATAAGCAAAGATTGAAGAAATGAGGATTGGAAGTCTTATGAAGTTTAATAGCACACCACCGACCGCTCCATCAATTTTATCGATATCATTGGTTAGATGAGATAATAGCTTTCCGGAATGACTTTTCTCAAAAGAAGCATATGGAATAGATAAGAACCGTGTAAACATATGTGTTCTTAGATCTTTTTTCACGTGACTAACTGTGTATGTTTTTAAATATGAATTAACATAATCAACGACTCCTGAAATAGCTAACGCAACTAATCCGACAGCAAATAGACCTTTCAATTTAGTGAAATTTCCATTCACTGCGCTATCAGTAATATGCTGCATTAACCATGCGAAAAGGATAATTAGAAAAATATCAGCAATTAAAATAAAAAGGAGACAGCAATAGCTTCTCCAGTACGATTTGATATAAGTATATAAAAAAGTTAAAGAACCTTTCATTTCACCTGTTTCGAGTATTTTTTTAACAAGAGCTAGACTCTTCATTGGCTTTTTCGTTCCTTTTCTTTAATATTTTATGAACATACAGGTGGCATAAAACAGGTATTGGGCGGAAATATAAAAAAAACAGGCTATACATTTTCATCATACGACCATCTGTGTCTATCGTTCTCCTGTTTCTTTTAATCATCTTTAACTTACCAATAATCTGTTTTTCAGCAACAGGTTCATCACTATGAAGGTTAGTGTCACCTTTACATATATACCAAACCTGATTTTTCCTTTTAATTGTATGCAACAAACGGTGTCCTGTTAAACCACCTTCTTTCGTTTCAAATAATAGAACATCCCCCTTATGCACATCTCCGTGATCAAAATTTTTAAAAACGCAAATATTATTCTGCCTGATCATGGGGAACATGCTTGTGCCCTTAGAGGGGATCTCAAGATATCCATTCATAGTTATCAATCTCTTGAGGAATTGAGATTGGCTGTTCATTTGGTCACTAATCCAACATCCACCATTTGACTCAAGAATTGTTTGATGTCTTTTTCTGCAACATCATTGGAAACTTCATACATACGTTGAATTTCTTCCCTTAACGACTGGAATTGATTGTCGTTCCGAAAGTAAATTCCAACAAACCCCACCTAAACCATTCATTTTAGTCACGGTATAATCTGTTGGATGAAGAATTATCCAACTATCATCCATTTCCACTGCTTCGAGTTCAACTTTTCGAATATAAGTTTCCACTATGAAATCTCCTTCCAGAAGGCGCCATTTTTTTGAAATTCCAATTCGTACACAGGTACAGTATTAATTAACTGACTAATTAAAATAAATAACTTTTGTGTTTCTACTGGATCATTTGCCCAATAGAAAATTTTATCAAATAATGTTAACAAACTATCTGATTTATTCAATTGCGAACGGCGTAATCTCCATTGACTGTTTAAGAAGTTGGATTCCGCCCAGAACTATAGGGGGTTCTGAAAAAGATGCTACTGTATCGCTCCTAAATGGAGAATCATAAACCTTCGTATCAAGATTCTGTGATTTTCACTACTGTTGCTTCATCAGAAAGAATGGGACGAGGATGTGAAAGCTTGACTACGGTTGATTTACCAGCGCCTGATTGGCCTGAAAACAAAAAAGCCTTATCTCCTTCCTTCAAACACGATGAATGTATGAGGAGCCCCCACTTATGATGAACAATAAATGAACTATATAAATTCATAAGTGCATGTTTCAAGGCAAATTCATTAAAACACTGAGAGTTTTGCAGAAGTATAACTTTCATCTACTTCAATTAACATAATCACCTCTACTATAGAAAACAGTTCCATTATCCTTTTTGATATCCACTTCAAAACCAGTAAAAGGATAACCGTATCCATATTCTATATCAATACATAGATCAGCTTCGTTCAAAAGTAATGGTGGTATCACTTTAAACCTTCCATATAAGTTGAATTGCTTGTGCTGACTCGGATCTTGTATAAATGTGATGATCACCTATTTCAATCCATAACTTTTTCATTTGCTCTGCCCCTATCTTTTTATGCCTCGATGATACTTAAGCTGGATGTTGATCAGAGCGTACGATAGTACTGCTTCAATAAGGAGAACCGTGAAATAGTGTCTTTATCTTCACCTAGAAAATATTCCAAGTAAGCTTTAGGTGGATAAATAAAATGGAATGTTCTAGTGGAAGTGATTAGATGTTTTGGAGAGTCAAAGAGACAATGATTAAAATAAAATTTGTAAATATAATAGGAAAAATCTTTTTGATAATTTTGAGCTTTACGAGCATTATCCAAGACTCCAAATAACAAAACGGTTTTTTGAAATGGATAAGAATTATCTCTTCAAGAAACGAAAATTCTCGGTATAAAATAGATACAATGGCATTTACTTTTCTCCATGTTTTATCAGCTTTGGCGCGTTTTTCAATTGGTTAAAATCAATTTGATATGAATGGTTCACTAAAATTTGAAGAAGATCAATAAAATATTTCAATGAATCCATTTTATGTCTAACCGCATGAAGACAAGTGTAGTAAAAGGTATCCTGTACAGATAAAGTTTTTCACATATTTGATAATCTGAATAAGATATTGAATTATCCCAAAAACATTCGACATCTAATTCAGAGTGATATTCCTTATCTAAATTCCAATGTAATTCCACTGTGACTGCTAAAGAGCTATTGGGTATTTTTTTCATAAATGAGCAATGATTATTAGATGGATCCTCAGATTCTTCAATTGTAAACCCTGCATTTTTCACCAAAGTAATTGTTTTTTGCAGGTCAAGAGACCGACCAATAAATCGATATCAGCAGTCCCTCTTGCCGCAAAGCTTCCAAAATAAGTTTCAGCGAAAATGATGCCTTTTAACGGAATGACAGGTAAGGAGGAGACTTCAAACAAATGAAGGAGATGCCTAATTCATGTCTCAGCAATAAATTCTGATAAGATGCTCTCTCATAAGAGTTCTTGATATTACTTATAAGAAAGGTAGTGAGGGGTCTACTTGCGGACTGAGATTTAAAATAATGATAGACTTGGGACTTTATAGAGAACAAACCGATATCATTCAACAAATTTATGTAGTCACTCTCGCTCTCCTCATTTAAATTTTTTTGAGATACATCTTCTCAAGCAAAGACATAATCATAAACAATCTCCTCCAAGACTTTGAATTAATGTTTTTTCCCCCAACCTCCGCCTTTACCATTATCGTCATCACAATCTCCAGATGCAGTTGTTTCAAATTGAATGACTTGATGAGCAAGAACTTGAGGAGCTTCATAATCTTTTTTCATGAATTACCACCTCCTTCATATGTAAGATTTGTTCTTGTTCATTATAACGCACAGCAGACTAGCAATTCAATGTTTTTATAAATTATTATATATAACTAGCATTTAAGGACAAAAACCCTCGCAGAAAAAAAGAAGCAACATAAACTATCATTAACAATGCGATAGTCTTAGATTAATCACATTAATCATCCCACTATAAAAACAGAAGTAAAGGAGCGAAAATATGAGCGAACTCATCCAGAATTTGATCGATCAAAAAAGTGCTCAAGGAGGTGGTCTCGTTACGATCCCTCCAGGACGATACGAAGTAACAAAAACGATTGTTCTCCAATCAAATATACAGCTCAGGGGATCCGGAATAACTCAGACTTTTCTAGATATGGTTCCACAAAATTCTAATGGCTCTTCTGCCTCCTATTTATTATTAGAAATTGATAGAAAATCCAATGTGGAAATTAGTGACATGACAATCGATGCTAAAAAACAAGATAGGCCAGACAAAATCAACGATCCCTATGCTCATACAGTCTCTGTTGCCTACACAACGAATTTTAAAATCGAAAATCTTAGTATCCTCAATTCTGCTGGAGCTTCAATTATCATGTTTAATGCCGAGAATGGAATTGTACAAAATAATACAATTACAGCAAGTGGATCTAATGCTATTCTTGGAATGCAGAATACAAAAGATATTAAAGTCTTAAATAATTCAATCGATGGAACAGATAATCAGAATGGGATATATTTTATGTATCAGGACGGAAAAAGTACAAGCAATATCGAAATCACCGGAAATTTAGTGAAAAATGTTGCTGATTATGCGATTGAAGTCGGCCATACAACTCAACTTGCAGAAGACCCACCTCATCGCAACATACTAGTAAAAAACAACTTCATTGAGAACGCATATTGTACAGGTATTGGTTTCAGGACTGTTAGTGACGGAATAATTGAAGGTAATGAAATTATTGGATATGCCGAAACCAATGACTATGGCTGTAACGGTATTTTTATTGAAGGAAGAAGAGCTTTACAGCACAACATCACGATTCGCAATAACACCATAAAACAAACTTATCCTAAGGTCCCGAATCAACCGTTCCCTTACCAACAAGCAATTTACATTACCGGAATGGATAACATGGAAGTCACGGGTAACACAATTGAAGACAGTTGGAATGATGCTATTTATGTTTTAGCGGCATTCGGATTTGAAGTGACGCCAGACTTTCCTGATGGTAGACGCAAGTATTCTAACATTCACATCGAAAACAACGAGATTTTGAACAGTGAAGTATATGGTGTTCACTTTGATGATTATGCTTCTAACGGAAATACGATTAAAACCAATACCATATTGGAAAGTGGTACAGCTGCTATTCTTGTAGAAGGCGACCCAACTCGAGTAGTAGTTTCAGGTAACATTACTGAGGGCTCCCCTAACAATCCTGATCCAACTGAAAATTTGTGGACAGTAACAACTAACATATCTCCCCTTAACGGTTATCCATTACAGGTGCTACCAAATCCAGGAATCTATCAAATAGCATTTGATGCAATTTCACCAGATAACGGAAAAATGGAAGTATTCACAAATGACAGAAGAGTCTTCAACAATGAAATTGATGTCCCAGCCCAAAAAACCACATTCACGTTTACATTTTCAACCTTCTTTGATAGTGGCGTCGAAGTTGTTTTCCACAATCTTCGAGGAACAATCAATTTATCTAACATCACTCTATATCAACTTGAAGGTCTTGAGGATTGTGAAAATAACCCTGAAGAACCTAATACACAATTTGAACAAGATCTTGAAAACTTAAACACTAAATTTAAAACACTCCATTCCACTGATCCATTGAAGGCAGAAAGTCTCGTTGATTTAATGTCTGAATTACTTGATTTATTTTAAAAGAAAAAAACGCCTTCAATAATTGGGCGTTTTTTGCTTCATTAATTTTGAAAGCGATTATTCTGATTTATTATATTGCTATCCGTTTCAATACCAAGCACGTCATCCCAACTATTTTCGTTAAAAATATTATTTTTAATTACAACATCTTGTACATTCACAAATGACAGAGATTTAGCTTTACGTTCTGAAGAATCAAAATCGTTACTCATAATCTCTATTTCATTTTGTTTGTAAATATTTAAACCTTCTTTATCATTATCTGTAATTTTATTTTCAGCCACTAAAAAACCTGTTCCAGTTGTAAGGTTCGCAATCTGGACACCAAACTCTCCATTCCCTCTAATCACATTTCCCTCTATGCTATTTCCCAATGCGTTATTTCCTTGAAATTGTATTCCATTTTTTGCGTTATTTAATAAATGGTTATTTCTTAAATGAATATCGTTAAAATTACGTTTACCTTCATTAAAATCAGTGGTGATTATTCCATCTGGCAATACAGAAGCTTGTACGAAAATACCGTTTCCTCTACTATCCTTAACTTGGTTACCCTCTATTTGTGCTCCATCGATTCCTGTTACATAGATAGCACTGGCATCTCCATGTTGATAAGTCTGATTTATTTCATTATTACTAACCTGTATATTTTTTGAGGTATTAAAACCACCTTCTACAAAGATTCCGTCAGCACCATACCCTCCCTTTTTCCCATAACCACTAATCGTATTGTCTTCAATTACGCCCTCACTTACACTTCGAAAAGCAATCCCGGCATTAGTAGCACTTATTATTTCATTATTCTTAACTAAGATATTTTGGTGTTGCTCATGACCTTCTGGCACGATGTGCCCTACCTCAATACCGAAGTCACCAGCGTATCTTACAATATTATTTTCGATAGTAATGTTTGATGATGAATAACCCTCCTGATAGGAAAAAAAAATTCCATTTTGGTGATCAGTATGATCGATTACATTATTTGAAATTGTAATATTATCGATATCTTTTAAGGCAAGTATTCCATTTGAACCACTATCGAGAATAGTCGTGTGTTCAACTACTCCATTCCGACTATTGTAAAGCATAATTGAAGCTGAAGGAGCGTTTTCGATTTGAATATGGTTGATTTCGAAACCATCCACAAATGCGAAATCTATAGTATGAGCATAAGGATTGTTTATTAAGCTCTTACGTTCTTTTTTATTTCCATCCACTGTCAAATCTGTAATGCTAATGTTTACGCTATGCTGCTCTGCTTCAATAACCTTATTATCATTAGTTTTGCCATCTTCAAGTTCAGGTTCAATCGTTATCGTGGTTTTCTTCAATCCAGCACCTTTTAAATGAACATTAGACTTAAGAACGATAGGTTCTGAAATAATATACAGACAGGCCATCATCTTTACTGTACCACCACCCGCTGAACTAGCTTGATCAATCTCTTCTTGTAGATCAGCAATATCTTGATTACTCGCCTTACAAGAACTAGTAACCACTGGCTTTTGAGCAGGTTCAGAACGACTAATTGACCATACCAAAACCAAAATTCCTATCATCAAGACAACAAGCCATAATACTGAATATTTTTTCAGAAGCATGTTGGCTACTCTCCATCCATTTAGTAATAATGTAACGATTCTCCTATTTGTATCTAATCGGGATATCTTTGTGCTTCTTTTAGATTTCTCCACTTAATAAAGGCAATCAACTCTTTGTAATTCACTAACATTTCTTTTTCAATACCTACTTTAATAGCTTCTTCGACAAATTCATTCCATTCTTTATTCATCTTTAAATTAGTTATATCACGATCCAACAACTCATTGATATCAGTATTTAGAACGCTTGCAACATTCTCTATGATTTGGATAGAAGGATTCTTTTTTAAACCTCTCTCGAGATTACTGAGATAAGATTTTGATACCCCGGATTGCTCAGCTAGATTTGAAAGCGTTATCCCTTTTGCATCCCCTAAACTTCTTGATATTTTCTCCAATCATATGGAACCAACACCTTCCAGCCCCTTATTATGTTACATCATCAATTAATTTATAAAGCTATAACAATCAAACAACTTTTCAAGATGCTTTTCCATGCCTTCAAAGCGTAAGTATCTGGTATATCCAAATCGGAGAATAGGAGCATCTCGCCCTCCTCTAATGGTCGTTTAATAACAGCATCTCTTAATAACCCAATTGGAATATGATTCTCTGCATTAGCTATCCGAACTGCTTCACCTCTTACTTCAAAACTCCCGATTCCATGGCTCACATGATCTCCAGGTAGCAGTTTTCGCTTAGCAATAGCAGCTACACTAATTCTAGGATTGGTACCGTTATTTAAGAGTACACTTCCGCCACTGAGTACTCTCCTTATTGTTTTTAATATTTCTAAATGACATAAATGAAAGTTGGTTTGTAGTGTATAGTAAGGTCCTTCCCCCATCTTGTAGTACCGAAGTGTTTCTCGCTGGTCATCATCATGTGTTGCTGTAATAAATACACCCGGTGGAGATTTTGGAGATAGAATATAATCGCTAATAACCTTATCCTGGTTAGAGAGTTCAGCAAGTATTTTCCCACCCACAATACTGTCTTCAGCCTCAACTCCAGCTAGACCAGTATCAAGAATATCAGCACCCATTCCATTGGCAACAAGTGCTTGCTCAATATGTACTTTGGTGCCATCTGTAAAGGAAGTGGTCATAGCAAGACTAATACCATTTCGTTTGGACCAATACTTCATATCTTCTCTTTTGGGATTGGTATTTAAAAAGCCTTTAATATTTCCATAGACTACTGGTTGAAAACCCATTTGTCTAATATTCTCATTCAACGCAGCTAAGCACCCGGGTTGATCTCCTTCAGCTTCAGTTATAAACCCACGCTCAGCTAAGTATGAACCAATTGTTACTTGCAATTCTGCATTCATTGTAACAACTGGTAGACGAGCCTCGAATACTTTTGCAATAATTTCACTACCATAAATGACATCACCACTGCACTCTACAATTAAATCAGAATGAAGAATAAGTTCTTCAACAGAGTTTGTTAATTTTTCACTTAAAATGTAACCGTGCATGTTAGGTAAACTTCTTCTTGTCAAAATACGAGAAACACTTACATCATTTTGGATATTTATCAATTTAATGAGACCTGTTCCAATTAATCCGGTACCAATAATTCCAATTCTCTTTTTCACCCCGTAGACCCCTCGCAATCATTACGATAAGATTTGTCCTCGACTAATAAATCTGATGGAGTCACTGCTCCAGTTAAATACTGCTTCAGAAACTCTTCGTCCCTCATAAAGATATTCATTTCTAATAATCGATTAATTGTTTCAATATCAAACCGATACTTGATTACTTTTGCAGGCATCCCAGCTACTAAAGAATATGGTGGTACATCCTTCATAACAACAGCACCCGCAGCACATATTGCCCCCTCTCCAATGGTCACCCCGTCCATTACAATGACATTTGCTCCAAGCCAAACATTATTTCCTATTTGTACAGGAGCAAATTCATCATAGTAATCATGATCAACCCAATTATCTCCATTTAACTGGCCTGCTGTAGAATAGAAGATTGGTGAGGTAGTCACAAAATGACTTGGGTGGCTCCCTAAACCGATCTGACATCCTGGTCCGATTGAACAAAACGAGCCGATCCTAGCATTCATGACATTGCAATTACGAGCAGTATACGTATATCTATCGATTTGAGAGTGTGAAATTCGATTGTAAGCATTAATCGCGCAACCCTTTCCCACTGTTGTTGTAGCAGGATCTATTTCTACTCCGTGGCCGATATAAACAGACCGATTATTGAATTTAAAAAGAACAGTACGAATATAATTTTTCAGAAAGAAGGGTATTATCTTCCCAACTCTAGTTCCCATCCTTCAAACCTCCTATCTAATTAATGGGATTTTCCGAAATTACTACTCAGTTTTCAATATCTTTTATTCACTTTTTGAAAAGATTGATTTATAAGATTACTTGAATTCAAATCTGTTACATTACGAAGCAAATAATAGGAAACTACGAGTGCAAGATGAACCCAGACAAACCCCATTCGAAAGCCATTATTGAAATTAAAATCTACTAATAATAGTATGCTAGTTGCTGCAAATCCAAGAGAAACATAGCTTGTTTTAGAAAATGTTTTTTTTATCATATACACGATCTGAAATATGAGGATAAGGAATAAAGTAGTACCTATAATTCCAGTATCAAACATAAGAGTTAAAAATATATTTGCGTTTCCCTTACCAGCATTTAATTCTCCACCGTATATATATTTATCTCTCATTTCTTGCATTTGAGATAGCGTAGCCATTCCGCCACTGCCATTCCCTACAATTGGATGAAGCGGAATATGATCAAGCATCATTTCAATAGCGGCCACCCGACTATCAGCTGCACCACTATCTGTTTCAAGTGAAGTGGCTGGGTTTAATCTTTCATAGATACTGACACCAATTTCGTTATCAACAATGAATAGACCACATAATATGACTAGAAATATCATGAAAGCTAATATGGTCATTTTTAGCAACTTTAAACTTTTTGTTACAGAAAAAAGAAAAATACCTGCAATAGCTAAAGATAATATACTCGCTCTTGCCATACTAAGAAGGACACCTAGAAGACAAATAGCCATCGCTATACGAATAAATTTCATTGAAAATAGAGACGTATCTTTCAAAAGATACATTACTAAGAGCCAAATAGCAGAGTAAGCTGAAAATAAACCATACCAATCTGGTTCATGAGCAAATGATGCAGGTCTTGGTATTCCGATCTCTTCATAGTGACTAACTCCAATTTCAATTCCCATGAAAAATCCTGCCCACTGGAGCAACCCCACTACCGCTACAATTGCACCTGATAGAATTGAATACTTCAATACCTGATGGAAGAAATTCTCGCCTTTATCAAAGGTTATTTGTACAACCAAGAAAAAGAGCATATTCAGAAAGAGCTGTCCAATAACTACTGTCCAGAAATCAAAATAACTTAATACATAAGGATAGCTAAAGAAAAAACTAACTACCCATAAATTCATGATAAGAAATAATGGTGTTTTGTATATTTTTCTCTGCTGAAACACCATTTCAAGTACAAATTTCAAACTCATTACAAGAAATAACACTTGATAAATGCGAATATACGATCCACCTACCGACAGAAAAGAACGATCAATGAAAATAAATAACGCTATTAGGATCAGGAATTTTTCAACAGGTAATATAAAAAGAGTCGGAAAAAAAATAATACAAAGTACTAACGCTACCATTATAGGCTTTAAAACTGTTGAAGCTCCTATAACAATAGCAACGGCAAGTGCTGCAAAACCAATTAGCCACATTTCTCGTGATATCCATTCTCTAGAAATCATTTCAACCCCCCTCCCAGTTAGTTTTAAAAACCATTTTTATTCTTAATAACGAACAATCATCCACTATGAAGCTTTTCATATACCTTCTGAAACTGCTGTACAACTGATTTCCATGAGTAGCTTTCGGAATATGCTATAGCATGATTAATTAAAGAATCGTTATTGCTAGTCTTTAAAATACTTGTAGCTACTTTAGTTGATTCCACCATACTTCCAAAATCGAATAGGTATCCATTCCGATTGTTATTAATCATCTTCACAAATGATGGGATAGTATTAAGAATTGGTATTCTACCAGCTGCCATAGCTTCTAAAGCTGACAACCCAAACCCCTCATACTCTGATGCTGATATAAAATATCGTGAATCTGCCATCAATTCAAGAAGATCATCATCCGATGCTCCTTCTATTATCTCAACGTGTTCTGATATTCCAAACTTTTGAATCAACTTATCATAGCTGAATTTTTAAACCATCATAGTCTCTGCCTACAATTCTAAGTTTAATATCTGGAAATTCATTTTTTAAGTTTGCTATTAATTCAAGAAGTAAATCGATTCGTTTATTCTGTGAAAATCTGCCGACTGTTATAAAGTGTTTTTTTTACAGCTTACATGTTTAATACTGCTTATATTTTTCTACGTTAATCCCATTCTCAATCAACTTCATATTATTTTGACTGATTCTCTCGAAAATACTGGCGTCATTGTTGCTACAAGCAATGACTGTATTCACGTTTTTTAAAACCAGTTTTGTAACGGTGTTAAAATAATACTGTTTCAGTTTCTCCTGATTTTTGGTGTGAAAAAAACCACCATGCGTTGAAAGAATGATGGGCTTACGGTGAAAAGGTTTTAAAATGGAGAGATAATCAACAAAGGAATCGACCGCATGAACGTGAATCAGATCAAATTGTGTCAAATATCGAATAGTGGATAAGGCAATCGGATAACGTTTTGATCCGAAATAAGTTATCCGCCTGACTTTAATTCCTGCCTCAATTGATTGAGGAGGAAGTTTTGTTCCATCTACAAAATTTCGATTCAACGTTAGAACCTCTGTCTCAACTCCACTGTCTTGGAGATGAGTTGCTAACTCACTCACAAATGTTTCGAGTCCACCGACGGCAGGCTTATATTGCCTGACAACTTGTAATACTTTCATGACATCCACCCTTTTACTATTAAAATACAGAGTACAACTTATGAGATGAACCTCTCATTCCTATTGGTGTTACTAAAGGCATCTCTCGAACCAAACAAAACAAAAAATGTTTTTAAAATCAATTTGAAATCAAGAATAATTGAGCGATTTTCAATGTAATGAAGGTCAAGCGTCACCATCTCTTCAAAACTTAAATTGCTTCTACCACTGACTTGCCAGATTCCTGTACATCCTGGCCTGACCATAAGTCTTTGGATATCATGATCCGAATAAATGATAACTTCTCTTGGAAGCGGAGGCCTTGGACCAACTAAACTCATCTCTCCCTTAGAACATTGATAAGCTGTGGAAATTCATCTAATACTAGTTTTTCTAATCCAGTAACCTACTTTTGTGATTCTAGGATCTTCTTTCATTTTAAACATAGCACCAGAGACATCATTAAACTAATCAGTGAATCCAGAAGAGACTCTGCATCATGGATCATTGATCTAAATTTATACATTGAAAAGGTCCTTCCATTCTCACCAACTCTAAGTTGCTTAAACAATATAGGCCCAGCAGGATCTTCTAACTTAATACAAACAGATACCAGGAGAAACAAAGGTAAAAAGATGATTAGTGCAATAATGCTACCACTACATCAAGAGACTCTTTTTAATGTGATGATAGAGTTTGGAGGTTTCAGGTTCTCCATGGTTTCGGAATACTAAAACGTTCTTCCCTTAATTTAGAAAGGCCCATTCTTCGCTCTCCTTACTTAAGTTTTTTATTGATTACCAAAAGTAGATCCCTCCAGAGATTTAAGGAAAAAACTAAGAAAAATCGGTCTTATGCTCGCCATAATCCCAGGGTGCGATGTGTTAATAAAGAATGGGATGGTTTTCTTTAAAAGAATTTACTTGTACAACTTTTTCATATTTGTGGTCTGATAGTTATAAACCACACCCAATACTTTCGCATTGTTGCCAATAAACGTTCCCTGGCTTTTATTGCTTCTTGTCTTGCTGTTCTCCTGTTGCGTATAACAAGAATAGCTCCATCAACATGTTGAGCAATTATTTGGCCATCTGAATATGGTAAGAGAGGGGGGGTATCAAAAATAATTAAATCGTATACTTTCTTCATCTCTTCAAAAATTGATTCATTCGTGGAAGAATGCAGAAGTTGTGAAGGATGATCAACTAGTTTTTGCCCACTAATGACGAGATCTAAATTCGTAATTCCGCTAAAAATCGTAGCTTGTTTAATCGAGCAACGATTATCTAAAAAATCACTAAATCCATCTCTTAATTTAATGTTAAAAATATCATGGACACCAGGAGTGCGAAAGTCTGCATCAACCAGAAGAACTTTCTTACCAGTTTGAGCTGATACAATAGCAAAATTTGATGAAGTAGTCGAAACACCTTCACCATTCTTAGCTGAAGTGATAAATAGAGAAGAAGCATTATCCTGTATTATCCATCAATTGTATTGCCTCATGAAGCATATGGAACTGTTCAGCACTTTCAGATTTCGGATTATAGTAGGCTGCCATACCTCTTGCACGTTTATTTAAGTTAGTTTTTCCGTTATTAGGATTCAAAAGTTTTCTCCCCCCCAACTTTAATTGCTTCTTCTTTCCCAACCTGTATTTGTTTTTTAGTTAAATCCCGATAAATTTGCTTATTTGCATCGATGACTGAGATACTAGCTAACACTGGTAAACTAAGTAGTTCCTCAATCTCTTTCTCATCTTTTGATCGAGCGATCAAGATATTCTAAAAGGAAAACCAGTCCTATGCCTCCAAGTAATCCTGCAACAAATGCAATGACAATATTAAAGATAGGATCTGCCTCTACTGAATTGCTTCCGGATTCAGTTGCTTTAGTTAGAACACTCACATTGTCGACATTCATAATGCCAACAACTTCTTTCTGGAAAACCTTTGCAATAGTATTAGCTTTAATTGTTGCAGCACTTACATTTTATCTTCCACCATCACTTCAATGATCTGTGAATCTTGTTCACTACTAACAGAAACTTGTTTCCTAAACTCTTCATAACTTAAAGGAAGATTCAGCTCCGCAATTACTTTGTCCAATATGATAGGGCTTGAGATCATAATATGGTAGGATTTTACGAGCTTTAAATCAGTCTGTAATTGATCCATATCTAATGTTTGTTCAGGAGCAGGTGAACGATTAATTAATAATTGAGTCGAAGATTGATAGGTTGGCTTTATTACGTAATATGAAACTGCACCACTCACTAATGCGGCTGCAAATGCAATGATAAGAATTAGCAACATACGGCGTTTGAGAAGCATCAAAACTTCCTTGAAATCAATTGTGTCTCCCATTATTCCCTCCTATTATCCAGTTAACATTTGTACGACCCCTATTCAACTTAGTGATGAACATGGTGTTCTTTTTAGAGAACTTATGTGTCAATTATAATATATAACGAACAAAAGTAAAGGTAAAAGCAATTAAAATACGCTATTAAGAACAATAGTCTTTACTCTTACAGTTTCATCCTTTTAAAACCGCCTTTATTTATTTTAGCTATATCAGATAAATAGTGAGCTACTGATGTAACTAGCGTTTCAGAGCCGAAAGAATAAGGCATAAATGCGTAATTTTCAATTGATCTTATTGTGTTCCCAAGATGATTTATTTCGATTACAGCTGCTACAAGACTTTGCTCGACAAATGTATTCGTGATCTCTAACTGATGATTATCAACATGCTCACCGTATTTCTTTTGTCGTGGAACAACAATAACCTTTTTTAGTCTCTTCAATCCCTCAATGATGGAACTTGTACCTGAATGAGTGATTAATATACTTGATTGATCATAATATTTCTGCAAATTCTTCAGAGGGTAGAAAATCAAAAGAGTGGTAATTCTTTGGGATGTAGGTCGAATACCCCCTTTGTGCTATGATAGTTTCAGTAATTGACTGATTATAGACTAACCGATCAAGCTCAATCAAAAGCCTGTCGAAGGGAAACTTTTGTGTACCTACGGTAACGAAGATCAATAGATTTTCCCCCTATATTCAGCTTTGGGATAAAATTTTTCAAGTTCTTTCCATTGAATATAAAATTTATCCGAGAATCGATATACAATTCGCCCTGTCATTGTCGGTGAATTGACCTTCGCAAAACTTTCAATAAAGATGATTCTTTTTCTCAAGAGTTTTCCTAGTAAGCAGATCGGTACTGTTGCTCCTGCGCCAGTTGAAATGATAACATCTGGCTTTTCTTTCATTAGAATTCTAAATGAACGATAGATATTCATTAGAAATACGTTTAAAAAAAAGAAGTCTTTTCTTTCTTGTTGCCTTAGAAAATGGACGGGATGCTTTTCACAAATCGAATTGGATGTAGAATTCTTCTCTGTTACGATGAAATACTCAAAACCTTCAATTCCAGGTACTAGCTGCATTAATTCAGAAAAGTGACCTCCAGTAGAACTAACAAGTCCAATTTTAAGCTTTTCTTTTTCCACATTCCCACCCTCTTTCTGATAGTTGATCAATCATATTTTCAAAAAAATAAAAGGTTTACTACCACATTAAATTATAAAAATATTCTCAATTGTTTGTTCTTGTGCATATAGAAGATGGTCAACTATCTTCCTCGCTCAATTCGTTTTCCTATATCTCTCTTATAAAAATCACTAAAAGCAGCGATAATAGCCATTCTTATCCCCTTAAACTCTTTGCCCCTTGTGAGATACAAACCATATTTTGTCACGTTTTTGACAAAAAAATAGATTAAGAAGAATGCATACACATGTTTCTTTGCATATCTAGACATAAATAAAAGGTTATTTCTTGTACCATAATAATTGGAAAGAGGAGAGCGATAACCAGTAGTGGCTTGTACCTTGTGGTAGACTAGGGATTTTGGTACATATCGGAGTTTGTAGCCTGTTTTCCTGATTTCGAGACTATATGCCACATCTTCAAAATAAAGGAAATAATCTTCAGTTAAATAACCAACTTCTTCAATAATTCTTTTAGGGAACAGAAAAACACATCCAGTAAGAAAATTTTCATTGGTGGCTATTAAACTTTTTCTTTTTTGCGTCCTATGAAATGGTGTCCCTATCAACCATTTAATTCCTCCACCGCTATACCACGTTTCTGCAGGGCGGTCGTGATAATTAATATGGGAACAACATGCACCGATGGTCTGATCAGATTCACATTCCTCCACCAGGTAATTTAGAAAATCTGGTTCGACTGTTGTATCGTTATTAAGTAATAAAAAATAATCCAGGTATAGAAATTCTCTTAATGCAAATTTAATTCCTTCATTATTCCCTCCTGCAAAACCAACGTTCTCTTCAAGTCGTAGTAACTTGAAGGTTTGTTTTGCCATATACTCGTTAAGGTTATCTAACTTTGTTGAACAATTATCAACGACAACTACTTCGAACCGTATATAATCAATTCTCTTCAATGATTCAAGACACTCAACAGTATCCTTCGAATTATTATAATTGACTATAATAATACATACTTTGGGAGTAAGCTTCATAAAATCGCCTCACAGTTCGTCATATGAATCAATAGCTTTCAATGTTTTATTCACATTGGGAGCTTCTAGCAATAGGTGTTTTTATGTCCATCAACTCGGGTAAATTTAAGTCCTTTGTTGATAGAATTGGTGTTAAGGTTGGCCATTCAATCGAAAGATCAGGATCATCCCACTTCACGCCACGATCATGCTCAGGTGAGTAAATTTCATCAACTTTGTATGACACCTGAGTATTTGCTACAAGTGTACAGAAACCATGCGCAAATCCTTTAGGAATGAGAAGTTGTCGGTGATTTTCTTCAGTGAGTATGACAGAGAACCACTCCCCATATGTACTTGAGTCACTTCGTAAATCTACCGCTATATCAACAACTCCTCCAGAGGTTACTCTCACTAATTTTGTTTGAGCATAAGGTGGGTCTTGATAATGCAGTCCTCTTAAAACTCCTATTTCTTTTGAGAGGGATTGATTATCCTGAATAAATGTATAGTCAAGACCACACTCAGAAAATCGTTCTTTATTATAGCTCTCCATAAAATAGCCTCTTCTATCTCCAAAAACCTTTGGTTCAATAATTTTTACACCATCAAGCTTTGTATCGATCACCTTCATATTTTCGTGCACCCTTTCGTCATTTCATTAGAATGGCTTCTTTTTCAAATAGTCTGCTAAAATCTACTTGTGCCGTTAAGGTGTTGGCAAGAGCATAAGAAGTGTGCGTCCCAGCATCGGTCCATGCGCCTGAGAGAATATCAAACGTTAACGTTCCTTTTCGTATATAGGCGTTGTTAACATCCGTAATTTCAAGCTCCCCTCTTTCCGAAGGCGTAAGTCCATCAATGATATCGAACACATAAGAGTCATACATGTAAATACCTGTTACAGCAAACTGAGACTTCGGCACTGTAGGCTTTTCTTCAATTGAAAGGATATGGTTATTAAGGAGTTCCGGTACACCGAACCGCACTGGATCAGCCACTTCTTTAATTAGTATTTTTGCTCCTTCACTCTGATCATCATAATTCTTAATAAATCCTGAAATATCTTCAGAGAAAATGTTGTCACCAAGGATAACAACCATCTTTTCATTACTTGCAAATGATCTGGCTAAACCAAGTGCCTCAGCAATACCTCCTGCATTATCTTGTACCTTATAAGTGAATTTCACATCGAACTCATGCCCGCTTCCGAGAAGATTCACAACATCTCCCATATGGTCACGTCCAGTTACGATTAAAATATCATCAATATCTGCTTCTTTCAGTTTGTAGATAGAATGATAAATCATTGGGTATTTTCCTACAGGCAATAAATGTTTATTTGTAACCTTCGTTAATGGATAAAGCCTAGATCCAGTTCCCCCAGCAAGAATTATACCTTTCATTACATCACCTCATTTATTATTTGCAATACATTTCAATGAGACTTCTAAGCTTTTTCACCTCTACGGAAATGTAAGTTAAATCTACTTAACTTCGGATGAAAGCGGGATAAATCAATTTCATTTCGAATAGCCGAAAGAAATAACGAGAGCATCATAATCAATATACCGCCTGTTATGAATGCTACAAATCGATTTAAAGGAAGTGCTATCGATAATAAATAGACTCCACAACCGATCGCTCCCGAATTTAAGAAAGTAATAAAAATTTGTTTATATGGCAGTAGGTCTCGTTGCTTAATAGCAAAAATTCTTGATACATCTCTTTGTTGAAGGTATACACCGATATAAGCTGCTACAACAGTTGCTGCTGCAACACCCAAATAGCCAAAGAGATAAAGAAATAAAAAACTTAGTACAACATTAAGAACCACTGTAATGACTGTATTCTGTAATAAAAGCTTCTGATTCCCAGATATTTGTAACAACGTATAGAATACGGTAAAACGTAACGGAAATTTGAGAAGGTAGACAACGAATATGATGGAAGCACCAACATATACATCTGAATAAATCATTTCAATAAATTCTTTGTTGTAAAAAAGTAAAATCCAAAAGAGTGGAAAAATAATTACTGCAAGAGCGCGACTGGTTGTTGACCAGAGCTTTAACGCTCCTTCACGGTCCCGATCTATATTATAGATACCTCCTAATCTAGGAAGCATGGCAGTAATGACTGAAACAGTAATAATAGCCATGAATGGTACTTCTTTTGCAGCTATAGAAAATACAGCAAACGTTTCAACTGCAAAAAATAAACTTATAATTACTTTGTCTGTCGATTGCATAATGACATCTAATGCAGTTACAGACCCTACTGACAGAGTATATTTAAATTGACGTTTGATCATCTCAATGTCGATTGAGAAAATAACTTTTTCTAACAATAAAAACATTAAATGTAGAAGTATAACTCGTACAACTTCCATGATTCCAATTGTCATAACAATCCAATAAAGGTTGTGACTCATATAAGCGATATACACAACAGTAAGTAGATAAACAAAATAATATGTTAACGTAAAAATACTAAAGACCCTTACTCTAGCGCTAGACACATAAAGATTCTCAAGATAACTCCCTAAAATTGTAGCGAAACACCATAAACCGAGCCATAGAGCATACTTTCTAAGATAACTATCCAGGAAAAAAAAACCATTATGAAAGACTAGAATTAATGTAAGGAAAGCAAGTAAACCAAGTCCTAATAACGTTACAAACGTATTTGAAAGAACGCGTGATTTCTCTAATGAATCGCTTGTTTTGTTATAGAAATAAGTGAACGTTGTTTGCATTTCGAAGGGAACTAACGCACCAACCATAATTGATATAAGCAAAATCTGTTGGTACATCCCCATCTCATTAACAGTTAAAATTCTTGCTAGAATCATCATAATAAATAAAGCGACTAGTGATTTGGCCATTCGATAGCCTGATAGCAGAATTGAATCTTTGAGCATATGTCGCACTCCCTAATCAGTCTAATCAGACCGAAAAAAATTCATAAACCCGCTGAATTTGAATCTACTTCTCAATTACACCCCCACTGATCTTAATAAAGAACGAGCCGAGTTAGAAGTTCGGATTTTCACTGAAGTATATCTTATCTAAACTTGGTTCAACGATTCGTCCAGAGCTTTAATGTCATCCCATTCCTCAAGTATACAAGTTGACTGATTCTCACTTAGGTTAATTCCTTTTTGAACTTCAATCATTTCTAAATCTGAGTAGGCTTTAAGCGCATGCGGCATTTCGGGCTTGATTTGTACAACATCGCCAGGTCGAACGATTTGAATCATGCCGTTTATCACTAAACACCCTTCTCCTTTAATAATAGTCCAAACGTCACTTCGACTAGGATGAATGTGATAACTAAGATGCTTTCCTGCTTTCAAAAAGACCTTTCTAGTAAAAACCTCTTCATCATGTTCTGTATATGACCGATCTAATTCTTTCCACCACCCCCAGAGATGTTCCTCGAATCTTGGTGAATCCATTAGATCTTCAAGTAACGTTTTAATTCTAGGACTTGATTTCTTATCCGTTACAAGAATCCCATCCGGACTTGCTGCGATGACAGCATTTGATATACCTAGTACTGCTACTGGAATGTCTAGCTCATTAATAATATGGGTATTTTCAGAACGATTGCATCCTCTTCCAACACCAATCTGATTTGTTAGCATTTCTTCTGTTAACGTATTCCAAGTGCCAAGATCCTTCCAGAAACCAGAATAACGAAGAGCCACAATATCTTTCGTTTTCTCAACTACTTCATAATCAAAGCTGGTTTTGGGTAAAGTATGATATTGAGCTAGTAATTCTTCATACTGAATAGGAAAACCTGATTTTTGTAGATAAGAAATTAGAAATCCTAATTTAAAAGAAAAAACACCGCAATTCCATAACCCTTTGCGATCTATGATTTTTTCAGCAATCGGTTCCAAAGGCTTCTCAACGAATTGTTCAACGTTCGAGTAGAAAGTTTTAGAATCATTACAAGGAATAATGTAACCGTACTTCTCAGACGGATGTGTAGGGATAGCCCCAATCAACGCAAGTTCAGCTTGAGAAGATTTTATTACAGACTCCATTTGTTTAATCGTCTCAAAAAAATCATCTTCTACATATGGATCTACTGGTAACACTGTCACTACTTCTTCAAGCCCCACCTCTTCTACTGAATAGAGATAAGTTGCTGTAAGAGCTATAGCAGGAAATGTATCCCGACGTTCCGGCTCAATAACGAGTGGTATATCTTTTCCAAGCTGTTTCTGAATCATCTCAACTTGCAAATGGCTTGTTGCAATGGTAGTTGATGATGATAATTTTGCTCTCTCTAGCTGCGACCAAACCCTCTCTGCCATCGATTGCTTTTCTCCATCTTCATCAGATAAAATTTTCAAAAATTGCTTTGACCTAGAATCGTTTGAAAGTGGCCAGAGTCTTTTACCAGACCCACCAGATAGCAGTACAATCTTCAAATTTTATCCCCCCAGTTCTATTTCAGTTCTATTTAAAGAACAAAAACACTTGTGTCCCTATTCAATTACTTTATTTGTTGAAAATTGTATTTTTTGTATTTTTTGTTATTATAACGTTTTTTATTAAGAACACTAGTAAAATATCACTTATTTAATAGTGTGTTCAGGAGTTAAATTAACATTTAAGTAATTTCTAGCCAGCTCCTATTTGTTGCTCTATAGAATGAGAATTGGTCTACTGTTCTATTAAATTTTCTCCTCAACTGATTTACTTGCTTCAAAGTAACTTCTAAGCGCCTCTCTCCAGTGCCTCATTTCCGGAAACTGATTTAGACGTAAACCCATATGATCTAACACTGAGTACTCAGGTCTTTTTGCCAATCTAGGAAACTCTTCTGAGCTTACCGGAGATAATTGAATCGTAACACCAGCTTCTTCAAATATTGCCCTGGCAAATTCATACCATGTGCAGGATCCTGAATTGGATACATGATAAATACCATAATAATCGGTTCTAATCAAGTTGAGAATACAGATAGCTAAATCAACCGTGTAAGTTGGGCATCCATGCTGATCATGTACAATCTTCAGACTATCCTTTTCTTTCGATAAATTCAGCATGGTCTGTACAAAATTATTTCCATTTGAACCAAAGATCCAGGAAGTTCTGACAATAAAATATTTCGTCGATAGACTAGTTACGAATTCCTCTCCAGCTAATTTCGATTGTCCATAAATTCCCAGAGGGGACGTAGGCATAAACTCATGATAAGGAATTTTGCTTTTTCCATCAAAGACATAATCTGTACTCAAGTATACTAATTTTGCGCCAACTTCTTCAGCAGCTACTGAAACGTTTCGTGTCCCGATAGCATTTACTTTAAAGGTATAATCCATTTCAGATTCAGATAAATCTACGTTTGTATATGCTGCACAGTGAATAACAATCGTTGGAATAATCTTATCAAAATACTCCTTCACTTCTTCAAAATTTGTAATATCTAAAGTCTCATGACTACAAGGAATCACCTGTGCATACTCTTCTTTTAGTAACCTTACTAAGTCATAACCTAATTGCCCACTACTACCTGTTACAAGTATAACTTCATGCATTTACATTATCTCCGTACTGGTTCAGATAATATCTTTGATAATCCCCCGATTTAATATTCTTCCACCATTGCTGATTGTCTATATACCAGCGAATCGTTTCTTCAATACCTGTATCAAAGGTGTATCTCGGTTCCCATCCTAGCTCACTAGTTAATTTTGTCGCATCAATAGCATAACGTTGATCGTGTCCAGGGCGATCCTGTACATATTTAATGAGATCTTCTGAGGCACCTAATTTATCTACGATTAATTGAACAATTTCATTATTTGTTCTTTCGTTGTGACCACCTACATTGTAAATCTCTCCAACCCTACCACTATGGAGGACTAAATCAATTGCGGAACAATGATCACGGACATGCAGCCAGTCGCGAATATTTTTTCCATTTCCATAAACAGGAATTTCTTTCCCTTCTAATGCATTAGAAATAGTAAGTGGTATAAGTTTCTCAGGAAAGTGATATGGTCCATAGTTATTTGAACAGCGTGTAATATTTATATTCATTCCAAAAGTTCTGTGATAAGACTGAACTAACAAATCAGCACTTGCTTTGCTCGCAGAATAAGGGCTGTTTGGATTAATTGGAGTATCTTCAGTGAAATATCCAGTTTCACCAAGCGATCCGTATACTTCGTCAGTGGAAATTTGAACGTATTTATCAACCATATTATCTTTAGATACTTCTAATAACACCTGCGTTCCAAGAACGTTACTCTTAATGAAAACATCTGGATTTGTAATACTGCGGTCAACATGAGATTCCGCGGCAAAGTTTACGACCACATTTACGTCGTGATTTTTCACAAGATCCTCAAGTAACAAGCGATTCGTAATATCCCCATGTACAAACGTATAATTGGGGTTGCTCTCAAGATCTTGTAAATTTTCCAAATTACCTGCATAAGTTAATAAATCAAAATTGACTACTTTATACCCCGGGTATTGAGACAGAATATAATGGACAAAGTTGCTTCCAATAAATCCAGCACCACCTGTAACTAATAAATTCAACTTCACTCGCCTCCAATATTAAATCAATTTAAGGATTATTTATTTAAAATTTTCTTTTGATACTGTTGCTTCTAAGTAAAATAGAGGATTATTTACGAATGAAAGTTATTATAAACACCACCTCATTTTCATTTCTCTATAAGATTTAAATTGTATATTGAAGAAGTACACAAATAACTAAAAGCTATAGATACTTTGTAGATGAGGAAATAAAATTTTGAATAGGAAAGGTGACGACAAAACGTTCTTAATAGTGTACAATCATAAAAAGCATAACAAAATAATTTCGAGGTTCTACTATAATTATATGTTCTTTAAAGAGAACAAGTCAAATGTTAATTGGAGGAGATTATATGAGTCTTGTAAAAAGTTCATCTCTAATCGATTATCAAACAATCATTCAAACAGGGATATTAATAAGGGAAACTGAACAAGCACTGCTTGATCTTTTTTCTCAAGGAAAACTCTATGGAACTGTTCATACTTGCATTGGTCAAGAGTTCACTGGCATTGCTGTTGCAAGAGCTTTCCGTAAAGGCGACTTTATTTTCTCGAATCATCGTGGCCACGGTCATTACTTAGCTTGGACGGATGATGTGGAAGGACTTATTAGCGAAATAATGGGAAGAGAAACTGGTGTTTGTGGAGGCAGAGGTGGAAGTCAGCATCTTTGTAAAAATGGCTTTTACTCGAATGGGATTCAGGGTGGAACAGTCCCGGTGGCTACTGGTATGGCCTTAGCTGAGAAACTCAAAGTGAACCATGCAATTGGTGCAGTATTTTTAGGTGACGGTACACTCGGAGAAGGCGCCGTTTATGAGAGTATGAACATTGCATCAAAGCACCAATTGCCTCTCCTTATTATTATAGAAAACAATTTATATTCGCAATCTACTTCCCAGCAGGAAACACTTTCCGGAACCATTAATGGTCGAGCGGAAGCCTTCGGCATACGTCACTCCCATACATCTACCTGGAATCTGGAAGAGCTCATGCAAACCGTTCAAGATGCTTCCGAACGTATTCGAGGAGGATTAGGGCCTGAGATATGCATTGTTGATACATACCGATTAATGGCCCACTCAAAAGGGGATGATGATCGCGATCCTGCGGAAATTGAAACGTACCGATCACAGGATTTACTCAGTCAATTGTATGCTATCTGAAGAAAATTGGGTATCGGATAGCATTGCAGAAGCAAGGAATCGTATTCAGAAGGCAATCGTCCAATCTGAAAACGCCCCTTACCCCTCCTCACTAAATGAAGAAACAACTGATTTGAAGAACGTAATATGGAAAGACTGGCAAGATGAAAGTAATAACAAGAGAATTGCAGAACGAATTCGAAATGCATTCCAGCAAACATTAGAGAAAGATTCGACAACTATTCACATCGGTGAAGATATTCGTTCTCCCTATGGCGGTGCATTTAAAGCCACGAAAGGATTGTCCGATCAATTTCCAGATCGTGTTTTGAATATGCCAATTTCAGAACAAGCCATTGTTGGAATCGGCAATGGCCTTGCTTTAAGAGGGATGAGACCTTTCACTGAAATCATGTTTGGAGATTTTCTTAGTTTAACGTTTGATCAAATTATTAATCATGCTGCAAAGTTTGCATATATGTTCAATGATAATGTAACTGTTCCGATTGTCATTCGTACGCCTATGGGAGGAAAACGAGGATACGGACCTACTCACAGTCAAAGTCTTGAGAAGCACTTTCTTGGTATCCCTCATGTTCAAGCGATCGCAATCCATCAGCGGTCATCGATTGAAAAAGTATACAAACGCCTGGCAAATATAGATAAACCGACACTCCTTTTTGAGTACAAAATTCTCTATTCAAGAAAAGCTGCTCCTCCTATCAAAGGGTTTTCGATTCAAGAAAGTAATGAGTGCTTTCCAACACTTAAAATTAGCCCTTTGACTGAAACTCCTGAAGTCACAATTGTCACATACGGTGAAATGCTTGAAGAAGCTGAGCGTGCATTAGAAGTGTTATTTGATGAACATGAAATTTTATGTGAAATCTTAACACCATCACAACTATATCCATTGGATAGTCAACCATTTGTTGAATCTGTCTACAAAACGAAGCATCTTGTTGTCATTGAAGAAGGGCAGATCTTTTGTGGTTTTGGAAGCGAGCTCATCTCCCAGATGCATGAGCAATTGAGTGGGACAAACTGGCGTTCGAAGCGAGTTGGTCCCGCTAAAGTTCCGATTCCCTCCTCCCGCCCGTTAGAATCACTTGCTTTACCTGAACATTGTGACATTGTTAAAGCTGTATTGGAGGTCGTAGCACATGACTGACATTAAAATGCCCGCAATAAACGTAAATGACGATACGGTCACATTGACTACCTGGTTTGTTAGAAATGGCGATCACCTTACTAAAGGACAACCGATTTGCGAGGTTGAAACATCTAAAATGACTGAAGAAGTCAGCTGTCCTGAAAATGGCATCATTCAAGGAATAATTGAACCAGGAGAAGTAAGAGTTGGAGATTCCATCGCGGCAATAGCAATCTCCCAAAATGAACAAGTTCTCGATCTAAGTAACGTTGCACCCATAGATAAGAAAATTCTTCCAAAAGATGTAGATCTACCGCGGTTCTCGAAAGCTGCTCTCCTTCTCATGAAAGATAAGGAAATTGATCAAGCGATATTCATAGGTAGACAACTCGTTCGAAGCAAGGATATTTTACACCATCTTGGAAAAGGGGACCACTTGAATAGTAATGCAAACTCTTTACCTTCAAAAAATGCGAGAAAAATTCACCTTCCCCCTTCTAAAAGAAAAGCTTTACGTAATAATGAGTCGATCAATGTACACTTGGAGCAGCCCTATCTCTCAAAAGAGTCTATATCTAGAAGCAATAATTATCCAAATGCAGTCAAGCTTTCGAGAAGAAAAAAAGAGGAAATAAAGGTACTTAGTGAAGGACATCATCCCTCCCTTCCAAGTGTGTTAACACAATTTGTTAATATATCAGGTGTGAAAGACTACTTACGGAAACAGGATAATCCCGTGACACTGCTTGCGATTACAACTTATGAAGTAGCTGCTTTACTCAAGGAGTATAAGGTTTTCAACGCAATGTTTACAGATCAGGGTATTGTTTACCATAAAGACATTCATATAGGTATTGCAATGGATGGCGAGCATGGACTCAAGGTTCCTGCCATCAAAGCAGCCGATACATTGACCGTTAATAGAATCACGAAAGAAGTCGAGATTCATTACGAGGCTTACCTATCAAAAACATTAGCAGTCGACTCGCTTACTAGCGCAACCTTCAACATTTCGGATTTAACCAATCTGGAAATCCCATGGTTTATTCCACTAATCAGCAAAAATCAATCTGCCATTCTAGGCATGGGGTACACAGAGGAGAATGGAGAAGAAACGCTTTCCCTTACTTTAACCTTTGATCACCGTGTAACAGAAGGAAAAACAGCCGGAGAGTTTTTACTAAAGTTAAAAGAACGAATGAGTAAGTATACCAATCTAGCAAAACAAAATAAGGTGATGATGAAAGAAGCTATCCCCTGTTGTAGCAAATGTTATAAATCGATGAATGAACTAGTTGAAGGAAATCGAGTTCTTTTAAAAATGGTGAATGCCGATGGGAAGGATGAATTGATTTGCAGACTATGCCTGGAGGGCTGGATATGAGTACGAAAGAGAAAGAAATCATTACGTATATCGCTGCTTTTAAGGAAATCCCTGTCACGTCTGTTAAGAAGGAAACACCTATTAAGCTGAATTCACTCTTATTCGAGCGATTTTTAGCCGGTATGGAAAAGCAGGCAGGTATTAAACTAGCAACAAGTGAACTGAAAAAGGCCGAAACGGTGGACGACCTTCTAAAACTAATCATTAAAGCCACCAGCCCTTCTTCTATAGTTAAGAAGGATATTACTGCGCCGAAAATCCACTATTCCGCACAGGCGACCGGCACTTCTTCTGGGATTGATATTGAAATGGTTGTTTCATTTCGAGACACAATAGAGGTTCAAGGAGATGAAACCTTTAAAAGGCTTTTCACTCCATCAGAAATGGCATATTGCATGTTACAGGAAGATCCTCCACAACACTTTGCTGCAAGGTTTTGTGCAAAGGAAGCACTGAGAAAATGTGGTAGTACTTTTATTGATGTAGCTTATAATCAGATAGAGATTTGTAATAAAGAAAGCGGAGATCCTTATGTTAGAATTCAAGGCGAAGAATTAAAAAATGTATCGATTAGCTTATCGCACACGACTGAAATTGCAGTAGCTAGTGCTATTTTGTCTTTTGAACCACAGTTAGAGATTAAAGAAGAACTTCAAATGAATACCCAACATAACGAAGAACAAGAGTTGAATGAAACGGTAACTAGTAAACGCAAATTCGGTATGAATACAATGCTTTTAAGTACTATTACCATATTGATGATAATTGAAGGGGCTGCGATTGGATTATTGTGGTTCTAATTTTTAACCCCCACCGTTCAAGGGATTCGATGGGGGGGTTATTTTAGTAGTTATTTATAAATTTCCTCCGCCACTTGTTCCCCAAACAGGTCACCAGAAGTTATCCCATTACTATATTGATTGAGTTCTTGATAATCAACAATATACTTCTTAATATTTTCAACTTCTAACTTTTGTGGAATTTCTTTACCCACCATTTTTTCATAATACTTATTTAACAGTTCTGTGAATATGTCTTTCATAAACTGAGTATCTATTTCTAACGTCTTATTTAAAAACAACAAGATTAATTCGTGTTCTCCTAAGATCCCCTTGTATTTATCGGTTGAAATTATTTCTCCAATAATAATTCTTGATTTTTGTTTGAAAGTCGAACCTCTTTGTTTATTTTCATTGTTAAACATAAACGTCACAAGTTGATTAAACGTGTACCGTTCAACTTCATCGACTTTTTCACTAGTTTGCCAATCTATTGAATCTTCATTTGCTATTAATATTGCTGCGTAATAATATTGAATAATATATTCTAGGAATTTGTACTTATAGAGTGCATCATTATGACCGAATAAATTCAAATGTGTAATGACTCTTGCAAAATTATATAACCTAAAAATTTCATAATTTTCATTAATCAATCGTTCTCCATCAAAAATACGTAAGATTTCTATCGACCATTTGTCCTGTTGTTCACAATGACGAAATAATTGAAAGTATTCATAGGATATGTCGTTAATTCCATTTGAGTTAGATCTGTATTCATAGGGAGAAATATTAAATTCATGTTTTAATATTTTCTTAGTTTTTTTTGAATAATTATAAAGCAAAGAGGAGCTACCAAAAATTTCTTCAAACGCTCGTTGTGATTCACTATTGTATGTATTAAAATAACTGATTACGTTTGTTGATAACTTTTTACTTGTTCTAGAACCACCACTCATCTCTGTCAGAACATCAGCTTCCTGATGGTTATAATCATTACTCTTATAATATAATCCCAATAACTCGTCTTCATAAATTTGCTTCTTAACTAGCTTATTCTCTGAAATGATATAGGCAAAGAAATAATAGATGGCAAACATTAAACTAACCATCAAAAGAATAAAGTTCACGACCCTGAATTCAAAATACTGAACGAACATCAGAAAAAGAGAAGTCACGTTTACTATCGCAAAAATAATTAAGAGTTCGTAGATTCGAAACCTACTAAGTATTCTATACTTTTTTACCAAAAATTTTCCATAGTCGACTCCAATAATTCTTTTCGTCTCTGCCAAAGAAGTCAATCCTATAATCGTCATGTTAATAGCAATGATTGCTATGATTAGATTGTTATCAAATATTGTATCCTTCAAGTTAATAAAGTCCATCATTCCCTCTCCTAAATATAATCGGATTATTTTTCCATTAATTATATCAAACTCAAAGATAACAAATTGGAATTCAGGAAAATAAAAAGAGCCCTTTTAGGGCTCTTATCTCAATTTCAACAAATAATTGATTCTCCTTAGTATTTAAGCTAGAAGTTTAAATACTAACAATGTTTGCTTACTTTTGAGGTAATTATTCGATAAACGCTCTAACATACACAAAATCAATTGACCCAAAGTGTATTATTATTAACAACATACGTGTCGCTAACCTCAAC
>CAWDWH010000006.1:0-47127 GCA_963805895.1 uncultured Bacillaceae bacterium
ACTGAGAAGCACAATCATCAAGATGAGCGAAGGAGCTACTGTTGCAAATACCCCAACGAACGCTCCCAATACGCCACCTTGTTGAAATCCAATGTACCCGGCCATCTTCGTTGCGATAGGGCCAGGAAGGGCGTTGGCCATAGCGAGCATTTCACTAAATTCATTTACACTCATCCAACTAAAACGCCCCACGACTTCGTTTTCAACAAGAGGAATCGAAGCCGGTCCACCCCCATAACCGACGATACCAGGTATGAAAAAAGCAACGAATATCTCCCAATAGATCATGAGGAATGCTCCTTTCTTACCTGAGAATCATCTTGATCCCCTTTTTTCCCGGTCGGTTTAAGCAAAGCATATAGCAACAAACAAACAATGATGATACCTGGATGTATGCCTGCTAGTTCAATTAGTAGAAATGAAGCAACGGTCAACACGATCGTCAACACCCAGCCTAGATTACCCTGTGCTTTTCGAAAAAAATCGTATGTTAACACAGCTAACATCACGCCAACGACCGGAACAACCGCCTGCGTCATCCCCTGCACCCATGGCTCCTCTCGAAATGCTGAAAGAAACGTTAGTAAAAAAATCATGATTGCGATCGTCGGTACAATCGTTGCCAGCACGGCATTCAACATACCAGCCACCCCTGCAACCCGATGACCGATATACCCGGCCATTTTCGTTGCAATCGGTCCTGGAAGTGAGTTCCCTAACGCAAGAACATCGGCAAATTCGTCGTCGTCCATCCATTTGTACTTCTCGACGACTTCTTTATGTACTAGAGGAATTGAAGATGGTCCCCCTCCATATCCGAGCATTCCCACCCTGAAAAAGGCGAGAAAAATATGCCACTGTTGCATGATCCACCACCTTTCAGATATTCCCGGCGTGCCTTTTAATACGCAGCGATGGTCCCATCTGTTCTCGATTCCGTTCCTCCAAACAAGGTGCCAGACTGCTGATCACGCCATATGATTTGGCCACGTCCAAAAGCTCCTTTTTCCAATTGAACTTCAATGTCGTGACCCTTCCGACTAAGAACTTCAGCAAGATAAGGAGGAAAAGTGGACTCCACCCAAACTTTTTTTCCTTCTACCCATTGCCATCTTGGTGCATCGAGTGCCGCCTGAGGATTTAAATTGAAATCGATCAGGTTTGTTATCACTTGCAAATGACCCTGTGGCTGCATGAATCCACCCATCACGCCAAATGGACCAATCGCGTCGCCATTTTTACTAAGAAACCCAGGAATGATCGTATGATAAGTTCGTTTTCCACCTTCTAGCGCGTTATCATGCTCGGGGTCCATGGAGAAATTATGTCCACGATTTTGCAAAGCAATTCCGGTTCCTGGTACAACAAGTCCAGAGCCAAACCCCATGTAGTTACTCTGTATAAAAGAAACCATATTCCCCTCGTCATCGGCGGTTGCGAGATAGACCGTTCCACCTTTTGGAGGCTTTCCTGCTGATGGAACAAGCGCCTCTTCCCCAATTAACTGACGCCGGCTTTCGCCATATTCCGGTGATAACAAATCATCTACCGCCACGGACATTTGATCCTGGTCTGTTATGTACTTCTGCCCATCAGCAAACGCAAGCTTCATCGCCTCGATTTGCTGATGATAGGTATCAACCGAATCTTTATGGTCAAAATCAAATCCTTTTAAAATATTTAATGCAGAAAGCGCGATCAGCCCTTGCCCATTCGGTGGAATTTCCCATACATCATATCCTTTATATTGAACGGAGATCGGGTCCACCCATTCAGGTTTAAACGAAGCCAGGTCCTCTTTCGTCAAATAACCATTGTACTCTTTTGAAAAGGAAGCAATTTTATCAGCGATAGCGCCGTCATAAAAGGACGAAGCGTTCGTTTCACCGATCTCTCTTAATGTCTCCGCATGTCCTTTTGACTTCCATACTTCTCCCACTTCTGGCGCTCGCCCGTCAGGCGCAAACGTTTCAAACCAGTGCTTAAATTCATCCTCAGTCAATACTTCGTTAAAATGGACATACGCATTTTTCCAGAACTTGCTTAGTGTCGGTGAAACCGGAAAACCTTCTTCCGCATAGTGAATGGCAGGTTCCAGTGTATCCTTTAACGAAAGCTTACCAAACCGGCTTGATAACGCAGCCCACGATGCCGGAACACCGGGAACAGTCACTGGAATCCACCCGTATTTAGGGATTTCATTATAACCACGTTCTTTCAATGAATCAATCGAAATGGATGTTGGCGATGGGCCGCTTCCATTCAACCCGTGCAACTCCCCTTTTGTCCAAACGAGAGCAAATGCATCGCCACCGATTCCATTCGATGTCGGCTCTACAACTGTCAGGACAGCTGCCGTTGCAATCGCCGCATCGATGGCATTCCCTCCCTTTTTCAAAATATCTAACCCGGCCTGAGCGGCTAACGGCTGTGAGGTCGCCACCATGCCTTTGTTTGCAACCGTTGTCATTCGTTGAGAAGCGTAGGGGTAATGTAAATAATCAGTTGTCATCGTTGAGAAAACTCCTTTCGATTTTCATAATGATGAAGTCATGTATAAGTGGAAAAACTGTAGGAAACTTGTCTGGAATTGTACCTAAAATGGTGAATGATCAAGGCCAGATTACTTTCAAAGCAATGATTCACATACGTTACAGAGCATCTCACCTTTATGTAAGTAACGTGAACTTCTCCGTACTGCAGAGATTTTCCCATTATATAGGATGGATGATCACATGCAAAGCGTTTTGACTAAATATTTTAATTTTTTTGTCTTTTATCGAATCAATTGAAGAAAATAAAAAAAGGAACCAACAAAGGTCCGCTTTAATCTCAACGGCACTTATGTTGATTCATCTTCCTTACACACTACACTACTTACTTTGTTATATGAGTTCGTTATCGACGGAACGCACTCTCAGGATCATACTCCCCTAAATCAAGCTCATTCCGCTCCCCAAGCGCGAATCGCGCAAGCTCAGCCCCGAGAATCGGGCCACTTGTTAACCCAGAAGCCCCAAGTCCATTTGCCACAAGCAGTCCTTTCATATGTGGAACCGCACCTGCTATCGGAAGATTCCCCGGCGTAAACGGCCTGAATCCTACCTTCGTCTCTACGTAGGTGCCGCTTTCTAGGCCAGGTGCAACCTTGAGAGCTCGTTCAATAATATGATTCACACCACCCATGGTCACTCGGAGATCAAAACCAGCCTGATCCTCCTGCGTTGCTCCGACAACGATCCGACCTGACTCAAACGGAAGGAAGTATTGAATAAAAGGTGGCATCACAATCGGCCATTTTCCGGTATCCGTATTAGGCAGATGAAGGTGCACGATCTGTGCCTTTTGAGGGGAAACGAGAAACGTCATGCCGAGTGGCTCCAGTAACTCCTGTGCCCAGGATCCTCCGGTCACAATCACCTGGTCTGAACGGTACTGATCCCCATTTACGGTTGCCCCTTTCACTTCAGAACCATCAAAAAGAAGCGTCGCATTACCATGGATCACCTTGGCTCCATGCTTTTCCGCTCCCCGAACGAGAGCATTTCGCAGAGCGGAACCATTCACACGCGCCGCCCCGCTCACATGAACCGCGGCATAGTGATCAGCTAACGGAGGAAATAACGCATTCGTTTCACTAGGAGATAAACGCGAAACATCGCCCATCTCAGGCGTATCTTTTCGGCGCTCCATCGCTAGCGCCAGCTTCCTCTCAAGCTTCGTCTCACCCGAGTAGATATTGATTGCGCCAACGCGATCATAACCCGTCTCAGTCTCTCCATCCTTCTTCAATTCTTCGATTAGTTCCGGATAATACCGTGCACCCGCTTCGACCAGACGATAAAAAGCGCCACCGCGACGATTTGTCAGCCACGGGCAAACAATTCCTGCCGCAGCTTCCGTTGCCTGACCAGCATCTTTCCGATCGATCAGCATCACATCCGCCCCTTGCTTCGCCAAATGGTACGCCGTCGATGCCCCGAGTATGCCAGAACCGATTACAATAATTGAGTTCATTTCCTACACCTTTTCGTTGTTTGTCTGATTAGGTATTTTACAGGAATGTAAGGTGAGACTCAATCATCCGTAAACTTGCTGTCCAACAAAACTCATGACAAACTCTAGATAAGGTAATACTGAAAGCATTCATACCAAAGATAAATTGAGCGTTAATCAAACGTTTGATTAACAAGGAGGACTCCCATGAATTTCAAACAAATCATCGACCTATCGATCCCAATCAACAATCAGACGCCCGTCTATCCAGGCGATCCGAAACCTGACATTCACCCTGCAGCCGAGCTCGAGAAAGACGGCTATCAGGTCACTCAGCTAAACATCGGCTCTCATACCGGTACCCACGTCGACGCTCCCTTCCACTTTCAAAAAGAAGGAGACCGCATCGACCAATCAAGTTTGACCAAATTCATGGCACCGGGACTCGTTATCGACGTCACCGGAAAAGATCCAGGTGAACAAATTACGATGGACGAGGTATCGGATCAAATTGAAAGCGTCGTGCCAGGTACGATTGCTCTCTTCCATACAGGATGGTCGAAACACATCGGAACCGAAACCTATTTCAAGCATCCCTACCTCTCAGTCGATATCATCAACGCCTTGCTCGAGAAAGGAGTCACGACCTTTTTCATCGATGCACTGAACGTCGACCCACCCGATGGCTCAGCCTTCCCCGTTCACGAAGCCATCACCTCAACGAACGGAATCATTGGGGAGAACTTCTGCAACTTCGAAAAGATCGATTTCGCGAATCCGCTGATTATCGCACTGCCGCTGAAGCTAGAGGGGTTAGATGGATCGCCGGTAAGAGCGGTTGCCGTGGAAGTAGAATAATGAGAAAGAGCCCTCTTTTCTACAAAGAAGGGCTCTTTCCTTATGTTCAACACCAATCGCAATATTTAGGGGAGTGCTCATTCGACAAATCGACAAGTGCCTGTCACCACCCGATTAATCGTCAAAGAGATCAAATTCTTCTGCGATTTCTGCCATGTGGTAGGGCATTATCTCATCGTTCATGACGTTCTTCGCGTTCTGAAATCGAGTAGGATTCACGCGGCGCACATTGGTCGTTTTGCTAACTCTTTCACTTAATCCTTTGCTGGACCTAGACCCAATGTATCCAGGATACTTCCCGCCCTCTTTTCCTTCACTTGATTTTCCGATTCGCCACTCACCTTTGTTCATGTTAGAAGCTACTTCCTTTACTTCTTCTGTCAGTTCCATCATTGCTTCTGCACCTTTAACGATCGCCTTCCGGGAAACCTTTCTTGCTCTTGTAGAAAAGGTGAGCAACAACACTCCTGCCATGATCCAGCTCCAAGGCTTATTCAAAGTTTTCCACATCTACCCTAACCTCCTGAAAAATCGTCTCATACTTTATTTATTTTGCATCAGGAAATTCCAAATTATTCATAATCGATTTAAGCTCAATAAAAGCGAACCTATTTCTTATACGTGACATTTATTCTCTTTTTCGTTCCATAAAAAATAGAGCCCACATAAATCTCAGGCTCTACATAAAACACTTGTATTAATGAAACGTTTGATTATCCTCATTTTTAGGCATTGGATCACATAGATCAATGATCTCACAATATTTCAGTAGTCCCTTACTAAGTATAAAAGCTATAGAACCTTCCCTTTTTCAACTCTTTGCTGGTGCGCTTTGATTCTCGCAAAGTGCTTCTCCAATACCTTATTCACTTCAGCAGACTTTTCTAGCGCTATTGAATGACCCGCTTTGCCAACCACTTCACAACGCCCATTCTCCACTTGTTTCGCGATATTCTCAGATAGCTTAATCGTATAAGCGTGATCCTGCTCTCCAGCAACCGCAAGTACCGGGACCTTCACGCCTGCCAGTTCTTCGAGAACACTCTTACGATGAATGACTTGATGGGCGGCATCCCCGATTGAAGGCTCAAGCATCTTCATATACGAATGCCAGTAGTTCCGCTCGTTTTCAAACTTGAAGGTAGCAAGGGATACATCACCAAACATAATGTACATGAGCGTATCAATCACACCTTCACCACCACTTATCTGAAGCTGAGACACAAGCGGTTGAAACTCTTCTTTCTTATACTCCGCTTCTGCAGAGCTACCGAGAACGACGCACGAAATGAGTAAATCAGGACGTCTCACAGCCAGTCTGAGCGCAACAAAGCCTCCCATGGAATTCCCAATAAAATGACACTTCTTAATTCCTAATTCTTCGATTAAAGCAGCGGCGTCATCTGTAAGCGTATCCATATCTAACTTCTCTAAAGAAGACCTCCCGCTTCTTCCCTGCCCACGGTGATCATAGCAAATGACACGATAATCTTTTGAGAAATGCTCAACCTGTTGATGAAACATATAAGAAGTAAAGAATAACGAATGACTAAAAACAAGAACCGGTGCATCCTTTGGACCATAATCTTCATAATAGAGCGGTGTTTCGTTTACATCGATAAACGGCATAGTGAACCCTCTCCTTCAATATGAGTGTACTTATGGCATTTCAAGAAGAATTTCGCCTCATATCCCCAGATTCCTGCAAATAGAACCCAGCTTTCCATCATCCGACAAATTCACCCATAAACCGGGTGGTGCCAGGCACCTCAAAGAGGCACCACAACCAAAGACACAATTTCCAAAATAACATTGACCGCGCTTCCATAAAAAGGTACCTTTAATATGACACTTAATCTCTCAGTCGTTTAATTTGTATCATACAAGGAGGCAACCGTATGGCAATTTATTCAGAAAGAGAAACCTGGAGTACCCCCAAGATGAATGCCTATCAATTAGAAGGTTTGAAACGCACGGTATCACGCGCCTATCACAATGTCCCTTTCTATCACGAAGCTTTTAAAAACGTACATATAACTCCTGACGATATCCAATCACTCGACGATTTAAAACGCCTTCCTTTCACAAAAAAACATCACTTAAGAGAAAACTATCCTTTCAAGATGCTCGCCTGCCCTATGGAAGATGTCATTCGTATCCACGCATCATCTGGAACGAGTGGCAAACCTACCGTTGTCGCTTATACAAAGAACGACATTCAACAGTGGGGAGACATCGTCGCAAGATCGATTTCCATGGCAGGAGGACGTAATGGAGATATCCTTCATAATGCATACGGGTACGGACTATTCACAGGAGGTCTTGGTCTCCATGCTGGTTCTGAACAACTCGGATGTGCGACAGTCCCGATCTCAGGTGGAAATACAGCAAATCAAATCACACTCATCCAGGACTTTAAGCCAAGAATCATTTGCGCCACTCCTTCTTACCTTTTAAACATCGGGGAGACAATGATTCAGAACGGAATCGATCCTGCTGCTACTTCATTAGAGCACGCCATCCTAGGAGCTGAGCCATGGTCAGAAGAAATGAGATATCAGATCGAGAAGATGTTCCAACTTACGGCCACCGATATTTACGGATTAAGCGAAGTGATGGGACCAGGTATTGCGATGGAATGCGTGGAATGTCAGGATGGGCTTCACATCGCTGACGACCATTTTCTAGTCGAAGTCATCAACCCTGATACACTCGAACCAGTCGATGATGGTCAATATGGGGAACTTGTTTTCACAAGCCTCACAAAAGAAGCACTGCCAACCATTCGTTATCGCACAGGTGACATTGCATCTATCACAAGAGAAAAATGTCTCTGTGGGAGAACAACCACGAGGATGAGTCGCATAAAAGGACGAATCGATGACATGCTGATTATCCGCGGCGTCAACGTCTTTCCTTCTGAGGTCGAACGCTACATTTGCAACCTGGAAGAACTCGTGCCGCATTATCAAATCCACTTACAGAAAAAAGGTCATCTCGACCACGTCATGCTACACGTTGAAGTATGCGAAGAATTCTATGAGACGTTGCCTGAACAGAATTTCATGCACCCAAATGCTAAAGAGCTCATCGAGCGAATCGGAAAAACCCTAAAAATGAAAGCGCTTATATCCGTGGAAGTCTGCTTGATGGCTCCCAAATCAATCCCTCGATCTGAAGGGAAAGCCAAACGCGTATACGACCACCGCACAGTCATCACACCGAACTTCACACGATAAAAGCAAAAACAGGCTGACGAAATCAATCGTCAGCCTGTTCGACATATAATGACAATTATCGGGTGGTGCCAGGCACTAATTCACTGTCAGCTCTTTATGATTCATCATATAAGACTCGCTCACGCGAAATCTCTTTCCCTCATACCTCACTGGAAACATCTCCATCACTCGGCTAGCAAATACGGAGGTTCCAAGTACGAGTGAGAACACAAGAACGAAATACTCACCACCGAACATCGATTCCGGAAGGATGTTCGAATAAACCACAATCACTAAAGGAAACACAAGATAGATGCCCCCTGCACTTTTGCCAATGGCAGCAAGGAACAGATCAAGCAGAATCACTTTCTTCACGGATTCATAGATCGCTAGCAGTGAAATCGTCATAAGCGGGATCGCAACCATCATCCATCCACTCTGCGCCAATAAGCTACTGCCCTGATAGCTAAATGCTGTGAACCCAATTAAACCGATCAATGTTACAAACCCAAGCCAATTGAGTTTCTTCGCCAGCCTTTGAACGTTCTCCCAGTGATAGGCTAGAAAGCCTCCAAAGATAAAGAAGAAAATCCAATTCGTAAGGGAGCCTTGCTGTTCTAGAATGGTGCTAATTGTACTCGTTCCAGGATAAGAAAGTATAGTTTACAATGGCTGCCACTACCAAAAGAAGCGACCAGCCCATTTTCGAACGAACAAGCTTCAGTACTGGAGAGATAAGAAGGAACTGAAGAACCGCCGATACGAAATACAGATGATAGAATGAATTTCCCATCGCAACATCGGCAAGCCCTATTTCCCAACCGGTAAAGATTTCTCCGCCAGTCAACATTTTTGTTAACGCAAGATAGAAAATGCTCCAAACGACGAAAAGTAGCGCCAATTTAAAGAACCTTGAGGAATTGAATCGCTTCTCTTTCCCATTCATCCTCTGTTGATTAAACAAGTATAATCCAATGATCACCGCAAACATCGCGATGCCTAATTGACTGATCTGGTATGTAAGTGGCGTGATGTCAGTTAATAACTGTCCCTCACTGAAGCTAAACATACCGGACACTTGAACAAGTAATATAAATAAACAGGTAATCGCACTTAGAAAATAGATTTCACTTTGACCATGACTCGTTTTCTTCATGAGCTCACATCCTGTTATGGTTTGTATTGATACCTCCATTATAAGGATGAAAATCTCTTTTAGAAGAGAGAATGGCTAATCTTTACAAAACATTAATAGGGCTGACATGATCCTTACATTGGACTAACTCTCACAAAATAATTGACTGAGGTATTGCCCAAACTTCCCGCTTTCTACATAAGATCTATGACATAATAAAGCTAGTATTCCAGGGTTCACTGTTAGCTTCTGAACAAGTTGATTCAAAAGAAACCATACAACACCCGTTACATAAATGAATGGACTAAAGGAGAAGATCAATGATTCAATTTCAAAAAGACTCACTCACAGTATTCCAAAGTGCCCTTCAACAAACAACGTGCACCGTTTTCGAGGGAAATGATTTTGTTCTTGTGACCGATCCTAACTGGCTTCCCCATGAAATTGAGGAAATTCAGCAGCATGTACATACCATAGGACACAACAAAGAAATCTACCTTTTGTTTACACACGGAGATTTTGATCACATTATTGGTTATGAAGCTTTCCCAAACGCGAAAGTCATCGGCAGTATCGGGTTGAAAGAACACCCTGCCAAAGACAAGAAGGTGAACCTAGCAAAAGACTTCGATCGTTCGAATTATATTGAAAGACCTTATCCAATTACGTTTCCAGAGGTCGACATCGTCATCGAAGAGGATGGCCAGCAATGTCAAATCGGTGATGTGACTTTCACATTCTATCTTTCTCCCGGACACACACATGATGGATTATTTACGATCATCGAACCACATGGCGTATGGATTGCCGGAGACTACCTCTCTGACTTCGAACTTCCATTTATTAATGATAGCGCGGTAAATTACCAACAAACACTACAAAAAGCGGAGAAGATTCTCTCCTCACACGATGTAAATGTTCTTGTACCCGGCCATGGCAAGGTGACAGAAGAACAGAATGATATGCATCGAAGAATCAATCACTCGCAACAGTACTTAGATCGACTGATCCAAGCTGTTCAACAATCGGATGAAGAAGAAATTACTAAACTGGAGAACATGATGCCGTTTCCTTCTGATTTCACAAAAGAGAGTCATAAGAAAAACGTGGCGATCATTCAGAAAGAATACTAAGCGATTCTAACAGAATGCCAGATATGAACCTTCTTCATAACACTGAATGCCTCTTAAACAAACGTTTGTTTAAGAGGCATTCAGTTCAATTTCGACAAAATAGGCCAAAAAGCGGGTGGTGCCTGTCACCACCTATTTCAGTACAATCATATTCTTCTCCACATACGCCCAATTTTGTGGAAATTGAAAACGTAATCGCCAGTAAGTCGTTCCAAGCAGGTTATAAGCTTGCATTTGTTTGTATTTCGCCGTAATGCTTTGAATGTCTTCAAACCAGACGATATGTTCCGAATTGATGACGTTATAACGATAAGTAGGAGCTTGTGCAACCTGATTGTACTGAATAGGAATCCATGCATTGATCGCGCGGTTCTGAGCATTTTGAACTGAAAGCATTTCGGCATCTATCAGTTTTGGCAGCGCCCAGTCATACCCATACAAACTCATCGCCATCATGATCTTACGCCTGTTAATCTGTCCAGTGGCATACATCAAGATCTGTTCGACCCACCAAACGGGCGCAATGGGATCCGGTGGTCCAATCGCATATCCGTAGTCGATGGTCATGATCGAAACGATGTCAACGATCTCACCAGCAGCCTTATAATCTAGAAAACCGACCAGGCGATTTGTCGGCATGTCGCTGCTTTTCGCATGCGCATTAAGCTGAAGCGTCAGGCTGCCAAGTCCTTTCTTTAATTCTTGTAAAAAGGAAGTGAAGTCCTTTCTTCTTTCAGGTGGAACGAATTCGAAATCAATACTAACCCCTGCATAGCCTTTTTCGTTTACTCTTCCAACAAGATTCTGCACGAGTGTCGCTCTTCTCTCCTTATTTTCAAGAACAACATTCGCTAACTCCGGACTAAACATTCTTCCTGCATAATTACTAATGACAAGTAAGGGTTTAATGTTTAACGCTTTTGCTTGTTGTAAAATAGCATCATCGTTTATCAAAAGGAGCTTCCCTTCAGGCGTGAAGGAATAGGTAAAGACCGCTAAATACGTGATCGATCCTGCGATATTGTTGAGGGTATCTACGTAAGGTGTGCCCGCTAACGCATCAAAAAAGACAAGTGTTTGCATCGGATACTTCTCTAAAGTAGGAATGCGAATGCGAAGTCCAACTGGAATTGCATTCGGATTGATCGCTGGATTCGCTGTCATAATAGCTTGTATCGAGGTCCTAAATTGTTGAGATAGCTTCCAAAACGTATCCCCTGGCTGAATCTGATAAAACCTTTCGGGCATTTCCTGATCTGGGATATACAGATGCAATCCAGGAACAAGTCGATTAGAGATAAGACCGTTCACATTCTTTAATATCGAAATCGGAACCCCATAAGCCATTGAAATTCGCCATAAATTATCCCCCACCACTACTGTATGGATCGCCATGCAATCCCCCCATCACTCAAAAGCTCTTACTGTTAGTCTATTTTTACTTAGAGACGTTCATGAAAGAGAAATATAGAATGAACACAAGCATTTTGAAAGATATAAGGGGAGAAAAGTGAAGGTTTAGTGATTATACTAAAAAAATCTAAAAATGAGTAATAATAATATTAAAGCTATTTATAATAAGATTTAATATGTATTATATCTATATAGTATTCCTTGATTAACTAAAGTTTACTCTGCTAGTAAAGGAACAAGGTTGTCAAAAATATGAGTGTCACCTTTAGAATTAATTGAATATCCCACATAAAATTGGTTATTTTTATTCTTTTAGCGAAATGCAATCATTCTCCTATACAAAGATTCAGCAAAATCCTCATCCCCAATTTCTAATCAATACGACGACGTACAACCATTTACAAAAGTGATTATAGGTTACAGAAGGCATATGTGTTTCCGCGTATATCTGCCATAAATAACAACATTCTCTAAGAACTGATTCTTCAAGAACAGATAAAAGGAATCTGTTTTCATACAGACTTCAGCTTGATGAAGGGCTATGATCATCTGATCAATCATATTTATTTGATCATCGAATAAATATTTTTTATTTACTACATCGTATGACTTTGCATAGAAACCATTCTGCGAAGGAATTTCATTTAATGTCTTCATCATATTCTCGTACAGTTTAGCGTCTACTAAATGACGCTTTTTCATCTCCTCTAACGCAGATGTATTAATATAGGAGAGTGTTAACATCTTTGAATTTAATTGATAGGTTTCGTCATAATAATCGACTAACAGCTCTTCGTTTCTATTGTGTTCTAGGAGGTATTGACTAATTGTTGTGGCAGTTTCTTCATATCCCTCTTCTTTCCATAATTCTCCCGCTTCACATAATGCATCGATCATACATAAATCCTAGACTGAAGCAATGGTCGTAACAAGTTTCTTCCACTAGGATCTAGTTTCCAATAAATTAGTCCCTCATCATTCATAAAGTTCCCTTCTAGTTGAAGGTAGCCCTGACGGAATAATTCTTCATCTTTTTTTTTGACTGTATATTGCAGCCACAGCCCTAGCGATTCAGATATCGATTCTTTTCCTTTAACAAGATCGCTATCTAGCTCATCGTTTTCCTTAAGATAAGTTGCAAAGGTACCGTTATGATTTACCATATTATTTACTATAAAATTTTCAGTAGGGTTTATCGAATTCATTTTCGTTTCACTTCTTTCAATAACATAGAGAAAACATAATAGACTAATGATTCCGATGATCAAGATAAGCAATAGGATTCTCGTTCCACTAAGATTTCTAAATTTCAGCATCGTATCAGCTGATGTTGTTCTTTTCATTTGAAAAGATGCTACAAAGATTCCACTTTCACCGGTATATGAAAACGAGCTTTGATATAATCGATAATTTTTTCTACAGTATGTCCATCGCCATATGGATTGGTTATTTTCTTCATCTTTTCATACTCTTCTGTTGAATTAATTAATCGATCACACTCTTCAACTATTCTATTAGTTACTGTGCCAACTAGTCTCAATGTTCCTGCCTCAACACCCTCTGGTCTTTCAGTGGTATCTCTGGCTACAAGAACAGGCTTACCGAGCGCAGGCGCTTCTTCTTGTATGCCTCCTGAATCAGTAATAATGAGATAAGATGCTTTCATCACATGCACGAAACTTTCATAATCTAAAGGTTCAATAAGACGTACAAGCACTTTACACGTAAATGCCGCATCTACTTTCTCACGTATAACAGGATTCTTATGAACAGGAAAGACCACCTGAGTATTTCGATTATTTAACAGAATGAGGTTAATAGCATCGAACACCTCACTTAGCTGTTCAATATTTTCTCTTCTATGGGTAGTCAGGAGAATGATTTTCTTATCGTCTTGAACAATGCTTCTAATTGGTTCAGGGTATTGATACTTTCTAGTTGATACATCCAGAAGAGCATCAATAACTGTATTTCCGACTACAGTAATATGATCCTCACGAATATTTTCTTGTAGCAGATTTTCTTTATTGCGTTCCGTTACGGCAAAATGATAGGTTGCTAATCGACTAACTAACTGTCTATTGAGTTCTTCTGGGAAAGGTGAATAATGTTGATAGGTTCTAAGTCCAGCTTCCACGTGCCCAACAGGGATCTTCTTTAAGAATGATGCGTAACTTGCCGCAAACGTCGTTGTCGTATCTCCATGTACTAACACAAGATCAGGCATTTCGCTCTCAAGGATAGAAGATAGGTTAAGAATGATATCTGAGGTAAACTCCTTCTATCGTTTGCCCTTTTTTCATAATATTTAAATCATAGTCAGGCTGAATGGAAAAAAGCTCTAATACCTGATCCAGCATTTCACGGTGTTGGGCTGTATTGATGAACACACAATCCATATCAGCATCCTGCTTGAGTTGTTTCACTAGAGGTGCCATTTTTATTCCTTCTGGCCTAGTACCAAAAATCACAGCTATTTTCATTGTCAGTTCCCCCATCTCTATGTTTAATATCTAATATTCATTAAGCAGACTTTTTGTATCGTTCCGTTTTATACCATTTGATTTCTTGTTTAAATAGGATTCTTTTTAATTCTAGATATAACGAATGGACAACAAGTATGATCCATATCTGAGAATACGTAAAATACATTAATGCTACGATCAAGATGTTCTTCAAATTCAGCTGTTGTTTTTCGATACTTAAGGCAAGCAAAACTTCTGTGATGTAGAGAAGAATGGCTAGGATTAACAATGCTGTCGAAACTGGACTAACCGACAAATTCAAATCCGTAAACAAGTTTAAGATCAAAAGGCTATCGGATACCAATACTCCGCATAGAAAGAGAAGGTAAGTAAACAAAAAATAATTGAAATAAAAAAATACTTTTTTGTTTTTTAATTTAAAGAAACGAAGAAGATACTTTCCGATTACATACTGATTTCCCCTTGCCCACCTCGTTCTTTGTTTCCACCAGACCTTCCATGTTTCGGGTTCTTGTTCCCAAGTTATTGCAGCAGGAAAGAACCTGATATGATAGCCAAGATTATAAACTCGAATGCTAAGCTCAGTATCCTCTGATAAGGCTTTTTCGTCCCATCCACCTAGTTTTTCTAGTATCGATCTTCTAATTGCAAAATTTGTACCCGGAATTGTTGATAGCTTAAACCAATACCATCTACCAGCCTGGGCTAACCATTGAAATGTAATGGTTTCAATATTGATGAAATTTGTAAGCAAGTTCTTAGCACCATTAATAACTCGAAACTTCCCTACTACAGCACCTGCTTTAGCATCATTTTGCAATCCCATAGCAAGATGATAGACAGCATCTTGCTCTGGTGTGTTATCAGCATCATATACAACGATGAATTTGCCTTTTGATAATTTAAGTCCTTGATTCAGCGCCCCAGATTTCCCCTTACCTGCATGAGGAGGCTTCGTGTGTAAAACCTTTAAGAAGGAATGTTCTTTGGCATATTTGTCAGCAATGACGCCTGTCCCATCAGAAGAATTATCATTAATAATGATTACTTCTAATTTGTCTTTAGGGTAGTTGAGGTTGATCATGGCATTAATCGTATCTTTAATAACCATCTCTTCATTATGTGCTGGAATAAGAATACTAACTGTTGGTAGTTCTTTGTTTTTTCCTTCCCATTCTTCAACAGTTTTTCGATATTTCAAGGCATGTAGGAATCCCCCCTGCATCAGAAACATATGATAGAGGAGCATGAACCAAATTAGAAATAAAGCAGTATTAAACAATAAGTTAGGTAACATCATATCTCCCCCCTGATTTACGATTTTTAAGAAGAAATATATATATGATAAAAAGGAGCGTCATGGTGCCTGCTAAAATAGCAAATATCCACATGAAAACATTGATAATTTTTTGCACTAAGGGTTCGTAGTACTCTGGCGAAGATTCTACCATTCCTAAGTAATCTAAATTAACTTGTATATCTGTAATCTCGAAATGATTGAATTGAAATATTATCTGATTTAGTTGAAGTATTTTGGTTCTTTAAATCAATCCAAGAAATATTTTGTATTTTTTCTAGTTCATTTAATCAATTTTTCAAATTTATCAACGCCTAAATAAGGATGATAAAAGCCTGAAATAAAACCATCTCTTACAACCAGTTGATTTTGTGCAGCTTCCATCATCTTTTCTATAGCTTGCGAATCATTTGGATCTACATAACCAATTGTTTCGGGAAGAAGAGTCATTCCATTCAAAAATGTAGGATTAGTTAGAAAAGGGGATGTACGCATAATTTTCCAATCTTTATCACTTACCTGAACCTGACCTACATAGGTCGAAAAATATTCAGACACTACTTTATAGCCATTTAATGACATAGTATAATGAGGAGCTTCAAAGGCTACAGGATATAATCCAAAACTAACTAATTCGTTAATACCTTTATTAATTTTCGTCTTTATATAATTTGTCTCAAATTCTCTTAATCTTTCCTAAATATTCTTCATATCCATCTTTTGAACTAAAATCATCCTTAGTCTTTTTTACTAGTTTTATCCATGCGCTGGACAAGAAATGGGCATATTATTTTGAACATCCCAAAATTCAAATCCTTCTCCTGTTTCTCGATTTCTATATTGATGGGAATATCCATGCAAAATAATAGATCCTCCATGGTTCTGCATATATTTCAAAACCTTTAGTAACTTTGGAGAATCAGAAAAATGCTCTTCTTCACCTGTTTCCGGATTTCGGTAAACTGGGATCACCGCTATCATATAAGGAATTTTTTTATCATTTAATATTTCAGCAATACTCTGAAGCATCTCAGGATCTACAAGAGGATGTATATCTTCTAAACGAATATAACCTGGATGTGAATTTTCATGAGAAATTTGAAAAACCTCGTGAAGCATTTCGGATAAATAAATTGAAAAAATAGAATAGTCAATATTATGCGATGCAAAATAATAAGTGTTATTGTTTTGTACCATGACAGGAAATGAATTATTATTATTGAAACCTTTTATTAGTATTTTAGAATCTTTTATAAGGCTCAAAATTTATGAATCATTCTATTCTACTATCGATTTTTTTTCATTTTGTTCCTAAAGATAATCCATTGATATTTTCGTATTTTATTGTTGTATCTATATAAGGAAAATGAAGAGCCAAGTTGTTCAAAATTATAGCCAATCGCGATGAATAGTTCCAGAAAAAGCTCTGAAGTGATAGCCTTAGTATCTTTCAGATAAATCTTCTATTTCTTCACCGTAGTAGAACAAATGAGTTACATCCTTCTAAGTCTTCCTTTATAAAGCTTCTTTACTACTTTTAAAAGTGATGTTTGTAGTGAAGTGACCAATTAATACATCTAATAACCGTATCATTTTCATTAAAAGTTTCGTCAGGTGAGGAGTATACAACGAGTACGTTAATGCTTTCTTTGTTCTCTTGAGTCTTAGCAGCTTGTGTATAATATGGGTAACTAACAAAATTGCTTCCTAAAAGAAGTATAATCAATAGGTATTTCAAAAGATAACCATGATCAAATGTAGTGCTCAACAGTATGTCCTCCTTACTTTTGATTGTTTGTTCTTTATAAAGAACAAAAAGAGTTATTATTTCCTTTTGAAATAAATAAAAGGACTAGATAGCGATACGCTTTCTCACGAACTTATAATAGTACTTTATGACGAACAAATATACAGTAAATGTTCTTTAATAAGACCTATTACCTATTATATCGTTTTATATAAAGAACGCAAGTGTAAATATATAATAATATATATATATACTTTAGTCACGGAGAACTAGCTGAAAAGTTCTGCAAATTTAATTGCTTAGATAAAATAAAAATAAGGTATATAATAAAGAGTATGATTAGCACCAAAAAAAAAAATAGAAAAGAAGATGAAAGAAAAAAAGAGAAAATAAAAAGAAAAAAAAAAAAAAAAAGAAAAAAAAAAAATAAGAATCACGAGAATAATCTCGTGATTCGGCCAATCGTAAAAGTACTTCTCAATTATTCTGCGCTGCAAATTTCTTCGTTAACTTTGATAGTAACTCAGGTGTATCATCACGATGCATGACAACTTCAATGAAGCAAAGCTTATCATTCTCTGAACCAGCACTAGCTAGCACCTGATCAAGCTCTTCCTCTGTCTCTGCTTTATATGTCGTGAAGTGCTCCTCAGATCCAAACGCATGCGGAAGTTTTTGATAATCCCAAGTGGCAATATCGTTATAAACTTGCTCAGGTCCATGAATCGCACGCTCAACGGTATAGCCATCATTATTAATGAGGAAAATGATCGGTTTTAAGCGATGACGCATGATCGTCGATAGTTCCTGCGCTGTCAGTTGGAAGGATCCATCACCGATAAATAACAGATTTCGTCGCTCAGTGTCTGCGAGCTGTGAGCCAAGTAAAGCAGGTAACGTGTAACCAATCGAACCCCATAGCGGTTGCCCGATAAAACGCGCTCCTTCAGGTAATGGCATATTCGCCGCACCAAAGAAAGACGTTCCTTGCTCTGCTAGAAGCACATCATTTTTCTTCAAAAATGTAGCCATTCGCTCGTAAAACCATTTCTGCGTGATTTCATTTGAACTTGAAGAAACCTGCTTCTCTTCAGTTTGCGTTTGCTCCTTCTCTCCCTCGTACCGGTCCAGACGAGCAGCTAGTTCATCCATCGCCTGAATCATCGAAATCGGAGCATATTTTGCTTCTTTCCGCTTCACTCCGTAAGGATTAATCTCGACAACCTGTTCCTCCGTAAATTGTTGAGAGAAACCACCCGTAATCGAGTCACTAAGCTTTACGCCAATTTGAAAAATAACATCGGCTTCGTCTACTCGTTTTTGTACCTCTGGAGCGCTCAGTTCGCCATTATAAACGCCGATAAATTGAGGATGAGATTCTGGGAAAACCCCTTTTCCCATGCTTAACGTCGCAACGGGATAACCTGTTTTTTCTGCAAAATGGAGCAACGCCTCACGCGCTCCGAAACGATCCACTTCATAATCAGCTAAAATGACTGGCTGAGTCGCCTCGTTTGCTTCTCTAGCAATCTCATTTACCATTTCATCCAATACTTCAGCGTTTCCTTCAAACGATAAATTCAACGGTGAAGCTGGTCGGTTAACCGGCTTGTTATACACATCAATTGGTAGATTCATGTGTACAGGACGCTTTTCCATCCAGCATTTTTGCAGAACGCGGTCGATTTCCTGTGCCGCATTCTCTTCCGTTAACGTCGTTTGCGCTACTGTTACTTCTTCATACATTCTCGCAAAGCGATCGAATTTCCCATCACCAAGCGTATGGTGAACAAGTGATCCTTTATTCATCACAGCAGTTGTTGGCGTGCCTGTGATTTTCACTACCGGCACGCGCTCAGCGTATGCGCCAGCAATTCCGTTCACTGCACTGAGTTCTCCAACGCCAAACGTTGTCACAAGTGCACCAGCACCATTCATTCTTGCATATCCATCCGCAGCATAAGCCGCATTCAGTTCATTCGCATTTCCGATCCACTCCATTTTTCCATCCTCAAGAACCGTATCAAGAAATGCTAGATTATAATCTCCAGGGACGCCAAACATGTGGCGAATTCCTAATTCAGATAAACGATCTAATAAATAATTTCCTACTGTATAGGTTTGTTGCATGATTAGACACTCCTTTTATAACGTCAACCATATTGACTTAATTAAAGAGTATCAAATAACTTTCATATAGGTCAATTACATTGACTCATTATTGGTGACGCAAAGAGCTCAGTGGTATACTAGTACATACAAATAATCCAATATTTCCAACGTTTCAGGGGGTAATGATGAAGGAAAAAACGAACGAACAAATGAACGAAATACTAGCGATGTTTTACTTTGCCTACAAAACGTTCACAGAAGAACCAGATCTAATGATTGAAGAATACGGCATTCAACGTGTACACCACCGCATTCTTTTTTTCATTTCGCGCTTTCCAGGGCTTAGCGTGAATGAGTTATTATCTCTGTTAGAAGTAAGCAAACAGGCGCTTCATCGACCAATGAAAACGTTAATCGAAAAAAACCTTGTCATAACGTCAGAAGCAGAACACGATCGCCGTGTAAAGAAGCTTAACCTTACTGAAGAAGGTACACAGTTAGAGGAAAAGCTGAGCAATACGCAAAAACAGCAGCTCTCTTCCATTTTCAACGAGCTAAAACCTGAACAAGTGGAAGCGTGGCAAACGATTATGGAGAGATTGTCGGTGGAACGGGATGGGTTTGAGGCATGGAAAACTAAATTAAACAATCATCAAGATGAGGTTGAATGATCTCGGTTTCCTCATTTTTATCGAGGTCTTGAACAAATAGCATCGCAAGTCCTTTAAATCGCCTTGATTAAGAATGTGTTCCTAATTGTTTTATAACCTAGTTATATTAGCCAAATGTCTTGAATCATTTGGACGGTTCGAGACCACCAATTCTTACTTCTCTTTATTAAACAATTTTCCAATATGTATACAAATAAATAAACAGTCCGCATAATCAAATGTTTGATTATGCGGACTGTTTATTTTCTTTATTCTAACCAAAACGATGACCGGATCTATTCTAGTAATCTCGTAGGAATCTCCTACTTCAATTCCCCAATCGCATCAAACAACACATGAACCGCTGTCATCAGCGTTTCTTCATTAATATCAAACTTTTCATTATGATGACCGGCAGCAAGCTCTGTTCCGAAGATGCAGTAGGTGGCTTGTCCACCGTTCTGGTGAACGCGTTCCATGAAGAACGTGGCATCTTCGGAACCAGCAGGGGAATTTTCTTCAAGTATGCTTGCCTGAATAGCAGAAGATTCATCAGCACATTTCTGCAATACCTCTGCCAATTCGTTCGAACCATGTGCACTTATGCCTTCCCCTACTGTCTTTATCTGGTAGTCTACTCCGTACATTTGAGCAGATCCTGCGATAACGGCTTCCACCTGACTTTTTACGTACTCATTGATGTCAGTAGTCTCACCTCTTGTCTCCACTTTAAGAAAAGCCTGATCCGCAATGATGTTACGGCCCGTTCCAGCGTGCAATTCACCAACGTTAAGTCGGGTAGAGCCTTCTGAATGACGGGGAACCGCATAAATATTTAATGCTGCTGAGGCAGCTGCTAGGAGAGCGTTTTTCCCTTCTTCAGGCTTTCCACCAGCATGCGAAGCGACTCCTTTGAACGTGACATCGAGTTTCGAGGTTGCCAGGAAGCCATTGTTTGATGCGACAAAATGGGTATGCGGAACACCTGTCCCAATATGGGTCGCAATGAAGTAATCGACATCCTCGACCACGTTCGCTTCGACCATCGATCGAGCACCACGAGTGCCCTCTTCTGCCGGCTGGAAGATCAATTTGATTTTTCCATTCAGGCTAGACTTCTTTTCCGCAATCAATGTGGCAAGACCAAGGCCAATCGCAGTATGAGCATCATGACCACAGGCATGCATGTTATAAGGAAGGGTTGATCTGAATCCTTCCTTCATCGGAGTATGGCTGTCTTCCTCAGATTCATTGATTTCCAGTGCATCCATATCGACTCGGAAGGCGATCGTCGGACCTTCTTTGTTTGTATCCATCGTGGCGACAATTCCTGTATACCCTTCTGAAAAATGTTCAATATACGCGTAATTCGCTCCATTTTCCAGAGCCCATTCATAATGTGCTTTTGTCTCATCTTCTCCAGGCTTCCCCATGCAATACGCTGGCGACATAACCTGCTTTCCCATTTCCAGCTTAAAGCCCAGTTCATTTAAGGTCGATGCAACGATAGAAGCTGTCCTCATTTCAAGGAAACCCGGTTCCGGATAACGATGAAAGTCTCGTCTCCAATCAACTAACTTCTTTTCCAGATTGCTTACCATCTCGTCACTCCTTTATTAATTACAGATATGGATGGATGCCAGGACCAAACGGAATTCCTAAGAATACGAAGATAAGGATCAACACGATCCATGTTAATAAGAAACAGATCGAGTAAGGGAGCATCAAGGAAATGAACGTTCCGATACCCGCTTTCTTATCGTACTTCTGCATGAAGGACAGCGTGATAACCATGTACGGCATCAGTGGTGTCACAATATTAGTTGATGAATCAGCAACCCGGTACGCCACCTGTGTAAATGCAGGATGATACCCAAGCTGCATGAACATCGGTACGAAAACAGGTGCTTCGAGCGCCCATTTTGCTGAACCTGAAGTGATCAGGAAGTTCATTAATGCGGTGAAAATAATGTAAGCAATAATGAGTTCGATACCAGTGAAACTAAGATCTTTCAAAAGTTCAGCTCCATTGACCGCAACCCATGTGGCAATATTTGACCAGCTGAAATATGAGATGAACTGTGAGATGGCAAAGATCAGGACAATGTAACTCGACATATCTTTCATGGACTCTGCCATGTATTTCCCTATGTCTTTACTAGACTTAATTTTCTGAACGGTAATCCCGTAAGTTGTACCGATCGCGATAAAGAAGAAAAGGATAATCGGAACAATACCATCAAGGAATGGAGATGGGACGATCCCGCCTTCATCATTGCGCAACGGACTATCTGGTAGGAAGATAACGACTAGAACAAGAGCCCAATAGATTAGCCCAACAAGGATCGAATTCCGAAAAGCTTTGCCTGCTTTTGGATGTTCTTCCTCAACAGCTCCTTCGACCTCTTCTCCTTTGTATTTGCCCAGCCTTGGTTCGACGAATTTGTTTGTTACGAGACCTCCGACAAGTGTTAGAACAAAGACAGATACGATATTGAAGTACCAGTTATCGACTGGTGTAACGACAAAACTTTCATCGATGATTTGAGCGGCTTCCGTCGTAATACCTGCTAGTAATGCGTCGGTTCCAGCGATCAAAAGGTTCGCTGTAAAACCAGCTCCGGCAGCTGCGTATCCCGCTGCTAGACCAGCAATCGGATTACGACCCACTTTATAGAACACCATGGCTGCTAATGGTGGCACAAGAACCATCGCCGCATCTGATGCGATGTTACCCATGATACCAACAAACACGACCGTGTACGTGATCAACGCTGGTGGTGATTTTAAAATCGTTTTCTTAATCGCGTAATCAAGCATCCCTACTTTTTCCGCTAGTCCGATACCAAGCATCATTGCTAGTACCAGACCGAGTGGCGCAAATCCTGTAAAGTTATCGAGCATGGACGTTAAGATATACTGCAGACCCTCACCGGATGCCAGGCTTTTAACCTGTAGCTCTTCGCCTGTACCCGGATGGGTAACGGTGGCGCCAAACATATGAAAGATAGCTGATACGATAATGACAAAGACTGCCAAACCTACAAATAAAATAAATGGATCCGGAAGTTTGTTCCCTACTCGTTCAATCCCGTTAAGGAATTTCTGAGCCACTCCGGTTTTCTTTTTCGTATTCTCCATCGTCTCCCTCACTTTGCTCTAGTTTGTGTGATCTTAGCTCTACTTTAATTTTGAAGGCGAAACTTCCTCAGGAATTGGGCATGTATAAGGATTGGCTTTTCGAAAAGCACTGAATTCCTGTTTAATAGCTTCCAGGTCTTTCTCGTTTTCTAGTAGTCTGACAGCCGTTTGCGACATCGCTTCTGCTGCTCGCAGCATTCCTTTATGTGCGTAGCTGCTGATGCCCTGCGTTGTCATTTGCCATGTGTGTAACGGCGTTCCAAGCGCCGAAGTTGAGGCAGTCAACTGGGCGGTTGGGACGACCCAACTCACATCGGATACATCCGTTGATCCTGGAAGAATGTCCTGACTTGGCTCATATGGCGATATGGTTTCAGCTAGGTATTTGCCTTCAAACTCACTACCATCACCCTTATAGCCGAATCCTTTTAGAAGACCTAGGTAGCTTTCTTTTTCACCCTCTGATAGAGTTGACCAGAGTTTTTCGGCAAAATTAACTTCTTCCTCATCTGCCTTATCGATCCCGGCCTCCTGCAGGTTTTCATGCAAGATCTTTTCTAAGCTTCGGTTTGGAATATAATTCGAACATGCTTTATCAAACTCAATCGTCAGCTCTGTTTCCGTCATCAGCGCCGCACCTTCAGCTATCTTGCAAACACGCTTGTAAATGTCATCCACCTGGTTGATCTTTGGTGACCGAATTAAGTAAAGCACCTCGGCGTCGGCTTGAACTACATTCGGCGAAATTCCCCCAGTATTCGTGACCGCATAGTGCAGGCGCGCTTCAGGAATAACATGCTCCCGAAGATAGTTCACCCCTACATTCATGAGCTCGACCGCATCGAGGGCGCTTCGTCCTAGATGTGGTGAGTTTGCTGCATGAGAAGACAATCCTTTGAATCTAAAATAAACCTGATAGTTTGCTAGACTTGAAAGGCTCATAATGCTATTTGCTGGTGATGGATGCCAGGTGAGGGCGACATCTACGCCATCAAAAACACCTTCTCTAACCATGAAAGTCTTTCCAGATCCACCTTCTTCACCAGGACAACCGAAAAACTTCACAGTACCTGACAACTTGTTTTCTTCTAAATACTTTTTAGTTGCGCAGGCTGCCGCAAAAGCACCCGTTCCAAGCAGGTTATGACCGCATCCATGACCGACGTTTTTCTCTGTTGGCTCATAGGAACTTTGATTTGGTTCCTGCCCTAAACCAGACAGAGCATCGAATTCTCCAAGGAACCCGATAACAGGTGAGCCGCTACCATAGGAAGCGACAAATGCCGTTTCGATATTCCCTGCATTCCGCTCAACCTGAAACCCAGCTTTTTCACACTCTGTGGCCAAGAATTCAGCAGATGAATATTCTTCAAATCTCGTTTCTGGATGACGGTAGATATACTCGCTTATCCTCTCGAAACGTTCTTTGTTTTCTCCTAGATAAGTCTTTGCAATGTTCGTTGACATTCAATTCCCTCCATTCGAAACATTCGAAAAATTATAGGTAGGCTTCCCCCTATTAAAAGCGAGAAGTCACCCCTCTTCATGACATTAATTATGTTGCAGTCGCCTTTTCTATATAGCGGCTTATCACCCGAACACCCTTTGCGATGTCCTCAATAGAAGCAAACTCATCCGGATGATGGGAAATCCCGTCTTTGCAAGGGATGAAAATCAACCCGGACGGCCATTTAGCTGCCATGTTCATCACATCGTGTCCAGCACCGCTGTTCATCATAAGTTTTTCTAGACTGAGCTCATCGCAAACGTCAGCAAGCTGTTGCTGCATCTCGTGATCAAGTAAAACGGAATCATTATCGACTAGCGTCGAAACGATGATGTTGATTTGATTTTTTGTAGCCACGCTACGGCAATACGCCTTGATTTCTTCCGCGAATTCTCGCTTCAGTCCATCATCTACGCTCCGAATATCGATACCGAGTTCGACTTCCCCCGGAATTACGTTCATAACATTAGGCTTTAGGTCAATCGTGCTAACTGTTGCGACAAGTGGTTGCTGGCTCGTCTTACTGATTTCGGTAGCCCTATCGCTTACGAATTGAACAAGTGGCGAAATGGCGACCAATGCATCCTGACGGTTATGCATCGGTGTTGTGCCCGTGTGGTTCGCCATTCCCTTCACATTCACTTGAAGCCTGACTGGGCATGCCACTCCATTCACGATACCAACATCCGCATAATGCTCCTGTACTTGAGTCCCTTGTTCGATATGGAGCTCAAGAAAAGAGGCCAGCGTCTCAAACGGAATCTCCGCCTCTTCAATTGTGTCCCAGTTCACGCCGAATTCCTTAACTGCCTCTTTGATTGTTACGCCATTTCGATCCGTGACCCGGCCGGTTTCTTCTTTATCCAGTTTCCCTGTGATCGCCTTACTTCCAATAGTAGAAACGCCAAATCTGGCTGATTCCTCTGATACAAAGCAAATGACAGCAATGTTCCTAGCTGGTTGAAATCCGTTGTCCTTAAGATCCTTAACCGCTGCCAGTCCACTCAGCACTCCGGCAACCCCGTCATATCCTCCGCCGTTCGAGACCGTATCAAGATGAGAACCGACCGCAACGGTTGGCAAATCATCATTCACTTGCCAAACCGCCCACTGGTTCCCCGCTTGATCTTCATAAGTGTAGAGGCCAAGCTCTTCTGCTATAGCAACGAACTGGTTCATTGCCTCTCTTTCTTGCTTTGTAAAACTCAGACGAGTAAATCCATAAGGCTGATCCATCGTTTCGGTATGATTTAGGTCAAGCAACCGTTGCTCAAGCCACGATCGCAAATCAGACATCCCCCGAACCACCTTTTAGAATACTAATAAACGTCTCGACCGCAACCGCTAACACTTCTTCCTCGTAATCGAACTGCGGATGATGATGCGGGTAATCGAGCTTCGTTCCAAACAGCATATAGGTTGCTTTCCCGCCATGCTCTTGAACCCGGTTCATCATCAGGCTGGCGTCCTCCGATCCGGAAACAGGCGCATCAGGCAGAACCTCTTTCACGAATTCACTTGATCCACACCATTCTGTAATCTTAGGAATCAGTTCTTCATCACAGACAACGACCTCGGTCACACCTACTGGTTCAATCGTATACGTAACATCATGCATCTCTGCTGCCGCTTTGATGATTCGAGTTGCTTTCTCAGCCATATAATCACTGATCTCCTCGGTATCACCCCGCAACTCAATCTCCATAAAGCTGTCTTCCGGGATAATATTTCGCGCGCTTCCAGCGGTCAGTTTCCCGACATTCACTCTAGAGACGCCGTCATGGTGGCGCGGAATTCCATAGAGATTATTGGCAGTTGTCGTTGCGGCCAACAAGGCATTTTTACCTAGTTCCGGATGCATCCCAGCGTGCGAGGAAACACCTTTAAAGGTAATATCAAATTTGGTGGAAGCAAGAAACCCCTTCGTCGTGGCAGCGATCGTACCAACATTCATTGAATTGATCCCGATGTGTCCTGAATAGAAAGCATCGACATCATCAAGCCATCCTCTATCCCTCATCGGCCTGGCTCCTCTGCCACCCTCTTCAGCAGGTTGGAACAAAAGAGTGAATCGTCCTTTCAACTCATCATGATGAGACGCAATAAATTTCGCTAAACCTAGGCCGATCGTGGTATGGCCATCATGAGCACATGCATGCATCACGTTCTCTTCTCCAGAAACAAAGCCATTCTTTGAAGGAAGATGCGACTCCTCTTTACATTCATTAATCGGCAACGCATCAATATCAAACCGAAAGCCAACATGATCTCCCTGTTTACCCGTATCCCATGTCGCCACGAGTCCGGTATTTCCGCCTCGCATTTTCTCTAGCCATTCCTTTTCGACACCCCAGTTGAGAGCTTTTTCTTCATGTGCTGCGAGATCATCTTCTTTTGGTAAACCAAGCCGAGAATCCTGTTCAAGCGCATCCTTGCCAACATGAAGGGTGAACCCCATACCTTCTAATTCTTTTCCGATTCTGTATGTTGTCATATATTCCATAAACCCCAATTCAGGGAGCGCATGGAAAGTGCGCCTCCACTCGATCAATTGGGGAGTCAACTCTTTCACGAAACTACTGCTCATCGAAAAGTCACTCCTCGTATCGTCTTTGTATGTCATTATCATTTCTTGCTTGCGCTATGTTTATTTGTTCGATTGGGTCCGTTATGTTGATGGGAATTGATAAACGAGTTCAAAAGCCCACCACTTCTTTCGGAATCATTATTAAATTCATTTTTGGAAACTTTCCTTTTCATTTCCTTAATTAGCATTATACATGAGTAATTAGAAAATTCAAATCCTTTTTGGTGTTTTTTCTTACAAACAAAAGTAGCGTTCACCACTAAATGGCAAACGCTACTTTTCATTGGGCTTTATTCAAGAATTCATACCACACAGCTAGCAATTGCTAACTTTTCAATTGCCGCTCATTCAACAGCAGCTTATAAGCTTTCCTTGGTCTTCCTTTTGAACCGCTCACCTGAACCGTCATACTAGAAGCTAGCCCCATTAATTCTAGTTCTGCTAATACTCGTCTGGCATTTCGTTCCGAGCTTTCAAGCCAGCCTGCCACTTCCTGTGAATTCACTTCATTTTTTTTATAAAAGTTAGACAGTGCCTGGATTTTCGCTACTGATGCTGGAGAAATATTCGCCTTCCTCAATTTCTCGGTCCACTCATCATTAATCCAGCTTTTCGAGTGATACGTAATCGATTCTTCGTCGGAAGTAAACTCTGTTAGCTCCTTATTTTCATCAACTAACACGATTGTTGGAGATTTATGTTTCCTAGCGCTGCGAAAGGCCGTTTGTACATTTTCTTCCGCTTGCAAAGCAGTCGTGCCATAACCAAGGCCGATCCGAAGCTTTAGTTTGCTCTGGGAATAGACCGTATCCATTAAGTGAAACAAATCTTTCTTGTCCAGCTTAATCTCGATTTCACCGCGTGTTGTATAGATGAAATACAAACCGTCCCCAATCTGGACAAACGACCCGTTGATTCGTTCAGCCACTTCGATCAGCAATCTTTTTAAATTGAGTTCCTTATGCTTTTGTTCATAGGAATAATAAAAGTCAGCATCCTGATCAGGGTGGATTAGTTCCACTGCCAACAACGCCAGCTGAGATCGCTGATACCAAAACGATTGCCCTCGTTCCTTTAATATTTTGAGCGCAAAATAGATCGATAGTTGGGAAGGATAAATCCGGTAACAGGGAATACCTAATTTTTTCAACGCCTCATATACGCCACGAAGGCACGTAAAGGCGACTTCAGTCTTCCCTTCCTCATACAACTTCCGATGATGGTCCACGATTTCCTCAGTCGGACGGAAATCCGGATAAGAATAAGAATAGATTTTTAAGTTCTGTAAAGAAAAGAAGCGTTTCGTCGTCTCAAGCTCCTCTTCTTGAATCGTATCCAGGCTGATTCTCTTTAACACTTTTTCCATCTCTAAGTTAGATTCCACGACTTTCCCTAATAAGCTCGCCCCATATAGCGGAGGATAATAAGCAATCGACTCGTCCACCAGCTGTTTTGAAAACGCATATGTATAAGGAACCTGACCTGAGAAAAACCATTGATCCACGTTCGATTGATTGGATTGTATGATTACATCGATTTCCTCTAGATTCTCATAATAAAAAGGAAGCAACTTTAAGTCTGAAAAAGATTCGGAAGCGTTCAGAATATGTGTAACCGAATCTTCAGGTCCGATCACGCCTAATGTAATTTCCATGTTTACTCGCCTACTTTTCCCATAAATTCCAGGATACTATCCATTTCTGTACATTATATCTTATCACTTTATCTTTTTCATTGATGGAATGTTTATTGAGTGGGATAGTCAAAAGAAACAAATCTGACTGATTGAGTCTCCTCCATTTCACCCCTGTTCTTTATCAAAGAATCGTTTCTAAAAGATGGTTGTTTTTGAAAGAGATGTATAAAAAGCCACACTCCATAGGTGATTGGAGCAGAATTCACCCCCCACTCTTATAGCAACATTCAACGATTCGTAACAAAAACGAAAATCGGCCCATTTAATCAAACGTTTGATTAAATGGGCCACAGTCAATGAAATGATCATTTTTTAAATCAGTAGAAGATGAGACCATGAATCACCGAGAATCGTCCCCACGATTCACAATCACCTTCAACAACTCATTCATATATGCCTTATAATACCCACTCTCATAATGATGTGGCCCTGCATTAACAGGATGGTTTTCGTTGCCTATAAACCCATGTTTGTTTAAATCAATCACTCGAATTCCAGGCATTGCATGAATGAAATAGTTATTTAGATACTGCCAGATTTCGTTAAAATGGTGATAGTCTTCTTTACTAATATAGCCTTTCTTCACAAAGGATTGAATGTTCCCCTTTTTATCGTAGAACTGATCGATCAGTCCCCCGGTATTCAGGATAATTTTGCTTTCAGGAAGAATCGTTTTAATCGTTTCAATAAAAGCATCACATTGTTCTGTCCATCTTTCAATAAATCCTTCTTCTTTGTTCGAAACTGGCTGTGTCGCGTGGGCAAGATGATCTTTGTATTGTTTCGACCGTTTTACCGCACTATTCAACCCAATCATCCGTCCATCTTGAAGTTGAATCGCTCCATGAGTAGCATCCACAAAGAAATCGATGATCAAGTAATCGAAAGAGTGATCGCGTAGATCTTGAAACGCTGTTTTCTCATATTCCCGCTGCACGTTCGTTAAGTCAGATCCTTCTAGATCTACAAATTCCTTTTCGTCAAATGGAATCGGGTCACCATTGATGCTTAGAAGAGAAGGCTGAAAGTTCGTATAAACAATTTCAAAATAGGATTTATAATCAGGATTGAAATAGCTCTTTCTTGAGTTAAATGCCGATCTGGAATAACAAGAACCGAGAATCGCGATCTTATATGGAGAGAACACGTTTTGTTTTACCTTAATGATCATTTCATCTTTTCCTATAAATTCGATTTCCTTATCTTCTATCTGAAACTTCTCATCAACAGGCGCTACTAGTTCTAATGGCTCCAGCTGCTTTTTCCCCTCATATTCATATGCTAAATAAGGTTTGATCACTTCATTTCGATCCGCATTCAAAGTCGTAATCAATTCGCTGATCTTCATCTCAGCGACGATTTCATTTTCCTCGATCCGTTTAATCGGAAGTCTGCTTTGATAGAAATACTGCTTTTGTTTAAAACCTTCATATTCTTTATAAAGCTCGATAGAAGGGTTTGGATCAATCGAACTCTTCCACCTCACATGAAATACCGCTGCTTCTTCATTCACTGAGAGTTTTTCAAGCGTCGGCTGCATTCCTTTTCTTTTGAGGACGAAAGAGAGATTCTCACCCTTCTTCACGTGCATCGTAACGTTTTGATTTAATTGGATCGCTGCGAGAGAACCATCTGTTCCAGTGCTTAATGAATGCTGTATCACAACATTATCTTCTATATAATGCGCTTTCATTTCGATCGTCATTTCTTGTTGGTGCAGGTGGGCAAAAGAGAATCGCTCTTTACTTAAAGAAACCGAGCTTTCATTTTGGTGATCAAATAAAATGACTTCATTAGGAACAATCGCTTGTGGGAAAGGTTTTGATTCAACTGTTAGGTTAGATGGATAAACTGGCCTTGCATACCCATCCACTTCTTCGACGGATAAAAGGATCGCTTTATCAACATCATCAATCGAACGAACAACTGGGCGATCGATCACTGCATTGATTTTAAAAGCAAGCTTCCTTCCCTTCGTAATATAAGGTTTGATGCCAACTAAATTATTTAATGGAAGGTAGTCGTATGTATGATTAAAAGCATCGCTATCAAAGGTTTGCTTAGGTACATAATAGGCATCGCCTACTTTCACACGCAAATCCACAATGTTTTTTAACCCTTCTAAAATCTGATAATCCTGAATGAAGAGACGTAGAGGAATTTTGAGCTGATACAAATCATCGATCACGATTGGCTGACAAAGTATTTCATCACGATATTCAATCGAATTCCATATCTTTTTATCTCTTAATTTAAAGCTGAAAGCTACTTCTTCATGAACGGGTTTTTTGACAGTCATACTGAGTTTTAAATATGTCGAGCTTAACTGAAATTCTTCTATGGTGAACAATTCCATTCCCCTCTCCTACTTGTAACATGAAAGTCATTTCTTTGAACCAACCTCACAAAACGAGAGTCCAATTCAACCATTGGACTCTCCCAAATTAATTTGACCTTAAGGTTGCGAGAAGCTTCACACCTATCCGACTAACAATCGGATACTTCTTATACCTTCTCCACAACGTAGAAACAACGTCACTGCTTTTCAGAACCTCTTTCAATGATTTTGATCTCGTAACTTCTTTTTCTTTTTTCTTAATTTCAGAATAAATCCTTGAGCTATTTCCATTATCGATATAGTTAAAGTAGTCAAATCGCTTACTGCTTATCTCCGGTTTCTCGGCGAAATTCGTAGCGGCGTACTCGCCGAATTTTCCAACAAGCTCAGCTGAAGAATACGCTACATCACCAAATAATTCTTTGTTAAGGTCCATGTAGCTTCCTTGTAATTCGCTATACTTACTTAGATCAAAATGGAAAAAGAGAACGGGCTTCTTCTGGTAGTACATTTCCCACGCTACGCTCGAGTAGTCCGTGATCAACATGCTTGATCGCATCAAGAGGTCATTGATCTTCTCCTCACCAAATTGAATGACCCGCACATGCTCGTGATCACTAGTGAAATGAGACACATAAGGCATGAATTTGGGGTGGACGTAGAAATTAAGAAGTAGATTGTTTTGCTTCAGCGTTTCATGCAGTTCATCGGAATTCAACAGCGCATTATAGGCTTTATAATAGTCTGAGAGAATAAACTCTCCTTCTTCTACTTCATCGAGCCAATTACGCCAGGTAGGCATAAGAAATACTTCTTGCTTGCCACTCTCAGTTGGTTCATGCGATCGGTCCTCAACAACATCCCATCGAGACAGTCCGGTAACGATAATATTCTTTGCTTTGTATCCGAAATGGTCCATCACGATTTGTTTTTCAAAATCTGAGGAAACGACAAACAAATCAGCGGAATTCGCAGACCCTACCTTGAACGTGTTTTCTACCTTTTTCAGTCCTAGAACACCATGCTGTAAAAAAACATAGCGCTTCGCATTCACATAATCTCGAATCGGACCTCTAGCGACTCTCCACGCATAACCGTGACCTTTTGCTTCAGATGAGACAATCACTTTTGAAGATAGAATTAAGAAGAGATGTTTGATGCTCATAAAATAGACGACGCGGTCCTTATAAGGAGCTAAATTCCGCTCATCTTCTGAGCCTTTCTTGATCACATAATAAACCTTCTTATCCTTATGCTCTTCAAAGCAATGTTTAAAAAAGTAATAGGCATTATCCTGAGCCGTTTCTGAATATTTCTCATGAATCAACCAGGTTGGCTTCCAAAACGCATTCCAGTAAAAAAGAAGATATAAATAATACGCAATGTACTCATTGAACTTATACTTGAGTCCCTCATATTCACCCTTATAGCGATAGGTGATGCTCACTCCACCATTAATCGTAATATAAGGATAAATCATATACCCATCTGCCTGATTGAGCGTGAATTTCGTCATTCGATGTTTAAGTTGCTTATGAATGAGGAAATTATCACTAACCACTCTGATTAAACGGGTTTCATGACTAGTCAATTTAACAGAAATGAAAAAGTCCCAATAAAACTGCTCGAACTCAATTTCATTTAAATTGATTCGAAAGCTCACTTTTTGCTTATGTTCTGAAGTTTTTAAGGTTTTATCAATCGGTACACTGACGGTTTTACTTTTATCACTTCGAAGCCTTAAGATGAGACGATCCACTTCAAAATCATCACGATTCTTCATCGCAACAGATGCTGTTAGGTGAAGCTCGCCGCTTCTTTTAAGGTTAAGGCGATGAAGTGAGACGCTACCTGGATACTTACTCTTAAGATATTGTTCCTCCGAACTTACATAGATCGAAAACTCATGGTCATTCGTTAAATAAGGAGAAACATGTAGCTCTTCTGAAATCGCTAGATGTCCCACATAACGCTGCGTATGAAGAAGAGGGTTATTGTATTCACCGACTCGTCTCACTTCAGTGAGATTTGTATGACGGATTTCAACGAACAAATCCCAACGGCTTGTACGAGTTAGCACATCTATAAATTGGCTTGTAGGAATTTTGATTTCTTCTAATTCACCTTTTGAAGAACGATGAATAGCTAAGTTCACTAGTTCGTTTCCTTTACGCTTCTTCAAATAAAACTGGATCTCCGTTGCATATTCAATGACGGTTTTCGGAACATCAAATAAAATACACTCATCAGACACCCTCAGATTCTGAGCATGAAGTTGTCCCCTGATGACTTTTGAAAGCATGTCAGTATCCACAGGAGCTGAAGGAGTTGTTACGAAAGAATGAGATTTTGATTCCTCATCGATGGTGGCCTTATTGATCAACGAATACACTTCTAAAATATTTCCTCTTTGAAAATGAAGTGACAGATTCCATTCTTCATTAATCCAATCACCATTCAAGTTTTCCTTTTGAAAGGTGATGGTATCTTCTTGACCGTTATAAACCGACGGTATTCGGTAAGAGATCGTCCCATCTGTTAAAGTCGCAATCGGTGATGAAGGAAAGTGCTGATCGATATGTAAGACTAATCGCTCATCATCTTCTTCCAAACGGGTGATCCGACTTTCAAATTCAATGATTTCAAAGCTCACTTTTTCAAGCTCGCTTGTTCCCCCAACGTGTAAAGAAAGTTCATTCCGATCAGTGAGATAGGGAATCCAGGAATACTCTTCAGTTTCCACAATCGGCTTTAAATACCGATGCTCACGTGAGGCGATCGGTGCTTGATAGACACCAATTCTCATCTTTCTTTCGCTCTTGTTATTTCTTTCATTTATGAAATAGAAATCCCATTTCCCAGTATCCAGTCCCACTAGATCGTCCGTAGCTATACTGAGCTTACTATGTGCTCCACTATCGTTTTGACTGAATTCCAACCATTTATAAACGTGAGTTTGTCGATTTATCATACATAGATTGAGAGATTCTATGGATTTAATTTCCTCATTTTTAAGAGTAAAACTTAATGTCTCTCCATCCCATATCACATTGTTTACTGCAAGATTACTTCTTTCAACTTGTTCTCGTTGTGCAAGCATTCATCTCTTCCTTTATATTGTTAATTGTCCATTTTATTAGTAGAAACTTCTTTTCTTCTTCGTCGGCCGTTTAAGTTCGATCATAGTGTCAAATAAATAACAAGCGTCTTTCATTATTTTTACATCACTTTTACAAACAAAAGCCTAAAAAAAATCGTTCAACTTTTTACTAATCAAAACAGAAGTCATTATCATTTTTTCTCTAAATAGTTAAGCTCTACTCCCTTAAAAAGAGGATACTGTCCGAAACTTTAATTAAGTAGATCAACTTTAGTACGATCTCATCTTATACTAAAGAATCGTTTCAATTGATACATTCAAATCGCATCCACGCTTCTATATGAAGTCTTTTTTATAATTCTGGAAGCCAATAATAACCAAAAAAACATACATAGATAATATTACCATTACCAAAAAAGTTTTCAACCATTTATGAGGCTTTCTAGACAGTTCTCGTAATTCACAGTCTTACAAACGAATACCTTAGTAGGATGTAATCAAGGGGTTTTTGCAAGAAAAAAGAAGAGCGCGCTAGTTAATCAAACGTTTGATTAACTAGCGCGCTCTTCTTTTTAGTTAGTTTTGGAAGCAAAATAATAGCGATCGGAAATGAAAAACGTAACCGCTAGTATACCGCTCCAACCTGACGGTGAACACAGTGCTTAAATCACACTATTGTATTGGAGAATAAATGTATTTCGAGAAAAAAAGTTAACGATAATACCAATACTTTGATAATCTTGTTCCTTTACTAGTAGGTTCCCCGGAGCCCTCATCCACAATTTCCTAACAGTATAGGATATAAAAGCCTTATAAAAAAGCAGATCTGGACCAAATATCTCACCACTGGTTACCTTCATTTAGCCCCTTCTCTTTAACAGAACCCCACTATGTTAATTTTCAACTCTCTTGTTTAATACTCCCCTTCTCGACCAACAATGATAGATAGAGGTGATCAATATGAGTTGGATAGATATTTCTCAGTTTGGAACGGATAAGCTGCTTCACTTTTCATTTTATTCAATAGTCTCATTCGCCATGGGGTTGCTTGCTGTTGTGATTCCTCCCACGCGAAACGGATTGCTTCGGCTCGTTACGATTGGGTTTAGTTTATCTTTGGTCGGGATTATTGAGGAGTATCGGCAATGGTTTATTCCTGATCGATCAACTGAACTTCTTGATGCGATCGCTAATCTAGCAGGTACGATGACAGGGATGCTGATCCCGCTATTGATTCATCTTCTCATCAAACTAGTTAACTTAAAGTCAAGGCGCCTAGGAAAAAGCGACCTGAAGATCGCTCCCTTATTGCTAGTAGCAGCTCTCATCCTTGCTCCTTCTCTCTACGGCCTCAGCATGATTTCTGAATATCCAAATAAAACCGTCGCGCCTCATATTAGTGACCACGCCAATTCCCCATAACGTCACATTTGCTATGCAGAACCCTTATGAATGTTGCCGATTCGACCCGGCAGCATTTTTTTGTTTTCATTCAAGAAAAAACTGCATGATGAAAACCTTATTAGCTAGTCATTTTAACTAATCAAATTCCACTTCAAAAAAATATTTTTTCCCAATGCCCCTTTTTCCACTTTTAAAACGATATATAGGGTGAAAGGAGGTGATTACATGGCTACAGCATCCCTCATGGATACCCAGCTTCGCATGGTTCTAGAAGTTGGTTTTGATGAAAAGGGCAAATCGATTTTTCGGAGCAAGAACTTCAACAACATGAAGCCAACGGCTACACCTGATGCGCTTTTCGCAGTTGCATCCGCGCTTGCACCGCTTCAGCAGCACAGCTTGTTCGCAGTAGAACGCAATGATTCATCTGATCTTCAAGCGTAGGAAGTATCACATCTCTTAAGAAAGGAGGTTCTCCATTATGGCAAAAACACTCGAACTTCAATTTAACACGGAAGACAACAAACCGTTCTCCATCACGCTAAGTGATCCGGTTGAACCAGTGGATCCAGCAGCGGTTTCTACTGCGATGGACGCAATTATCGCTCAGAATTGTTTTACAACAAGTGGTGGCGATGTTGTCGCTAAGAAAGGTGCACGAATCATTGAACGTAATGAAAACGACATCGTAATCGGCTAATTGATTTGAGGAAGGGCATTTTGTCCTTCCTCTTTCATCACGTCTTCACAAGCGGGATTCAAATTAAATGGAGGGCGCCACTCATCAGCGATGTTAGCTTTCTCGTTATGGTCACGCTCTATCTGTTGCACCGCATAGAACAAAATCTCGATATCCTGAACGAGACGATACGACAGCTGTCAGATCACCTCATCTCAACTCATTCAGCACAGAACATAGAATAACATTCTGGATTGAAGGTTCAGCGAAAGAATGGCGTTCACTCATCCACCAATCCGACTATCCAAAACCATTTTGACCTTACATAAAAGCACTGCCAACTTCATATCGAACAGCGGCTTCCTACCTTTTTTAAAGAAAAAGGATGCGAGGTTTCTTCAAGTACGCCGTTGTTCAGAACGTGGAATGCCTACCACACGTTCCAAAACAAAACTTGTCAGGTGAGCTGAAGCCGATGCAGAAAATTCAGCGTTCCCACATCCACGCAGTTCCCGGTTTCTGTGGTGGGAAGCTATGGCGAGAACGGCCCTAACGGTTCGGGATGGTAACCAGGCGTATTACGGTACGGGTAGCAGCGCGCAGATTACGCACATCGGACTGGTTTGATGTGTAGAAAGCGTGCTGTTGAAGGAATTCAAGCGTTCAAATCGGGTGATACGGTGGAACCCTAAAGACGGTCTCAGTATACTTCAGTTCAACGAACGTCTACTTTTACAGTGCTGATGACTTTTGTCAGTGCTGTAAAGGTAGTCATTCTCTGTCCAATGTTTCCTATCTGATCTAGTGCCTTCAGTAGCCTATGAGCAGCAATACAAAGAGTTGTCCAAAAAGCTTGAAAGGTTTATCGATAAATAGAGAAAGGACATCATAACGAAGCTTAGTTAAAACAGTAGATAAACAAAAGATGAATAAAGAGACGAACGTCTTCTGGTGGAAAAGGAAGGGGAGAACGGATCAGATTTGTGGAGTTGTCTTGAAAGAGATCGAGACATGGAGAATCGAAGCATGTTTGAAAACCTATGAAACAGCTTACATTTCATCACCAATATCGCTGTATTTTTACTATAATCAAACTACTAATTACAATATATTACACAATTTCCACTTGTTAATCATTTGAAAAACCTAGCACGCCATTTACAAAAGATAGTGTTGAGATTCTCACATTATCTTTAACCCAATTTCGTACAAAACGTGCAAAAGAACTGAATGTGAATCCGTACTATATTTTCACGAATCGTACTCTAGAAGCTCTCCTTGAAAAAAGACCAGTTACGATTCCGGAACTTTTAAAAATCGAGGGAATCGGACCAAAAAAGGCAGAAGAATTCGGGTTGGACATCTTAGAGATTATGAACTCATTGTGACAGGGGTACAAAAAATCATATGCTCCCAATACCTTATATTAAATAAAGAAGAGTTGAGGTTAATCAAACGTTTGATTAACCTCAACCCTTCCTTTTTCTCTATTTATCATTGTCCGTAACCTTCTTAACCTCATTCCACAACGGCTCATAAAGATCCGAACTTTTTTTAACATAGTGAAGCTCTTTTCCACCTGGTACTTTCAAGTAGATGCCCCCGCTTTTCTTGTCATACCACAGTCGTAAGCCATCGAGAAAAAGAGATTTGTCTGTCTCAGATACTTCTAACTTCATCATATTTGATCGCATCCTTTTCAATATCGTAAGTTTTCATTTATGTCTACCAGAAACCGTTTCATGAACGGTCTCTTTTATTTATAATGCTCCTCAACAAATGCTTGCTCCTCATCAGCTGTCAATAAGCGATTTGCTCTTCCTACAGTACCGCTTTTCATACTCCAGAGCTGATTATGAACATCTACGGCATTTTCAAAATTACCATTTTTCCATTTAGTTAGCGCATTGTAGTATAAGTCATAATGTTCATATTGACCTTTGTCTTTCACTTTATCGAGAATCGAGAGCATATCATCAATCCGCGTATCAGTCATTTCAACGAGCGTCCATTTTTCATCTGCAAGAACTTTTTGGTGAGTCATGCCATGAAGGGTGCTCATAAAATGGCTTTCACTTGGAATATCATCGTTAGCAGTTGAATTCGCTCCTTCATCGACATAGCGCTCTGGATCAATCTCCTCTTCTGACTGCTCCCCCGACGGCTCTGTTAGACCTTTTTCTTCCATTAAATTGGCGTTCATATCTGAGATCAACCAGTAGGCAAGACCTAGAGTAAGGATGACAATGGTTGTGATGGATAGTAATAGAATTTTGGTTGATGGCATTTGATTGGACAACTCCTCTGAAAAATCGTTATTTTATTTTATCTTCTCTTGCTAGTTCTATGACCCCAGCCAATTTATCAATACTGAGCTTGAGGTCTTCATATTGGTGCTCAAGTTCTCTCGCTCTTTCCGTGCTATCGTCTTCAAGAGAAGCTGATGCGCTTGCTAACGTTTCAGCTTTTGTATAGATCTTTTCTATCTCGCTTTTTAGTTCAGGAAGTTCATTAGAGTATTTTATCGCTAATTCCATCCGTTCCCTCAGCAAGGCGCTCCGATTATGAACCTCTTTGATTCCATCAACGTTCACATACCTAACTAACCCCTTTCCTTTGTCATAGACCTGCGTCACAAGAGGCGATAAAAGTTCGACTTCCATGTCAGCAGCCTTTTCATTTATATACCCCATAACCACGCCCATATATTGATTTTCTGTTGGAAGCGGACGTTCATCAACATCAGGATCCCTCTTCCCCCAATCGATACTTGAAAGATAGCCGGTATCTTTCGAAAAACTATATCCATTCTTATATTTTATACTGGATGCAGATTCCGTTTCTTCCTCAGGTAGTCGATTTTCTTTTGGTAATTCCCATGTTTTTAAATAATCATAAATTTGTTGGTAATGTTCATTCTCAAAAATTCTCTTATCAAATTCAACATCATCGTCCACTATTTTGTTTTCTGATTCATCTTTATCTACAGATTGACTGGGTTGCATTTTACCTTTCATTTCGAGACTTTGTTCTGTTCCAATAAAGTTAGAAAATCCGTTAGAACCGAGAATAAGTAAAAGGATTAAACAAGTTGCTATAGAAAGAACGGGAGCGAATCTTGTAACTTTCCGCTTCGGCTTTCTTGAATGAATGGCCGCTTGATAAATCCTCTCCTTATCCACTTCACTTACTTCGCCCTTTCTCAACACTGTTCCATCCATTTTACTCCGAAGGTTTTTCAGCTTTTTATCCATCTACTCAACCTCCTTATAAAGCTCACGAAGTTGCAATTTAGCACGCCTTAACCTTGTTTTAATCGTCTCGGATTTTATACCGGTCAGTTCCTCAATTTCGTGAACCTTTAAATCTTCGTAATAGAATAAAATAATGACTTCTCTATATTTCAAAGGTAAAGTCAGTACCTTATTTGAAATCTCTTCTTCTTCACTTTTTTGGACAAGCTCTACATCAAGACTCGCTTTGGTTTGTAGCTTTTCGATACCACGATCCAGAGGAAGAATGGCTTTAAACCATTTACTCTTTAAATAATCTTTGCAGCGATTAACAGCTATCTTGAATAGCCAGGTTTTATAACTACTGTCTCCTCTAAAATGATCGATGTTCTTGAAACAAGAAATAAAAACATCCTGAGTAATGTCATCAGCAACTGCCCAGTTCTTCACATATGTAAAAGCTAATCGCTTAATCTGCTCAGCGTACTCATCAATCAATTCCCTCACAAGTTCATTTTTCTGGAACCGAAACTCCGTTTCCCTCTCTTCCAAATAGCTCCCCCCTGTTGCATCCCCCTCTATAGACGACTCACTTTCTTCGTTCGGTTCAAAAAAAGGAAATTTAGTGAACTTCTTACAAATGCGTTGTCTACTTTACAGGAATCGGATAGTATAAGCGATCCTTTCTCCCCACATTTTTCGGAAAGTCATCAGGAAGGCGCTGGCGATTCACTTGCTTACACAATAAAAAAACCAGGTGAACTAAACAATAAAATGTTAGCACCTGGTTGATCTCTTCATTCTAATAGTGAAAACCGGTTTATTACGTGAACGAATCAAGAACATCCTCCCCTAATTACTTTTCACTTTTCATAATCTCCTTCAGTTCTTCCAATTCGCTTAATTGCTGCTCCTGATAAGTCATGATTTGAGAGAGTCCAAGTAAGACCACTCCAATGAAAAAGTTACTAACAATCACTATAAGTCCATTCATCCATGAACGAGTAACATTCCACACAATGAGGCCAACGATCGTTCCGAATATAAGTATGATCCAACCTACTAAGAAGGCAGTTATTTTGATTCCACTGTCACTCTTGGTACTCATGTCTTCACCTCTTTTTTTGCTTATTTTAACATAAAATGGTAATAAATTAGATGTTGCATCATCTTTTACAGTATTGATCAATGATCACAACTCATTTACTGTAACTGAAAGAAGCACCACTGGAGGTTCTCCAATGGTACTTCACAAGACACAATATTCATCTCAACCAGCGTCTGTTATTTCTTCAGCCACCGATTGATTTTATCCCTATCAAATGGCTGATACCCCTGCGACTTGCCCCAGTTCATCATCTCTTCCTGATCTGGATGATTTGGATCGCCAATGATGTGAAGAAATTCCTCAAAGCCACCTTCTCCGCCAACATCTTCTGGAGGGGCGCTTCCTTCACCAGCAAGACAAACAGGATTGTTCAAAGCATTATTTTCAACCACTTGTTCCACCTCAATCTCATGCACCCAATAATCACCATAGTCATAGGTATACACGATTCGTGCAGGTAGGTAGTCCGAGAGCTTCTGCCCAGCCTCTAACTTCATTGGAGTTTCCCCCTGAAAGGCAAAAGCATGCTTACTGCTCACTAAATTCACAAGTGGCTGGTCATTATTTTCACCTTTGTCAATCGGATAAATCGTGAAGTCGTGGAGATGATGATTCATCCAACCGAAAGCCGTTTGTAAAATTTTATGTAAACTTGAAAAAGTCGTATTCGTGGGAACTTTGAGTCTACGCCACACGGAATAATCCCTAAGTTGCAGAGTTACCTTCATCTCAACAGCTTCCGTACTGAAAATCGGTCTACCTGACAGCTTCTCTAAATCTTTATACAATTCCTCATGTGGTATGATGTAGCTATTCTTTCCATTTCCATACAACGTACTGCTTACCCATTGACTGACTTCTTCTTGAATCATCGTTTCAGGATCAATCATATCATCAGCGAATTCGACGTTTTCACATGCCTTGTTTAATCTCGCAACCGTTGTACGATTTTTTGTTTTCGAATAAGTGGTCTCTCCTGTGTTCTGAATGAACTGATCTATGATCTCTTTCTTAATACCTTCCTCCGCAAAAATTTTCTCGACCGCTTCTAGGAGCAGTTGATCCAATATCTTAAAGTCTTTCGCCCTCACTCCGTATAGCACAATCGCGTAGCGGTTTTGATCATTAACAAAAACCACTACCTTCTTTCGTCCGAGCTTAACCAGATTGGCATGCCAGGAGTACAGAGGGTCTTCATCCACTTCTGTCGCAACGGGGACTTTCAATTCATCTACTAGTTTTTTCGTGCATTGAATTAGCATTAGAGCGCTCCTTTTTTAGGTGTAGTAGGAAAAGAGAACAAGACAAAATCAAGCATACTGTTTTCTTCTTGTATTCATTTTCTACCGCTCGAAGGATGACGTCAAGCAGCTCTCATTTTAAAAATCACCAGAACGTATCAAAAACTGCTAAACGAAAAACGAGCCTCTAGAATCGCTTCTGAGGCTCGTTTGGAATAGAACGAGATCTGTTTATAACCCTTAATCAGCCCGTTTTTTTGATAGTGATTACTTTATCACCGATCTCTAGACACCCTGAATTATTTCCAAACGTCTTTCGATATTTTTAATACGTGGCGTAATTTGTCCCATTGTTGCTCTTCTGTTAGTAAGTTTCCTTCCTCTGTGGAGGCAAAACCACACTGCGGACTTAAACAAAGCTGTTCTAAAGGCACATATTGGGAAGCTTCCTTAATCCGCGCTTTCACTTGTTCCGGGTCTTCCAATTCACCAGATTTCGAAGTGATCAAACCTAACACAATCGATAGATCAGAGCGATTGACATGACGAAGGGGTTCAAAACCACCAGAGCGCTCATCATCAAACTCAAGGAAAAGTCCATCTACATTCAATTTACCGAAAATCGTTTCTGAAATTTCTTCATAACTGCCTCTGGTCATAAAGGTCGACTTGAAATTCCCACGGCAGATATGCATAGTAAGGAGCATGTCTTCTGGTCTTTTTGCGATCGATTCGTTAACTGCTCGGGCACACAACTTCGCAACTTTTTCAGGGTCCTTTCCTTTCGCTTCAATCGAGGCTCTTCCTTCCTCGGAAAAGAACGTTGCCCATGATGTATCATCAATTTGCAGGTAACGGCACCCTTCATCGTATAGTGCCTGAATAAACACCCTGGTATGCCCCGATCAAGTCGTCAATCAATGCTTCGTCACTCTCATAGACTCCGTCATCGATCGCCGCTCTAAAGAAAAGCATATTAGGGCTTGGGATCGTGAATTTCGCAACCGAATCTCCTGCCACACTTTTAAGAAACTTAAAATGCTCAATCATGTAATGATCGCTAAAGCCAACTTTACCCGTTACTTTAATCCCACGCGCTTTTGTCTCAACCCCATCGAATTGGAGGCCTTTATCAGTTTCGAATCCTTCAACGCCATCCAACCCTTCAAGGAAGTCAAAATGCCACCAACTCCGTCGGAAATCCCCGTCCGTCACTGCTTGAAGGCCGATCGCTTTTTGTTTATCTACTAACTTCACAATTTCTTCGTCTTCAATTTTCCGTAATTCTTCGCCCGTGATTTCCCCTTTTGCTTTTTGTAAGCGAGCCTGCTTCAGACGTTCTGGTCGTAAAAAGCTCCCCACATGATCCCCTTTAAATGGCGCTCTTACTACTTTTTCTTCAACTGATTTCGTCAATGTTATCCCTTCTTTCTATCAAATTTAATGGTGGTTTTCTTCTTGAATATGTAGTGTTCGACTATACAAATAACCCCCTTCCAATAAGAAGAGGGTTATGTTCGTGTATGACAAATTTCTCTTCTTATCTTCAAGTCAATGCTTCTGGAATTAGCACAGTACTTCAAAAGTCTGCTGCTAAGGTTTCAACGGGCCAGTCCCTCCACCTTTCTTGATAAGAAAGTAATCTATTAAATTGGTTTGTTAAGTTATTAGTATACATGAGTAATTTGAAAATTCAAGAAAAAACAGCGGTGGATATGAAATGAGTGCTACTTAAACAAACGTTTGATTAAGTAGTGGAATCTCAGTAGATCGTCACCTTTATGACTTCTTCTTATATTCCTTCGATTTCCACGCCCATGAAAAAAACATAAAAATCACTGTGGTAAATAAAGCCTGAAATGCATTTTCCCACCAGGCAATGCCCGCATTTTCAAACAAATCAAAAACAACCAACATCATAAATAAACCTATAGAATTGATGACAAAAAAGTAGTTACGATTAACCCTCATCGCTCCCTTTCTTTCCAAGCTATAATTTTCCTTATCATCTTCTAGCCATAAAACTTCTTCATCCATTTTTCCAATACATCTTCAATCGCTGCCATCGTTTCCTTTGCATCGTGATTGAATTTCACCCGGAAATAACCACTCTTCAAGAAGGTAAGAACATTTTGTTTCGTGTGGGAAAATGCGACGCTGAACCCTTCTTCATCAAATGAGCATGACAGCTTATCATCGAGTTGCTTCACCCAGTTTGCTAGATCGTAATCTGCTAACCCTCGGGTAAGTAGCCCTTCAACCGCCATGAGGAGTCGTTCATCCTCGTCATCACTATAAACGCCTTCTTTCAACAGGCAAACCTGAATACTTTCGAGACAGCGATCCAACATCTTTATTCTGAAGGAAGGGTGCCGAATGATTTCATCCAGTGCATCCGCTCCATGCGCTATACTATGTGCCCACCCCTTCCCATTCACATAACCCCGAATATCTTTTTCTTTTTGCAAATAAAGAAAGACCGATTCCATCGCTCTATCAAAGAGATCACTTGATAGAAATGGCGCTTGTCTGTCTTTATGTACTAAAAGCGCAACCACCAGCACAGAAAAGGATCTCTTGAAAACAGCATCCCCTTCTCCCTCTCCAATTCTTAAAAATAAATGCTCCTCGTCAAGGCATGTTGTCATCATCGCTGTCATCTGTTCATCCCTAAGAACATCCGACATCACCAGATTACAAAAGGTCTGATAGATAAGCTCATCCCTCAAGACAGGATCCGTCGAACCGATCTGCTTCAGCATTTCAACAAGGAGATTTTCCAACTCAATACTGCCTTGCTCCAGGTCATCCAAGTTTAACTCTCGTAACCTTGTTTCCAGCGTCCCAACACTCACCGCTTTCACCTCCGATTAATGTCTTTTTCCATAGTTTAACAGATTATGAGAATCGAGGGGACGGTTGTGATGATTCACTTCCTTCCACAAAATAAAAAAACCAGAAGGCTAACTGTTAAAATGGTTAGCCTTCTGGTTTTTCTTTGAGTATATTATGTGGAATCATGAAAATAGATACTATATTGTTACCTTCTGCTGAGGTCTTCTATTTTCGAGGTTTTGGCTAATAAATGCTAGGTATAGCCAATAAATCGTCATTCACTGATCAAGAAGACATAAATCCTCCACCATTTACGTGAATGCACTGTCCTGTCATGTAAGAACCATCATCAGATGCTAGCAATACATACGGACCAAACAATTCAGACGGCTGCCCAGGACGACCCATCGGGTTATCTGTCCCGAATTCTGCTACAGAATCTTCATCAAATGTAGATGGAATAAGTGGTGTCCAGATTGGACCTGGAGCAACCATATTGACGCGAATGCCTTTGTCTACGAGATTCGCTGCCATACTACGCGTGAACGCCACAATCGCGCCTTTTGTTGACGTGTAGTCAATTAAGACCTTATTTCCGGTATAGGGGTTAATGGAAGTCGTATTAATAATCGAGCTGCCTTTCTTCAAGTGTGGGACTGCGTACTTCGTCATATTAAAGACAGAATACACATTTGTTTTAAATGTAAGATCCCATTGCTCGTAAGAAATGTCTTCAATGTTTTCAGTTGGATACTGAATTGCCGCGTTATTCACTAAAATATCCAGCTTTCCAAAGTGATCGAGGGTCTTATCGATGAGATCTTTACATTCTTTCTCTTCAGATACATCACCAGGAATCAGCAGACAGTTGACTCCTTCATCCTCAATAAACTTCTTCGTTTCTTCTGCATCACTTTGTTCCTTCTCAAGATAATTAATGGCAACGCTCGCGCCTTCTTTCGCGTAAGCAATCGCTACAGCGCGGCCAATACCACTGTCACCGCCTGTAATAAGCGCTACTTTCTGATCAAGTTTATGACTGCCTATGTAGTCATGTGGTTGGACAGGTATTGGATCCATTTTCGATTCAATGCCCGGTTGTTCAGGCTGTGTTTGTTTTGGTTGACCGTTTTGCTTATCCATGTAGTATCTCTCCTTCTATATCAATTGGTTGGAATTGCTTTTTCACTATTTAATTGAGATACCACGGAAGGAAAAGGTGTAAACATTTGTAAGATAAGTCAATGAGAAAAGGGTAAAAAGGAATCAGAAGAGACGATCCCCCTCTAAAAAAAAGCGAAATAAATGACCTTTTGACAATTCTGCCACGTATCTTTCTCTGATTATCGTTGTCCATTTCTATCTACTTAAGAGGTATCTCTTCGAAAGAAGGAAAAGAATCAACCGGGCAATTCTACTGATGCTTTTGCTGACACAAAACAGCAATACTTAAAAGAAGTCTTCATCGACTCACCAACAATAGGTCAGCTGCATTATTACATTTTTCTGCGAGTCATAATAAACGCTCACAGCGCTTTCCAACCGAATGCTATACTAATAAAAAAAGTATTTACCTTTAAGGAGATGATGAGTGAATGACCGATGTAAAGACTGTCTTATTAGATCAACTTCTAGCCAACGCAAATGATGGAAGTTGGTATCTCCCATTTTCTGAGGCTGTTGATGGGCTCACGGAATCAGAGGCATTTTGGAAACCTGACGATTCGAGTCATAGTATTGCCGAAATCGTTCAACATCTCATTTTCTGGAATGAGACCTGGCAAGTAAGATATAAAGAAAATCAAGTGAATGCAGTGCCACTAGTCCAACATAATGCTGATACGTTTCTAGTTCGTTCAGATGAATCATTCTTACAACTCAAAGAAAAGTTAGTACGCGCATTATTACAATGGCAAGAGCTCATTGATCATGACCAACTCACATCTCCTGTAAACGGATTTTCCGAGAAAGCTGAGTGGTGGTCCATCCTATCCAACACTGCCACACATAACGCAAACCATATTGGCCAAATGATTTATATTCGTAAAATGAGGAAGCACCAGGACGATACTGCTGATTCATACACTCTCGACAAAAACTAACAAAAACCGGGCGGTGCCAGGCACCGTCTCGAACCGTCCCCGTGCTCCCTCAATCTTTCCCTAACCCTTTTGTTTTGTACTTAATATAGTAATGGTAATGAGAATAATAAC
>CAWDWH010000007.1:0-20858 GCA_963805895.1 uncultured Bacillaceae bacterium
GCTAAATTGCAACTTCGTGAGCTTTATAAGGAGGTTGAGTAGATGGATAAAAAGCTGAAAAACCTTCGGAGTAAAATGGATGGAACAGTGTTGAGAAAGGGCGAAGTAAGTGAAGTGGATAAGGAGAGGATTTATCAAGCGGCCATTCATTCAAGAAAGCCGAAGCGGAAAGTTACAAGATTCGCTCCCGTTCTTTCTATAGCAACTTGTTTAATCCTTTTACTTATTCTCGGTTCTAACGGATTTTCTAACTTTATTGGAACAGAACAAAGTCTCGAAATGAAAGGTAAAATGCAACCCAGTCAATCTGTAGATAAAGATGAATCAGAAAACAAAATAGTGGACGATGATGTTGAATTTGATAAGAGAATTTTTGAGAATGAACATTACCAACAAATTTATGATTATTTAAAAACATGGGAATTACCAAAAGAAAATCGACTACCTGAGGAAGAAACGGAATCTGCATCCAGTATAAAATATAAGAATGGATATAGTTTTTCGAAAGATACCGGCTATCTTTCAAGTATCGATTGGGGGAAGAGGGATCCTGATGTTGATGAACGCCCGCTTCCAACAGAAAATCAATATATGGGCGTGGTTATGGGGTATATAAATGAAAAGGCTGCTGACATGGAAGTCGAACTTTTATCGCCTCTTGTGACGCAGGTCTATGACAAAGGAAAGGGGTTAGTTAGGTATGTGAACGTTGATGGAATCAAAGAGGTTCATAATCGGAGCGCCTTGCTGAGGGAACGGATGGAATTAGCGATAAAATACTCTAATGAACTTCCTGAACTAAAAAGCGAGATAGAAAAGATCTATACAAAAGCTGAAAAGTTAGCAAGCGCATCAGCTTCTCTTGAAGACGATAGCACGGAAAGAGCGAGAGAACTTGAGCACCAATATGAAGACCTCAAGCTCAGTATTGATAAATTGGCTGGGGTCATAGAACTAGCAAGAGAAGATAAAATAAAATAACGATTTTTCAGAGGAGTTGTCCAATCAAATGCCATCAACCAAAATTCTATTACTATCCATCACAACCATTGTCATCCTTACTCTAGGTCTTGCCTACTGGTTGATCTCAGATATGAACGCCAATTTAATGGAAGAAAAAGGTCTAACAGAGCCGTCGGGGGAGCAGTCAGAAGAGGAGATTGATCCAGAGCGCTACGTCGATGAAGGAGCGAATTCAACTGCTAACGATGATATTCCAAGTGAGAGCCATTTTATGAGCACCCTTCATGGCATGACCCACCAAAAAGTTCTTGCAGATGAAAAATGGACGCTCGTTGAAATGACTGATACGCGGATTGATGATATGCTCTCAATTCTCGATAAAGTGAAAGACAAAGGTCAATATGAACATTATGACTTATACTACAATGCGCTAACTAAATGGAAAAATGGTGATTTTGAAAATGCCGTAGATGTTCATAATCAGCTCTGGAGTATGAAAAGCGGTACTGTAGGAAGAGCAAATCGCTTATTGACAGCTGATGAGGAGCAAGCATTTGTTGAGGAGCATTATAAATAAAAGAGACCGTTCATGAAACGGTTTCTGGTAGACATAAATGAAAACTTACGATATTGAAAAGGATGCGATCAAATATGATGAAGTTAGAAGTATCTGAGACAGACAAATCTCTTTTTCTCGATGGCTTACGACTGTGGTATGACAAGAAAAGCGGGGGCATCTACTTGAAAGTACCAGGTGGAAAAGAGCTTCACTATGTTAAAAAAAGTTCGGATCTTTATGAGCCCTTGTGGAATGAGGTTAAGAAGGTTTCGGATAATGATTAATAGAGAAAAAGGAAGGGTTGAGGTTAATCAAACGTTTGATTAACCTCAACTCTTCTTTATTTAATATAAGGTATTGGGAGCATATGATTTTTTGTACCCCTGTCACAATGAGTTCATAATCTTTAAGATGTCCAACCCGAATTCTTCTGCCTTTTTTGGTCCGATTCCCTCGATTTTTAAAAGTTCCGGAATCGTAACTGGTCTTTTTTCAAGGAGAGCTTCTAGAGTACGATTCGTGAAAATATAGTACGGTTTCACATTCAGTTCTTTTGCACGTTTTGTACGAAATTGGGTTAAAGATAATGTGAGAATCTCAACACTATCTTTTGTAAATGGCGTGCTAGATTTTTCTTTAGGTAAAGATGTAAGAACATGATGATGTAAGTGGCTTTTAGTATCCCTTTGAATAATCGATAAAATATCATTTCCAAACTCTTCAACCTTTTTATGACCGATGCCTTCAATTTCTATTAATTGTTCAGGAGTTAGTGGTTTCTTCTCAATGAGTTGATCTAGTATTTTATTCGTGAAAATATAATAAGGTTTCACATTGAGTTCTTTAGATCGTTTTAGACGAAAATCGGTTAGTAGCGTTTTAAGATTCTCGTCAGTAAGTAACAGGTGGTTATTAAAAACGGGCGGATCGTTAGTTAAATTATCTTTTTGTGAGGATTGTGGCGTTGTCAGGGTGTAATCCTCGACGTTAAAAGTTTTTTCTTTACTATTTTGAAGGATTTTATCAGCGATTTGGTAAAGATGGTGGTCTAGCATCAATACAGGTGATTTTTTCTCTAATTCTTTTTTTATGAAAGACTTAATTTGATCATGACGGATAATTTTCGATTGTATAGCGGATGGTGCACTTTTAGAAATATCTAAAATCGTTTTAGAATTTGCAAAGGTCACGGCATAGTTAATAGGGCATTTCGCTATCGTTCCACTTGATTTTAAAAGTTTTTCAAGAATGGCGACGTGTCTTTCTACTTGGTTTATCGGGCTATACATTCCCTCTTTATTAACGACTCGATTATTCTTCGTGATCACCCGTTGAAATTCGCCTTTATCCGTTACTCTTATATTTCCAAATAATTTTTTCACTTCTAGAATAAGAATAGATTTATGTGTAATCACTATAAAATCGAGCTGGGCTTTATAATCTTCAAATTCAAGGTAAACATCGTGCAGCACCAGGTAGGGGAGCATAGTGTTCTGCAATTCGAATAAAACTTGTTCCTCCCCAGTTTGACCTATGGAAAATAACTTGAGATGACTTTCTACTTTTTTTCTATCGAGGTTAGCATTATTACTTTCTTTTAAAGCTGTTAACTGGTTTAGAAAAGTAGACGTTTCATTGCTTTTTTTATAAATGATCGGTTCCTTTATATTTCTATTATCGGTCAACATGTTGAAAACATTTTTAAGGATCGACATACACTACCTCACTATTCACATATTTTTCTCGATACTAAGAATGATTTACAAGTGGAAATTATGTAATTTATTGTAATTAGTAGTTTGATTATAGCAAAAATACAGTGATATTGGTGATGAAATGTAAGCTGTTTCATAGGTTTTCAAACATGCTTCGATTCTCCATGTCTCGATCTCTTTCAAGACAACTCCACAAATCTGATCCGTTCTCCCCTTCCTTTTCCACCAGAAGACGTTCGTCTCTTTATTCATCTTTTGTTTATCTACTGTTTTAACTAAGCTTCGTTATGATGTCCTTTCTCTATTTATCGATAAACCTTTCAAGCTTTTTGGACAACTCTTTGTATTGCTGCTCATAGGCTACTGAAGGCACTAGATCAGATAGGAAACATTGGACAGAGAATGACTACCTTTACAGCACTGACAAAAGTCATCAGCACTGTAAAAGTAGACGTTCGTTGAACTGAAGTATACTGAGACCGTCTTTAGGGTTCCACCGTATCACCCGATTTGAACGCTTGAATTCCTTCAACAGCACGCTTTCTACACATCAAACCAGTCCGATGTGCGTAATCTGCGCGCTGCTACCCGTACCGTAATACGCCTGGTTACCATCCCGAACCGTTAGGGCCGTTCTCGCCATAGCTTCCCACCACAGAAACCGGGAACTGCGGGAGTGTGGGAACGCTGAATTTTCTGCATCGGCTTCAGCTCACCTGACAAGTTTTGTTTTGGAACGTGTGGTAGGCATTCCACGTTCTGAACAACGGCGTACTTGAAGAAACCTCGCATCCTTTTTCTTTAAAAAAGGTAGGAAGCCGCTGTTCGATATGAAGTTGGCAGTGCTTTTATGTAAGGTCAAAATGGTTTTGGATAGTCGGATTGGTGGATGAGTGAACGTCATTCTTTCGCTGAACCTTCAATCCAGAATGTTATTCTATGTTCTGTGCTGAATGAGTTGAGATGAGGTGATCTGACAGCTGTCGTATCGTCTCGTTCAGGATATCGAGATTTTGTTCTATGCGGTGCAACAGATAGAGCGTGACCATAACGAGAAAGCTAACATCGCTGATGAGTGGCGCCCTCCATTTAATTTGAATCCCGCTTGTGAAGACGTGATGAAAGAGGAAGGACAAAATGCCCTTCCTCAAATCAATTAGCCGATTACGATGTCGTTTTCATTACGTTCAATGATTCGTGCACCTTTCTTAGCGACAACATCGCCACCACTTGTTGTAAAACAATTCTGAGCGATAATTGCGTCCATCGCAGTAGAAACCGCTGCTGGATCTACTGGTTCAACCGGATCACTTAGCGTGATGGAGAACGGTTTGTTGTCTTCCGTGTTAAATTGAAGTTCGAGTGTTTTTGCCATAATGGAGAACCTCCTTTCTTAAGAGATGTAATACTTCCTACGCTTGAAGATCAGATGAATCATTGCGTTCTACTGCGAACAAGCTGTGCTGCTGAAGCGGTGCAAGCGCGGATGCAACTGCGAAAAGCGCATCAGGTGTAGCCGTTGGCTTCATGTTGTTGAAGTTCTTGCTCCGAAAAATCGATTTGCCCTTTTCATCAAAACCAACTTCTAGAACCATGCGAAGCTGGGTATCCATGAGGGATGCTGTAGCCATGTAATCACCTCCTTTCACCCTATATATCGTTTTAAAAGTGGAAAAAGGGGCATTGGGAAAAAATATTTTTTTGAAGTGGAATTTGATTAGTTAAAATGACTAGCTAATAAGGTTTTCATCATGCAGTTTTTTCTTGAATGAAAACAAAAAAATGCTGCCGGGTCGAATCGGCAACATTCATAAGGGTTCTGCATAGCAAATGTGACGTTATGGGGAATTGGCGTGGTCACTAATATGAGGCGCGACGGTTTTATTTGGATATTCAGAAATCATGCTGAGGCCGTAGAGAGAAGGAGCAAGGATGAGAGCTGCTACTAGCAATAAGGGAGCGATCTTCAGGTCGCTTTTTCCTTGGCGCCTTGACTTTAAGTTAACTAGTTTGATGAGAAGATGAATCAATAGCGGGATCAGCATCCCTGTCATCGTACCTGCTAGATTAGCGATCGCATCAAGAAGTTCAGTTGATCGATCAGGAATAAACCATTGCCGATACTCCTCAATAATCCCGACCAAAGATAAACTAAACCCAATCGTAACGAGCCGAAGCAATCCGTTTCGCGTGGGAGGAATCACAACAGCTAGTAACCCCATGGTGAATGAGACTATTGAATAAAATGAAAAGTGAAGCAGCTTATCCGTTCCAAACTGAGAAATATCTATCCAACTCATATTGATCACCTCTATCTATCATTGTTGGTCGAGAAGGGGAGTATTAAACAAGAGAGTTGAAAATTAACATAGTGGGGTTCTGTTAAAGAGAAGGGGCTAAATGAAGGTAACCAGTGGTGAGATATTTGGTCCAGATCTGCTTTTTTATAAGGCTTTTATATCCTATACTGTTAGGAAATTGTGGATGAGGGCTCCGGGGAACCTACTAGTAAAGGAACAAGATTATCAAAGTATTGGTATTATCGTTAACTTTTTTTCTCGAAATACATTTATTCTCCAATACAATAGTGTGATTTAAGCACTGTGTTCACCGTCAGGTTGGAGCGGTATACTAGCGGTTACGTTTTTCATTTCCGATCGCTATTATTTTGCTTCCAAAACTAACTAAAAAGAAGAGCGCGCTAGTTAATCAAACGTTTGATTAACTAGCGCGCTCTTCTTTTTTCTTGCAAAAACCCCTTGATTACATCCTACTAAGGTATTCGTTTGTAAGACTGTGAATTACGAGAACTGTCTAGAAAGCCTCATAAATGGTTGAAAACTTTTTTGGTAATGGTAATATTATCTATGTATGTTTTTTTGGTTATTATTGGCTTCCAGAATCATAAAAAAGACTTCATATAGAAGCGTGGATGCGATTTAAATGTATCAATTGAAACGATTCTTTAGTATAAGATGAGATCGTACTAAAGTTGATCTACTTAATTAAAGTTTCGGACAGTATCCTCTTTTTAAGGGAGTAGAGCTTAACTATTTAGAGAAAGAATGATAATGACTTCTGTTTTGATTAGTAAAAAGTTGAACGATTTTTTTTAGGCTTTTGTTTGTAAAAGTGATGTAAAAATAATGAAAGACGCTTGTTATTTATTTGACACTATGATCGAACTTAAACGGCTGACGAAGAAGAAAAGAAGTTTCTACTAATAAAATGGACAATTAACAATATAAAGGAAGAGATGAATGCTTGCACAACGAGAACAAGTTGAAAGAAGTAATCTTGCAGTAAACAATGTGATATGGGATGGAGAGACATTAAGTTTTACTCTTAAAAATGAGGAAATTAAATCCATAGAATCTCTCAATCTATGTATGATAAATCGACAAACTCACGTTTATAAATGGTTGGAATTCAGTCAAAACGATAGTGGAGCACATAGTAAGCTCAGTATAGCTACGGACGATCTAGTGGGACTGGATACTGGGAAATGGGATTTCTATTTCATAAATGAAAGAAATAACAAGAGCGAAAGAAAGATGAGAATTGGTGTCTATCAAGCACCGATCGCCTCACGTGAGCATCGGTATTTAAAGCCGATTGTGGAAACTGAAGAGTATTCCTGGATTCCCTATCTCACTGATCGGAATGAACTTTCTTTACACGTTGGGGGAACAAGCGAGCTTGAAAAAGTGAGCTTTGAAATCATTGAATTTGAAAGTCGGATCACCCGTTTGGAAGAAGATGATGAGCGATTAGTCTTACATATCGATCAGCACTTTCCTTCATCACCGATTGCGACTTTAACAGATGGGACGATCTCTTACCGAATACCGTCGGTTTATAACGGTCAAGAAGATACCATCACCTTTCAAAAGGAAAACTTGAATGGTGATTGGATTAATGAAGAATGGAATCTGTCACTTCATTTTCAAAGAGGAAATATTTTAGAAGTGTATTCGTTGATCAATAAGGCCACCATCGATGAGGAATCAAAATCTCATTCTTTCGTAACAAATCCTTCAGCTCCTGTGGATACTGACATGCTTTCAAAAGTCATCAGGGGACAACTTCATGCTCAGAATCTGAGGGTGTCTGATGAGTGTATTTTATTTGATGTTCCGAAAACCGTCATTGAATATGCAACGGAGATCCAGTTTTATTTGAAGAAGCGTAAAGGAAACGAACTAGTGAACTTAGCTATTCATCGTTCTTCAAAAGGTGAATTAGAAGAAATCAAAATTCCTACAAGCCAATTTATAGATGTGCTAACTCGTACAAGCCGTTGGGATTTGTTCGTTGAAATCCGTCATACAAATCTCACTGAAGTGAGACGAGTCGGTGAATACAATAACCCTCTTCTTCATACGCAGCGTTATGTGGGACATCTAGCGATTTCAGAAGAGCTACATGTTTCTCCTTATTTAACGAATGACCATGAGTTTTCGATCTATGTAAGTTCGGAGGAACAATATCTTAAGAGTAAGTATCCAGGTAGCGTCTCACTTCATCGCCTTAACCTTAAAAGAAGCGGCGAGCTTCACCTAACAGCATCTGTTGCGATGAAGAATCGTGATGATTTTGAAGTGGATCGTCTCATCTTAAGGCTTCGAAGTGATAAAAGTAAAACCGTCAGTGTACCGATTGATAAAACCTTAAAAACTTCAGAACATAAGCAAAAAGTGAGCTTTCGAATCAATTTAAATGAAATTGAGTTCGAGCAGTTTTATTGGGACTTTTTCATTTCTGTTAAATTGACTAGTCATGAAACCCGTTTAATCAGAGTCGTTAGTGATAATTTCCTCATTCATAAGCAACTTAAACATCGAATGACGAAATTCACGCTCAATCAGGCAGATGGGTATATGATTTATCCTTATATTACGATTAATGGTGGAGTGAGCATCACCTATCGCTATAAGGGTGAATATGAGGGACTCAAGTATAAGTTCAATGAGTACATTGCGTATTATTTATATCTTCTTTTTTACTGGAATGCGTTTTGGAAGCCAACCTGGTTGATTCATGAGAAATATTCAGAAACGGCTCAGGATAATGCCTATTACTTTTTTAAACATTGCTTTGAAGAGCATAAGGATAAGAAGGTTTATTATGTGATCAAGAAAGGCTCAGAAGATGAGCGGAATTTAGCTCCTTATAAGGACCGCGTCGTCTATTTTATGAGCATCAAACATCTCTTCTTAATTCTATCTTCAAAAGTGATTGTCTCATCTGAAGCAAAAGGTCACGGTTATGCGTGGAGAGTCGCTAGAGGTCCGATTCGAGATTATGTGAATGCGAAGCGCTATGTTTTTTTACAGCATGGTGTTCTAGGACTGAAAAAGGTAGAAAACACGTTCAAGGTAGGGTCTGCGAATTCCGCTGATTTGTTTGTCGTTTCCTCAGATTTTGAAAAACAAATCGTGATGGACCATTTCGGATACAAAGCAAAGAATATTATCGTTACCGGACTGTCTCGATGGGATGTTGTTGAGGACCGATCGCATGAACCAACTGAGAGTGGCAAGCAAGAAGTATTTCTTATGCCTACCTGGCGTAATTGGCTCGATGAAGTAGAAGAAGGAGAGTTTATTCTCTCTGACTATTATAAAGCCTATAATGCACTGTTGAATTCCGATGAACTGCATGAAACGCTGAAGCAAAACAATCTACTTCTTAATTTCTACGTCCACCCCAAATTCATGCCTTATGTGTCTCATTTCACTAGTGATCACGAGCATGTGCGGGTCATTCAATTTGGTGAGGAGAAGATCAATGACCTCTTGATGCGATCAAGCATGTTGATCACGGACTACTCGAGCGTAGCGTGGGAAATGTACTACCAGAAGAAGCCCGTTCTCTTTTTCCATTTTGATTTAAGTAAGTATAGCGAATTACAAGGAAGCTACATGGACCTTAACAAAGAATTATTTGGTGATGTAGCGTATTCTTCAGCTGAGCTTGTTGGAAAATTCGGCGAGTACGCCGCTACGAATTTCGCCGAGAAACCGGAGATAAGCAGTAAGCGATTTGACTACTTTAACTATATCGATAATGGAAATAGCTCAAGGATTTATTCTGAAATTAAGAAAAAAGAAAAAGAAGTTACGAGATCAAAATCATTGAAAGAGGTTCTGAAAAGCAGTGACGTTGTTTCTACGTTGTGGAGAAGGTATAAGAAGTATCCGATTGTTAGTCGGATAGGTGTGAAGCTTCTCGCAACCTTAAGGTCAAATTAATTTGGGAGAGTCCAATGGTTGAATTGGACTCTCGTTTTGTGAGGTTGGTTCAAAGAAATGACTTTCATGTTACAAGTAGGAGAGGGGAATGGAATTGTTCACCATAGAAGAATTTCAGTTAAGCTCGACATATTTAAAACTCAGTATGACTGTCAAAAAACCCGTTCATGAAGAAGTAGCTTTCAGCTTTAAATTAAGAGATAAAAAGATATGGAATTCGATTGAATATCGTGATGAAATACTTTGTCAGCCAATCGTGATCGATGATTTGTATCAGCTCAAAATTCCTCTACGTCTCTTCATTCAGGATTATCAGATTTTAGAAGGGTTAAAAAACATTGTGGATTTGCGTGTGAAAGTAGGCGATGCCTATTATGTACCTAAGCAAACCTTTGATAGCGATGCTTTTAATCATACATACGACTACCTTCCATTAAATAATTTAGTTGGCATCAAACCTTATATTACGAAGGGAAGGAAGCTTGCTTTTAAAATCAATGCAGTGATCGATCGCCCAGTTGTTCGTTCGATTGATGATGTTGATAAAGCGATCCTTTTATCCGTCGAAGAAGTGGATGGGTATGCAAGGCCAGTTTATCCATCTAACCTAACAGTTGAATCAAAACCTTTCCCACAAGCGATTGTTCCTAATGAAGTCATTTTATTTGATCACCAAAATGAAAGCTCGGTTTCTTTAAGTAAAGAGCGATTCTCTTTTGCCCACCTGCACCAACAAGAAATGACGATCGAAATGAAAGCGCATTATATAGAAGATAATGTTGTGATACAGCATTCATTAAGCACTGGAACAGATGGTTCTCTCTCAGCGATCCAATTAAATCAAAACGTTACGATGCACGTGAAGAAGGGTGAGAATCTCTCTTTCATCCTCAAAAGAAAAGGAATGCAGCCGACGCTTGAAAAACTCTCAGTGAATGAAGAAGCAGCGGTATTTCATGTGAGGTGGAAGAGTTCGATTGATCCAAACCCTTCTATCGAGCTTTATAAAGAATATGAAGGTTTTAAACAAAAGCAGTATTTCTATCAAAGCAGACTTCCGATTAAACGGATCGAGGAAAATGAAATCGTCGCTGAGATGAAGATCAGCGAATTGATTACGACTTTGAATGCGGATCGAAATGAAGTGATAAAACCTTATTTAGCATATGAATATGAGGGGAAAAAGCAGCTGGAGCCATTAGAACTAGTAGCGCCAGTGAATGAGAAGTCTCAGATAGAAGATAAGGAAATCGAATTTACAGGAAAAGATGAAATGATCATTAAGGTAAAACAAAACGTGTTCTCTCCATATAAGATCGCGATTCTCGGTTCTTGTTATTCCAGATCGGCATTTAACTCAAGAAAGAGCTATTTCAATCCTGATTATAAATCCTATTTTGAAATTGTTTATACGAACTTTCAGCCTTCTCTTCTAAGCATCAATGGTGATCCGATTCCATTTGACGAAAAGGAATTTGTAGATCTAGAAGGATCTGACTTAACGAACGTGCAGCGGGAATATGAGAAAACAGCGTTTCAAGATCTACGCGATCACTCTTTCGATTACTTGATCATCGATTTCTTTGTGGATGCTACTCATGGAGCGATTCAACTTCAAGATGGACGGATGATTGGGTTGAATAGTGCGGTAAAACGATCGAAACAATACAAAGATCATCTTGCCCACGCGACACAGCCAGTTTCGAACAAAGAAGAAGGATTTATTGAAAGATGGACAGAACAATGTGATGCTTTTATTGAAACGATTAAAACGATTCTTCCTGAAAGCAAAATTATCCTGAATACCGGAGGACTGGTCGATCAGTTTTACGATAAAAAGGGGAACATTCAATCCTTTGTGAAAAAAGGTTATATTAGTAAAGAAGACTATCACCATTTTAACGAAATCTGGCAGTATCTAAATAACTATTTCATTCATGCAATGCCTGGGATTCGAGTGATTGATTTAAACAAACATGGGTTTATAGGCAACGAAAACCATCCTGTTAATGCAGGGCCTCATCATTATGAGAGTGGGTATTATAAGGCATATATGAATGAGTTGTTGAAGGTGATTGTGAATCGTGGGGACGATTTTCGGTGATTCATGCTCTTATCTTTCTACTGTATTAAAAAAATGATCATTTCATTGACTGTGGCCCATTTAATCAAACGTTTGATTAAATGGGCCGATTTTCGTTTTTGTTACGAATCGTTGAATGTTGCTATAAGAGTGGGGGGTGAATTCTGCTCCAATCACCTATGGAGTGTGGCTTTTTATACATCTCTTTCAAAAACAACCATCTTTTAGAAACGATTCTTTGATAAAGAACAGGGGTGAAATGGAGGAGACTCAATCAGTCAGATTTGTTTCTTTTGACTATCCCACTCAATAAACATTCCATCAATGAAAAAGATAAAGTGATAAGATATAATGTACAGAAATGGATAGTATCCTGGAATTTATGGGAAAAGTAGGCGAGTAAACATGGAAATTACATTAGGCGTGATCGGACCTGAAGATTCGGTTACACATATTCTGAACGCTTCCGAATCTTTTTCAGACTTAAAGTTGCTTCCTTTTTATTATGAGAATCTAGAGGAAATCGATGTAATCATACAATCCAATCAATCGAACGTGGATCAATGGTTTTTCTCAGGTCAGGTTCCTTATACATATGCGTTTTCAAAACAGCTGGTGGACGAGTCGATTGCTTATTATCCTCCGCTATATGGGGCGAGCTTATTAGGGAAAGTCGTGGAATCTAACTTAGAGATGGAAAAAGTGTTAAAGAGAATCAGCCTGGATACGATTCAAGAAGAGGAGCTTGAGACGACGAAACGCTTCTTTTCTTTACAGAACTTAAAAATCTATTCTTATTCTTATCCGGATTTCCGTCCGACTGAGGAAATCGTGGACCATCATCGGAAGTTGTATGAGGAAGGGAAGACTGAAGTCGCCTTTACGTGCCTTCGTGGCGTATATGAGGCGTTGAAAAAATTAGGTATTCCCTGTTACCGGATTTATCCTTCCCAACTATCGATCTATTTTGCGCTCAAAATATTAAAGGAACGAGGGCAATCGTTTTGGTATCAGCGATCTCAGCTGGCGTTGTTGGCAGTGGAACTAATCCACCCTGATCAGGATGCTGACTTTTATTATTCCTATGAACAAAAGCATAAGGAACTCAATTTAAAAAGATTGCTGATCGAAGTGGCTGAACGAATCAACGGGTCGTTTGTCCAGATTGGGGACGGTTTGTATTTCATCTATACAACACGCGGTGAAATCGAGATTAAGCTGGACAAGAAAGATTTGTTTCACTTAATGGATACGGTCTATTCCCAGAGCAAACTAAAGCTTCGGATCGGCCTTGGTTATGGCACGACTGCTTTGCAAGCGGAAGAAAATGTACAAACGGCCTTTCGCAGCGCTAGGAAACATAAATCTCCAACAATCGTGTTAGTTGATGAAAATAAGGAGCTAACAGAGTTTACTTCCGACGAAGAATCGATTACGTATCACTCGAAAAGCTGGATTAATGATGAGTGGACCGAGAAATTGAGGAAGGCGAATATTTCTCCAGCATCAGTAGCGAAAATCCAGGCACTGTCTAACTTTTATAAAAAAAATGAAGTGAATTCACAGGAAGTGGCAGGCTGGCTTGAAAGCTCGGAACGAAATGCCAGACGAGTATTAGCAGAACTAGAATTAATGGGGCTAGCTTCTAGTATGACGGTTCAGGTGAGCGGTTCAAAAGGAAGACCAAGGAAAGCTTATAAGCTGCTGTTGAATGAGCGGCAATTGAAAAGTTAGCAATTGCTAGCTGTGTGGTATGAATTCTTGAATAAAGCCCAATGAAAAGTAGCGTTTGCCATTTAGTGGTGAACGCTACTTTTGTTTGTAAGAAAAAACACCAAAAAGGATTTGAATTTTCTAATTACTCATGTATAATGCTAATTAAGGAAATGAAAAGGAAAGTTTCCAAAAATGAATTTAATAATGATTCCGAAAGAAGTGGTGGGCTTTTGAACTCGTTTATCAATTCCCATCAACATAACGGACCCAATCGAACAAATAAACATAGCGCAAGCAAGAAATGATAATGACATACAAAGACGATACGAGGAGTGACTTTTCGATGAGCAGTAGTTTCGTGAAAGAGTTGACTCCCCAATTGATCGAGTGGAGGCGCACTTTCCATGCGCTCCCTGAATTGGGGTTTATGGAATATATGACAACATACAGAATCGGAAAAGAATTAGAAGGTATGGGGTTCACCCTTCATGTTGGCAAGGATGCGCTTGAACAGGATTCTCGGCTTGGTTTACCAAAAGAAGATGATCTCGCAGCACATGAAGAAAAAGCTCTCAACTGGGGTGTCGAAAAGGAATGGCTAGAGAAAATGCGAGGCGGAAATACCGGACTCGTGGCGACATGGGATACGGGTAAACAGGGAGATCATGTTGGCTTTCGGTTTGATATTGATGCGTTGCCGATTAATGAATGTAAAGAGGAGTCGCATCTTCCTTCAAAGAATGGCTTTGTTTCTGGAGAAGAGAACGTAATGCATGCATGTGCTCATGATGGCCATGCCACGATCGGCCTAGGTTTAGCGAAATTTATTGCGTCTCATCATGATGAGTTGAAAGGACGATTCACTCTTTTGTTCCAACCTGCTGAAGAGGGTGGCAGAGGAGCCAGGCCGATGAGGGATAGAGGATGGCTTGATGATGTCGACGCTTTCTATTCAGGACACATCGGGATCAATTCAATGAATGTTGGTACGATCGCTGCCACGACGAAGGGGTTTCTTGCTTCCACCAAATTTGATATTACCTTTAAAGGTGTTTCCTCGCACGCTGGGATGCATCCGGAACTAGGTAAAAATGCCTTGTTGGCCGCAACGACAACTGCCAATAATCTCTATGGAATTCCGCGCCACCATGACGGAGTGTCTAGAGTGAATGTCGGGAAACTGACCGCTGGAAGCGCACGAAATATAATCCCGGAAGACAGTTTTATGGAGATTGAGTTGCGGGGTGATACCGAGGAGATCAGTGATTATATGGCTGAGAAAGCAACTCGAATCATCAAAGCGGCAGCAGAGATGCATGATGTTACGTATACGATTGAACCAGTAGGTGTGACCGAGGTCGTTGTCTGTGATGAAGAACTGATTCCTAAGATTACAGAATGGTGTGGATCAAGTGAATTCGTGAAAGAGGTTCTGCCTGATGCGCCTGTTTCCGGATCGGAGGACGCCAGCCTGATGATGAACCGGGTTCAAGAGCATGGCGGGATAGCAACCTATATGCTGTTTGGAACGAAGCTCGATTACCCGCATCATCATCCGCAGTTCGATTACGAGGAAGAAGTGTTAGCGGTTGCGGTCGAGACGTTTATTAGTATTCTAAAAGGTGGTTCGGGGGATGTCTGATTTGCGATCGTGGCTTGAACAACGGTTGCTTGACCTAAATCATACCGAAACGATGGATCAGCCTTATGGATTTACTCGTCTGAGTTTTACAAAGCAAGAAAGAGAGGCAATGAACCAGTTCGTTGCTATAGCAGAAGAGCTTGGCCTCTACACTTATGAAGATCAAGCGGGGAACCAGTGGGCGGTTTGGCAAGTGAATGATGATTTGCCAACCGTTGCGGTCGGTTCTCATCTTGATACGGTCTCGAACGGCGGAGGATATGACGGGGTTGCCGGAGTGCTGAGTGGACTGGCAGCGGTTAAGGATCTTAAGGACAACGGATTTCAACCAGCTAGGAACATTGCTGTCATTTGCTTTGTATCAGAGGAATCAGCCAGATTTGGCGTTTCTACTATTGGAAGTAAGGCGATCACAGGGAAACTGGATAAAGAAGAAACCGGCCGGGTCACGGATCGAAATGGCGTAACAATCAAAGAGGCAGTTAAGGAATTCGGCGTGAACTGGGACACAATTGAAGAGGCGGAGATTCCGTTTGAGACGCTGGCCTCTTTTCTTGAGCTCCATATCGAACAAGGGACTCAAGTACAGGAGCATTATGCGGATGTTGGTATCGTGAATGGAGTGGCATGCCCAGTCAGGCTTCAAGTGAATGTGAAGGGAATGGCGAACCACACGGGCACAACACCGATGCATAACCGTCAGGATGCATTGGTCGCCATTTCGCCACTTGTTCAATTCGTAAGCGATAGGGCTACCGAAATCAGTAAGACGAGCCAGCAACCACTTGTCGCAACAGTTAGCACGATTGACCTAAAGCCTAATGTTATGAACGTAATTCCGGGGGAAGTCGAACTCGGTATCGATATTCGGAGCGTAGATGATGGACTGAAGCGAGAATTCGCGGAAGAAATCAAGGCGTATTGCCGTAGCGTGGCTACAAAAAATCAAATCAACATCATCGTTTCGACGCTAGTCGATAATGATTCCGTTTTACTTGATCACGAGATGCAGCAACAGCTTGCTGACGTTTGCGATGAGCTCAGTCTAGAAAAACTTATGATGAACAGCGGTGCTGGACACGATGTGATGAACATGGCAGCTAAATGGCCGTCCGGGTTGATTTTCATCCCTTGCAAAGACGGGATTTCCCATCATCCGGATGAGTTTGCTTCTATTGAGGACATCGCAAAGGGTGTTCGGGTGATAAGCCGCTATATAGAAAAGGCGACTGCAACATAATTAATGTCATGAAGAGGGGTGACTTCTCGCTTTTAATAGGGGGAAGCCTACCTATAATTTTTCGAATGTTTCGAATGGAGGGAATTGAATGTCAACGAACATTGCAAAGACTTATCTAGGAGAGAACAAAGAACGTTTCGAGAGGATAAGCGAGTATATCTACCGTCATCCAGAAACGAGATTTGAAGAATATTCATCTGCTGAATTCTTGGCCACAGAGTGTGAAAAAGCTGGGTTTCAGGTTGAGCGGAATGCAGGGAATATCGAAACGGCATTTGTCGCTTCCTATGGTAGCGGCTCACCTGTTATCGGGTTCCTTGGAGAATTCGATGCTCTGTCTGGTTTAGGGCAGGAACCAAATCAAAGTTCCTATGAGCCAACAGAGAAAAACGTCGGTCATGGATGCGGTCATAACCTGCTTGGAACGGGTGCTTTTGCGGCAGCCTGCGCAACTAAAAAGTATTTAGAAGAAAACAAGTTGTCAGGTACTGTGAAGTTTTTCGGTTGTCCTGGTGAAGAAGGTGGATCTGGAAAGACTTTCATGGTTAGAGAAGGTGTTTTTGATGGCGTAGATGTCGCCCTCACCTGGCATCCATCACCAGCAAATAGCATTATGAGCCTTTCAAGTCTAGCAAACTATCAGGTTTATTTTAGATTCAAAGGATTGTCTTCTCATGCAGCAAACTCACCACATCTAGGACGAAGCGCCCTCGATGCGGTCGAGCTCATGAATGTAGGGGTGAACTATCTTCGGGAGCATGTTATTCCTGAAGCGCGCCTGCACTATGCGGTCACGAATACTGGGGGAATTTCGCCGAATGTAGTTCAAGCCGACGCCGAGGTGCTTTACTTAATTCGGTCACCAAAGATCAACCAGGTGGATGACATTTACAAGCGTGTTTGCAAGATAGCTGAAGGTGCGGCGCTGATGACGGAAACAGAGCTGACGATTGAGTTTGATAAAGCATGTTCGAATTATATTCCAAACCGAAGCTTAGAAAAGATCTTGCATGAAAACCTGCAGGAGGCCGGGATCGATAAGGCAGATGAGGAAGAAGTTAATTTTGCCGAAAAACTCTGGTCAACTCTATCAGAGGGTGAAAAAGAAAGCTACCTAGGTCTTCTAAAAGGATTCGGCTATAAGGGAGATGGTAGTGAGTTTGAAGGCAAATATCTAGCTGAAACCATATCGCCATATGAGCCAAGTCAGGACATTCTTCCAGGATCAACGGATGTATCCGATGTGAGTTGGGTCGTCCCAACCGCCCAGTTGACTGCCTCAACTTCGGCGCTTGGAACGCCGTTACACACATGGCAAATGACAACGCAGGGCATCAGCAGCTACGCACATAAAGGAATGTTGCGAGCAGCAGAAGCGATGTCGCAAACGGCTGTCAGACTACTAGAAAACGAGAAAGACCTGGAAGCTATTAAACAGGAATTCAGTGCTTTTCGAAAAGCCAATCCTTATACATGCCCAATTCCTGAGGAAGTTTCGCCTTCAAAATTAAAGTAGAGCTAAGATCACACAAACTAGAGCAAAGTGAGGGAGACGATGGAGAATACGAAAAAGAAAACCGGAGTGGCTCAGAAATTCCTTAACGGGATTGAACGAGTAGGGAACAAACTTCCGGATCCATTTATTTTATTTGTAGGTTTGGCAGTCTTTGTCATTATCGTATCAGCTATCTTTCATATGTTTGGCGCCACCGTTACCCATCCGGGTACAGGCGAAGAGCTACAGGTTAAAAGCCTGGCATCCGGTGAGGGTCTGCAGTATATCTTAACGTCCATGCTCGATAACTTTACAGGATTTGCGCCACTCGGTCTGGTACTAGCAATGATGCTTGGTATCGGACTAGCGGAAAAAGTAGGGATGCTTGATTACGCGATTAAGAAAACGATTTTAAAATCACCACCAGCGTTGATCACGTACACGGTCGTGTTTGTTGGTATCATGGGTAACATCGCATCAGATGCGGCGATGGTTCTTGTGCCACCATTAGCAGCCATGGTGTTCTATAAAGTGGGTCGTAATCCGATTGCTGGTCTAGCAGCGGGATACGCAGCTGCCGGAGCTGGTTTTACAGCGAACCTTTTGATCGCTGGAACCGACGCATTACTAGCAGGTATTACGACGGAAGCCGCTCAAATCATCGATGAAAGTTTTGTCGTTACACCAGTCGATAACTGGTACTTCAATATCGTATCTGTCTTTGTTCTAACACTTGTCGGAGGTCTCGTAACAAACAAATTCGTCGAACCAAGGCTGGGCAAATACAAAGGAGAAGAGGTCGAAGGAGCTGTTGAGGAAGAACATCCAAAAGCAGGCAAAGCTTTTCGGAATTCGATCCTTGTTGGGCTAATCTATTGGGCTCTTGTTCTGGTCGTTATCTTCCTACCAGATAGTCCGTTACGCAATGATGAAGGCGGGATCGTCCCATCTCCATTCCTTGATGGTATTGTTCCGATTATCCTTTTCTTCTTTATCGCGATCGGTACAACTTACGGGATTACCGTTCAGAAAATTAAGTCTAGTAAAGACATAGGGAAATACATGGCAGAGTCCATGAAAGATATGTCGAGTTACATTGTCCTGATCTTTGCCATCTCACAGTTCATCTCATATTTCAGCTGGTCAAATATTGCCACATGGGTTGCGGTCAATGGAGCTGAACTTTTGAAAGATCTTAGTTTCACTGGTATCGAACTCATTATTGCTTACATTATTTTCACCGCATTAATGAACTTCCTGATCACTTCAGGTTCAGCAAAATGGGCGCTCGAAGCACCTGTTTTCGTACCGATGTTCATGCAGCTTGGGTATCATCCTGCATTTACACAGGTGGCGTACCGGGTTGCTGATTCATCAACTAATATTGTGACACCACTGATGCCGTACATGGTTATCACGCTGTCCTTCATGCAGAAGTACGATAAGAAAGCGGGGATCGGAACGTTCATTTCCTTGATGCTCCCTTACTCGATCTGTTTCTTATTAACATGGATCGTGTTGATCCTTATCTTCGTATTCTTAGGAATTCCGTTTGGTCCTGGCATCCATCCATATCTGTAATTAATAAAGGAGTGACGAGATGGTAAGCAATCTGGAAAAGAAGTTAGTTGATTGGAGACGAGACTTTCATCGTTATCCGGAACCGGGTTTCCTTGAAATGAGGACAGCTTCTATCGTTGCATCGACCTTAAATGAACTGGGCTTTAAGCTGGAAATGGGAAAGCAGGTTATGTCGCCAGCGTATTGCATGGGGAAGCCTGGAGAAGATGAGACAAAAGCACATTATGAATGGGCTCTGGAAAATGGAGCGAATTACGCGTATATTGAACATTTTTCAGAAGGGTATACAGGAATTGTCGCCACGATGGATACAAACAAAGAAGGTCCGACGATCGCCTTCCGAGTCGATATGGATGCACTGGAAATCAATGAATCTGAGGAAGACAGCCATACTCCGATGAAGGAAGGATTCAGATCAACCCTTCCTTATAACATGCATGCCTGTGGTCATGATGCTCATACTGCGATTGGCCTTGGTCTTGCCACATTGATTGCGGAAAAGAAGTCTAGCCTGAATGGAAAAATCAAATTGATCTTCCAGCCGGCAGAAGAGGGCACTCGTGGTGCTCGATCGATGGTCGAAGCGAACGTGGTCGAGGATGTCGATTACTTCATTGCGACCCATATTGGGACAGGTGTTCCGCATACCCATTTTGTCGCATCAAACAATGGCTTCCTGGCAACCTCGAAACTCGATGTCACGTTCAAAGGAGTCGCTTCGCATGCTGGTGGAAAGCCTGAAGAAGGGAAAAACGCTCTCCTGGCAGCTGCCTCAGCAGCATTAAATATCTATGCGGTTCCCCGTCATTCAGAAGGCTCAACCCGACTTAACGTTGGTGAATTGCACGCTGGAACGGGCCGTAACATCATTGCGGATCAGGCTTTTCTTAAAGTGGAGACCAGAGGTGAGACTACTGACATCAATGAGTACGTAAAAAGTCAGGTGGAAGCCGTTATCGCAGGATCTGCTCAAATGTACGGAGTAGACTACCAGATAAAGACCGTAGGGGAAGGCATAAGTGCACATGGTTCGAACGAATTGGCAGAGGTATTGCAGAAATGTGCTGATGAATCTTCTGCTATTCAGGCAAGCATACTTGAAGAAAATTCCCCTGCTGGTTCCGAAGATGCCACGTTCTTCATGGAACGCGTTCACCAGAACGGTGGACAAGCCACCTACTGCATCTTCGGAACAGAGCTTGCTGCCGGTCATCATAATGAAAAGTTTGATATTAATGAAGAAACGCTGATGACAGCGGTTCATGTGTTGTTTGATGCGATTGGGGAATTGAAGTAGGAGATTCCTACGAGATTACTAGAATTGATCCGGTCATCGTTTTGGTTAGAATAAAGAAAATAAACAGTCCGCATAATCAAACATTTGATTATGCGGACTGTTTATTTATTTGTATACATATTGGAAAATTGTTTAATAAAGAGAAGGAAGAATTGGTGGTCTCGAACCAATCCAAATGACTCGAAGACATTTGGCTAATATAACTAGGTTATAAAACAATTAGGAGCACATTCTTAATCAAGGTGATTTAAAGGACTTGCGATGCTATTTGTTCAAGACCTCGATAAAAATGAGGGAACAGGATCATTCAACC
>CAWDWH010000008.1:0-49242 GCA_963805895.1 uncultured Bacillaceae bacterium
GTCGATTCAAGTTCACCGAGACGCTTCAATGCTTTTTCGACTTCAGGGGTTTGAACGTTAGCAAAGTCTGGATAGAAGCCTTTCATCGCATCGATATGTGCTAAAATATCAAAAACACCGCTCTCAGCTGATTCAACGATGAGCTTGTAATAATGCTCTTTTTCATACAAATATCCTCTTCTGATAAGTTCTCCCAACGTCTTTTATCAAAGATATTCGTTCCATTACTAAAATGAACTGATCCAATGATGTAGTCAAACGGATACTGATCGTAAACATTTTTGTATAACGGATAGTGCTCTCGAAAAAAGTCAGATTCAACGCCGAGTAAGACGTCAATTTTCCCCGATACTTCTCTTTCAATGTCAAAACCTCTTCAACATAGGAAGCAAACTCACTCTTAGCCATCGCAATCCTCGGCATCGCTCGATCTTCCTCACTTGCGAAAAAAGGGGAATGATCGGAAATCCCAATCATCTGAAGATCATTTTTAATGGCAGCCTGTATGTATTCCTCAATCGTCGCCTCTGCATGACCACAACGCTCATGATGCGTATGGTAATCGAATTTCATCGTATCGCTCCTTCCAGATACTTGTAAGTATTTTATACCGTTATCCTATCATACATTTTGAGCGTTAGTTCAACTACTCCATTCTATTTACAGAAAATTCACTCCCACTATAAGTATCGACATCAATTGACAAAAGACGGGTGGTGACAGGCACTTATGATATACTCTCTTTAGCTTCTATTAATCTGAGAAACATCAGCGCTTAGCTTATGTTTTATTGTGGGGGATATAGGATGACTAATACATCAAGTGCTTTTTATAGTTTCTTTGAGTGGGTAACAAAACTAGCACTTCTCAATCTATTTTGGTTACTTTTTTCTTTAGTAGGAGGCATTTTACTTGGAGTCTTCCCTTCTACGCTCGCCATGTTTGCTGTTATTAGACAATGGTTACAAGGAGATACACAGCTCTCCATCAGGAAATCGTTCTGGCGTTATTATAAAGCTGATTTCTGGAAAGGGAATGGTTTAGGAGCATGTCTATCTATCTTAATTGGGCTTACCTCTCTTGATTTGTTTTACATCAAACAAATGCATCCAGCCCAATGGACATACATTCCTTTGTTCGCCTTTATTCTATTGATTGGGCTACTATTTTTATATATTTTCCCTACTTTTGTTCATTTTGAAATAAACTTGAGCACTGTCTTCAAAAACTCGGTTCTCATCATGCTACTTAGCCCCTTAACGACGATAATGATGGTCATTTGCCTAACCTCTTTCTATTTTATAATGAAACTACTTCCTGCTCTAGCGTTTATCTTCGGTGGAAGCGCAACGGCTTTTATTCTTATGTGGCTATCTCTGCATGCTTTTTCAAAAGTAACTAGAAAAAAATCAGTTAATCAAACATGAGGACTGACGAATAGATGCCAGTAAGTTCAAACGAGATTAAGAACCATTCTTCAGTTAGTTTATCCACTATACAAACTAAGAAACCTTTGGTAAAATGACATTATTGCAAGCGATTTCATTCGAAGGGAGGAAAGAGTAGTCATATGCTACTCTGTTAAAAATGAAACTGAAGCAAAATACCTACATTGTGTTGATCACACTTGTCGCCACTTTAGGAGGGCTTTTATTCGGTTACGACACGGCTGTGATTTCAGGAGCAGAAGGCTCTCTACAAAGTATTTCTCTGATCATTTACATCTTATCTCCCTCTCTCCCCCCCTCACATATCTAGTGCCCTGATTTGTTTTTTCTGGGATTTATCTGATTTCTTCCCAAAAAGATCCAGAAAATACTCTCTTATCAGCCCTATCCTTTTTCTATTACCTCTCGGCTCATTATAACTTTATTTTTTCTAGGAGAGCTCCACCTTTCGTTGCTTCTTATTATAACCTATATAAACAACGCAGACGCGGCATCATCTGTTGCCCTTATTTTGGGGAAACCCCCCCAAAAAAAAAGAATTTGTTTTCCTAACAATCGCTTTTATTTTCCGAAGTCTTGTTTATTTCGCTAACCTGGAACCCAAAAAGCCACCAAGAGAAAAAATCGCGGAGGTATATTTTCACCCCCGCCTTTATTTTTTTACATTTTACCAAAACACCAGTATTTTTTTCCACTCCTTCCCCTCCAAAATTTATAAACGAAAAGGAAAAAAAAAAAAAACATAAAAAAAAACCAAATCCTTGCTTTTAGGAAAACCAATTATTTAGGTGTTTTTTATTCTTTCATTTCTTATTTCTCTCTTTATACCGCCCCTTTAAAGTTGGACCCGAAAATCGCTCTTATTTCCTATATAAAAAAGGGGAAAAACCCCTTTTAAGTCTCCCCCAATGTTTTTCATCCTTTTATTATTTTTTACTCTTCTTTTATTTTCCTGATTGGTGTATTAAACCAATCTCCTTTTTTTTGTTTCTCTTTTTAAAAACAAGGAAAAGAAATTAGCTTAATCTCATGGAAGCTCCTCACTTTGTGGGGAGCTTGATCATTGCAAAGCCCCTCTTCTGGCAAAAAATAAAGGACGAAACCGATGAGGTTTCGTCCTTTTACCACTCTTACTTTGTTTCTTCTAACCACAGAATACTTGTCACTCCACGTGGATAATATTTACTTCCTATTATTTCACCCGAGATAATCTGATCACTCCAGCTCCAAACTGACAATTCTGGATGCGTCAGCCATTTCACATGCGCTGCATCCGCTTTTGCTCCGTTTTCATCCTCGTAGTGTAAGATCTCACGAGCAATAAATTGAGAAAGATACACTTTACTGAGCCAGGAGTTGTTACTAGTAGAGGAAATTTTCCACCCTCCATCCTCAAACTTACAAACGCCTTCTTTCAACACCGTTTCGAGGTGTGTTTTCAAAACCTTAATGTACTCCCCGAATCTTCCTTCTGGATCTAGCGCTTCTTTACAGTTTGTATAATAAGGGAAGATTAGTCCTTCAATAGCAGGAATAATTCTTGAATCATTATTCTCACCGAGAACCGCCGGAATATAGCCGCTATCCGTCATATGACTCGCCATCGTTTGAGCACTTTTCTCAGCTTGATCTCCAGCCAATGCAGCAAGCTCGCTGTCCCCTTGATCAGAAAAAATCTTTTCGAGCGAGACATATGCCGCCCACATTTTGCCTCCAAGGTAAATATTATTTCTAGCTTGACCTAAGGAGACATCCAAACTATCATACGTTGTAATTTCTGCTCCACCCATGACACGACTTGAATCAAGTCCTATCAGCCCGTTACGCTGATCTGGATCTGGATGATCGCGATGAACCATACTCTCTAGACAGCTTTTGAAAATAGTAAAGTTGTCCAGTAGCCACTGTTCATCACGCGTTTGTTCGATATAAACTGAAGCAGTGAGTACCCAGTTAATCAATTGTTCCCCTGTCATATGAGAGAAACAACCATCAATTCCGTATACTTCATAAGAGGAATAGTGTGGTCGACTGATTGTATTCGCTACGCCCATATCATGAGTGAAGCTTATGCCACCTGGATACAGCTTCTCGTCATTTGGAAAACGAACCTGATCTTCATAACTGAACCTCTCAATGAACATATCCAATTCATTCTTTACTGTCCATGGGTTCATTTTCATCTCAAAAAACAATTGATCTACTGTTAGATCAAACGTGTTCATCATTCGATATTCACCTTCGTTAACTACCCAGAAAGGTTTCCCGTTATAATCAAGCAGTTGGGTATTCCCATAATAGCTACGGATCGCATGGGCCATCATGAACTTCTGATCATTTGATAAGTTTGCTTCACTAATCATCGCATTGCTTTGCACGGCCCGTTGTTTCAGATCATCAAAGTGCGCCAAAGCGAATTCTGCTACACTTTCTATGTTGGGAAAATACTTCGTGTAGAAATAGGAAGTATCCATGCCCGATGTAACAATTCCACCTCGATAGAAGCAAATCGCAAATTGATACGTCACTTTTTCCCCTGCTGGTACATCTGCAATGAGCGTACCAAGCGGTCCAAGACCAAACGTCCAATTCTCTTCATAAGGAGTAGTAAGAATATTTTCCATACTAAAGTGCATCGCTGACTTCATTTCATTTTTCTTAGATGCAATGGCCGTTAGTCTTCCTTCAGCAATACCGGACAGTCCTTCTGCTGTATCATCTAATCGACGCATAGAAGAATAAGGATCACTACCTTCGTAGCCGAAAAAGGCGCGTCGCTTCTTCTCTCCTTTTGTATTATCAATGGTTAATTCCGCCAAAACGGCAGGGACAAGTGTTCGTTTCATTTCGTCTTCGCTTGCTTCCTGTGGATTCTCTACAGGATGAACTTGCGAATACACTGTAAATGTTAAATCGCCTGCTTTCCACGTATCAGTACCAAGTTGAAAATCTCTTTCCACGCTATCTTTTGGAAATGGATGAATAATCTCAGGCTTGTCTGGATCAGGATCCGGATTCTCAATGTCATATCGCTTACTCTCATTTTCATTCGATCCATAGAATGGGAGGGCATCATAATGACCTTCTCGCTTCAATGATTCAAGACCTATGTAAATGTTCTTTCTCGGTGAACGTCCAAGTTCTAAATCGAGTCCACCGCCATTACCGCCAAACCCCAATGTAAAACTTGAAAATGCGCCGATCGGTGAATGATGAGCATTAAAAAAATTGTTTTCTGGCATCGTTATCCTCCTCTTTTCATAAAAGCGTTATCCTTTCACTGCACTTGATGATATACCTTCCACAACCTTGTTACTGAAAAAGATAAATGCAATTAGAATTGGTAAAACACTAATGATCAATGTGGCGCCAATCGCTCCCCAATCAGTCATATATTGACCTATAAAGTTCTGAATACCGACCGTTAACGTCTTGTACTTATCTGAACTAATAAACGTGTTCACAAAGACAAACTCATTCCAGTTATAAATCATATTGATAATAACGGTTGTAGACATTACAGGCATCGTCATCGGTAAAATGATTCTGAAAAACAACCGATGAATGGAACAACCGTCAATAATAGCTGCTTCCTCGATCTCACGGGGCAACGTATAATAAAATCCTAGTAAAATCATCATTGTGATCGGTAAATTATAGGCCGTATAGGTGATCACAATAGACAATGGATGATCAATTAAATTCACATTCAAAAACATATTGAACAACGGAATGAGAGCGGAATGAATCGGAATCATCAAACCAATCATAAATAAGCCCAATACTAATTTGCTTAACTTCCAATTCAATCTCGTTATGGCGAAAGTAGCCATACTTGCTAATAAAACCGTTAATAAAATAGATACAGCTGTAATCCATACACTATTAAAGAAATAGAGTCCTATCCCACCATCCCAAACTTTCTGGTAGTTTTCCCAATGGAACTCGGTCGGAAAGGAAAAAGGAGAGCCTGAAAAGATCTCTTGATTATCTTTTAGTGAGAACAAGAATAACCAGACAATCGGATATATTTGAAACACGCCTACAATCCCTAAGCAGAGATAGAGCAAGACATAGCCTAATCGATTCATGTGATTGGTCCTCCTAATACTGGATTTTTTCATCAGATTCAGTTAATTTACGGATAATGATCGTCACGAGCAGCGTGATCAAAAGAAGCATAAACCCTACCGCGCTTCCATAACCAAATTCATAATTTGAGAAAGCTAACTTATACATATAGGAAGCCATCACTTCACTAGCACCGTTTGGCCCCCCGCCAGTCATCACGTAGATAAGATCAAAATATTTTAAAGAACCAACAATGGCAAGAACGATCGTCACTTTCACGACGCCCATAATAAGCGGAAGTTTGATCTTATAAGCAATTTCCAGAGCAGATGCCCCATCAATTCTCGCGGCTTCAATAATTGAATCTGGAATGTTCTTAAGCGCAGCATAATAGATCAATATGTAAAACCCAGCATACTGCCACAGAATCGGAATAAAAATGGCATACAAAACGATCGAAGGCTCGGCTAGCCATGATGGCGGATTATCGATTCCGATCCCTACAAGAATACTGTTTAGAATACCATTACTAGGGTTGTAGACTTTAATCCATAGCTGGGCAATCGCAACAGAAGAAAGAAGCATAGGGATCAAGTAAATTTTCCTCAGTAAATCTGCACCTTTTATTTTTGATACGAGAATAAGAGAAATGGCAAGGTAGATAACCAAACTAAGCGTTGAGAACAATGCGAGAAGAAAAGAATGGAGAGCACTATCCCAAAACTTATCATCCTTAATAACATTGATATAATTATCCATACCAATAAATTTCATCGCACTTATTCCGTCCCAATCCATTAACCCGTAATAACCACTTAAGAGTAACGGAATAAAGATGAGTATCCCTATTAATAACAGAGATGGCAGAACGTATAAGGCAATGACAAACTTGTTTGACATAACTTTATTCATAACCACAACTCCATATTGTTCAAATTAGTAAACTCTCATTGCTTGCGTATGAGAAAACTTCCACTGTATTTTCTAAGATTATTAAACAGCTTTCATTTGTTTACTCAATATACAAAGTAGATTGAAAGATCCTTACTTTTCAAATGGATTCCGATCTAAAATGAAAGAAGCTGACCTCACTTAAGATAGAGGCCAGCTATACTGTTTTCTATAATTACTCTGAATCTGAAAGAGCTTTTTCGTGCAACTTCGCGAACTCTTCAGGTGTGATTTCTCCTCCGAAAAGAGCCTGAATGGCATCAAGGTGAACTTGGGCCACCTCTGGCTTCATTTGCACATCCGCAAACAAAGTGATATTACTAGCTTCATTCAATTCATTTAATACATCGTTGTACATCTCTGGAAGCTCTACGTTTTCACTATTTACTTTTGTTGCAGGAATAACGCCTGCTTCTTCTACAGACTTCTCTCCCCACTTCTCTACGAAGAACTTAACAAATTCCTTCGATTCCTCTTTCACATCTGAATTTTCTGCTACGAAAAGGCCGACTCCTGGTCCTCCAACGAAACTGTTTTTATCACCTTTACCATCGACCGTTGGAAATTTAAAGAAGTCAACTGAATCTCTAAACTCCTTAGGAACGTCTTCATTCGTCGTGTAGTTTGGTAGATCCCATGTAGCAATTAAATACATGGCAGCTTGTCCGTTCATAAACATACTTTTGGCTTCTTCATCGGACAGGCCATTAAATCCTTTCTCAAATGCTCCCATGTCTACAAGGTTTTGAACTTTTTCTGCAGCTGACACTAAGGCCGGGTCTTCAAAAGTGCCAGAACGATCAATGGCTTTCGTTAGCACGTCTGAGCCACCGATGCGATCCGCAAGATACATGTACCACAACGAGCCAGTCCATCTATCTTTATTACCTAATGCGATTGGTTCCACATTATTTTCTTTCAGTGTTTTTACTACGTTTTGTAATTCTTCATATGTTTCGGGTGCCTCAAGACCATACTTCTCAAAAATCGCTTTATTATAGAAGACAGTCGCAATATTCAATTCAAGTGGGAGACCATACGTTTTCCCATCAATCTCATAAGCTTCAGTTGTACCAGCGACGAACTCATCTTTCAATCCATCATCAAGTACATCATCTAACGGCGCAAACATCTCACCATCCACATAAGGCTCCAAAAACCCTGCTGGCCATGTCATGCCAACATCTGGTAACTGTTCTGAAGTAGACAATACTTTTAACTTATCTTTGTATTGTTCATTACTAAGTACTTCAAGGTTAACCTTCACATCGGGGTTTTCTTTTTCAAAATCTGAAATGATTTCGCTTACAATTCTGTTGTGATCTTTAGAACTTCCTTCTGGCCAAAGGTGCATGAAATCAATCGTTTTCGTATCACCACTTGCTTCTTCATTACTGCTTGAAGAAGCACACCCTGTAGCTAGTAAGACCGCGAAAAAAACCATCGTAAATAATGTAAACGCTTTCTTATAACCCATCTAAAATCCCCCTCAAAATTAATAAACCGCTTTCCGTAAATTTAGAATAGCAAAAATACTTCTGTTTGTCTACTGGATAAACTAAGTTTGTGATAGAATAATGATACGAAGTTAAACGAAAAGGGAGAACGAAATGAAAATGACATTAAATCACACATGGAATCAACACGTTGTTAAAAGAGGGAATAAGTCGATCGTATTGCAGATCATCAAAGACAATACCCCCATTTCAAGAGCGGATATAGCGAAAACCACTGGACTTAACAAAAGTACTGTTTCTTCTCTTGTCAGCGAGCTCCTTGTCGAAAACTTAATTTATGAATCTGGTCCCGGAGAATCAAGTGGTGGAAGAAGACCTGTCATGCTTCTCTTTAATGAGATTGCCGGTTTTTCGATTGGAATCGATCTAGGTGTCAACTATATGCTTGGCATTTTAACGGACTTAAATGGCAATATTGTCAAAGAAGAAAAGCTAAATTTCTATGATTTAACTTATGAAAAAATCGAGAATCAACTTATAGCGATGATCAGGAGTCTCTCCTTGAACACCCCTTCATGCAAATACGGCGTAGTTGGCATTGGAATTGGTGTACCAGGGATCGTCAATAAAGAAGGCGAAATTTTATTGGCACCAAACCTTGGCTGGAAGAACGTTCAGTTAAAAACCATCATTGAAGATGAGTTTAGCATTCCTGTCATCATCGAGAATGAAGCAAATGCGGGAGCATACGGTGAAAAAAAATTCGGAGCGGGTCAAGCATTTGATAATATTGTCTATGTTAGTGCTGGGATTGGAATAGGCGTTGGATTAATTTTAAACGGTGAACTTTACCAGGGGCATGATGGTTTTTCAGGTGAGATGGGCCACATGACAATTGACGTAAACGGTCTCCAATGCCGATGCGGAAATAAGGGCTGCTGGGAATTATACGCCTCTGAAAAAACACTGCTTAACAAAGCAGAAGAGTTAAAGTTAAACCCGCAAAAAGGAAAAGACCTTTGTTTAGAAAGTTTAATTAAACTGGCTAATACGGACCACCGTTCTGCTGAGTTGTTTGAAGAAATCGGAACTTATCTAGGAATCGGTATTAACAATATTATAAATACATTCAATCCGGAGCAAGTTATCATAGGAAATCGGCTCGCTTCAGCCAAAAAGTGGCTTAAAAAACCAGTGAACAAACATATCAATGATCACACTCAAAAATTTCAACAAAAAGGACTTAGGATTGATTTTTCTGAGCATTCCACTCATTCTTCTGCCCTGGGTGTGGTAGCTTTTACAGTTGAAAACTTTCTTCAGATCGATTTAGTTAATTAAAACAGAGAAACGGCTCTCTTACTACCTTTTATTTTATATAGCGAGAAAAGAGGAACAGCCAATGGTTGTTCCTTTTTTCGGTATTTTATTGGATAATCAGTCCGTTCAACCTATACTCGTGAGTGGCTTTATCATAATAAATGTTCAATTACTTCAGCTACTCGATTGCTCACTCGATCTCCCCGCTAAATAAAATTCACTTTTAAATGAAGAATGTATAAGTTGTCTTCGAGTTATATTTTTTTCCTCTTTCAAGAACAATCGATGGAAAATCAGGATGGTTAATCGCATCAGGAGGAGACTGAGTTTCCAAACACACGCCAAGGTATTTTTCAGATGGGACACCTCTTAACATGAAATCATCAGGTATACTATTTCCCGTATATAAAACAACACACGATTCGGTCGTATCCACTTCAACCTTCCTTCCACTTCTAGGATCGCTTAGTATCATCTTTTTATGATTCATTTCATCTAGAAGAAAAGGATGATCATATCCATTCCCCACTAGCACATTTTGAGAATCGATCGATTTCTTTCCATCTATGATCTTTCTCCCGTTCCTAAAATCAAATATTGTATTTGTCACATCGACCTTATTCCCAGTAGGAAGAAGCTCCTTGTTCAGCTCGAGATAATGATTACTCGGTAATATCAGGTCATGATGCAGAACTGTTTCTTTCAAATTACCACTAAGATTAAAATACGTATGGTTTGTGAGGTTAAGCAGTGTATCTCGATCTGATGATCCTGAATAGGAAATACTAAGTTCGTTGTTATTTGTTAGTACATACGACACAGTAACATCTAGATTTCCTGGATAGCCTTCTTCACCATCTGAACTCGAATAAAAGAACTGAAGACCGATTTCCCCATCCCTTTCATTGATCACTTCTGTCTTCCAAATGACTTTATCGAAGCCATTTGGACCACCGTGTAAATGATTTCGACCATCATTTTTTGGTAGTTCAAAGTGCTGGCCATTTAGCTCGAACCTGGCGTTCGCAATTCTCCCGCCTACACGACCAATCACAGCTCCGAAGTAAGGAGAATCAGTCAGGTAGCTGTCCAGTTCATCAAAACCTAGTACAATATTTTCAGGTACCCCATTAGCATCAGGCATGATAATTTTTGTAATGATACATCCATAATCTAGACAACTAATCTCTAAACCATTCTCATTGCTGACCGTGTATTGGGTAACTTCCTCCCCATTCAGCTCTCCAAATCGTCGTTTCGTAATCTTCAACAGTCGTAACCTCTCTTCTTTTTAATGAGATATTAAGTCATGCAAGGGCATCGCTCGATTTTTTCATCTCATTTGATTCCGCTTAGAACGATGCTCATCTACTATAGTGCGCTATGTATTTCATAAATTATAACAACACCAACTTTATTTATCTAGTAAACAAACTTTTTTTAAAAAAAGTTGAGATAACGAACACTATGTGTAAGAAAAGAAAAATTCAACTATTCACACATTTTTCTTCTTATTCCATACTTGTCCAAACATTTCAGACAAGCGAACGTAAGATACCATATGAAATGAAAGCATTTCAAATACTTCTATAAGGAGGAAGTGAAGTGAAAGAACTTTTGCGCAATTTGTTAGATGAACTCTTAGAAGGCAACAAGAAAAGAAAGAAAGTCATCAAGCAGCGAGTGAATACGACTGAAGCACCTGCACCTGAATAATTCACCTATGGAGTTAATGCAGCTACTCTGCATTAACTCCATTTTTAACGATCGTAAGGTTTATCAGTGAACGTACTCTCTAGAACTAATATTGATCAAAGGAGAATGATGGATGTATATTCGCAAACGCATGAAAGGACAGGACGACGCTCCGTTAATTGCCATTTGTGTTCAAAATTTTGACGTCCCTGCTAATAGAATCGCAAACATATTGAATGATGCCCATGAAGTACTTATTATCTGTCATGAGAATGGGGTAATTGCGGGTTTTATAAGCTATCGTTTAAGAATTAACCATATGGTACTCATCGATTACGTCGTTTTAGATCAGAGTTTTCAAAGCAAAGGCATCGCTCGTCTGCTTTTGCCAGCTTTTGAAAAATATGTGCTGAAACAGGGTATCACGACTATTTATGGCATGGTAGATAAGGAAAACGAGCAGGGTATAGAAAGCTTTAAACGTCTGGGATTCGAAACAAAAGGCAGTTTTCTTACAAACTATATTATCAAAAAGAAATTGACTGAACCTAATGTTAATGAATCTGAGAATACTGCAGTGATTGAGGAGCTTAAAATCCATGTGAGTAAGCTCACTGCCTCCCCGTCGTTGAGGAATAGAAAATAGAATTGAAGAGAAATCGGACTTTCCATTGTTGGCAAGCCGGTTTTTTTCTATATGGATCCTAGCTACGCTTTGGATGACCTAAACGTGGATCAATAGTTTACTATGCGTTTTTTTCCTCATGACTTATTGAGATTTTATTAATTTTTTCATGATGAAGGTCCTATAACTTCCGGTTTAGTGATTGTTCACTCTATCTATTCTTTCACATATTCAATCGTCTTACCTTGCCCAGACGACGCTTTCGGACAAACTTGTTATCTTTTCCCTGCTACTCTTTCCACGCAGAATCTGTGGAAATCGAAATTTGTAAATCACCATTTACAAGAATCGACTATACTACGGTTGGAAAGGATGATGATGATGAACCGAAGATTTAAAATGGCACTCTTATCAATGACCCTGCTGTTGCTTGGAAGTCTATTCTCGACAGGTGCTGCATTCGCGGTTGAGAACAAGAAAACCCCTATGAACCCTAACAAACTTCTTAATGTTGCCCATCGGGGAGCCTCAGGCTTCGCTCCCGAGCATACAATTGCTTCCTATAAACTTGGTGAAGAAATGCAAGGTGACTTCATCGAAATCGATCTTCAAATGACCAAAGACGGGAAGCTCATTGCAATGCACGATGAGTCTGTTGATCGGACGACAAATGGAACTGGACTGGTAAAAAACTATACTCTTCAACAATTGAAAGAGCTAGACGCTGGTAGCTGGTTCAATGAAAAAAATCCCAACAAAGCGAATCCTGCTTACGAGGGAATTAAAGTACCGACTCTTGAAGAAGTCATTCAAACTTTTGGTAAAAACGCACACTACTATATAGAAACAAAATCTCCTAATGTCTATCCAGGCATGGAAGAAGAGTTACTTCGTATACTTGAAAAATATAACCTAACAGGAGTGAATGAACGCTCTAGTAACGTGTTGATTCAGTCGTTTAGTCAAGAGAGTCTACTAAAAACACATGAGCTCAATCCGAACCTACCGCTCATTCAACTGATTTCATACAAAGAACCTGCCGCGATCTCTGAAGAAGAACTTCAAAGATTAAATGACTACGCTGTTGGCGTAGGCATGTCCGCATCGAAAATAGATGAAAACTACGTCCAACAAGTGAGGAACGCTGGATTGCTGATTCATCCTTATACAGTTAATGAAAAAGAAGACATGGAGCGACTACTGAACTGGGGCGTAACTGGAATGTTCACTAACTATCCCGATCGTTTAAATGATGTCATTCACGGTCAGTAATCGTACAAAACAGATGTTGAAAATGGTAGCTGTTGCAATCTAGTAACAGCACCATTTTCTTAGAATTGAGTCGCTTTCAATCCTACCAACCGTACATTTGAAGTAAGTCCGCAATCTTCATTTGGTCCGTTTTGGTCGCTAGCTCAAATGCCTGATCACTCTCTTCTTTTGAAAAAGGTGTTGCTCCTGCAACTAGGAACGCTTCAACAAGAGAATCATCATTTTGTTTTATCGCTTCGAACATAATCGGCTTACCTTTATAACGAGCATTTGCATCTCCCCCTCGTCCAAGCAAACGTGCGACTAATTCTGTTGACTGTTCACTAGTTACCGCCGTCACAACAGCATTCTCTTCCTTTTTCTCCACCGTAAAGTTCGGATTTGCTCCTGCATCAAGAAGTAACGTAATAATAGCTTCATCTCCTTCAACAATCGCGTAGTTCAATAGCGTGAAAGTCTCCCCATCTACGTTGATTTCCAGGTTTGGGTTGTATCCGTTATGTAAAAGCGTCTTGATGAGTTCCGTGTCCTTTTGATGCACGGCTGTTTTCAACATCATTTCATTTCCACCTTCAAAATGCGCCCCCATTTTCAAAAGCAGATCAACAATCTCAACATTTCCCTGCTCAACTGCCATTTCCAGAAGGTTCTCATTTTTCTTGTGCTCCGGTTCAGCATCGTTTCCTTCTTCATCATGATCATGCACAATTGCACCATTCTGAAGGAACAGTTCTACAAGATTGGTGTTCCCTTCCATAACGGCATATGTGATTGGAGTAACACCATCAGCATTTAAGGTATCAACAGCTACGCCTTCTGAAAGAAGAATGGCGATTTTTTCTTGGGTAGCTTTATCCGCCTTATTTTCATAAAGTAATTTCCAGAATGTTTCTTCCTGACTAAGAACGTTCCTGTCACTCTCTTCTTCTGCACTAGCTTCTATCTGCGGTTCAGAAACGTTTGTTTTTGAATTTTTCTCGTTACATGCCACCGTGAAAAGAAAAACCAGCAATACCCCTAGTAGTCTCCACTTCATTTCTCTCCTCCAAATGGTTCCGTCTTTTCCACTAATAGGACTATTATACCACTAAGCCTTTTCTCGTTTGTTAACAATTTATAAGCAATTTGAATGGGACAAACCGTGCCTGTCATACACTTCTAATAGTCAAGCTTCAAGGAGGACGAGACCTTGTCGCACTTTAAAACGAGACGGAAACGTGAAGGCGGAGGAAGGATTATCCTTATTTTGTGTATCATGTTGCTTCTTGGCGGGGCGATTACCTTCTGGATTCTTCAGCAGCCGAAAACGAGAGCTTCAGCAACTGTGAAAGAATTTTATTTATATGAACAAAGCGGCGATTTCAAGAAATCATGGGGACTGTTTCACTCTGAAATGAAGAACCGCTTTTCCGATGAGCAGTACAGTCAACTGCGATCGCAACTGATTACGCAAGATATAGGTGCAACATCATTCACTTATAAAGTTGGCAAAGTAAAAACAAAGAAAAATTGGAGATCCGGAGTAAGTGGCGTTATCATGAAAAAAGTTTATATGATAAAGGTGACCCAGCAGTTTCATAACCAGTTCGGAAATTTTGATCTTGTACAGGAAGTTTTTGTGGTGAAAGAAAGCGGAGAATATAGAGTGTTATGGGACTATAAGTAGCGAGAGTAACTGTTAAACAAACGTTTGATTAAGAATGAAGATGCGAGTTAAGCCTGGCATCTTTTTTTTATTATTTCTTGACTTCGATCCGATCAAGTCCGTGCTCTAAAAAATGTTCCATATAATCATTTTCTAGCTCGAATACCCTTTCAATCATCCATCCGGTCATTTGGCAGCTTCCTTTTTCACGTTCAACGTCACGAAAGGCCATCATGCTTACAAAGCTTTCCCAAAAGTTCTCTGCATTATATTCTTCAATTATATGATGCCTTCCTTTTTCCCAATTCATTGTCGGAAGACGCTGTCCCATTTCCTGATCGAATGGAAACTCTTCTTCTAGTCCAAACTCCACTGTCTTCGACAAGAGATATTCCTCGAGTGCATTGTACCGAGCCAGTTCTTTTTCCCCCTTCGTTGATCCATTTGCCAACCAATTACCCAAGTAAACCAATTCAATTAAGGAAGAGAACTGCTGTTGGGTGATAGGAATCATCAAAATAGCTTCCGCCCTTTCTTTACATGAGAGTGAATTGCATTTTGGATACTAGTTTATACATCCAATAAAAGAGTTCTTTTCGCATTCACATAGTCACAATAATAATTAGCCTTCTGTTTAACTGTTCCCGGATATCCTTCTAGTAACGGAGATCGATTCAGGTAGGGGTTCCTAATCGTCTCTCCAGAAAAATAATCGTGATAACTTGACCATGGATAGTCCTCTGGTTGAGTAACGAGGCTTGCCTTGATGGGGTTAAGGTGTATGTAGCGACTAACCTCAAGCATATTCGCTGATGTATTCAATGGTTCAGCAAAATAACGCTTCTCAAAAACGTGACCGGTTAGATCGTTCCTCGCATTGAAATAGGAAGCGTATCGCTTGTTTACGAGTGACATGATTTTAGAAATGGGAGCATCTTTTGAACGAAGTTGAAGATGATAGTGGTTGTTCATTAAACAGTAACTAGCTATTTCAAAGGGGTGTGTTTCGAAGACTTGTTGAAGAATATACAGAAATGTTCGGTAGTCACGCTCATCATGAAACAACAGTTCTTTCCGGTTGCCTCGACTGACAATGTGATAGAAATGATTTGGAAGCCATATCCTTGGTTTTCTTACCATAGAAAATCTATTGCAGTTTCTTTGTAACTTAGTACGAGCTTATCCTGCTGAAGCCTCGTCATTCTTCTTCCTCCTCAGTCAAATTTCATTCTTTCTCAAAGAATAATCCTCTCTTGTAATTTCGTCAACTACATCTTCTCGACAGCATTCTACTTTAAAGAACATGAATCGGGTGGTGACAGGCACCGTTGTAAAAAATGAAATAATATTGTAAAAAATGACCCATTTTAACCCAATTAAATGGTAGGATAGGAAAGTATTAGGTTTAAAGGAGGATTAAATTGAGAAAAATTACTTTATTTGCAATGATTATCCTAGCTGTTGCTGGGAGTTTAGTAGGGTTCGGGCTTGATGTTGGAGGAAGTGATGGAACCAATGTAGCTATTGAAAACGCCACAAACGGAAGCAACGCTGAAGTTAAAGCATCAAATTCTGGGAAAGAACCAAACGAGAGTATACAAAGCAAAGAAAACAAACAGGACCATAGAACTGAAAAGCTAAGTCAAGCTGCCGAAAAGGCATCTGCTAGTGAAATTTCAGTTTTAACCTACCATAATATTATTGCCAAAGACGACCTTAAAGAAAAAAACTTTAAAGATGACGGTACTATAGCAGGGACGGTCGTCACGTTAGAGAATTTTAAAGACCAAATGAAATTTTTACACGAAAATGGGTTTTACACGTTAGATCTTGAAGAATTCCAGCAGTTTATGGATGGCCAAATCGAAGTACCTGAGAAAAGTGTACTCATTACGTTTGACGATGGGCACAAAAATAACTACATAAACGCTTATCCAGTCATGAAAGACTATGGCTTTCATGCTGTTGAATTTTTAATTACTAGCTACAATAAGGACGAGTCAGAACTGAAGGACTTAAAGAACAATCATTACCTTTCACATGAGGAGATCGATGCTACAACCGATGTTTTTGAGTACGCAAGTCATACGAACACGTTTCATAATACCGAAGATGACGGTACAGCATACTTGATATCTAAGAATCTATCAGAGATCGAAAAAGATGTTGAAACTAGTATCGATTTAATTGGCGGAACCAACGCACTTGCTTACCCATATGGCGCTTATGACGATGAGACAATGGAAGCTATGGATGCCGCCGGAATAGAAATGGCATTCACAGTACAAGCAGGTTATGCAAAACCAGGTGATGACATGTTGCAAATTCACCGTAACTCAGTACGTCCATATCATTCACTCAATGAATTTAAAGAGCTCCTTAACCTCGGATAAAGAAAATAACAGGGAATAAGAGCGTTCGACACCGTTCGGGTGGTGACAGGCACCACCTTCATTCAGGGGGATTTGATTATTTTGGAGAAGAAACATTATTTTGGGGTTGTACTACTATTATTTATCAATGTATTTATTCTATCAGGGAATCATGCGAATGCCGCTCTACTAGATATGGAGCGACTTGCTGGTGAAACGCGTCTTCAAACAGCCATTGAAATAGCAAACGAAGGATGGCCAGATGGGCTCGATAACGAAGAAAAATCGATTATCCTTGCTCGTGCTGACAAACCAGCAGATGCTCTTTCTGCTGCAGGTTTGTCAGGCATGAAGGACGCTCCTATCTTACTTTCCTATCCTTCGGCAATATCTCAACAAGTACTAGATGAAATAGCACGATTACAAGCATCAAAGGTTTATGTCCTAGGTGGCACGAATGCCATTTCTGAAAAAGTAATCGATCAATTACGAGATGTTCATGTTGAAGTAGAACGTCTCGAAGGAAAAGATCGCTTTGAAACAGCTGTAAAAATAAATAAAGCCGCTGGACTAAGTGAGAGTGAACATGCCTATCTTGTAAACGGCATAACAGTCGCTGATGCATTATCCGCCTCAAGTCCAGCTGCTATTAACAGAACACCAATCTATTTAACTACTAACGACGCTATACCATCAGAATTACCTAAAACGATAAAAGAAATAACTATAGTAGGTGGTCCGGCTGTTGTAAGCACCAAATTAGAAAAAGAATTACAAAAGCGAGATATTACTGTGGACAGGGTTTCAGGAGAAAATCGATTTGAAACCAATATAGAGCTTATAAAAAACAGGAAACAGGAAAACAAAAACATTTTATTCGTAAGAGGCATCTCGTCAAAGACTGGGGTTGAAGATTACCCAGATGCCGTAACAGCAGGTGGGCTTGCTCAGAGGCTGAATGCAACTGTTTTTCTATTACACCCTAAAGGTAGCAATCAAGATAAAGCTGTCCAAACCTACCTCAATACCCAAAACTACGATGCCTATGTATTGGGTGGACTTAAAGCAGTACCAGATGCACCACTTATGAAGATCGGATTGCACATCCCTGCTTACGCAAAGGAAGTTCCTGTACTAACCTATCATCATATTCTTAAGGAACAAGAATTACGAGATTACCATTATTACTCGTCAGGGAAGTTAAACAATATGATTGTTCTGCTAGATGAATTTGAGAAGCAGATGAATCTGTTGAGTCGAAAAAGTTATAACACTGTTACCTTGAAAGAATTTGAGTCTTTCGTAAAAGGCGTGAAACACGTGCCTGAAAACAGTGTTCTCCTTACATTCGACGATGGTCATAAAAACAATTATATTAACGCTTATCCTGTTTTGAAAAAGCACAATTTTACAGCGGTTGAATTTCTTGTAACCTCTCGTATGACAGATAAGACAGTTCCATTTAGTACTGAAACAACTCAGTTTTTAAGCTGGGATGAAGTCAAAGCAGGAAGCGATGTATTTGAATATGGTAGCCACACTCATGATTATCATTCCATAGATAGCAAAACTGGAAATGCTTATCTTGTAACGAAATCTAAAAATGATATTAAGAAAGATATCCAAAAAAGCATTGATCTAATCGGTGGAACGACCACATTCGCCTATCCATACGGTGCTTATAATGACACATCAATCCAGGCTTTGAAAGATCTTCATTTCCAAATGGCATTTACCGTTAGGAGCGGAAATGTAAAACCTGGAGATAAAGTAATGGAGCTCAACAGGAACTCTGTTCGACCTTTTCAAACATTGAAAGACTTCCAAAAGATGATTGATACAAAATAATCCTTTTATCATAAACGGAGCCAGGTCGGGGAATCACCCCCTATACCTGACTCCGTTTCTTGTTTTCATTCGACACCATTCGGGTGGTGACAGGCACCACCCATCATCTTCTACACCTTATTAGGCGGTTCTTCTCCATCTAACACTTTCATCAGATTCTCCACGGCTACTTCAGCCATTTTCATCCTAGTACGAATACTCGCACTCCCAATGTGTGGAAGTGTGACTAGGTTCGGTAAGCTTAGAAGTGGATGGTCAAGAGCCACCGGTTCTTCCTTAAACACATCTAATCCTGCGGCCCAAATCTTCTTGTTCTCCAGAGCGTCATATAGCGCATCTTCGTTTACAATACCACCTCGTGCTGTATTGATTAGAACCGCACTTTCTTTCATCAGAGATAATTCCTCTCGTCCAATTAAATTCTTCGTTTCTGACGTATATGGTGTGAGAACACATACGAAATCAGATTCTCTCAATAGCTCTTCTAGGTGATCAGCATACCGCAATCCTAACTTCTTCTCTACATCGTTTTTACGAGTTCGATTATGATAAATAACATTCATATTGAACCCTGATGCTCTCCTGGCAACTGCTTCTCCAATCCTTCCCATTCCGATAATTCCTAATGTAGCACCATAAATATCCTGACCCGTTAACTGCATCGGTGACCAAGCATCCCACTTTCCATCACGTAAGTAATCGGAGGATTCCGGGATTCGACGGGCTGCCGCCATTAATAGCCCAAATGTCAAATCAGCTGTTGTTTCTGTAAGGACACCCGGGGTATTTGTCACGATAATCCCTCTATCTTTTGCTTCTTCTACATCAATATTGTTATAACCCACTGCCATATTCGCAACTACTTTAAGACGATGTGCTTTTTCAAATAAGGAAGAATCTATTTCCTCGGTTAATAAACAAAATAAACCATCGACCTGTTGTATTTCTTCTTCCAGAACCTCGCGTGGGACCGGTTCATCCTCTTTATCCCACATACTTACTTCATATTTCTCTTTCATACGACTAATAATTTCCTCTGGCAATCTTCGCGTAATATACACTTTTGATTTCATTTAATCTCCACCTCTTTGCTCGTAATCTTCTTCTCTACACTTTCCCCGAATAACTGCTATAATCCTCTTCCCCTATAAGACATTACCCGGGAAATTTCTTCTTTACCCTCTCTTAAAAACTGAATTTTGTGTTAATATGTTAAAAAAAGTATAAAGAGGTGAATAATGCTCCAAAACTATCGTTTTTCTCACCCTATCCGCGTTCGTTACTCTGAAATCGACGGCCAAAAAATTGTATTTAACGCTCACTATTCAACCTACATCGATATCGCCACTACAGAATATTTCCGACAAGTTCTTGGTGATCACTTACAGCTATTAGCTGAAGATCATTCGTTTGATCCTGTAGTTAGGAAAATGTCGATCGAGTTTATAAAACCCGCTAAACTAGATGATCTGCTAGATGTATACTGTCGGATTACGAAAATTGGGGCAACTAGTTTTCAGCTTGAGCATACGATTGCAAAAGGGAATGAGGTACTAGTAGAAGCAAACGTTGTTCAGGTGAACTATGATACAAAGAGCGGGAGTTCTAAAGTAATCCCTCAAGAAATCAAGCAAACGATCGCGCTTTTCGAAAAACTGATTCATCATTAATATGCTTTTGAACAAGACAAAAAGGCAGCGTGCCTTTTCCAGCACACCGCCTTTGACCTAATACTTCGTTATTTTTCTGCCTACTGGATGCTTTTTGGTAGGATAACGGTTGATATGATCAAGACACTACCATGCATCCTAAGAAACATAAAAAACATTGCCAATAATGGGCAACACATCTTTAATAAAAAAGGCTCACTTACTGTGAACTTCTTATTCAGTCATATTGATGACATCCGCACACGCATTTCTTCACTCCTGCGAAATCCTCAACGCCGTCTGATAAAGCAATTGAACACCTTTCTCGATATCATCCATTTCTGCAAACTCAAGTGGATTATGGCTGATACCTTTTTCACATCGAACGAAAATCATGCCATAGTCACTGATATATGACATAAAAAGGGCATCATGGAAGGGACCGCTCATCAAAACGGGAGACTTGAATCCAAGTGCTTCATCTTCCGTTTTCATAATGTCTTTGATCCAGTCCGCACAGTAACGGGGATCACTTCTCGTATCTTCGCTGATGGTGTGAGTTAAATTGTAGTTAGCCGCTGACTCCTCTATGATTGTGTAGAGTTTTTTCTCAAGCTTGGTGCGATGCTCCAGATCGATATCGCGAAGGTCAATCGTGAATTCAACTTTTTCTGGGATAATGTTTCTTGAGTTCGGAAATACCTGAACGCTGCCAACCGTTCCGACCGTCGTCTCTTTTCCTTCTTCTTTAATGAGTCGGTCAAATTTAGATATGATCTCACTCGCGCCGACCATAGCATCTTTTCGTAGTGGCATCGGGACAGACCCAGCATGTCCAGCAAATCCTTCAAGTGTGACAGTCATCCAGATTGGTCCTGAAATCCCCGAGACGATTCCGACAGGTTTGTTTTCAGATTCAAGCACCGGACCCTGTTCGATATGAAGCTCAAGAAAAGCTTCAATATCCCCTTTCTGGTATACAGGACTTTGCGAGAGGTCAGGCACGACACCAAATTCTTTAAGAGCTTCTTTTCGCGTCATGCCAGTCTTATCTTTTCGATCAAGCTCGCCATCTTCAAGAAGGCCCGCTAGTGCGCGAACACCAAACACACCTTTATTAAAACGCGAACCCTCTTCATCTGAGAAACAAACCACTTCGATTGTCCGCTTCGGTGTAATACCGTTATCCTTCATCGTATGTACAACTTCAATCGCTCCAAGCGCACCAGCTGTGCCATCAAAACGTCCCCCATATGGCTGAGAATCGATATGAGAACCGAGCATGAGAATAGGCATGTTTTTCTCAGTCCCCTCTATCCTTCCTATTAGGTTACCAAAACCATCGATCTTAGCGTGAAGGCCAGCGTCTTCCATCCAGCCCTTCACAACCTCAACGGCTTCTCGATCTTCCTTCGAATGAGCAAGACGGCAAACCCCTGTTTCTCCAATTTTTCCAATCTTAGCGAGTTCTTCAAGATGATTCTGTAAACGACTTCGATTAATCCCCATGCACCTTCACCCTTTTCATCGTTTTTTCACTACAGCAAAGCCGTATTCATCACACATTTTACAAAACACAGCAAAACCATTGAATGTTATATATATTCCGTCTTTTTATCTCAAATCCTGTCTCAAATCGTCTGGCATTCGTTCGACAAAATAATATAAAAAGCGGGTGGTGACAGGCACCACCCAAATTGCTCCCTCTTGCCACAAACCACTTCATTGCATATAATATAGCTAGAAGACATAGGGTATAAAAAGAACGCCGGTGCTTTCGCACCAGCGTCCATACAGCTGCTCCGCATGAAGAGCGGCGGCTCAGAAGGCAAAAGAAAAAGTAACTCACCTTAAACCTTGGCCGGGGCAGGGTGGGTTACTTCTTTTTATTACTGGAAACAGTAATAATTGTGACCACGAGAGAAGCAAAACTAATCATCAATACAAGCGCCTCATATGTGCTCATCATTATAGGCAGCACCCCCTTTCATTAACGGGGTACCGCCGCCCACCCTGCTTTGCAGCTGATAGGTATTATTTTATCATAGACACATAATAGAAAAGGATAGGCCATTAGTCGACTTTACTGATGTTCGACAGATAGTGACAAATAGCGGGTGGTGACAGGCACCATCATACCTTCCACAGCTTTAAAACCACTGCTTCTTGCACTCCCTCATGCCTCTTCGCGGTCATCAAACTTACACTCACATAACTCACAAACGACAATAACACTGGTAACACAACCGTATGCATGCCAAACGCATTCGGCATGAACGTATTAAAGCCAATATAGCTCCCAACTCCTACGAGAATCGAAGCCATCGCACCGCTCGCATTTCCTCTCTTCCAATAGAGTCCCATGACGACCGGCCAGATGAACGCCGCTTCAAGACCTCCGAATGAAAAGAGGTTCAGCCAGATAAGCAAATCAGGTGGATTCACAGCCATTGCAAAAACGAGAACCCCAATGACTGCTGTCACCCCAATGCTAAACCGCTTGATCGTCTGATCACTTGCATCAGGCTTCACATAGTTCAAGTAAACGTCCTTCACAACTGCCGAACTTACTAACAATAGGAGAGAATCCACGGTCGACATAATCGCAGCCATCGGAGCAGCGAGGACGATTCCGGCAAGCCACGCTGGCAGAACATCCATTGCAAGTTTTGGCATCACCGTATCTCCCACTTCAATTCCAGGAAGCACCGCACGCCCAAATACACCTGTTAGATGCATACCTAACATAATAAATCCAACGACTACCGTTCCGATGATCAACGCTCGATGCATGCCTTTCGAACTTTTATAGGACATCGCTCGAACGGCAACCTGCGGCAAACCGACAACACCAACACCGACCAGAATCCAGAAAGAGGACACATAGAGTGGCGTCAACGAGCGATCAGCGCCAAATGGTGAAATGAGATTTGGATTTTCAGCTGCTAATGTAGAGACGATATTTCCTATACCACCGCCTGCGATGACCGTTCCAATTAGAATAACGAGCGTTCCAACTAACATCACGATACCCTGAACAGTATCTGTAATGGCAACTGCTCGGAATCCTCCGATTATGACATACACAAGGACGGACACAGCAAAAATAAACAATGCACCTGTATACGGCAATCCAGTCAGCGATTCAATTAATCTCGCTCCGCCGACCCATTGTGCCGCCATCGCTGAGAATAAGAAAATAATAATACTTAGCGCAGATAAAATCACGACGCTTTTACTTTGATAACGTTCTTTCAAGAAATCGATCAACGTCACAGCACGAATTTTCCGTGCCATAATCGCGAATTTTTTACCAAGTACTGAAAGCACGAAATAACCTGTGGCAAGCTGCGTCATCGATAACAACACCCATCCAAGTCCCATCGTATAAGCGACGCCAGGACCTCCAATAAAGCTACTTGCACTTCCATATGTAGAAATCATCGTCATCGCGAGAATAAAGCCACCGAGCTGACGGCTACCGAGAAAATATTCTTGGAGAAAGTTAGATGTCGATTTTAAATGTGTGGACGCGTAGAAACCAATCACAAATATAACCGCAAGAAAAATAATGAGCGGAATAATCACTTCCCAATTCATTGCTCATCCTCCTCTTCAAACGGTACTTCTTTAAACAAGAAGACAACCGCCAAAATAACGAGGGCGATGATAATAATCGTTCCAAGGATACAGCTGTAGAAAAACCATGCCGGCAATCCCCAGACATAGTGATATTCATCTACTGGTTTCGATCCAAATCCGTAGGCAAAACCGTACCATAGTATAAAATTGATAATAACTAGGCCAACGCCGATAAGCGCTTCCCGATTCGCGACACGGTAGCGGGGATCATCTTGCGGCGTTTTGTTGTATTGCTTCATGCTTTTCCTCCTTAAAACCAAACCTCGTTCTATTATAACCAGAAGGGTCGTTCTCTCCAAACATATTCGTTTCTCTTTAACTTTTTATTTAAGCTAAAAAAAACCACTTCCTACTATTATTCGGAAATGGTTTCAATCCTTTAAAAAAACGAACTGTCTTATCGTGATAAGATTTTTAAAAGTAAAACATGACTAGATTTGTTCTTTCACCAATAGATCTGGCAAAGATTCTACTCGCCCTTCAGCGTCACGGTAAACCACATGGTGTTGTTGGAATTTTGTAGGTGAATCAATCCCAACAGCTGCCGCTAAATTAAACAGGCCCTCTCTTAAGGAAATCACATAGTTACATGTTCGATAAAACTTTTCTTCAACGATTAACGCTTTTTGCTTTTTCGGGTCAGTGGTAGCTACTCCGACAGGACATTGGTTCGTATGACAGACTTCCGCTTGAATACACCCAACCGAAAACATCATGCCACGAGCAATATTAACAAGATCTGCTCCCATCGCTAATGCCATTGCAATTTTATCAGGAGTTAAGAGCTTTCCAGAAGCGAAAATTTTCACTCGATCCCGTACTTCATACTTTTCAAGCATTTTCACTAACAATGGAAGCGCTGAATTGATTGGAAGTCCAGCTGCATCAGCTAACTCCTGAAACGAGGCGCCGGTTCCTCCTTCTCCTCCATCAACAGTAATAAAATCAGGACCTTTTCCACTTTCGGCGATGTATGCAGCTAATCGCTCCAGATCATCAAGATTTCCAACGACAATCTTAATCCCTACAGGTTTCCCCCCAATTTCTCGGAGTTTATCAATGAAATGAAACATCTCAGGTAATGTTTTAAATTGATAAAAGCGATTTGGACTATCTACCGATTTCCACGGTTCAACATTTCTAATTTTTGCAATTTCAGGCGTCACTTTCGCAGCGTCGACATGACCTCCTCGTGTTTTAGCACCTTGGGCTAACTTGAGTTCGAATGCCTTCACTTGATCGATTTCACTTTTTCGTTTAAATTCTTCCCACGAAAATTCCCCGTCTTTCGTTCGGACACCAAATAAGCCTGGCCCAATTTGGTTAATAATGTCCACGTCACCTTTTAAATGATATTCAGATAACCCGCCTTCACCCGTATTCATCCAACTACCACCCGCTAAACCGAGTCCTTTCGAAAGCGCGGTAATCGCTTTTTCACCGAGTGAGCCATAACTCATCGCCGACTGCCCTATCAATCCTTTTACTTTAAAAGGCTTTCTACACGAATGAGCACCAATCACGACAGCGTCTTCATCCTTAAGCAAATAAGGATCCACAACTTTGTTCTCGAGATGTTCTTTCCGTTTGAGTAAGTTGTCTTTATCAATATGATACGTTCTCGTTTGGACCTTTCTTTCATTATCAATCCGAAGCTCTTCACGCTGAGTCGGAAACATCGTGTTATTTATGTAGAATCCTGGTTTATCAAACTCTCTCTCAGATCCAAATCCAACCATCCGTTGTTTATACTTTGCAGACAAATACGTACTTTGGAATTCTCTCCGTGAAAAAGGCTTTCCTTCATTATCGTTGTTAAACAAATACTGCCTTAATTCTGGACCAATCTTTTCAGTCATGTACCTTACTCTACCAAGCAAAGGATAATTTCTTAGAACAGAATGCTCCTCCTGGTTCTCATCTCGCACCCAAATACGAATGAAAATGAATAGCGGAACAGCTACCACAATGACAAAAACAGCAAAAAAAATAGTGAGAATCGTTGTTAGGGCAGTCACTGGCTTCACTCCTATTTTATAATTCAATCGATTAACTGTCTTAAGATTTCTAATGTAACTATTCCACTTAATATAGAATGATAAACAAGAGGATCTTAAAACGAGTTTTAATCGAGGATTGAGTCATGACAGAAGAAAAATCGGAACCTCAGCAGCTCATTCAGACCATTTAACCGTTACCAATGCCCCTTTAAACAAACGTTTATTTAACACTACTATTCTACCCCTTCCGGTAAGCTCTTCTCTCCGCATAAGTTACACACTTATAGCATACCGGTTGCCGATCCCCCGCATCATTCAGATAATAGTGAGGACGGATCGGCTTCTTTTTACAAATCATACACTTATCTAATCCGAATACCCTTCGGAAAAACCCATTCATCGTTGTAACACTCCCATTCTTTAGTAAACTTATAGAACTAGAGTAAATTGACACTATACGACAATTATCGGGTGGTGCCTGTCACCGCCGGACCGCGGGAACTTGCACAAAACGCTGTACAAATCATGCAGGAAGCTCTTTTGAATTTTGAGAATGAAGCTGTTGTTTTTCTTTATGAACGAAAACAAACCTCTCAAGTGATTCCTACTTTAATAAAAGTGATTCGGACACTTGTCTATGAGTTCACATCTTTTTCATAAGCATATAAAAGGAGATGGTTGTTATTCGTCACCATCTCCTTTTTTGAGTTCGATTTCCGAAACTGAACTCATCCCTCCACCTCTACTTCATGCACGCCTTCCACGTTACGAATCAGCTGGTAAATATCTGTGATGTGATTCTCTTCAAACGTCATTAATCTAAGTTCGACTTGCGGGTTCTTGTCTTTCGTATCACGAACGCGAATATGACGAATTTCAAAATCATTCGCCACAATGTCCTTCATAAAGTTTGTCACGTCTACGTTTTTCTTTAGCGTAATCTTCGCACGCATTTCACGTTGTCTGAGAGCTTTTGGACCGATTCGTTTAATAATCCACGGAAGAATATTGACGCTGAAAAGGATCAACGCAGCTCCTACGAACGCTTCATAATAGAATCCTGCCCCCGCAGCGATGCCCAGCCCTGATGCTCCCCAGATAATGGCAGCAGTCGTTAATCCTGAGATCGCATCATTGTTTCGTCTGAGGATGACGCCGGCTCCGATAAAACCGATACCGGAAACAATTTGAGCCGCTAATCGCATGGGATCCGTTCGAATGTTCACGGAGAGTTCTGCATAAGTCTGAGCAGATTCAATCGAAACAATCGTTAACAAACAGCTGCTAACAGCGATGACAATACACGTTTTTAATCCCAAAGGCTTATGCTTTAACTCTCTTTCAATACCGATCAATAATCCGAGCAGAGCGGAAATACATAATTTAATAAGTATGATAACCATCTCTCGTCAACTCCAACGTCTTAAACTAGAAGGCACCCACGGTATTATCCTATTCAATTGAACTTAATATTAGAATTAGACCAGATGTTGATTGCTTTCTGAAAACCCTGTAACTAGCAGATTTACTGTTTGATTTCTGATATAAAAGGGTCAATGAATACTCGCTCCCACCCTATGCTACACAAACTGACAACATTCGAGCTAAACCGGGTGGTGCCAGGCACCGCCCGAACCTCTATCCTTCTACTTCCACAAACGTAGCCCCGTCTATATCTCTTAACTGCTGATAAATGCTCGTTGTGTGATTCGCTTCGAACGTTAACAGTCTGAGTTCGACTTGATGGTTTTTTTCCTTCGTATCGCGAACGCGAACGTGCTTGATTTCGAAATCTGCCGCCTGAATCGTGTTCATAAAGGCCGTGATATCCGTACCTTTTTGCAAGGTGATCTTCGCGCGCATTTCACGCTGCCGCAATCGGCTTGGACCAATTTTCTTAATAATGGCAGGAAGAAGGTTTACACTGAACAGAATAAGCACTGCACCGACGATGGCTTCGAAATAGAATCCCGCACCAGCAGCAATGCCGAGTCCTGCCGCTCCCCAGATAATAGCCGCTGTTGTTAAACCCGAAATCGCATCGTTATTCCGTCTTAAAATCACCCCAGCCCCGATAAAACCAATACCAGAGACCACTTGAGCAGCAAGTCGCATCGGATCCGTTCGAATGTTCATGGACATTTCAGAAAAAGTCTCAGCTGATTCGATTGAGACAATCGTTAATAAACAGCTACTAACGGCGATGACCATACATGTTTTTAAACCAAGAGGCTTATGTTTAAGCTCCCTCTCTATGCCGATCATTAACCCCAAACAAGCTGAAATAATAAGTTTTCCAACAACTACAAGCATGGTTCTCTCACCTCATCCCCAACTAATATTTCTATTATTTTACCAGTAATGTACTAACTGTTTCAAAATGATTTGATCATTATTAGTTCTTTTTACTTTTTGACCCGACGATTGCTTCTTTTTCACCCTATAAAAAAAGCCACAGAAAGCATTCAGCCCCCTGTGACTATTAATCGATTATGAACCAATCAATGAATGTCTTTTTTCTTAAATCGCCCGCCTCTGACCTCAGCGATATCGGCCATGGCAAGAAATGCTGAGTCATCATGATCGGCAACGATGTCTTTCAACTTCGCTTCTTCTAGTCTTGTAATGACGCAGAAAATCACTTTCTTATCATCGCCAGAAAAAGCCCCTTCACCATGTAAATAGGTTACCCCTCTACCTAATCGACTTAGTATCGCGTCTCCCAATTCTTTATGGTTATCGCTAATGATCCAAACCGACTTTGACTCATCCAGTCCTTTAATTGTAATATCGATCATTTTGTAAGCGACATAGTACGCAAGAAGAGAATACATCGCACGATCAAAGCTGAACACAAATCCTGCACTACCAAGGATGAACAGGTTCGCGAACATGATGATTTCCCCTACCGAAAATGGAAGTTTTTTACTCGCAAGAATAGCCAAAATTTCAGTTCCATCAAGCGAACCACCAAAACGAATCACCATTCCTACACCGATTCCGAGTACAACGCCACCAAATAGCGTGGCTAGTAAAATGTCCTCCGTAAAAGCAGGAACCGGATGGAGAAGGGAAGTCGAGATCGATAGAATCACAATGCCATAGAGCGTGGAGAAAGCAAATGTTTTCCCGATCTGTTTGTATCCAATATATATAAATGGAAGGTTAAGAATGAATAAGAAGAGACCCAGACTCACGCCGCTTAAATGCGATAGCATGATCGAGATCCCGACAATTCCACCGTCGATAACCTGGTTTGGAACAAGAAATACTTCCAGTCCAACCGCCATAATGATGGCACCTAACGTAATCATAACCGCTCTTCTAGCTTTATCCTGAATCGGTGTTTTTTTATGGATTTTTGTTTCACTGATTAATTGCTCTATGGGTTTACTATCACTCAAAAACGTTGCCTCCTTGATCTTTAACACAAATACGATTGTGGCTATTTAACATAGGAAAAAAGAATATCCACAAGATGTTGACCGGAGAGTTCGGCTGAAGTCACGATCATCGCCCAGAATGGTAGAACGACCACGCCTATCCACAAGTAGCATTCGAACGTATCTTTCCAATATGATGATTTCTTCACCACGTTCTTCACCTCAACTATTTTTATTTTTGACCTAAAAGACTGAACCGAAATAGAACAGTTCTATTTAATAGGAAAATAGTTAGCGGACGGTGATACATTTGGTATTTTAAAGAGTACTACATGAGAGGTAATTAGAATGATAGGCATATAGGGTAATAAAGCCAAAGGCATCAGGAAAAATCTCTATCAATGTATGATTTTTCACTTGATGCATAGGTTTAATCTGGCGCTTTTGCTCACTTATGCGAGGAACAAAGGGTCCAATGGACTTGTTTTTCTCAATCGATACAGAAGACAAATGTGGAATCATGTTTACGTCAGGAAGGTAAGCGAATTCAGAGATGGTTGGTTGATCTGCAGAATGAAAGTCATATTGATTCAATTCCTGTGCAGGATAGATAAAGACAAGAAAACCAAACAAAACCACCAGTAATAACTGTCTCATCTTGCGCCCTCTCCTCCCTTCCATACTTATCCACATTTTATTAATTTTATCACTTAAAGAAAACAGTTGTCCACAAAGAGCCATAACACCATCAATTTCTCGTTCGACAAAAGCTGAGTTAAATCGGGTGGTGACAGGCACCACTTTTTCCCAATATTGTACAAAGAGCAAGACTATTAAACTACTGTTTTTCCAACACTGTTATTTTATCCCATTTTTACAGTCTTTTTCACATGTTGACCCTCCCCGAATAATAGGAATAGGATTGAAAAGTGCTTGATGCAAACTAATTAGAAAGAAGGAATTGTTATGTGTGGTATTACAGGTTGGATTAATTGGTCTGGCGATCTTTCGAATGAGCGCAAGACATTGAAAGGGATGGCCGATTCTATTGCTCATCGCGGACCTGATGAAGAAGGATTCTGGCTCTCAGAACAAGCTGCTCTTGCTCACCGACGTTTGATCGTCATCGATCCACGGGGCGGAAAGCAGCCGATGGTTTCGTCAGACCAACAACTTGTTCTTACGTATAACGGGGAACTCTATAATTTTCGTGAACTAAAACAGGAACTACAACAAAAAGGACATGAATTTACGTCTAATTCGGATACGGAAGTTGTGCTTCATTCTTACATGGAATGGAAAGAAGAATGTGTCACGAAGTTCAATGGTATTTTCGCTTTTGCGATCTGGGATCAGAAAGAGCAACAGCTATTCCTTGGACGTGACCATCTGGGTGTTAAGCCACTATTCTATTCCAAACAAGGCGATTCGATCCTTTACGGTTCTGAAATCAAAGCGATTCTCGCCCACCCATCCGTTCAGCCTCAAGTCGATCGTACAGGGCTAGCAGAAATCTTTGGCATGGGCCCAATGAGAACGCCAGGACAGGCCATTTTCAAAGGAATCGAGGAAGTTCGCCCAGGACATTATGTAATTGCTAAAGCTGATTCAATCGAAGAGCACCGCTATTGGAGCTTAGAATCAAAACCCCATACGGATGATATCGACAAAACGACTGAAACCATTCGCGACTTGTTGACCGACACTGTACAGCGTCAGTTAATTTCAGATATGCCGGTTGTATCCATGCTTTCAGGTGGATTGGATTCAAGTGGTCTCACTAGCCTTGCCGCGGAGGAGTTCAAAAAATCCAATAAAACATTAGGAACATACTCGATTGATTTTGATCAGAACGAGGACCATTTCAAAAAGGACTTCCTAAGACACGATATGGACGAACCATGGGTAAAACGTGTTTCCGATCACGTTGGCACGGACCACCAATCTGTGACGTTTGGAGCGGAACAATTGCTTTCTAACCTCCTCGAACCGATGAGAGGCAGAGATTTACCAGGCGTTGGGGAAATCGAGACATCTCTGTATCTTCTTTTCACAGAAATGAAAAAAGATGCCACTGTCGCGCTTTCCGGCGAGTCTGCTGACGAGGTATTCTCAGGTTATCCATGGTTCCATCAGGAAGAATATCTGGATGCTGAAGTTTATCCGTGGCTCGTTAATTTAAAAGGCATTTCATCGATTCTCTCTGATGAAGCAAAAGAGATGATTCAGCCTGAACAATATCAAAAGCAGCGATTTGACGAGGCATATCAAGAAATTCCTTTCCTTGATGGCGAGAGCGAATTCGAAGCGAAGCAGCGTCAAATGTCTTACTTTTTCATCACACGTTTCCTTCCATTCATGCTCGACCGAAAAGACCGGGCCAGCATGAAAACTGGCTTTGAAGTTCGTGTGCCATTCTGCGACTATCGTATTGTCGAATACCTCTGGAATGTGCCGATCGATTATAAGAACATCGATGACATCGAGAAAGGAATTCTCCGTCGTGCCCTTAAAGGTACGCTTCCGGATGATGTGCTTTACCGTAAGAAAAGTGCTTATCCGAGCGACAAGGATCCTGTCTATCTTGAAGGAGTTCGAAAGTGGATGCTCGAGATTCTCGACAATCCAGAATCGCCAATTCTATCGCTCATTGATACCGAAAAAGTTCGCGCCATCTCATTGGATGAGATTGAAGGAATGAATACCGATCAGGCAAAAGGTCTGCTCGATTATTTGATTCAGATCAATGCTTGGCTAGAGGAATACAATATTGAGCTTGTGAGCTAGATGATTTTTCCAGGAGAACGACTAGGTCGTTCTCCCTATTTTTATTAACTTCATTGTAATAATTAGAAAGATTGGTTTTTTCAAACACTTCGATATCTTTTACATCCACTTCAGAAACACATCGCAAATCCTGCGTCATTTCAACATTTTTCATTATAAATTTATGATTTTCGACAAGAAAACATCATACACCTGCCTGTAATTTTTACAAATTTACAAACATTTTAAAAAGATAAACTTTTTCAGAATAACTTTAAATTGACAAATAATTTGCTAAAATGGGGAAGTTATTAAAAATTGGAGGTTAGAATATGGACACCACCATACAGGGAAAGCCATCAAAAGAAGGGAAAGTCAAACACCCACCCGGCTTATACCTTTTGTTTATCACAGAACTTTGGGAACGCTATAGCTATTATGGCATGAGATCCGTGTTAGTTTTGTACTTAACAGCTGAATTAATCAGCGGTGGACTTGGTATGGATCAAGGCAAAGCTTTACAGTTATACGGGATGTATACTGGCCTTGTCTACTTTACACCATTGATTGGTGGTTACCTAACCGATAAGTTCATCGGATTACGTACCGCTATTACAATCGGCGGAATCATTATGGCTTGTGGTGATTTCACACTATTTGCTGTCCAAGAACAATGGGGACTCTACACTGGGCTACTGTTACTCATTATTGGTAATGGGTTCTTCAAACCCAATATTTCCACTCTTGTTGGAGAGCTATATAGTAAGAACGATATTCGAAAAGACTCAGCCTTTACGATTTTTTACATGGGAATTAACCTCGGTGGCCTGATTTCACCACTCATCGCAGGTATTCTGTACGGTACAATTTTCTATTCCAGCACTGGCGGAGTAGAAACGTTTGGTTTCAAATATGCATTCCTTGCATCTTCTATTGGTATGATCATTGGACAGATTACATTTAACCTCCTTTCCAAGAAGCTACTTGGAAATATCGGTAGAGAACCATCCAGTCAACAAGTCAAACCAGATGTAAAAGGAATTTCGAAAGCAAAGCCACTAACAAAGCTCGAGAAGAAGCGTACAGCCGTCATCTTCATCCTGGCACTCTTCACGATTGTGTTCTGGACTGGATTTGAACAAGCAGGAGCATCTTTCACACTCTACACACGTGACTTTATCGATCGAACAATTTTTGGATATGAAGTACCAGTATCCTTCTTCCAATCCTTGAATCCGTTATTCATTCTGCTACTAGCTCCATTCATATCAGCATTATGGATTAAACTATCCAAATCAAAACGCGGGGACTTTTCAGTACCGACCAAAATGGCATTTGGATTAATCTTACTTGGACTTGGGTTTATGGTAATGGTACCAGCCGTTATGATGACTGGTAGTGATGCTCAAGACACTGCCGTTAAAGCAAGTATGATGTTCATGATCGTGACATACTTACTGAATACACTAGGTGAGCTTTCACTATCACCGATTGGACTTTCACTTGTTAGTAAGATTTCACCTCTAAAAATTGCATCATTACTAATGGGTATGTGGTTCCTTAGTAACGCCGTTGCGAACTACCTTGCAGGGCAAGTTGCATCACTTACAACATCAGCAGGCTATTTAGAAATATTCTTCTACCTTGGATTATCTGCTATTGTCTTCGGAGTTGTGTTATTATTCCTTTCTAAAAAGATACAGAAACTCATGCATCTTGAAGAACTCGGAGAAGACGATACAGCCAAACAGGTCAGTTAACGAATTTAATATGAACAAAAGCGGTTCCTCCTATTGGGGGAATCGCTTTTTGCATGGTAGGAGCTGTTTTTCAAATTTAATGCAGTAATAGATTCACGATCTCCGTGCAAATACACGCTTACTAGATCATCAAATAATTTCATCATTGCTCCCTTTAGCCCTTCTTTTTTTACATGATAAGATAACATAAAATATTGATAGGAGAGTATAGCTTGGTTAAGAAACGAAAAAAACCAATCAGAAGAAAACTATTCAGCAAGAAGACTTTGGAAACTGTAGCTTTTACTGTCGCCCTTGTGATCATAAGTTTGAGGTGAAATGGGAAATCATCTGGTCCATTAAAGAGAGCAAACATGGATATGTCGCTTTTCAAGTAAAGGATATCTTTATTGAGTGCCCAATTTGCAATGAAATCGTCAATCCTGAAGACTACGCGCCTGAACCTAATCTTGATAAGCATCAACTATTTAACGATAATTGACGATAACGACATTCTAAATTTCAGTGAGGGTATGCCATGAATCATTCAAATAATCAATTACATGAACTTCAGAAGAATTTAGATGCATTAAAGAAAGAGAATGAATACTTAAAGAGCATTCTTGCAAGTCATAACATTACTTATCAGAAGTTTGAGCAAAAGCACCCCATCACCAAGACTCCTTCCACTAAAACTGAAAGAATCAACAAGAGAATCTCGCTCTTCAAAAAACTGTTTAAAGGAAGAACAGATATATTTGCGTTGCGATTTGAATACCCAGATCAAAAACCTGGATATAAACCAGCTTACGAGCGACACTCATCAAGTAGATCTCAGAAAAATGGAGAACGAAAATTTTCACCACTCACTGATGACATCTTGTTCGATCATTTAACTGGTAAACACACTGTTGGGTTGTACCCACTTTTTAAGGACAACACCTGTTTCTTTCTCGCTATTGATTTTGATAAACAAAGTTGGAAAGAGGATGCACTCGCATTTATTCAAACATGTCATCACTTCGCCATACCAGCTTCGATCGAGCGATCTCGTTCAGGAAATGGATGTCATATTTGGATCTTTTTTGATGAGCCCATTGCTAGTGTGAACGCACGTAAGTTAGGACATGAACTTTTAAACTTTACCAAACAAAGGACAGGAACATCGTTACAGTCATTTGACCGCATGTTTCCAAACCAGGATACTCTACCTTCTGGAGGATTCGGAAATTTAATCGCCCTGCCTTTACAAGGAAAGCCTCGAAAAACAGGGAATAGCGTGTTTGTTAATGAATCCTGGCATCCATATAAAGATCAATGGGAGTATTTGTTCTCTGTCAAAAAAATCTCTTTACCACTTATTCACTCAATAATAAAGGAAGCAGAACCCACAACGGAGAATAAAAATGATTTTTCTATGCCCGTTAGCGTTACCGTAACATTAGAGGAAGGTCTTCATATTGATCATACCAACCTCCCTTCTTCAGTCACAAAGGAATTAAAATGGCTCGCATCTTTCCATAATCCTGAATATTATAAAGCACAAAAACGCCGTCTCAAAACTCATCATTTACCAAAAGTAATCGATTGTTCGAACCAGGTTGACGCGTCCTTAACGTTACCAAGAGGATGTTATGACGATGTGATGACTTATTTTAAAAGTAAGGAGATCCACGTTGAGGTTATTGATAAAAGAAGGAACGGTCAAACGATTGATACTCAATTCAAAGGAAATTTAGAAGCGAAACAACGTGAGGCTGCTGATTCTCTTTTTAATCATAATCACGGGGTACTATCAGCGACAACTGGATTCGGAAAAACAGTTATTGCGGCTTCTTTGATTGCTAGAAGAAATGTAAATACGCTTATCATTGTTCATCGTAAACAACTGCTTGAGCAATGGCAAAAACAACTGGTAACCTTTCTTAATATTTCACCAAGGTCCATCGGAAGAATTGGAGGTGGGAAATCAACGCCTACAAACAAAATTGATGTTGCAACAATACAAAGCTTAAGTTCAAACGGTAACATCCATCAGGCAATAAAGGAATATGGACAAATTATCGTTGATGAATGCCACCATATATCTGCTTTTACTTTTGAAAAAGTCTTAAATGAAGCCGGTGCAAAATATGTTCACGGCTTAACTGCAACACCTACCAGAAAAGATGGCTTACACCCAATAATGACCATGCAATGTGGTCCTATCCGTTACAAAGTTAGCGCTAAACAAGAGGCGAAATCACGACCTTTTCATCACCTTCTCATTCCAAAATATACGTCTTATAATAGTAAGGAAGATGATGAAAATAAAACGATTCATTTCCTTTATAAAGATATTGCCTCAAATGCTGATCGCAATGAAGAGATTTTCAACGATGTTTTACATGCTCTTGAAGATGGTAAGAGCCCCCTTGTTTTAACTGAACGACATGAACATGTTGATCTATTAGAAAGAAAACTAATGGGGTTTACTCGAAATCTGATTGTTTTAACCGGAGGACTTACAAAAAAGGAAGAGGCAAGAAGGCTTAAGCTTTTAGAAGAGATTCCAGATTCTGAAGAACGTGTCATCATTGCTACAGGAAAGTATATTGGGGAGGGTTTCGATGACGCCAGACTAGACACCCTTTTCTTGACCATGCCCGTTTCTTGGACAGGAACACTTCAACAATACGTCGGTAGACTTCACCGAAACTTTCAATCCAAAAAGGTGGTCACCGTTTATGACTATGTTGACCACCACGAACCAATGTTAGAAAGAATGTTTCAAAAGCGTATGAAAGGATACCGATCACTTGGATACAAATTGAAGAAAGAGATCGATTCTTCTGACCAGCAGATGAGTTTGTTTTGAAGGAAAATTCATTAGACAAACATCGGGTGGTGCCTGTCACCGCCCGATATTTACTCTCACTTCTTCCACATTCAACAGCCGATCGACAAGACTCAATCGGATACCTAACTTACTTGTGAGGGCCACGATTTTGAGTGCTACTCTCTCTGAATCCACACAGATTTCAGCTGGTAGATAGGTAAGATCACTGAGCATGCGAAACAACGCTTCCTGAAGCTGCCGACCGTAATCCACCCGTTCAAAAACCTGATAATAGACAACCATTGCCGCTTCATCTTCAACAGCAAGCACGACATTCGGAAAAATCGGTCGCTCCCCCGGTCTCTCCTGAATCGCCTCCTCTTCAAAAAAAGAAGCAAGCTCAATACGCTTTTTCACCTGTCTATACTTTTGAACACGCCTCATTTCGATTTCAGAAAGACGCAGTGGTTCTTCCTCTTCTGGCTCCACTACAGCTTCCATCACAGCGTCCACCCATTTTCCCCATTCCAGTAATCTCGCACGCCATCTGCCATCGTAACCTTCTAGCAAATAACCGGGCTCTTCCCTCGCCTCTTTTGCTACATGAATCGCCTGCTTCAAGAGACCGCTAAAAATCCTCGCTTCCTCGTTAGAAAACTGCCATGAAAAATAACCGGGTGACAGTCTTCTGAACAATGGCCACTCTTTCGAACCACGTAAGCGGAGCCCCTGATTTTTTATCAATTTTAAATCAGCTGCCTTCAACTCGTTTCGATCAGAAAACGAAAGAAGTAGACTCGTCTGGTATTCGAGAATCGTTTGAATATCGTCATATCCTTCTTTCTCCATAATCGAATAAGCTAAGCCATCATTGCCAACATGAACGCCAAGCCCAAATTCTTGCCCGCTCATTCCAAGCACCGAACAATAAGCAAGCTCCCCTGTTTCCGGAATTTCTACAATGAACATTTGACTACTATGAATCCATTTCCAGGGCTTCAGTTTTTTGTACGCTAAGGTTAGCTCAAAAAGCTCTTGCCACGGATCTTCTGAAAGAACAAAATCGTCACCATTACTGCCGCTATTAAGTACAGCAAACCTCTCATTAATACGCTTCATTTCACCTGAAGCATGCTTAGGGCTTTCCTCGTATTGAGCTCGCTTTCCTTCCTCAGGAGCTGCCTTAACAACCATTAAACAGCGGGGGTAATCTGCATTTTCTTCCTCACTTAGAACTTTTTCCAAAAGAACCTCATGCCGCCAGTTCTCTTCCAAATCGTAGACATACGTCAATGAAAACTGTTCTTCATCTAATACGTCTGACAGCTTTACTTCACGTTCATCCTGAAGTTCACTACTCGACCCAAAATGATCTACACCCTTCGGCCCAATGATCAGTCCACCCCCTTTATCACCTAACGTAAACAGATCTCGATGATCAACAATAAATTGATGACTATGAGCGTTCGACCATTCAAATGCAACCTGAATGTATTCGTGCAGATCTTGAAGCGTGATCGAACTGTCTACTTCAAGACGCCGCCAAATTTTCGATTTCATATCCAGCAGACTAACTTTGATTCGGAATATCACAAGGATTCACCCCTTCCTACCAATCTAGTGAAACGACATTTTTCACAGTATAGCATGTCAAACAGAGAGAAACCCTGACCTTTTTATGTGATAAACGACCTATCTTCGCAATATACATCAGATGATAGCTTACTAAGACATGTTCGGAGGAGTGTGTGATGAAAAAAGGTCTAATCCTTACCCTCGCTATCGGAGGCGCAATCGCAACCATCCTTGTCAGCATTTTAATCGGGGTGTTAATTGGCAACGCAGATCTTGAAGACAACTACACCGAGGACCTGAAGAAAATCAAAGCAGACATCTCTTCGTCTGAAATAGAAGCGAAAGACGAGGGAGAGAAACTTTTATCAATTCAAAATGAGATTAGTACGACGGAGGAACAGCTTACGAATGAATCGGAAAAACTAGATAGTATGAAAGAAGAAGCTGGTGAAATAAAAAAATTGATTGATGATAAAGAATCAATCACAGCAAATATTGAAACGCTGAAGAAAGATCAGGAAACGAATAAAAAAGCGATCAACATGCTGAAAGATGAGGTGAAAGCAAAAAAGGAAGAGGTCAGTAAACTCGATGACATCATCAAAACCAAGGAAAAAGAAATTGATAAGCTTGATGATACGATCGTAAGGAAAAGCAAAGAACCCATTCAACTCACAGCGGGGCAATATATCGTTGGTAGTGATGTCCCTGCAGGACGCTATCAAGTAACGAATCTCGGAGATGGTACAAATTTCTTCGTCTATGACTCCAGCGGCATGCCCACCGTCAACACAATACTAGGTAACAGCATGGTGGGAACCGGAGATTTTGTTTTCTTCACATCTGAAGGAGACATGATCGAAACACTCGGTCCAGTGAAATTAATTCCAGTACAATAAAAGAACAAACTCCCTAGCCGATTGGCCAGGGAGTTTTCGACATAATGTGAGTCCATTCGGGTGGTGACAGGCACCACTCTACATCCCAACCCCACTTTCTTTATAGACACCCTTCCTCATTCTCATAAAGAAGAACAATCCGATAAGGAACCAGGCAGCGATCATGATCCATTCATAAGGCCAGATCAGCGCAGCGGGCATTCCTGGTAAGTACAGTGCGATAAATCCGAAGCTCATAATCAGCGCCAAATAGCCATAGATCGGTGATTTGGCCGCTCGAAACGGCCGCTTCATTTCTGGCTCCGCTTTTCTGAGCTTAATAAATGACCACGCTACTAGGAAATACGCGACCACAATTCCAAGTCCACCAGCATCGACGATCCAGACAAGAGCGGATCGTCCGAGCAGCGGAGCTAACATCGATAGAATCCCAATGAAAAGAATAGAGTTCGACGGCGTGTGGAATTTAGGATGCAGTCGTCCAAACCATGCGGGCAGCATACCAGATTCCGCCATCGCATAAAGGACGCGACTTCCGCCGATCACGAATGAATTCCAGCTTGTAATAATTCCCGCAACTCCTCCAAGAATTAATAGTTTCGCAAAAAGTGCTGAGCCAAATAAATTTCCCATCGCATCAGCTGTCGCCAATTCCGTTGAACCTAATTGCTCCTGGCTCATCCCGAGTGACACGCCAAGCGCGATCGCTATGTAGAAAATGATCGCTCCGATAACAGAAATGACGAGAAATTTTCCGATTTGAGCATGAGGAAGATTCGCCTCTTCTGCCACTTGAGGAATGACGTCAAAGCCTACAAACAAAAAGGGAACCATGACGAGCACGGTCATAATTCCGCCCATTCCGCCAATGAAATGAGGTGTTAAATGGGCTGGTTCTCCGTTCACGCCAGCTCCGAAAATCAATAACAAACCGGCTGCCACAATTACCAGGGTAAAAACCGTCTGCAGCACGGCCGCCTGCTTCAGCCCAATATAATTAATGAGCGTAATGATTACAGCACCAGCGGAACCGATCAAGACCCAGTTCAGATGCACATCCCAGCCTGCAATCGTCCAAAGATAGCCAGCTTGATAGTCTGGTAGCAAATAGTCGATCACTGTAGGTAGCGCAACCGCTTCGAACGTTGCTACCGATACATATCCTAGCGTAATCGCCCAGGATGCAATAAACGACGCATTCTCTCCTAGGGCGCGGTGAACATACTCATGCTCGCCACCAACTCGCGGCATCGCGGAGGCGAGTTCAGCATAATTTAGCCCAACACAAATGACGAGAAAACCACCGATTGCAAATGCAAGAACCGCTCCGTATGATCCAGCAGACGTTAGCCACGTTCCAGATAGGACGACCCAGCCCCACCCGAGCATTGCTCCTAATGCTAGAAAAAGGAGATCGAACTTCGACAGTACTTTCTTGAGCTTCTTCTTTTCCCCATCCATTACAAAACTCCTTTATGCAACGAATTCTCCGCAGCTTTACGCATGGCCTCTTCAACGATAAACAATCCTTCTTCTAATTCATCGTCGGTAATCACGAGCGGCATTAAAAACCGGATCACGTTCCCATACACACCTGCTCCGAGTAAAAGCAATCCTCGGTGCTGAGCTTCTGCCAGGATCTTTTTCGCTAAATCTTTATCAGGCGCTTTCCCTTCACCGACAATCTCAATCGCATTCATAGCGCCTAATCCACGAACATCTCCGATAAAAGGAAACTCCTTCGCTAGATAAGTAAATCGCTCCCTTACTTTTTCTCCGATTTGAAGTGCCCGCTGATTGAGCCCCTCGTCTTCGATCACATCGAGGACAGCAAGGGCGGCGCGACATCCAAGCGGGCTTCCGCTATAAGTTCCACCAAGCTCACCTTGATCAGCCGCATCCATTACTTCTCTCCGACCAATCACGCCACTAATCGGCGTTCCTGCACCTAACGACTTCGAAACCGTTACAAGATCAGGGACAATATCAAAGTGCTCTGATGCAAAATAACGGCCCGTTCGCGCAAATCCAGTCTGAATCTCATCCGCGACGAACAGGATGCCATGCTGTTCACAAATTGATTTTACTGCCTGAACAAACGACTTATCCGGCACAATAAAGCCGCCCTCACCTTGAACAGGTTCCATCACGATAGCAGCGATCGTTTCCGGCGCCACTTCTTTTAGCAGAAAGTCGTTAAATTGCTGTACCATAAAGTCCGAATACTCCGCTTCACTCATTTGATCAGGTTTTCGGTATGAATATGGAAATGGTGCCTTGTACACTTCAGGAGCAAACGGACCAAAACCAAACTTATACGGCTTCACTTTACTCGTCATCGACATTGTCATTAACGTCCGACCGTGAAAAGCATTCTGGAACGTGACAATCGCCTGACGTCCGGTGTATTTCCTCGCAATTTTCACCGCATTTTCAACCGCTTCAGCACCGCTATTTTGTAGCAACACTTTTTTCGGATGATTTCCGGGTGCTAACGCTGCTAGCTTTTCAGCTAATTCAATATAAGGCTCATACATCATCACATTGAATCCTGTGTGAATGTATTTATCGACTTGATCATGCAACGCTTCCTTCACGCGTGGATGGCAATGCCCAACGTTAATCGTACCGATCGCACCAGCAAAATCAATGAACGTATTCCCATCAACATCCGTCACTCTTGCCCCAGAAGCTTCCTCAGCAAAGGTTGGTATTCCACAGGTTACAGCGTTAGGAACAATATTCTTGCGCCGTTCTAACAATTGACTAGCAACAGGTCCTGGTAAGCTTGTTTTAATCGAAGCACTTTTTGTCATGATCAATCACTCCTTATGATTAATTGAAAACCGATCGTTTCCCGGATAGATCGCTCAATGTGGAAAGCAGATGAGCTTCAATTGCATCCGTCATTCCATCAACATCTCCATCTCGAAAAGCATTCAGTATACCTTGATGCTCAGGAATCGACTTCACTTCTTCAAGCGGCACAGTATAAAATTCATCTTTCAAAATCAGATAACAATCCGACCATTGATTAAGCGTTCGTACTTGTTGTAGCAAAAAATCATTTCCAGATAGTTGAGCTGGATAAGAGTGAATGAGTCCGTTCACCCTCATGAAATCTTCAAAATCCTGATCCTGATAGGCCTGCTTCTCTTGATCTAACAGTCGCTGCATATCAAGTACATTCTCCAATGTAACTGCTGGAACAGCTAATCGAGCAGCATAGCTTTCAAGTACCACTCGCAAATGAAACACATCCGCGATCTCCTTGTCAGAGGGGTTATATACAAATGCACCTCGATGCGGAACAATGTCTAATAATCCTTCATTCCCCATTCTCTTAAACGCTGCTCGAATCGGGGTTCGGCTCATATCGATCTCTTGACTGACCCACTCCTCCGTCACTCGCTGTCCAGGTAAAAGTCTTCGCAACATAATCGCACGCTTCACTTTTTCATACGCTAGTTCTTCATTTCGTTTTTTAGTTGTCATCTTAAATCACCTATTGTGTCCAAAGATTGTATACAATTTATTGATTTATTTGACAGTTTAGATTAATCTAGCACATTTTTCAATATTTTCTGACAAAATCATCCTTTTGGTCTATTTGTGCTGAACGTTCAACTGAATGAGTGGTTATCCAAAGAACAACACCGATGCACCCTTTATAAATAAAAAAACAGTCCTTTCCTCCTAAGAAGAAAAAACTGCTCATTTGACATCATTCGAGTTTATTCGGGTGGTGCCTGTCACCACCCGAACTCATTTTGGCAAGCGGACTGTACTGAAGTTCACTAATTTTCTCACTCCTGGCCATACCGATATTTTCGTCAATATATCTCTAACATGTATGCCCCACCAAGACCCAGGAAGAAAAAAGCTTGCAAACCTTCTAGCCGACTTCTGTAGCTTCTTGATTTCTGGATGAAGCGATTTTTCATACGTCTTAAGCGCAGTTTCCAAATCATCAGGGTGTTCCGCAAGTGATTTCGCCAACGTATAAGCACCAGCCATCGCCATGGAAGCTCCTTGACCTGCAAGTAATGAAATACACTGACAAGCATCCCCCACAAACGTGACCCGTCCTTTATGCCACTCAGACAGTTCCACTTGAGACACCTCATCGAAATAAAAATCCTTCGCATCCTTTCCAGACTCAAGCAATTCCGGAACCACCCAACTCATATGCCCAAAATGTTCATTCAATTGCTCGAGCGCTTTTTCCTTCTGAACATGCCCCTGCTGTTCTGGATAGCGGTATAAGAAAAAAGTCGCCGCTTTATTTCCTCGAATGGGGTAAACAGAAACCTGACGATCTGGCTCCGAATACGTATGAAAATTTTTACCGATTTTCTTAAGAAATGTTGGGTCTTCAATAATATAAGCTGCTGTGTAATAGCCCATATAGCGAATCGGCTGCTTTTTTTCCTTAAAAGTAAGAGAACGAACCGTGGATCTCATGCCATCTGCACCCACAACTAAATCACAGGTGAGCTCAGTACCATCGGAAAGCGTGACATGTGCCTTTTCAACATCCTCCGTAATCTTTGAAGGTGAGACATCAAACAGAAACGTGACCTGATCGCGAACCTTCTCAAAAAGAACGTTTTCAAGATCACCACGCATGAAGTTGAAATGCCTCTGATTTAACAATTCTCGAAGAGCTCGATATGAAATTTTGTATTTCTCTGTCCCATTTCCTTTCATAAAACCAAGCGAGTCAATTGGATAGTGAATATCACCTAACTCATCGAGCATGCCAAGTTTCTCTGCCACATCATAACCCGCTCCAAAAAAATCGATCATATAGCCTTCCGTTCTGATCGTGGGGGATTTCTCTACAATCGTCACGCGGTCGCCCCTTTCACTCAAGCAATAAGCGAGGGTCAAACCTGCTATTCCTCCACCAATGATACAAACGTCCATTATGATTCACCTCACCTTAAAATAAATGTTAGCTTCCTAGCTGTATGCTTTAACACATCTTCAAGGTCCCTCTCCTCTTGATAAAGATAAACGAGTGTCTCAAACATGACCGAACTATAAATGACCTCAGCTGCGATCTCTACCTCAAAGCTTTCCGGAAGCTTTCGTAGTCTCTTCACTTCTGTGAGTAGTTCGATCAATTCATCAATAAACATGAAATCAAGCTGCATCAAACTCCTCATGAATTCAGGTCTACTTTGAAAAGCATTTACTGACGCCACGATCAATTCTCGAAACAATTTCTTCTCTAGCAAACTAAAGCCATGTAGACGCTCCGTAAGATAGTGCCTGACCGTTTCTTCTGCCGTGTCCAGAACCTTAAATGTTTTTCCATCTTCCTCTTGCTCACCAGAAAACTCTTCTCGCATCACTTCTACAAGCAGCTCTGCTTTTGAAGGGAAATAATTAAATAGCGTGCCAGAACCGATACCAGCTCTCCTCGCCACAAGCTCCGTGGACGTAGCCTCATAGCCTTTCTCGAGGAAGAGCTCTTTTGCTACATCCATGATCTTCTTTCTCGTCGCTTGCTTTTTCTGCTCACGTAATCCGCTCAATCCTTCACCCTCCTAACACAATTATGACTAAGCTCATTTATGAGTATACTCATATTTTACCTCTACTTTTCTTAATTGGCAAATACACAAGCGTAGGGCACCTTTCTGCTCAGAAGAAAGGTGCCCTACGCTTCATTCGACATCAATCGAGCAAGTTCGGGTGGTGACAGGCACCACCCGAACGAACGCACGAACGCATGCTACCCAAGAAAAACCGCGCCATACACCAGCGAGCCAACGATCACGAAAGCGGGGTGTACGTTCATTCGCTCCATTAAGATGAAGCTTGCAGCGATGAGAAAGATCGTCTGGAGCAATCCTGCCCCTTCATAAGAACTAGCAAAAAATTGAAACGCCATCAGTCCAAGGAGAATCGCGATGGTTGGACGAATCAGCGCTGTCATCTTCTTAACTTTTGGCGAGTTTTTAAACCGGTTAAGGATACTGAGAAGCACAATCATCAAGATGAGCGAAGGAGCTACTGTTGCAAATACCCCAACGAACGCTCCCAATACGCCACCTTGTTGAAATCCAATGTACCCGGCCATCTTCGTTGCGATCGGGCCAGGTAGGGCGTTGGCCATGGCGAGCATTTCACTAAATTCATTTACACTCATCCAACTAAAACGCCCCACGACTTCGTTTTCGACAAGAGGGATCGAAGCCGGTCCACCGCCATAACCGACGATACCAGGTATGAAAAAAGCAACGAATATCTCCCAATAGATCATGAGGAATGCTCCTTTCTTACCTGAGAATCATCTTGATCCCCTTTTTTCCCGGTCGGTTTAAGCAAAGCATATAGCAACAAACAAACAATGATGATACCTGGATGTATGCCTGCTAGTTCAATTAGTAGAAATGAAGCAACGGTCAACACGATCGTCAACACCCAGCCTAGATTACCCTGTGCTTTTCGAAAAAAATCGTATGTTAACACAGCTAACATCACGCCAACGACCGGAACAACCGCCTGCGTCATCCCCTGCACCCATGGCTCCTCTCGAAATGCTGAAAGAAACGTTAGTAAAAAAATCATGATTGCGATCGTCGGTACAATCGTTGCCAGCACGGCATTCAACATACCAGCCACCCCTGCAACCCGATGACCGATATACCCGGCCATTTTCGTTGCAATCGGTCCTGGAAGTGAGTTCCCTAACGCGAGAACATCCGCAAACTCGTCGTCGTCCATCCATTTGTATTTCTCAACGACTTCTTTATGTACAAGCGGGATTGAAGAAGGTCCTCCTCCATATCCGAGCATTCCCACCCTGAAAAAGGCGAGAAAAATATGCCACTGTTGCATGATCCACCACCTTTCAGATCTTCCCGGCGCGCCTTTTAATACGCAGCGATGGTCCCATCTGTCCTCGATTCCGTTCCTCCAAACAAGGTGCCAGACTGCTGATCACGCCATATGATTTGACCCCGTCCAAAAGCTCCTTTTTCCAATTGAACTTCAATGTCGTGACCCTTCCGACTAAGAACTTCAGCAAGATAAGGAGGAAAAGTGGACTCCACCCAAACTTTTTTTCCTTCTACCCATTGCCACCTTGGTGCATCGAGTGCCGCCTGAGGATTTAAATTGAAATCGATCAGGTTTGTTATCACTTGCAAATGACCCTGTGGCTGCATGAATCCACCCATCACGCCAAATGGACCAATCGCGTCGCCATTTTTACTAAGAAACCCAGGAATGATCGTATGATATGTTCGTTTTCCACCTTCTAGCGCGTTATCATGCTCGGGGTCCATGGAGAAATTATGTCCACGATTTTGCAAAGCAATTCCGGTTCCTGGTACAACAAGTCCAGAGCCAAACCCCATGTAGTTACTCTGTATAAAAGAAACCATATTCCCCTCGTCATCGGCGGTTGCGAGATAGACCGTTCCACCTTTTGGAGGCTTTCCTGCTGATGGAACAAGCGCCTCTTCCCCAATTAACTGACGCCGGCTTTCGCCATATTCCGGTGATAACAAATCATCTACCGCCACGGACATTTGATCCTGGTCTGTTATGTACTTCTGCCCATCAGCAAACGCAAGCTTCATCGCCTCGATTTGCTGATGATAGGTATCAACCGAATCTTTATGGTCAAAATCAAATCCTTTTAAAATATTTAATGCAGAAAGCGCGATCAGCCCTTGCCCATTCGGTGGAATTTCCCATACATCATATCCTTTATATTGAACGGAGATCGGGTCCACCCATTCAGGTTTAAACGAAGCCAGGTCCTCTTTCGTCAAATAACCATTGTACTCTTTTGAAAAGGAAGCAATTTTATCAGCGATGGTGCCGTCATAAAAGGACGAAGCGTTCGTTTCACCGATCTCTCTTAATGTCTCCGCATGTCCTTTTGACTTCCATACTTCTCCCACTTCTGGCGCTCGCCCGTCAGGCGCAAACGTTTCAAACCAGTGCTTAAATTCATCCTCAGTCAATACTTCGTTAAAATGGACATACGCATTTTTCCAGAACTTGCTTAGTGTCGGTGAAACCGGAAAACCTTCTTCCGCATAGTGAATGGCAGGTTCCAGTGTATCCTTTAACGAAAGCTTACCAAACCGGCTTGATAACGCAGCCCACGATGCCGGAACACCGGGAACAGTCACTGGAATCCACCCGTATTTAGGGATTTCATTATAACCACGTTCTTTCAATGAATCAATCGAAATGGATGTTGGCGATGGGCCGCTTCCATTCAACCCGTGCAACTCCCCTTTTGTCCAAACGAGAGCAAATGCATCGCCACCGATTCCATTCGATGTCGGCTCTACAACTGTCAGGACAGCTGCCGTTGCAATCGCCGCATCGATGGCATTCCCTCCCTTTTTCAAAATATCTAACCCGGCCTGAGCGGCTAACGGCTGTGAGGTCGCCACCATGCCTTTGTTTGCAACCGTTGTCATTCGTTGAGAAGCGTAGGGGTAATGTAAATAATCAGTTGTCATCGTTGAGAAAACTCCTTTCGATTTTCATAATGATGAAGTCATGTATAAGTGGAAAAACTGTAGGGAACTTGTCTGGAATTGTACCTAAAATGGTGAATGATCAAGGCCAGATTACTTTCAAAGCAATGATTCACATACGTTACAGAGCATCTCACCTTTATGTAAGTAACGTGAACTTCTCCGTACTGCAGAGATTTTCCCATTATATAGGATGGATGATCACATGCAAAGCGTTTTGACTAAATATTTTAATTTTTTTGTCTTTTGTCGAATCAATTGAAGAAAATAAAAAAAAGGAACCAACAAAGGTCCGCTTTAATCTCAACGACACTTATGTTGATTCATCTTCCTTACACACTACACTACTTACTTTGTTATATGAGTTCGTTATTGACGGAACGCACTCTCAGGATCATACTCCCCTAAATCAAGCTCATTCCGCTCCCCAAGCGCGAATCGCGCAAGCTCAGCCCCGAGAATCGGGCCACTTGTTAACCCAGAAGCCCCAAGTCCATTTGCCACAAGCAGTCCTTTCATATGTGGAACCGCACCTGCTATCGGAAGATTCCCCGGCGTAAACGGCCTGAATCCTACCTTCGTCTCTACGTAGGTGCCGCTTTCTAGGCCAGGTGCAACCTTGAGAGCTCGTTCAATAATATGATTCACACCACCCATGGTCACTCGGAGATCAAAACCAGCCTGATCTTCCTGCGTTGCTCCGACAACGATCCGACCTGACTCAAACGGAAGGAAGTATTGAATAAAAGGTGGCATCACAATCGGCCATTTTCCGGTATCCGTATTAGGCAGATGAAGGTGCACGATCTGTGCCTTTTGAGGGGAAACGAGAAACGTCATGCCGAGTGGCTCCAGTAACTCCTGTGCCCAGGATCCTCCGGTCACAATCACCTGGTCTGAACGGTACTGATCCCCATTTACGGTTGCCCCTTTCACTTCAGATCCATCAAAAAGAAGCGTCGCATTGCCATGGATCACCTTGGCTCCATGCTTTTCCGCTCCCCGAACGAGAGCATTCCGCAGAGCGGAACCATTCACACGCGCCGCCCCGCTCACATGAACTGCGGCATAGTGATCAGCTAACGGAGGAAATAACGCATTCGTTTCACTAGGAGATAAACGCGAAACATCCCCCATCTCAGGCGTATCTTTTCGGCGCTCCATCGCTAGCGCCAGCTTCCTCTCAAGCTTCGTCTCACCCGAGTAGATATTGATTGCGCCAACGCGATCATAACCCGTCTCGGCCTCTCCATCCTTCTTCAATTCTTCGATTAGTTCCGGATAATACCGTGCACCCGCTTCGACCAGACGATAAAAAGCGCCACCTCGACGATTTGTCAGCCACGGGCAAACAATTCCTGCCGCAGCTTCCGTTGCCTGACCAGCATCTTTCCGATCGATCAGCATTACATCCGCCCCTTGCTTCGCCAAATGGTACGCCGTCGATGCCCCGAGTATGCCAGAACCGATTACAATAATTGAGTTCATTTCCTACACCTTTTCGTTGTTTGTCTGATTAGGTATTTTACAGGAATGTAAGGTGAGACTCAA
>CAWDWH010000009.1:0-300256 GCA_963805895.1 uncultured Bacillaceae bacterium
TTGAACTGAGCTCAGGCGATGTGGAACTAGATCTTCCAGACGATGCAAATTTTAAACTAGATACAGAAGCAAGTAGCGGCAATATTTCAACAAGCTTTACTCTGAAAGAGCAGACTGTTAGCAACAAGAAAATTTCAGGAGTGCATGGATCCGGGAAACACCAAGTAAACATTTCCCTCTCAAGCGGAAACGCAAGTGTCTATTAGAACATCTATCCTGCATTCAACTGAATGTAGGATTTTAATATTTTTCATGGTAAATAAAGGAATTAGTGAGTGCTTGCGGAATAGTTACTAGATAACTATTTTCAGGAGGTTTCTCATGTTCACCTTTTTGGTAAAAAATAAAAAATTTAGGTTCCTTGTCGCTTCCTCTGCCATATCGGTATTTGGAGCATTTTTTACGTATATGCTCGTGATTGTACTCGCTTATGAAAAATCCCAATCGCTTACTTCAACGATGGGTATTACCCTTTCATCTGCGATCGGTGCTCTCCTTGCAGGGCTTTTTGCCGGTGTATTCGTAGATCGGATGCAGCCTGTGAAGGTTCTTATTGTGACGAACTTTTTAAGTGCATTCGTCATTATTAGTTTGTTCTTTCTACCTTACAATCCATTTTACTACTACATTGCAGTGTTTTTAATCGCTGTCTTGAACGCATTTAATGTCCCAGCATTCACTAAAATCCAGGTTACTATCATACATAAAGATGATTACATGCAGGCTAATGCCAGCTACCAAACAATTAGAGAGTTCACAAGAATACTTGCGCCTGGAGCCGCCGCATTTGTGTTATCCCTGCTTTCTGTAGAATGGAAGGGATTAGGTTTTTTAATCGATGGATTTTCGTACATTATTGCCGGGGTAATTATTATTGGAACGTTTATGAAACTATCGATAGAACCTGAATCTGAAGAAACAGAACTGAAAGGGATAGAGAAATTCAAAGCAGATTGGGTAGAAGGTTGGGTACCCTTTAAAAACCCCGTTATCGCAGCGATCATGGTCCTTTATTTTATTATTGTTCTCGGAATATCAGGATTTGATGTTATTTTATCCGCTCACATTTTTACGAATGGCCTTCCCACCATATATGTTGGGTACATCATCGCTTCTTTAAGTACTGGCGTCATACTAGCAACACTAATTGGACCACGATTCGTTAAAACGTGGCCGATATCGATCAGACTTGGGGGTTCTGCTTTATTTCTTGGCCTAACTTTCTTCAGTATTGGTATATCTCATAATATTGTTCTCATGCTCGTATTTTCATTTCTTGTTGGTTGCTTTAACGGTGTCTATAATTTCTCATCGCCAACTTATTTCCACGAAAATATTTCTCATAAGGTATTAGGGAGATTTATGGGATTGTTTACTAGTGCGTTGAGTCTCATAAGCATTATTGGCATGTCCATAAACGGAATTTTAGGTAATCTTTATAGTCCTGCATTTGTCATAATGCTTGGCGGAACGCTTATTTCCATTATTGGTTTAGCAAGCATCCTCTTCATCCAGAGGTCAGAAACAAAATATAAAAAAGAAAGTATACAAAATGCTTCAATCTAAAGAAAAAAGCTCTCCTTTTCAGTCAAGGGGAGCTTTTTTTGCTGAATCAGCTCTATTTTCGAGGAGAGGAATACGAGATTTGTATTTCTCAATCAATACTCGATTCGATTCATCTGATCCATCTACATTCCCACTTTTTAAAACCGGGGGATCTATTCCACGTTCGATTAACTGATGGATCGCTTCAACAGTAATGGCGTTCATTATCCCCATACCAATCACAGTAGAAGTTGAACCAAACGAGATAAGATTCTCCGGATCTTGCATCACTGCATCTCCTGGCTCAACATGGTTATCTATAACAAGATCTACTGCCTCATACAAATACAACCCCTCTTTTTGACGAGATGGCTGACCGATTGAAGCGGTTCGCGATGTTAACCCGATGACATAAGCTCCTCTTTCTTTGCTCAGAAGGGCAACATCCACTGGAACTGGATTACGTCCGGACGTCGATACGACAATAACTACGTCCCCTTTTTGGATATCTTGATTCGCCATAAAGCCCTCAGCGAGGTCGTTTGTTCGTTCTAAAGCTGATGAACGCGTTCCACCTCTATGAAGCATTAGGTCTTCGATTAAAATTGGCCGAATCGGTACAAGTCCCCCTGCACGATAGAATACTTCTTCTGCCATCATATGGGAGTGACCGCATCCAAATACATGGACGATTTTTCCCTGTTCGATGCTGGTTGATACAGCAGAAGCAGCTCGCTTTATCGAGGCTTCTTCCTGCTCTTCAATGACTTGAAGAGCTGTTCTAATCTTTGTGAAGTAATCTCTAAACAAATGACCCCTCCTCAATTAACGCTTGAGCGTAATCATGAATTTATACCGATCAGCTCTGTACGAAGATTTCACTATTTCAAGCGGGGTTCCATCCGCAAGCTTTGTGTTTCTCTGTATGAGAAGAATGGGAGCCCCATTGTGAATATTGAGGTATTCTGCCTCTTGCTGTGTGGCTACAGAAGACTCTAACACTTGTGTAGCCTCTTCAATTTTGATCGCCAATTGATTCTCAATATGATGATACAAGGAATGCTGTACCGTCTCCTCTGTCAATCCTTTGACGAGATTGGCTGATATATACGTCTTCTCAAGTGCCATCGGAATTCCATCGGCGAGTCTAATTCGCTTAATTTCATAGACTGGAGCATGTTCCTTTATCTTCAATTGCTCAGAGATATAAGTTGGAGCTGGGACGATTTCAAATCCGATAAGTTTACTACTTGGCTTCATACCTCGTGATTTCATATCTTCCGTAAAACTCGTTAATCCTATTAGCTGCTGCTCAATTTTCTTCTCAGCTACAAACGTTCCTACCCCCTTCTGGCGGTATAGGTATCCTCCGTTAACAAGCTCTGTAATAGCCTGGCGGACAGTCATACGACTAATACTAAATCGTTCCGCATACTCTCGCTCTGAGGGAAGAGAATCACCTGGTTTTAATTCTCCTTTTTCAATCAATCCTTTTATCCATTCTACTAGCTGATAATATATCGGTAGCGGTGACGTCTTATCAATCATCGGAACAAACTCCTTTCAACGTGCTTTTACGCCTGATAACGCTTTTTTATCAGCAATAATTGTAACATGGGAATGCTTGTTTAACACCGATGCAGGAAATGATTCGTCCACTTCCCCTTTCATAAGCTTCCGCATCGCAGGATTCTTCGCTTCTCCAGACACAAGTAATAAGATTTCTTTACTTTTCATGATAGAAGCGATCCCCATTGTAATCGCTTCATATGGAACTTCATCGATATGATTAAAGAATCGTGCATTTGCCTCCCTAGTCGATTGGGCTAGCTCGACAATATGTGTTGTCGTTTCAAATGATGTTCCTGGTTCATTGAAACCGATATGTCCATTACTGCCCATACCAAGAAGCTGAACGTCAATACCTCCTGCTTCTTCAATGCGCTCTTCGTAACCTTTACACTCTTGGACCAGATCAAGTGCCATTCCATTAGGAAGATGAATATTAGAATCCAAAATGTCCAATTCTCTAAATAAATTCTTATACATGAAGGCATGATAGCTATTTGGATGATCAGCTGAAAAACCAACATACTCATCTAAGTTGTACGTTTTAACTCTTTTATAGGAAGTACCATTCTGACGGGAATCCTCAATTAACCGTTCATAAGTTCCTTTCGGTGTACCACCCGTCGCGAGCCCAAGCACTACTTCTGGATTCGTTCTAACCTTATCAACTAGATAGCTTGAGGCAAGCTCACTCATATGCTGGTAGTCATTTGCTTCAATCACTCTCATCGTTATCACTCCTTAAGTCGAATATGCCAGATGACCTTTGCAAAAGGTCTTCACAACTTCTCCCGCCGTATTAAGTAGAAGAAGGTCTGCGTCTTTCCCAACTGCAATGCTGCCTTTTCGATCAAATACGCCAAGCTGTTTTGCTGGATTCTCTGCTGCCATTTTGATCGCATTTTCAAGGGAACACCCTGTGAATTTTTGAATATTAGCTAATGCATCCTTCATCTTCAACACGCTGCCTGCGAGAGTTCCATTATCTAACAAAGCTATTCCATCCTGTACATTTACATCCTGTCCACCAAGATCATAGCGACCGTTTTTCAAGCATTTAGCCCGCATAGCGTCTGTTATCAATACCATTCCCGCATCGGATTTCTGACGGTAAGCTAACTCAATCATTTCAGGCCGCACATGATGGCCATCTGCAATGATTTCTGTCTTGAGTCGATCATCTAATAAAGCTGCTCCTGCTACACCTGGTTCACGATGGTGTAAACCTCTCATTCCGTTATAAAGGTGGGTAACGTGTGAAGCCCCATATTCAACAGCATTCATTACTTGCTCATACGTAGCATCGGAATGACCAATTGATGCGACAATGCCTCTCTCCGTCAAGTAACGAACAAGTTCCATTCCACCTTCCATTTCTGGTGCAAGTGTAACAAGCTTGATTGAACCTCTAGAAAGCTTATTCCACACTTCAAACACACCCACATCTGGCGTTTGAATTGCATGCAACGGCTGTGCTCCTGCGCGTTTATGATTAAGAAACGGACCTTCCAGATGGATTCCGAGTAATTCAGCGTGTCCTGGTTTTTGAAATTCGTTTATATATTCGCCAACTTTTTCAATCGCTTGTTCAATGCCGTGCGTATCCTGCGTAATCGTAGTCGCAAGAAAACTCGTCGTTCCTTCATTTGGCAAAGCTTTCGTCATGACATCAAGAGCTTCAGTAGAAGCATCCATCGTATCCGCCCCGTTTACTCCATGAATATGGACGTCGATCATACCAGGAAGCAGGCTGACCTTTTCAGGAAAGTGATAGATTTCTTCATTATCAACTGCTATACGTTCACTTGAGTGACCAAACTCAGTAATTTTACCGTTTCTCACTTTCAAAAAACCATCCTGGATGACCTCATGTTCGGAATAAACAATCACGTGATCAATCACAAAACCTTTATCGTTCATTAGTGGACACTCCTTTTTATGAGTCAGTCTTCTAACTTGAATAGTATCATCATAAAGTACAGTTGTCTATACCAGGTTCACGAGTGGATGCCCTCTATCAGAAAATTGGTATAGACAACTATATTGTATTGTTGTTATGATGAACGTGAAAATAAAACGTTTTCAAATGATGAAAGGGGTTGAACGTTTATGCTCGGAGCTTTACAACGCGTCGGTAAATCGTTAATGCTGCCAATCGCTGTGCTTCCAGCCGCTGCCTTGCTATTGAGATTGGGCCAGGAAGACTTATTTAATGTCCCATTTGTTGCAGCAGCAGGAGGAGCTATATTTGATAACTTAGCACTTATTTTCGCAATAGGTGTAGCCATTGGATTCTCTAAAGATAGTAATGGTGCAGCTGGACTAGCAGGTGCAATTGGGTATCTTGTTCTCACTCAGGGAACAGAAGCAATTAATGAAAACATTAACATGGCGATACTTGGAGGAATTCTCTCCGGTATTGTTGCAGGTCTACTATATAACCGATTCCATGATATCAAGCTACCAAGCTGGCTTGGGTTCTTCGGAGGAAGGCGATTCGTTCCGATCGTAACTGCAACAGCTATGGTTATTCTTGCAGGTATATTTGGATTTGTTTGGCCGCCAATACAAGAAGGGATCAACGCTATAGGTGAATGGATTATTGGTGCAGGTGCCCTCGGTGTTGGTGTATTTGGGTTCTTAAATCGCCTACTTATTCCATTCGGCCTCCATCATGTACTGAATAGCCTTGTCTGGTTTGTGTTCGGTGAGTATAATGGCGCAACTGGCGATTTAAACAGATTCTTTGCAGGCGATCCATCAGCAGGTATATTCATGGCCGGTTTCTTCCCGATTATGATGTTCGGTCTTCCAGCAGCATGCCTTGCGATGATTGCTGCCGCAAAAAAAGATCGAAGAGCAGAAGTCAGTGGCATGTTAATCGGTATTGCATTCGCTTCATTCTTAACAGGTATTACAGAACCGATTGAATTCGCTTTCATGTTCTTATCACCGTTATTATACGGCATTCACGCACTCTTAACAGCTAGTTCGATGGTTCTTGCCTATGTACTTGATATTCACCATGGATTTGGTTTCTCGGCTGGGGCAATCGATTTTTTCCTTAACTATGGACTAGCACAGAAAGCCGGCCTATTGCTTGTCATCGGCATTATTTACGGCGCAATTTACTTTGTCGTGTTCTACTTCTTAATTAAAAAATTGAATCTGAAAACACCTGGTCGTGAAGATGAAGATATGATTTCAAAAGATAGCGAAAGTGTATCTGCTGAAGGTGATAAATACGATGTCATGGCAGGTCATTTCGTTAGAAGTATTGGTGGAATTGATAACATTTCATCAATTGATAACTGTACAACAAGACTTCGTTTACAAATGAATGACATGTCAAAAGTAGATGAAGCAGAGTTAAAGCGTCACGGAGCTCGCGGTGTTGTAAAAGTAAATAACCGTAACTTGCAGATTATTGTTGGAACGGATGTAGAATTTGTTGCAGACGCGATGCGTGGAACGAATGCGAACCCTCCTGTAGAGGATAACGCTTCAACTGCTACTCTAACAAAAACAATAGCGGAACAAGATTTTATTATGCCAGTTCAAGGTAAAATCATTCCACTTAAAGAAGTGCCTGACGCAGTATTTTCAGCAGGGATGATGGGCGACGGATTTGCTATTCTTCCTGAGGATGGTAACTTCGTATCACCTGTCGATGGAGAAATTATGAGCATATTCCCTACCAAGCATGCAATCGGTATCAAGTCTAATAGCGGAGTAGAGATTTTGATCCACGTTGGGATCGATACTGTTAACCTCAAAGGTGAGGGCTTTAAAACGCTTGTAAAAGAGGGAGACACTATTAAAAAAGGACAGAAACTGATGTCAGTAGATCTCGATAGCGTGAGACGCTCTGTCCCTTCTCTTGCTACTCCTATTATCTTCACTAATCTACAAACACTTACTATCAAGAAGTCAGGTGACGTTAACCAGGGCGATTCTGGTATCGTTTCTATTCAGTAATAGACAAAAAGAAAAGGCAGCAGGGAATTCCCTGCTGCCTTTTCTTTTATTTATTCATTTTATCGAGAAATCCACCGAGCAAATCATCTGCGCTCTCTTCTTCCTCTTCTACCGCCGAACTTTGTTCCTGCTTCGCCTGATCCCAATCAAAATTCATCAGATCATCATCAGACATTGGGCTTGGAGCTTCAACAGGTTCCGACACTTCTCTTTGCACTGTTCTGTTTGAAACTTCCTCTTGCAAATAAAGCGCCTGATCAATATCAATCGAGTTGCTATTAAACGATGCAAGGAGTGCCGCAGCGCGCAAAGGATCTGATAAAATTTGGTAAACGATATTGCCAAGAAGCGCTTCTGAATGTTCATGCTTAAGCCAATCTCTTTGTGCTTTGCTTAATCCCTTTGGCAAAGGCACAGTAATGGCATCATTATCGCGTCTTATCGTTTGCGTGACACCATCTAAAACATACTCTGCAACGCGGCTTGAGAAGTTACGTTTTTCTTCTTCTTTTAACTTCTGAAGCTGCTTTAGAATATGATCAGGTGTATCAGAGGGGAGGCGAAACGTAATCGCTTGTCCTCTCTGAATCCCAGTCATCCCCGCCTTTTTCATCAAATCACCCTACTAGTTTTTGACCTTGTTCTTTTCTTCTCTCTTTTCTTGAGGCTTCTCTTTATTGTTCTTTCTATTAAAGTCAGAGATAAGCTTGTAGTAAGCATTCGACATCATCCAGATGCTCTCTTTTTCATCTTCAAAGAAATCGATATTATAGCCATCAAGGTTGTTATTAAGTGTCTTAAGGTAATCTTTTAGAACGATTGAACCACCGCCAACGAAGTAACAGATCTCTGATTGAGAGTTCTTTTGCCATACGTTACGAAGGTGACGATATTGCTTCTTAGCAAGTTCAAGAAGAATACGGTCTGTAATATCATGAACGCTCGTACGACTACCACGCACCATAATATGATTACGATCATTCTTCTTTGTAATAATATCAACTACGTCACGACGGCTATCGAGCTCTACGCCATGCTTTGAGCGGATTTCTTCACGAATGGCTTCAAGAGACTCAGCAACACCAAGGTTAAAGCCCTGTGCTTTGTCATCATCAACGTTACGATTTTTAATAACTGCGATGTCGGTAGATAGTCCACCAATATCCTGAATAAGGATGCGCTTATCAATTAAGTCTTTGTTAATAATGTTCAAATCATTGTCCATCACTAGATTAATGTAAGCTGCAAACCCTTCAGGATACACCTTCACTTCATCGAATTTGATATTCACTTTCTTACCCTGATGCTTTGGAGTTACAAGGAACTCTACCTGGTGAACAGAACCAAGAAGTCTTGAACGGTAGCCAACGTCTTTACCTTCTTTAACTTCACGTAATGGTAGACCAGTACCAAGCGTGTAATTCGCATCTGTTACACCATTTTGGTTTTTAAAGTTAGCTGAGTTCTTCGGATCGACTGCATCTAAAGCAAGTGAAGCAAAAAGCATGACAAGCGTTTGATCCTCCTCAGATTTTGCACTACCTGGATCTAACTCTGCGGGGTTATCACTTTTCGTTGCTAGATTCCCAACACGATAGATTGCATTGTTATCTTTCAAAGCAGGGGAGTGCACGCGAATATGAATACCATCAAGCGGATCCTTCGTATCCAGTTCTTCAATTCCAATTACCGGACGGTCTTCTATATCTCTTGCGATTACGTTTGGTATGTATAGGTCAGATTCAATTTTTCCATAGATTCCTTTTAAAGAGTCGTTACCTACATCGACTGCTGCTATTCTTGAATTACTCATGAACCAATCCATCCTTTCATATTTAAAATCTAGTATTTCTACTATTAACTTAAAATTTATAGAAATCTTCAAACGAAGTCAATGAGTCATTCTATCTAGTTTACATTTATGTTTACATGTATACAAATACGTATACATGTTTACTTTAAATGTGTACTTGTAAACTTTTATGTATACATCCCTACACAGCAACGTGTGTACATTATTGTTTACTTGTGTACATATTTTGATTACAAGTATACGTTATTGTTTTCAAGTAAACGTCATTTGTATACACTTGTTTTTTTGTATTTACTTTTGTAACTGTTTTATTTTTTTCCTTATCAACTTGCTAACTACCTCTGCAGAACTTTCTTTTAAATCAAACTGATCCCTAAAAAAGAGAACGCGACTAATAATACCTAGTAAACAGAACTATTGAAAATATTCCTAACTCGTTATTCTCTGATATCCCTTTATTATACATTTCACGTTTCAGAAAACTTTTTTACATAATTGAATTGATAAGAATTCTCCTTTTTAATACCACAAAAAAAGCATGCAGCTGTTTATTTGCCGCATGCCATGAGTCATTTTTATCATCTTGCTTTGAAGATTGTTAGAAACTCTTACAAGTAATATGGTATTTATCGTTCTCTACCCCCTACTCTGCTTAGAAAACTTTAGCTAAATGCCGGTTCTCCTTCATTTAGAGCAAGTGTCTGTGCAATTGATCTCTGAATTTCTTTAAATAACTCAGGGTTTTCCACTAGAGACACACCATAAGATGGAATCATTTCTTTTAACTTTGGCTCCCATTCTTTCAGTTGCTCTGGGAAACATCTTTCGAATACTTCAAGCATAACAGGAACAGCCGTTGAAGCGCCTGGTGAAGCACCGAGCAGCGCTGCAATCGAGCCATCTTCAGCTGTAACCACTTCCGTACCGAATTGAAGGGTTCCTTTGCCTCCTGCCTCGGTATCCTTTATAACCTGTACACGTTGACCTGCTACCACTATATCCCAATCTTCACTTTTGGCTGTTGGAATGAATTCACGCAATTCCTCAATCCGTTTCTCATGTGATAACATCACCTGCTGGATCAAGTATTTTGTAAGACCCATCTCTTTTACACCAGCTGCCATCATCGTTAACACATTATTCGGCTTTACTGATCCAATCAAATCTAAGTTGGAACCACCTTTTAAGAATTTAGGAGAAAATCCTGCAAAAGGACCAAACAATAAGCTCTTCTTATTATCAATGTATCTTGTATCCAGGTGTGGAACAGACATCGGTGGAGCTCCAACCTTTGCCTTCCCATATACTTTTCCATGATGTTGCTCAATAACGTCAGGATTATTGCACACCATGAAAAGTCCACTTACTGGAAATCCGCCAATATGCTTTGACTCAGGAATTCCCGTTTTTTGTAATAGCGGCAAACTACCGCCACCTCCGCCGATAAAGACAAAATCCGCGGTATGGTATTCAAGTTTGTTATTATCAATATCTTGTACTTTTACTTCCCATTGCCCATCATTTGACCGTTTAATATCCTCTACACTATGCTTGTAGTTGATATCTACGTTTGTATGCTTAAGGTGATCAAACATTAAGCGAGTTAATGCCCCAAAGTTCACATCAGTTCCAGAATCAATTTTTGTCGCTGCCATCGGTTCATCTGATGTGCGATCTTCCATTATAAGTGGAATCCATTCCTTAAGTTTTTCAGGATCCTCAGAAAATTCCATTCCTTGAAACAGTGGATTTCCTGACAACGCTTCCAATCGCTTTTTCAAGAATGTTACATTATCTTTCCCGAATACAAGGCTCATATGAGGAATAGGTCTAATAAAATCTTGCGGATGGCTGATTAAACCTTTGTTTACAAAATAAGACCAAAACTGTTTTGACAGTTGGAATTGTTCATTAATTTTTACTGCCTTACTAATATCGATCGATCCGTCAGGTTTTTCAGACGTATAATTTAATTCACACAGTGCAGAATGGCCAGTACCTGCATTATTCCATTCGTTAGAGCTTTCTTCTCCTGCACTTCCGAGTTTCTCAAATACTTTTACATTCCATTCAGGTGCTAACTCTTTTAGTAAAGATCCTAAAGTTGCACTCATCACTCCAGCACCAATTAAAATAACGTCTTTCTTTTGATTCTTGCTCATGATACCCTTCCTTGTCTCATTTATTTGTAATAAAAAGAATAGGCGCTCATGCTCAAATGCCATAAAAAGCAAGGCGACACTTAGGTACACAACTTGTTCTATCTTAATTATACCTTATCACAGTCAATTGTTATAATTGTAGAAAAAATATCTATTAATCTGATGCGTTTTTACTAATTTATACACGTTTGTTGAAAAATTGCGTGGAGAATGACAATTTAAAAGGAGTGAAAGAAACAATCAGAAACAATGATTTATATTTTATATGTGAGTTTTTAAGTCCAGGAAAAAGCGTATTATTTCGTCACGAGTTAATGACCAACTTCTTAATTATTACAAATCAACCTCTATATATGAAACCCTCCCATACAGTATAATTTTGTTTTAAATCGCCTGTGTTATCTTATTATTGTTATAGTAAAATGATTTGTTTCAATCAGATTCTCAGTTAACTTAAGATGGCTCTTTCTCTTGCACTTTTTGTTTAATACTTTTAAAGTATATATTGGTTGAATTCAGTCTAACTAGTCATAGATAAAATGGAAACATATTCACTTTTTAATTTTGGGAACTAAGCTCCCTTAAGAAAGGGTTCAGATATACTATGAAAGATAATTTTTGGCACGAGTTGCCGCGACCTTTTTTTGTTCTTGCACCAATGGAAGCCGTAACGGATGTCGTTTTTAGACATGTCGTGAGTGAAGCAGCGAGACCTGACGTATTTTTTACAGAGTTTACAAATTCGGAAAGTTACTGCCATCCGAAAGGAAAAGACAGCTTACGAGGGCGACTGACCTTCACGGAAGATGAGCAGCCAATCGTTGCCCATATTTGGGGAGACAAGCCCGAATACTTCCGGGAAATGAGTATCGGTATGGCAGAAATGGGTTATCGCGGAGTTGATATCAATATGGGCTGTCCTGCTCCTAATGTTGCGCCGAACGGAAAAGGATGCGGACTGATTCGTCGTCCTGATGTTGCAGCAGAAATCATCCAGGAAGCCAAAGCGGGAGGACTGCCTGTCAGTGTGAAAACCCGCCTTGGTTATACAGAAGTAGAGGAATGGCGCCACTGGCTGAAGCATCTCCTAGAACAGGATATTGTCAATCTTTCCATTCATCTTCGTACAAAAAAAGAAATGAGCGATGTCGATGCTCACTGGGAGCTGATTCCAGAGATCAAGAAACTTCGTGACGAAGTTGCACCTGATACGCTCCTAACGATCAACGGAGATATTCCAGACCGTCAGAAAGGGCTTGAACTCGTAGAGAAATATGGAGTCGATGGAGTCATGATCGGACGAGGGATTTTCCATAACCCGTTTGCTTTTGAAATAGAAAAGAAAGAGCACACTAGTGAAGAACTGCTTGATCTCTTACGACTGCAGCTCGATCTTCATGATAAATATAACGAAGAACTCGAGCCGCGTCTCTACAAAGCGCTACCACGCTTTTTTAAAATTTACGTTCGCGGATTTCGCGGAGCGAGTGAACTCAGGAATCGACTGATGAGCACAAAATCAACTGATGAAGCGCGTGCTCTTCTTGATGAGTTTACAAAGACAGATGGATTGAAAGGACAGAAAGGTTTTTCTGTTTCTTAAGTAAAATCTGTTTTGCTTGAACTAAATAATCTTAGCTTTTTAGAGAAGAGGAGAGCATTTTTGCTTTTCTCTTTTTTAGTATTGTGATTGATTTCCACTCCAGGATGCTCACTTTCCGGCAGCACGGAGCAAGCAAACTAAGGAGTTCATCCGATCACCTATGCTCTTAAATTCTTTTGACTATACTTAAACAGTTTCTTCTGCCCTCACCTTTGTTTAACTAGCTTACTCTATTTATGGTACGGTTCTCCTCTATTAATCTTAAACGCCCGATACACCTGCTCAACTAGAATAAGCCTCATAAGCTGATGTGGAAACGTCATTTTTGAGAAGGACAATGTATCATTTGCTCTTTGGAGAACTTCATCACTTAAACCAAGTGAACCACCAATAACAAAAGCCACCTTACTCTTTCCATAAGTAGCAAGTTGATCAAACTCCCGAGCTAGCTGTTCAGAGGTTTTCATTTTCCCTTCAATTGCAAGTGCAATCACGTGTGCATCAGAAGAAATTTTACTCAAAATTCGCTCGCCTTCTGCTTTTTTTACTTGGATCATTTCAGTATCACTAAGATTTTCAGGTGCTTTTTCATCTGGCACTTCGATCATTTCTATCTTAGCAAAGGGACCAAGGCGTTTTGTGTATTCTTCAATCCCCAACTTTAAATATTTCTCTTTGAGTTTCCCAACAGTAACAATACTTATATTCATATGTTATCCCCACCTGTACACAATTTCTTAAATCCACAGCAAACAAACAGTTTATCCACAGATTTTATCCACATATACACAATTTCCATCCACATATCGTGACCGAATATTAGTTCGACACTATATATGTTGCGGTTTTTTTACAATACTCACAATCTGTGGATAACTTATTAGGTTCTTTTTCAATTTGCTCTAGTACCGGGAAACGTCCTGCTTCATCAACGGCTACATCAAGAGCTAACTCTACATGATCTTCACAACAAAATAATTTCATTCTATCTCTCCTCTGTCACGATTATCCACTGTGCATGAGTTATTCCAAAAAACAAACAGGAGAGTTTCCCCTCCTGCACTATTTAAGAACTTTGTTGCTCAGCAAGTGTTATTTCTACTTCTTGTTTCTTTCCATCACGATAAATGGTTAATTTCACCGGATCTCCAATTGCCTTCTTTGTATACAGAAACTTACGCAGCTCAACTGAATTCTTGATCTTTTCTCCGTCCATCGCGGTGATGACATCCAGTTCTTTCAAGCCTGCAAGGTCCGCTGAAGAGGCAGGAAATACACTCATTATAACTACACCATAGTCAATTTTCTTTGGTAATTTGAGCGATTCGCTCCAATGATAAGTAGGGATTTCTGAGAGAGATTTTGTTCCAACCCCAATTTGAGGTCTTCTGACTTCACCATACGATTCAAGATCTTTGATGATCGGCTCTGCAATATTAATCGGTATGGAGAAACCAATGCCTTCTACACTCGACTGAGCGATTTTCATTGAATTAATTCCAACCAGTTGTCCAGAAATATTAACCAACGCACCACCGCTATTCCCCGGATTGATTGAAGCATCCGTTTGAATCACATCAGCATTCCAATCAATTGTACCGTTTTGATCCGTATCTACTGGAAACGAGCGCTGAGGATTACTGATGATTCCTTGTGTCACGGTCCCCTCAAGAAAACCAAGTGGGTTTCCGATTGCAATTGCAGGCTCTCCTGGTTTAAGCGTATCTGAATCACCAAACTCTGCTACCATTGTAACGGCCTCAGAAGGGATTTTAAGGACCGCAAGATCCATTAGAGGGTCAGTGCCTACAAGCTCTGCAGAAACCCGCTTTTCGTCCGTTAAACTCACCTCTAGCTGTCCTGCACCTTCAACAACGTGGTTGTTTGTCACAATGAACGCTTCGCCACCCTTTTTCTTATAAATCACACCTGAACCAGCGCCAGCCTCACCGTAATCTTCAGCCCAAAAATCTGTTTTCTGCAAATTGATCACACCTACTACCGCTTCGCTAACGTTAGCAACAGCCGAGGTAATATCATTCGTTACGTCAATACTAATGTCTTTCGTCATAACCCCTCGATTGGTATCCGCTTCCGCTTCTTCCTGAGGAACTGGCTCGATATCAGGAAGTACCCCTAAATCTGATAGAGGAGGGACAGTAAAAAGAATCAATAATCCACCAAGAATTGCCCCGAGTAGTCCAGCAATAAATGCCCTCCCACGATTCCCTTTTTGTTTCTTAGGGAAATTGTCATCGTCGCCATCATAATAGCCCAATTACTTCACCTTTCCTTTCAGTTCAAAAAGGAGACCTAAGCTCTCATGCTGCCCATACGGTATTTTCTCATCAACGATACACTCATTGTAAACCTAGCACTTATACTAGTCGCTCTAAAATAGAACAAAGTTGCTATAGCTTCGTAACAAGTGTTGGAGCAGTAGGATCTGTATCGTATAAATCAATTTGATCTCCTACAGCGAATCCATGTTGTTCAAGTGTTTGCTGGACAGACAATCTTGCAAGGTCTTTCATGTTATTATCTTTACTTAAATGGGCTAAATAAATACGCTTTGTTTGATCACCGATCACATCTGCTAATGCTGCACCTGCATCCTCGTTCGATACGTGCCCCATGTCACCTAGAATCCGTCGTTTCACATTCCAAGGATATCGTCCCATCATGAGCATATTGATGTCATGATTCGATTCGAATACGAGCATATCTGAATCCCGGATCGTTCCTTTTATTCGATCACTAACATATCCCAGGTCTGTCGCGATACTAAGCTTCTTGCCTTCGTGATGAAATACATAAAACATCGGTTCAGCGGCATCATGTGATACGCCAAAGGATTCAACATCAAGATCATCAAATGTTCGTACACTATCCATATCAAACTGAAACTTTTGCTCGACGGGTATTTCACCAATTAATCCAGACATTGCCTGCCACGTTTTTTCATTTGCATAGATGGGGAGCTTATAACGCCTGGCAAAAATGCCAAGCCCCTTAATATGATCGCTATGTTCATGTGTCACAAGTAACCCATCCAGATCTTTCGGATCTAGATGGGCTTTTGCAAACAATTCTTCGAGTTTCTTTCCACTTAGACCGGCATCTACGAGAAGTTTATGCTTCTCAGTTCCGACATAAATGGCGTTACCAGTGCTCCCGCTTGCTAGCACACTAAATTCAAGAGACATACTACATTCCTCTCCTACTTATCGCTTGTGGAAGTTTGAGGTGATGGCGGATCTTCAGGTTTTGCTTGATCCTTACTCTCCACGTCCTCTTCCTCCTCCTTACTTCCGTTACTCTCTGCTGGATCACTAAAAACAGTCTTTTCAATTGCATTCACATAATAATTTTTGGCAGGTTCTTCTTTTGATTTATTTTCTACAACTACGTGCCATGTCGGAACAAACACAAACGTATCACGCTCGTCTTCATTCGGTACTGTTGTATAGTATCCGATCGATACATCCTTCACCTCATCATTCAAACCAATATCCTGTTGATTAACGAGAAGACCAATGGTATCTGAAGCAGGATCAATTTTACGTTCTTTACCAATTTCCTTCAGACTTAAATACGTCTGAGTGTAAGAGACCACTTTGTCATCCTCAAGCGTTACGATGAGCATTCCGGCATCCTGGCTATAGATTGGCAGATCTTCGAATGTTTCAACAAAATATTTAATATTGGGGTTATCAGGGGCATCCGTATAATACTGATACTTCCCACCTTCGTAAACATACGTTTCTAAAAAAATTGAATAAGCAGAAGCTGCGTCAGGATCACTGATAGGGAATGGTTTCTTAAGAGTTGCTACGAGCTTCCGCCCATCGAGTGTTATGTCCTGACTCGTTCCTTCTTCAAGCGTTTTCTCTTCTTTATCAGTAAACACGTGGACGTCGCCACTAATAAAAGACATTTTCTCTGATTGTTCAGGGAGATCTTTCTTATACGTTACATTTAATTTCTTGAGCTGTTGCTCGATCGATACCTGATTAACCTGTTGAGCCTCACTGATATCCGATTGCTTCTTGAATAAGTCACTGACAAGAAAGATATTAAACACAAGGAAAGTCAGAATAAGTATGGTTTTCGTTCTATTCCAATCCAAATTAATTCCCTCCCTGCTCATTGCTTATCGATTGCAGTGGCGTCCATTTTTGATCCACTTTGACATACCATTGTGGAACAAGAGTGAAATCGAAATCCTCGGATTGATCCAGAGATCGATCAATTGTAAAGCCAAGTGTGATGTTCTGTATTTCACTTTCCTTGAAGCTTCCATCCTCTAATAGTGTTAGAACCTCACTATAACCAGGAAGACGACGCTCATCCGTTTGTTTTGCATATTGAATTACTTTGAGCATTCGCTTATACGTACTTACTTCATTGTTTTCGAGCGTGACATTAATCTCGTCTAAATCCTCTACAGAAGAACTGAAAACAGGATAACCTTCTGTATTTAAACGGAACGTAATTTGATCCGTTTCTTTTTCAGATGACCTCACCCATTCGTTGAGAACATACTCATCATCATAATTCGTTATTCTAAATCCGTAGTGCTTATTTATAAATCCATATGCATTTAATATTGGCGCCTCATTCGCGTCGAAACTGCTTGGGTTTGAAGGTGGATTCTTAAAAATCATATATTCGCTATCATCATTGAATGTTAGATCGCGACTACCATCTGTATAGAGGTCTGAGATATTAAAAGTGTTCTTCTTAACACGATCCTGCTCAGGAAATAACGCTTCCTTAAATGCTTCTTCATTAGCTAACTCATCTGTACTGTCGCCATATATGCCTACTGTTTGCCCTTGAATAGGGATATAAAAAGTTGGTGAATTTTTTGATAGATGTGCCGATTTCGCTCTGGAGAACTTTAATTCACCCGCTTTGTCATTATTAATGTTAAAAGAAGCAAAAGTTTCAGAGAACCATTTTTTCATATCAGCTGAAGCATCGACAGTTGCCCGCATTCCTTTTTGACTAGATGTATTTAGAAAGATAATTTCATTGTTCTTACCCGTTGAGACAGAAGGAATAATAATTCTGTCAAACGATGTAAGTGGAATGTCAGATTTCGAAATACTAACCAGCTTCTTCAGCACATCATTGGAAAGTAATGTTGGAAAGATAAGCTCTACACTATTGTCTGTGTCAATCAAGCTTTCAATATCATTTTCCATCGTAAACGATTTGATTTTCATTCCTGAAACAAATAGATTATAAAAAGTATCAATTGTTTCTGAGTAAAATGAAGTAAAATGCTGATTGTCTTTATGATAAACCACCTGATTCGGTTTCACCACATCGCTTATATTCACTTCTGACACCCCCACTGGACTTGCTTCTGTAGGGGCAACTTCTTGCTCATAATCAGGTTCATACGTCCAAATTTGCCACGTTAGAAACAAACTCGTCACGACGAGAACGTTCAACAAGACTGTTTTAACGTTCTCGATCTGTTTTTTCGTAATCTTCACTTGTCCCCGACCTCCCTTATTCGATTATAAGGGAGAGTAAAGTAGATCGTTGTTCCTTGTCCCCATTTACTCTCTGCCCATACATCCCCATGGTGGGCATGAATGATTTCTTTCGCAATCGCAAGTCCAAGTCCTGTCCCTCCGATTTGCCTAGAGCGAGCCTTATCAACTCGATAGAATCGATCAAAAATCTTGGAGAGGTTGTTTTTAGGAATTCCAACACCCTCGTCACTAATACTGATACGGATTTTCTTACCGATTGTCCAGCATCTAGCGGTAATTGTCCCTCCATCTGGAGAATACTTGATCGCATTTGAAAGAATGTTATCCAGCACCTGGGTCATTTTATCCTTATCGACTCTTGTATAAATCGCAACACGGGGAAGCTGCCTTACAATTTCAATATTCTCTCGCTTTGACATCTCAAATCGATCCAGTACATGATCAAACATCTCAACAAAATCGAGTTCAGTAAATTCCAAGCGCGTTTCTTTCTTATCCATTTTTGATAGCTGAAGGAGATCGTTCACTAATCGAATCATTCTTTCCGTCTCATTCTGTGCCACACTTAAAAAACGAGGAGCAATCTCAGCATCCTCAAGCGCACCATCCTGTAAGGCTTCCAGATAGCTTCTCATCGTTGTAAGAGGCGTACGGAGCTCATGTGAAACATTCACTACAAACTCTCTACGCTCTTGCTCCAGCTGCTCCTGTTCTGTAATATCATGCAATACAGCAATCAATCCATTTATAGGACCGTCCTCTTTATGAATAATAGAAAAATTAACACGCATAATAAACGTTTGATGTTCGTCACTTAAATCAAGAATCATAGAATCAGGACCATTATAAACGTCGTCCCACGTTTTCTCTTCTGAAAATTTAAGGATTTGTTTTAATGACGTTCCAAGTACCGTTTCACGTGAAACACTCATCATCTCTTCTGCACGATCATTCATTAAAATAATCATACCTTCACGATCTGTTGCAATCACACCATCCGTCATGTAAGCAAGAACGGATGTCAGCTTACGTCGTTCACCTTCAGTGATGGCATTGGCTTCCTGAAGCCGTCTTGTTAAGTCATTAAACGCAAGGGCCAGCTGGCCGATCTCATCTTCCCCATATACTTTAACTTTTCGTGTAAAATCTCCTCGCGCCATAACAAGAGCCTGTTTTCTCATATCCGAGATTGGTCGTGTGATTGTACGTGATATGATAATCCCAAGTAAGCCGGTTAACACAAGGGCGATTAGAGCAGATTGCGCTAACAGACTATTGACGTCATCGGCCTGCTGGAAAACTTGCTTCATATTTCCTTGAATGTAAACCGCTCCAACGGTTGTCCCTGTTTTTCCGGTGATTGGGAAACCATAAGCGTAAAACCGCTCCCCTTCATTGTCGATGAGAATATCTCCATCATCTACACCATTAAGAGCACCATTCACATAATCATTCGTCGAGAGCGTTCCCTCGATGCCTTCATCATTAAGTGTCCCGACAACCTGTCCTAATGAATTTACAACTTGAATTTGACGAATTTCATTTTGGTTGAAATTTTGTATCAAATTATTAATCGTATTTTCCTCTTCATCACTCTTACTGTTCACCTGATCAGACACGTTCTCTGCAATGAGCTCAGCTCGATCTTTAATTGAACTAATGTAGTTACCCTGAAACTGATCCTCTAGCTTGTCGTTAAAATAAACAGAGATAAACTGAATCGCAATAAGAATGAGAAGAACATAAACAATTGCAAACTTAAAATGAATGGACTTAAAAAAACCAACCTTCCCCATTTACGCTTTACTGCTCCTGTTCCGGTTCACGCATGTAATAACCAACTCCGCGTCTTGTAATAATCCATGTCGGGTGGCTTGGATTGTCTTCGACTTTTTCGCGCAATCGTCGTACCGTTACGTCTACCGTTCTCACATCACCAAAATAATCATAGCCCCATACAGTTTGAAGTAAATGCTCTCGTGTCATCACCTGACCGATATGCTTGGACAAATAATGAAGTAATTCAAACTCTCGATGAGTCAATTCAATCGACTCTTCTCGCTTCGTGACAAGATAAGCATCTGGATGAATGGTCAACGCCCCTACTTTAATTAAGGAGTTTGTCGATGTTTCTTTCTCAGGTTCTTGCTGACGACGACGTAAGTTCGCCTTTACACGTGCAATAAGCTCACGCGTACTAAACGGTTTTGTTACATAATCATCTGCTCCAAGCTCGAGTCCAAGTACTTTATCTATTTCCGAATCCTTGGCTGTCAACATAATAATTGGCATCTCATATTTCTTGCGGACTTCTCTACAAACTTCCATGCCATCTCGCTGGGGAAGCATAATATCAAGCAGAATCATATCCGGATTCTCCTCTTCCACCTTCGCAATCGCTTCATCGCCATCGTAAGCGCAAACAACTGTAAAGCCTTCCTTTTCAAGATTAAACTGCAATATATCTGCAATTGGTTTTTCATCATCTACAACAAGAATTTTCTTGTCCATTATGAACGCTCCTTCTTTGATATGACAATATCAATTATCTATCGATATAAAACATGCATCATTTTGTCTATTTTATCATATTATGTAGGTTTTATTACGATCTTCCCTACAGCTCTTCCCCTAACTTCTATAAGAGAAACGCTACTCCCTTTTTCTTCCTACAAATCGCTCTTACTTCTATGGTCCATAAAAAGAAAACCTTCAGTCAGAACTGAAGGTTTATCTCTGTAAGTAATCCATTGGGTTTTGGAGGTTACCATTTTTGTATACCTCAAAATGAAGGTGAAGACCTGTCGAATCTCCTGTTGTACCCATTACTCCAATTTTGTCACCTTTTTGAACCGTATCTCCAACAGAGACTGAAATCGATGCTAGGTGTGAGTAGGTTGTTTTCATTCCATTGTTATGGTTGACGGTGATCTGATTCCCATAACCACTCCTTCTTCCTGCAGCTGTAACCTTACCGTTGTCGACTGTGCTAATTGTTTTATCAGTCACGCCAGCAATATCGATTCCTTTATGATAAGAACCCCAGCGTTCGCCCTGCTTGCTAGTAATCGTACCTCCAACAGCCGGCCACTTAAACGAGCCAGTGCCTTTAGAAGGGATGACCTTCGTCCCCACGATCATCTCTTTCGCTACGGGGGCTTTCGTCACCTTTTCATCTACAACATTTTTTTCAATTTCTTTCCCATTTACACGCTTAATCTCATAAGTAACGGTTTTCTTTCCTTGCTCTCCCTTTTGCGTAACTTCTCTTTCTCCCTTTAGCAGAGAATCACTTTTTTTCTTCTTTGTCTGATAATCGACCTTTTGAACTTCATCTTTCTCGATTGTTTCAAGAACTTTAACGAAGTCTTTGTGTTGAAGCACCTGAAGCTGGTTACCTTTCTGGATCTTCTCATTATTTGATAAATCATTTTGTTTGATTAACACTTTTTCGTCCATCTCAAATTTATTAGCTACATCTTCAAGAGACTCGTCCTTCTCTACTTCATATTCCTTTTCTACCTCATAGCCATCTGAAAGCTCTGAAACACCCTCTTCTGTTGTCATGATGTCATCCGGACTTAACTCAACCTTCTCGATCGAAAAAGGCTCGGAGAATGTAATAGCGTCTGCTGGATGAGGCTTCTCACCATTCCCCAGCACGTTTCTACTTATTCGCTCAATCTCATTTACTTTCTTATCGGAAAGGAATGGTTTGGCGTAATCCCAAATGGCGTCCTTTGCTTGCTTTTCATTAGCGAAAGTTCCAACGATGTTACCATCGAAAGTTAACTTAAAACCATCTCCTACAAAGGAAATTTCGTTGTCTAACTGTTCAAGCACATCTTTGTTGTCGTAAGAAGGTTGGAAAAGTCTCTCCGTCACTACTTCCACATCATTATCGACTGATAACTTGACACCATCTGCCTTTTGTTCACTCTTTAATTCATCTATATTTTCATTCAAGACTTCTTTACTATCTACCGTTCCAATATCTTCTCCATCAATATAGACGTGATAAACAGGCTTCATTAAATTATAGACAGAAGCTCCAACTGGTTCGATCCAGAAAAGCATACTCACGCTTGTAACAATGATTGAAAGTTGAAAGAAACGACGAACCTTTATTTTACTCATAAGACTTCCTCCTACAATAGCTGAAACTATCTTTTTCACTCACGTTTCGCACTCTATCATAGAACAGTAGACACATGGGTATAAGTACTCAACTTGTAATAAAAATGTAGTCTTTTCGTCACGATCGTGGCAAGTCATGGTAAGTAAATGGAAGGTTATTCATGCGTTTCCTTCAAAATTCACCCCACCTTATTTATCATTAACACAGCCTATAAATAAAAATCCCTGATAACAATCGGTTGATCAGGACTATTGGCTATCTAATCTAAATAGCAGGCAGTTGTCGCAGACATTGTTGCTATAAGAGTAGGGGTGATTTTATAAAAAACCTCTTCAAACACTACAATCTTTTAGAAAAGAGCCAAATAAAAAACGCATATCTCTCAAAGAGAGATATGCGTTATATGTACGTTGTTAATTGAAAAATCATGGTGGCTCCGGACGGAATCGAACCGCCGACACGTGGATTTTCAGTCCACTGCTCTACCGACTGAGCTACAGAGCCATGTTTTTTATAAAACCATTTAATAGATTAAATGGCGGTCTCGACGGGAATCGAACCCGCGATCTCCTGCGTGACAGGCAGGCATGTTAACCGCTACACCACGAGACCAAATTATGAGTGTATTTCGCTCACTAACGTTAGAAAGTAATGATATCTAGCTGTGAGTTTAGGTTGCCCCTAAAGGGACTCCGATTAAAATTTAACGAAGAAGACTATTCGACGTAGTTAAATTTTTTAAATTGGTTGCGGGGGCAGGATTTGAACCTGCGACCTTTGGGTTATGAGCCCAACGAGCTACCGAACTGCTCCACCCCGCGACGATATGAATGAATATATGATGTGCATGCTTCTATATGCTGTGCACTGTTTCTTCCTCTGCAAGGTTATGCTCTGAGGCGTATCCGTTGAAACAACTCGATGTTATTTCAATGATGTAACGCTCGTTGCTCCACCCCGCGACGATATGAATGAATATATGATGTGAGTGTTTACTCCTCATCTTCAATAGAAAGAAAATGGTGAGCCATGAAGGACTCGAACCTTCGACCCTCTGATTAAAAGTCAGATGCTCTACCAACTGAGCTAATGGCTCGTCTTAAATGTCTTGTAACGACGACAAGATTTATCTTACCACTGGATTTCATAAAAAGCAAGGATTGTTCAAAAGAAAATAAAAAAACAGTCCTGGAGTATATAACCTGATGTTAATTTACCCCTTTGCCTGTTTATTTAATCTTTCTTTCATCATTTCACGAATTTCTTGTTTACGGCGATGCCGCTTAATTGCAAAACGATTGACTTCCTGGAAAATAAGAGAAGATTCTTTTTCAGAGTTCAAATAAAATTTCACACCAAAAAAATGACTGGCCCTCGTATTCGGATCATTTGGGTCATTCGGTTTCCCCCAAACCACTTCACCTTTAATGTGGAAAGGTTCATCGTTTAGTTTAATCGAGAACTCCATATCTGTATGCATCGGCGTTTCTAAGTCCACTGAAAACCCAAGACCTTCAAGACCAATATCATGAATATAAATTTTATGATTAAAGTCCGGTTCGACCTGGGAATTTTTCTCTATAACTCGCATCCTTGCAGCAAAAGGAACGTCAAGCTGCTGGCGAAACACCTGTCTTTTATTACGACTCATACTCACACCTCATTAACAAAAAGCTATTTCGATAGTCCAAGTTTACCACAAATTATTTATTTCCGCAGAATTTTCCAACATCAAACTATAATAAAAAAGCTAGCAGTTTTTCAACTGCTAGCTCTTCTATTTATGCGAAGACGCCACGAAGCATATTTGTTTGATTGCGATCTGGTCCTACTGAGAAGATCGACAATGGGATACCTGTAAGTTGCGACACACGCTCAATATAATGACGAGCATTTGGAGGAAGTTCTCCTAAATTTTTCACACCAGTTATGTCCTCTGTCCACCCTGGCATTTCTTCATAAACCGGCTCACATTCAGCGAGCACTTTAAGACTTGCCGGAAATTCTTCAATGACCTCACCTTTGTACTTATAAGCAGTACAAATTTTGAGGGTCTCAATACCCGTAAGTACATCGATCGAATTAAGAGAAAGATCTGTAATCCCACTTACTCGACGAGCATGGCGAACAACAACACTGTCAAACCAACCCACACGACGTGGACGACCAGTAGTTGTTCCATATTCATTACCTACTTCGCGAATTTGATCTCCAACTTCATCGTGAAGTTCTGTTGGGAACGGACCATCACCGACACGCGTCGTATAGGCTTTTGAAACGCCAACTACGTGATTGATCTTACTAGGTCCAACTCCAGAACCGATTGTCACGCCACCTGCAATTGGATTGGAAGAAGTAACAAAAGGATACGTTCCCTGATCAATATCAAGCATAACGCCCTGTGCACCTTCAAATAAAACGCGACGACCATCATCAAGAGCATCGTTTAATACAACAGAAGTATCCACTACATACTTTGCAATCTGCTGACCATACTCGAAGTATTCTTCAAGAATATCTTCTTTTTTAAACCCTTCTACTTCATACATTTTCTCAAGAAGACGGTTCTTGTCTGCAAGGTTGCGTTCTAGTTTCTCTTCAAAAACTTCACGATCAAGCAAATCGCAGATTCGAATACCGATTCTAGCCGCTTTATCCATATATGCAGGACCGATACCCTTTTTTGTTGTTCCAATTTTGTTAGCACCTTTATATTCTTCTTCAACGATGTCTAATTTCAAGTGATATGGAAGAATAACATGGGCACGATTACTTATGCGCAAGTTATCCGTATTAACATTTCGCTCATGTAAATAGGATAGTTCCTCGAGAATAGCTTTCGGATCCACAACCATTCCGTTTCCAATTACACAAATTTTATCATCATAGAAAATTCCAGATGGAATCAAGTGAAGTTTGTATTTTGTGTCATTGAATACAATCGTATGGCCTGCATTGTTTCCACCCTGATAACGAGCGACAACTTCTGCATTTTCCGAGAGGTAATCTGTAATCTTTCCTTTACCTTCATCGCCCCACTGTGTTCCTACCACAACTACTGATGGCATTTGAGCACCTCCAGATGCTTCTCACCGAATGGTTCGGTGAAGCACGCTACTTTTTTAAAAAACCCAGAGTAAGTGTACCAATTTGACGTCTACAAGTCAACAAACCCGAACAATTATATATATTAATATATTTACGTTCGTTATTTTGAAGATAATCCTCTAAAGGCTAACCATTATTTTAATAACATTTTATCCTAAACTTTCTCATTATGCTCAAAAAAAAAGAGCCTCATCCGAGGCTCTTTTTACGCACCTGGTGGCATTTCACTTTCGTCGTGACGCCTTTCCAGATTAACGAATTTATTATACTCTTTCACGAAAGCTAGCTCCACGGTACCAACTGGTCCGTTACGCTGTTTCGCAATGATAATTTCAATGATATTTTTATTCTCTGATTCTTTGTCGTAATAATCATCTCGGTACAAGAATGCCACAATATCAGCATCCTGCTCGATACTTCCCGATTCACGAATATCAGACATCATCGGCCGCTTATCTTGTCTTGACTCCACACCACGAGAGAGCTGAGACAGAGAGATCAGAGGTACTTCAAGCTCACGCGCAATTCCTTTTAAAGATCTCGATATTTCGGAAACTTCCTGTTGTCTGTTCTCCCCAGATCCATTTCCACGAATAAGCTGCATGTAATCGATCAGAATCATACCAAGACCTTTTTCCTGCTTCAACCGTCGACATTTAGCACGTATATCACCTACACGAATACCAGGCGTATCATCAATGTAGATACCTGCATTCGAGAGACTTCCCATGGCCATCGTCAGCTTCTGCCAGTCATCACCGGTCAAACCACCTGTACGAAGACGCTGCGCATCAATGTTCCCCTCCGCACAGAGCATACGCATGACAAGCTGTTCAGCACCCATCTCGAGGCTGAATATCGCAACGTTCTCATCCGTCTTCGTGGCTACGTTCTGAGCGATATTAAGGGCAAATGCAGTCTTACCAACTGACGGACGCGCAGCTACGATAATAAGGTCATTACGCTGAAATCCAGCTGTCATTCGATCAAGTTCTGAAAACCCGGTCGGAATTCCTGTAATATCACCTGTACTGTTTTGAAGCGTCTCAATATTATCGTACGCGGTAACGAGAACATCCTTAATGGAAATAAACGCCCCGGTATTCTTCCGTTGCGAAACTTCCATAATCGATTTCTCTGCCTCAGAAAGAAGGTTTTCAATCTCACTTTCTTTGGCATAACCATCTGAAGCAATATCAGTTGCTGCACGAATTAATCTTCTTAATATCGATTTTTCTTCAACAATTTTGGAATAGTACTCTACATTCGCAGCCGTTGGAACTGAATTAGCAAGATCACTCAGATAAGATACGCCACCAATTTCTTCAAGAATCTTAAGATCCTGAAGTTCAGAGGTAACTGTTACAAGATCAACAGGTTCTCCTTTCTCAGAGAGTTCGATCATAACAGAGAAGATCTTTTGGTGTGCAGCGCGATAAAAGTCTTCAGGCTGCAGTACTTCCGTTGCTGTTGTAAGTGCATCGATTTCTAAGAAGACAGCCCCGATTACTGCCTGTTCAGCTTCAATATTTTGAGGTGGCGTACGATCAGCAAATAAATCACTCATGTTGTTTTCCCCCTGAGCAGTTCGCTATTTTCCACCCGTGATTACCTATTATTGCTCTACCACATGTACTTTGACTGTTGCTGTTACATCATGGTGCAATTTAATCGGTACATTTGTGTAACCAAGGGCACGGATTGGTTCATCTAATTCGATTTTACGCTTATCCACTTTGATATCATGCTTCTTAAGTTCTTCAGCAATATTCTTACTTGTGATAGAGCCGAACAGACGACCACCTTCACCTGACTTGGTCTCCAACTCAACTTCAATGCTTTCAATTGTTTCTTTTAATGCATTTGCTTCATCAAGCTCTTCCTGAGCCTTTTTATCATCGCTGCGTTGTTTCGCCTTGAGCGTCTTCATATTTGCATTATTTGCTTCCACAGCAAGATTATTCTTCAAAAGATGATTACGAGCATATCCATCTGCTACATTTTTCACTTCACCTTTTTTACCTTTACCTTTTACATCGTCTAAGAAAATTACTTTCATGATTCATCTTCTCCCCCTTCTAAATAGTCATCGATTGTTTCTTTGAGCAATCGTTCTGCTTCTTCAATCGATCCTGAATCAATTTGTGTTGCGGCATTTGTTAAATGGCCACCACCATTAAGGCCTTCCATAATGATCTGGACATTTACTTCTCCTAGAGACCTTGCACTTATCGATATTTTACCATCAGTTCGCTTTGAAATAACGAAAGAAGCAATCACACCGCTCATCGATAGAAGCGTATCTGCAGCTTGCGCAATCAGAACCTGATCGTAGGTTTGATCTTTTTCACCGAGAGCAATGGCAATTCCGTTGCGATAAATGCGGGCTTTTTCTATTATTTTTGCTCTTCGAATATACTGAGCAATGTCTTCACGAAGGAATTCTTGCACTAGAACGGTATCTGCACCATGCGCTCTCAAGTAGGATGCAGCGTCAAACGTCCTGGAACCAGTCCTGAGCGTGAAGCTCTTTGTATCGACAATGATACCAGCCAAAAGAGCTGTCGCTTCCATAATGTCCATTTTAAGACGTTTGGGCTGATATTCAAAGAGTTCTGTCACGAGTTCAGCCGTTGAAGAAGCATAAGGCTCCATATAGACGAGAACAGGGTCCTCAATAAACTCTTCCCCACGTCTATGATGATCAATAACTACAACGTGATCGAGTTTTTGTAAAAGTCGTTCTTCCATAACGAGAGAAGGCTTGTGCGTATCGACCACGACAAGAAGCGTGTTCGGGGTACAGCTCTCGAGCGCATCTTCAGGATCGATAAAACGAGCCCAAAGCTGTTCATTCCCCTCAATCTCTTCAATTAGTCGTGAAACTCCGCTCGTTTTTTGATTTTGGTCGAAAACGATCGATCCTTCTTTACCATTTGCCTGAGCAACTTTCAAAATCCCAATCGATGCACCGATAGAGTCCATATCCGGATTTTTGTGACCCATAATGATTACTTGATCACTATCTAATACAAGTTCACGTAACGCATGAGAAATAACGCGTGCTCTTACTCTCGTTCGTTTTTCAATCGGATTTGTTTTGCCACCATAGAACTTCACTTTGCCAGTGGTTTGCTTAATTGCAACCTGGTCGCCACCACGGCCGAGAGCTAAATCCAGACTGGATTGAGCAAGTTGTCCAAGCTCAGTCAGCGTACTGTGGCCACTTCCAATCCCAATACTAAGCGTGATTGAAATATTCTCCTTAGAAGTTGCCTCACGAACCTCATCAAGAATAGAAAATTTATTTTTTTCGAGATCCTGAAGTATTTTTTGATTTAGTACAGCAAAGAATTTTTCTGAAGAACTCCGTTTCAGGAAAACGCCTTGTTCATCAGCCCAATTATTTAGGATAGACGTCACCGAACTATTTAAATTACTTCGCACCTGATCGCCTAGTCCCTGGGTTACTTCTTCATAGTTATCAAGGTAAATAATACCAACAACCGTTTTTTCCTCATTATAGAGGCGTTGAATCTCTACCTTCTCACTTACATCGAAGAAATAAAGAAGTCTTTCTTCCTGCTTAAAATACGTTTTGTATTTACGATCGTTGATCGTTAATATTTCTTCGTTGGCTTCTGATTTAAGAAAGGGAATAATTTGCTCAGAAATATCATTTAAAGAGTGGCCAATCAGCCGGTCTTTTTCGATCATGACCGGTAAATAAGGATTCGTCCATTCCACATGATATTCTTCATCGTACAGCAAAATTCCAATCGGCATCTCCATCAGTGCCTCGTCTCCTACTTTCTTAACCCGATGGGAAAGAGTAGAGACATAATTTTTAAGAGCAAGTTGGAATTGGGACTCGGCTCGAACCGCCGTATAAACAAGAAGCGTCATAACCAACACGCTTGCAATACCGAGTATCCAGTTGTAATAGGTGATAATGCCGATAAACAGGATGGAAATGACGAACAAGGCTACCACATGATAACCATGCCACCGTTTCGTTAAAAACTTTGGCATATTTTCAGCTCCTACCTATGATTTCATTCTTCTTCGCAATCCAAAACCAAGATCAATAATTCCAATGATAACAATAAATGATGTTAGAGCGAAGCCAATAAAAGTTAAAAGAATTGGCACTACAATCGGCCAACCTCTCTGATGACTAAAAAAGTAAATAACAGCAAGGCCCTGTACGAAAATGAGAGCGTTTAGAATAGAATATACATTAATAGCTGCAACAAAAGCAATCGATCCTTCTTCTAAACCTACCATCATAAGAATGGTAACAACTAAATAATACCATAAAAAACTCTTCGGAAATGCCCATTCTCGTATTGGGTTGAATACCGGTGGTGTAAAGCCCCCTACTCTCTTTAATATAGGAACTGAAATGAGTTGCGAGATAAGCGCAATAACAACACCCATAAGCACAAGACCTGTCGGGATTAAATATCGTAATAAGCTAATTTGCTCTTTTAGTTCGTTGAATTGACTAGTGTCCTGACCTAATGAACGATAGATCGACTCTGCTTGTTGAAATGATTGATTCATCATGTCAATGACAAGATCAGCTGGGTTTTGACCTAAAACTAGTATGCTTGATACAAACGCAAGCAAAAGGCCAACTACGTACGCTATACCACTACCAACAAGAACTGCAATAGCAGACTTACGAATATAATAGAGATACCCCGCAGTTATGCCTCCTACACCAACCGTAAATGTGAGAGCGAGGGAAGGAATTCCAGCTGTCAGAATTCCAAGAACAATCGTGACAGCCCACATCACCAACCCACTTTTCATCCCATTGCGCACAATCATTAATATAAACGGGATAGGCAATGCCCAGAGCGTAAGAGAACCAAGAAGCGGTACATAAATCGTAATCAGAAATAAAACAGCAAACACAGCCGCAAGCGCAGCCCCTTCAACTAACTGCTTAACAGTTTGATTCTTCAATAGTATTCTCCTTTGTGTAAAGCGGAAGTGGGCGATTAGACCCGTCAGGCACTGGAACCTTTCAACTAGAACACGGTCTTTGTGTTCTAGTTGAAAGGTGAAGTGACAGAGGGTCTGCCCACTGCAGCTAGTCGTGTAAAGCGGAAGCGATCAAGAGACGGGACACCGAACCTCGCTTCCATAACTCCTAAACAGTAAATGCTAACAAGTATTTAACCAATTCTATAAACCAATTTTTATGAAATTCAAAAAACGGGTCGAAATCCCCTTACTACATTGTAAGAATTTCTGCCCGTTTCAGCAAATGTTTCATTAATTTGAATAGTAAGCATTAATAAAAGGCTGTTCCGAAAACAGCCTGATATGTACTACATAAGAGATAATGAGTTTTCTTTTATGCTATCCATTTCTTTCTGAAGCCAATCTGCTAATTGCATAGATGCTTCAGCAGCATCTTCCCCATCTGTTATTAGAAGAATTGAATCATTTTCACCTACTGTAAGATTAAATGTAATCACACTTGTTAAGTTCTTCCCGTTGATACTATGCCCATGTCGATAAAGCGACACGTGGCTATTAAACGATTTAGCCTTTTTCACGAAAGCCATAAGGGAGTTCATACCAAGCTGGGCTGTCAGATTAATCGTCGATGTTTCAACGTTCTTCATTATTGTGGTTCCTCCTTACAGATCTCTTGTAAGATCTCTATACCCAAAGCATATAAGGTCGTAAACCACTTATCCTAAAAATAATAAATGCAAAACGCTACATTTCAGAATAAACATGTAAAGCGGAAGTGGGCGGTTAGACCCGTCAGGCACTGTAGCTGGTCAAGTAAAATAGAAAAAAGCAGCAGGACTGAATCCTACTGCTTTCTGCTTACTCACCAAGTACGTATGGTAGTAAAGCCATTTGACGAGCGCGTTTAACCGCACGAGTCAATTGACGTTGATATTTAGCACTTGTACCTGTTACACGACGTGGAAGAATTTTTCCACGCTCAGATACGAAACGCTTAAGAAGATCTGTATCTTTATAGTCGATGTAAGTGATTTTGTTAACTGTGAAGAAACAAACCTTTTTACGACGACCTCTGCGTCCACCTGGTCTTGCCATGGGTAGTTACCTCCTTTGCATTTAAAATTTGTTCTCTGTTTTCACCGCTCGAAACAGAGTGTATTAGAACGGCAAGTCATCATCTGAAATGTCGATCGGCTTGCCATCGCTCGCAAACGGGTCATCTCCAAAATTGGAGTGATCACGGTTGTTATCACGATTTTGGTTCTGATTCCCGTAACCGCCGGTTTCTCTGTTTTGGTTGCCGCCACCGTAGTTGCTACTGTTGCTGCTTCCGCCACCGCCCTGGTTTGCACCTTTAGGCTCGAGAAATTGGACGCTTTCAGCCATCACTTCTGTCACAAACACACGCTGTCCCTGGCTATTATCATAAGAGCGAGTCTGAACTCGTCCATCTACACCAGCAAGGCTGCCTTTTTTCAAGAAATTGGCTGCATTTTCTGCCTGTCTGCGCCATACAACAATGTTGATGAAATCAGCTTCGCGGTCTCCCTGCTGATTCGTAAACGGGCGATTTACAGCAAGTGTAAAATTCGCTACCGCTACGCCACTAGGGGTATAACGCAATTCAGGGTCTTTTGTTAAACGTCCAACTAATACGACGCGATTCAGCATCAGAACCCCTCCTATTTATAAAACAATTACTTTTTAGCTTCTTCTAGGTTGATCGTCATGAAACGAAGAACATCGTCGTTGATTTTCATCAAACGGCTGAATTCCTCAATCGCTTCAGTATTACTGTTAATGTTAAGAAGCATGTAGATCCCGCTGTTGAAATTCTCGATTTCATAAGCAAGACGCTTCTTACCCATTTCTTTAGTTTCATTAATTTCCGCACCATTGTCTGTAAGGATACCGTTGAAACGCTCAACAAGAGCTTTCTGTGCATCCTCTTCAATGTTTGGACGGATAATGTACATAATTTCGTAGTTACGCATTCCGTTCACCTCCTTTTGGTCTAACGGCTCTTAATGGTAATTAAGAGCAAGGAGTAAGTATACAAAGATAATTACTCACAGCTTTAGATTATACCAAATTAGTTCTTTATTAGCAAGCTTGTTTTATATATCGGCTATTTTCGTAGATAGTGTCCCGCTACCGAGCACATTCCGCTCCAACCAATTATGATAGGTAGTTTCTTATACAAAAACTCTTTCAGATACAAGGATTTATTAGAAAAGAGCCTATATCTTATACGTTAAAGCGGAAATGGATTACGTCTCCGTCTTTTACAATGTACTCTTTACCTTCAAGTCGTACTTTCCCTTTTTCCTTCGCTACAGCCATCGTTCCAGCTTCAACTAGGTCATCATAAGCGACAATTTCAGCGCGGATAAAACCACGTTCGAAGTCTGTATGGATAATACCAGCTGCCTGTGGAGCTTTCATTCCAAGACGGAATGTCCACGCACGAACTTCCTGCTCACCAGCTGTGAAATAGGTAGCTAGTCCAAGAAGATCATAGGAAGTGCGGATTAATTTATTCAAGCCAGGCTCAGAGATACCGATATCTTCAAGAAAAGCATCTTTTTCTTCTCCGTCAAGTTCAGCAAGTTCAGATTCAATCTTCGCACAAACAACGATTACTTCAGCGCCTTCTTTTGCAGCAAATTCACGTACTTTAGCTACATATTCATTATCAGATGGGTCAAGAAGATCATCTTCATCAACGTTTGCTACGTAAAGAACGGGCTTTTTCGTTAATAAATGATAGCCGTAAACAATTTTCTCTTCTTCTTCTGTTAGCTCTACACTTCGAGCAGGCTGTTCTTCTTCGAATGCTTCCTTAAGCTTTGTGAGAACATTAAATTCAGCTAGCGCTTCTTTATCTTTTTGCTTGGCCATTTTCTGAACACGTGCAATGCGCTTTTCTACTGATTCAAGATCTGCAAGGACAAGCTCAAGGTTAATCGTTTCAATATCTGAAATCGGATCTACTTTCCCAGAAACGTGAGTAATGTTTTCGTCATCAAAGCAGCGAACCACTTGAGAAATCGCATCTACTTGACGAATGTGAGAGAGAAACTTGTTTCCAAGACCTTCCCCTTTACTTGCACCTTTAACAATCCCAGCAATATCCGTAAATTCAAAAGCTGTTGGGACAGTCTTCTTAGGATTTACAAGCTCAGTTAGCTTTTGAAGTCGTTCATCTGGAACTTCCACGATTCCAACGTTCGGATCGATTGTACAGAACGGGTAGTTAGCTGACTCCGCCCCCGCTTGCGTAATTGCGTTAAATAAAGTTGACTTCCCAACATTCGGAAGTCCTACAATACCGGTAGTTAATGCCATCTCGGTCACTCCTTAAATTACCTGCCTCTAGAGGCGGTTTTTATCATAATAAAGATGGCTAAATGAGCCATTTATAGAATTATTCGATCAACATGTTCAAGAAACACATACCTTTCTAATTATAGAGATGCAGACGTAAAAAAACAACCTCCTGCCTTTTTTAAGCAATGAAAAAGACCGCCATGAAAGGACGGTCAGGATTCAGCATGTTCAAGAACTTTTTTAATTTTTTTAGAAAACTCTTTTCGGGGTAACATGACGCTATGATCGCACCCCAGGCATTTAATCCGGATATCCGCCCCCATCCGAATGACTTTCCAGCGGTTTTCACCACATGGGTGGGCCTTTTTCATTTCTACAACATCATTTAAACCAAATTCTTTATCAGACACAAGGATTTCCCCCTTTATGCTTTTTCTTTCACTTCGCCCTGCTCATCACGCTGGTACATGACGACACGTGGGAATGGGATTTCGATGCCGCTCTCATCCAATCGTTGCTTCACTGCTTTTCGAATTTCTCGTCCGATTACCCAGTGCTCCATCGGCTGTACTTCAGAGATGATACGAAGAACAACTTCAGATGGACCGAGATCCTGAACGCCAAGATATTCTGGTTTCACAATCATTGCATCGAATTTCTCATACAGTTCGTCCATTAATTCAATAATAACTTCTTCTGCCTCTTGAATTTGTTCTTCATACGCAATGCTAACATCGACAACTGCAATACTATTATGGATGGAATAGTTCGTCACTTGATTAATACTACCATTCGGTAAAATATGTAGTTCTCCTGTCCAGCTTTTAATTTTCGTAACGCGCAAGCCAATTTCTTCAACAAATCCTTCAACGCCTGAAATGCGTACATAATCGCCTACAGAAAATTGTTTTTCAAAGATGATAAAAAAGCCTGTAATAATATCACGAACCAGATTCTGTGCTCCAAAACCAACAGCAAGGCCAACGACCCCAGCCCCGGCAATCAACGTTCTAACATCGACACCAAACTCACTTAAAATCATAACAAGTGCAATAAAGTAAGTAACATAGGTTAAGATGTTCTCAATTAACCGGATAAGCGTGGCTTCTCTTCGTTCTGATAAACGAAGCGGACTTTTTAACCGGATAGCAAAGATCTGCCCAAGCGCTGATTTTGCTATCCGGAGAAAAATCCACGTCCCAATTAAGATAGCAAGAATGGTAAGTGCGCCCTTCCAGAGCTCACGATTGGATAAGAACTCGTAGGCGGTCCTCCATATAGGATCTAACCAATCCAAACATCATCCCTCCCAGTTTTTAGTGCTATGATAACAAATCATACCTTTTTAGAACTGGGAAAATCAAGATAGATGCTAAAATATAAAGATTAAGCACACCATAGAGAGGGTATAAAAACCCAACTAATGTTGAAAAACCAAACGTAGTAAACGGGAGCATAATAATGACGATTATGAGCGCAACAACCCATAAGGGAAGACCTAGAAACCCTCGAAATCTTGATGTAAGACCAAAGACTCCACTGACTGCTGTAGTATAAATAGCTGACCATAATAGAACAGACATAATTAGAATCATATAGTAAGGGTAGTTCTTTAAGATCGCAAAAAGCGGAATTTCATAGAGCAGCAGATCATGAGCAACCTGTATCAACGATTGATTATATAGAAAAGATACTCCCCCGAGAATCACCCCGCTACCAAGACTAGCTATCCATATTTCACCCTTGTGCTTAATTTGATGACCCACGGCTGAGAGAACGGCTACAAGTGGCAATATATTAAGAGCTGTAAATGTAAAAGCTGCTGGCCAATTCGACTGCTTCGTCCAATTAAAAAGCATAGCGGTTGGATTAGCGTTAAGAAATAGCGTTAGAACCGATAGGAGTAAGAGAATAAGAAGAGGGAGAATCAATGCATTCATTGATAGCATTCCATTAATATCCCAGAAGAAAAGGATAACAACCAGCACAGCAAGAATACTAATTCCTAACCAGTAAGGAAGGTTCACCACTTCCATGGTCGCTCCACCACCAGCAAACATCACAATTGTTGTTGTAAATAAATACAAAATGATTAATACATCATAGATTCCCGTTAACTTTTTCCCTACCAGCTTTTCTAGAATCGGAATATAGTGCGTTGACTTCGTTTCGTAACTGATTTTCATAATCACATAGCAACAAATCGAAAACATGATGGTAAATAAAATGATAGCAAGTACACTTTCATGACCAAAAAATTGCCATAGCTCCCTTCCTGATGCATAGCCTGCTCCGATCATCGTTCCTAATATGAGAAACAGCCATTTCATCCCACCGCTCCACATGGCATTCCCTCCTTGGCCTACTCGTTATACGATTGAAGTGAAATACATCGCGGAAATTATCTTGCTTTATGTATAGATCACATCAGAAATCCGTATACTGTTACTACTATTACAAAGGAGAGAATCCTATGAATCTTCGAGACAAGTTTTTTCAAAAAAAGCATGCTGCGTATCGAATCCATCATGAGGATGATCTTGCTATAAAAACACTTAGTGAGAGAATTTCTATTCTATTACCTGCGCGAAGAACGGATTCAATTGTCATTGTTTGTATCGGTACCGATCGATCAACAGGAGATGCTCTTGGTCCTCTCATAGGAACAAAATTAAAGCAGCTACAACCGAGAGCTACAGTTTATGGTACGCTCGAGTCGCCTGTGCATGCCGTTAATTTAAACGAGGTCATGGCATCGATCGAGCAACTGCACACCAATCCGTTTATTATCGGAATCGATGCATGTCTCGGACGTCTTCATTCAGTTGGGATTATTACAGCCGGGGAGGGGCCAGTCAAACCTGGCGCTGGTGTAAAGAAGGAACTTCCTGAGGTAGGGAATATTCACTTAACGGGAATTGTGAATGTGAGTGGCTTTATGGAGTATTTTGTCTTACAAAACACGAGACTAAACCTTGTCATGAATATGGCTGACGTGATGGCCAAAAGTCTCCATCATTCTATCGAATCGTACGGGATAGACGTCCAACCTGAAAAAACAGGAGCTTCCAATTGGGGAGATGACCTCCTTCAACTCCCATAAAAGAAGCCTTCATTGCTGTTGAATAAAACAGCAATGAAGGCTTCTTTCCATTTCATACTCTAAAAAACGGATGGAGCAAGATAGACACACGTGACAAGTAGCGCCGCTACTACTAAAGCTGGAAGAAAATTTGCTACTCTAATCTTAATGATACCAAGCAAATTAAGTCCTATAGCAAGAATCATAATGCCACCTGCCGAAGTGACCTCTGCAATAAAAGCATCAAGTAGAGATGGTGGTACAAATTGATTAATTTGAGACGCAAATAATGCAATCACCCCTTGATAGACCATGACAGGTATAGCTGAAAATAAAACCCCATACCCTAATGTGGCTGTGAACATAATGGCTGTAAATCCATCAATGAGTGACTTAGTAAACAGTATAGAATGGTCATTACGAAGTCCACTATCAAGCGCACCCAAAATCGCCATTGCCCCTACAACATAAACGAGGGTAGCTGTAACAAAAGCCTGAGCTACACTTCCTTCTGATGTAGCGCCTGTCTTTCTTTCAATCCAGTTGCCAAGTTTCCCGAGTTTTCCTTCAAGATCCCAATATTCTCCTACCATTCCTCCAAGTACAAGACTTCCAATTACAATGAGGAATTGTTCACTTTTCATTGCCATTTGAAGACCGATAACTGCCACTACAAGTGCTAGTCCTTGCATAATTGTAGTTTTCATTCGTTCCGGGATTCTACTACTAATCGTCCCAATTAAGGTACCAATTATAATGGCCATTCCATTTACAACCGTTCCCAAAAACACCATACTACCTCTCCTCAGGAAAAGTACCCTTCGACGATTTCTTGGATCGCCTGTAACACTTTACGGATATCATCTTCAGTATTGTAAGGTCCTACACTAATTCTTACCGCTCCGTAACCGCTAGTTCCAATTGTTTCATGTCCAAGTGGTGTGCAGTGCATGCCAGCCCGCACTGCAATATCATAATGCTGATCAAGAATAATGGCGATTTCCTGAGGATCGATATCGTCTATTACGAATGGTACTACCCCCAACCGATCGTTTTCAGGTCCATAAATTTGAACATAATCAATTCTTTTCAATCCATTTATTAAAAGCTCAGTTAAATGCCACTCATGTTTCCTTATGTTATCAAGACCCATCTTTTTAACAGCTTCTAGACCTGCTAATAACCCTGCGATACCAGGAGTGTTTAATGTACCACTCTCCAGTCTCTCCGGGAGCGTATCAGGCTGATCGATCAACTCCGAATGACTGCCTGTCCCACCATGTTGAAGAGGCATAAGGTCGACCTTTTTACTAACCATCAGTACACCTGTCCCCTGAGGTCCTAGTAAGCCCTTGTGTCCAGGAAATGCAAGCAGATCAATACCTGTTTCTTCCATATGAATAGGCAGAATACCTGCAGTTTGTGCGGCATCTACAAGGAAGACGATATCCGTCTCCCGAATGATTTCGCCAATCTGCTCAATCGGTAAGATTTTACCGGTTAAATTCGAACCATGTGATGCAATAATCATTTTTGTATTTGATTTTATTCGGTTACGAAATGTCTCAATATCAAACATTTCATTTTCACCAGAATTAAAATAATCGATTTCAATTCCGCATTCTCGCCTCATATATTCTAGCGGACGACGTACAGAATTATGTTCATACGACGTTGTTAGAACATGATCCCCTTCCTTAAACTGGAAGCCTTTAATTGCCTGATTGAGTGCTCCAGTTGTATTCGCAGTGAAACAAACTCTATCCGGATAATCGAACCCAAAGAACGTTGCTAGCTGATCCCTAGCACGAGTAATCACACCATCTGCTCGTTTAGCTAACGCATGCCCTCCTCTCCCTGGGTTTGCAGCGTATTCATTCATTACTTCAGTCATAGCTTGTACCACTTCTGGCGGCTTAGGAAACGATGTTGCTGCCTGATCAAGATAAATCACATGAACACCCCATTTGATTCGAATAAATTAACTTCGTTTCTATCATAAAAGCATAAACTGAATGCACAGTTTATGCTTTTATGAATGATCTTCTTTTTCTAGCACTTCAAGAATACGATCTAGATCCTCCTCAGAGAAAAACTCAATCTCTATTTTACCTTTTTTCTTAGATTTTTTTATCGAAACAGATGTTCCAAATCGCTCACGCAGGTTGTTTTCCTTTTCTTTAAGATATGGGTCAGATTTAACACCCTTCTTTGTTTCACGTGAAACGTTCTGATTCAACTGTGTAATTAAATTCTCCAGTTGCCTTACGTTCAACTTTTCTTTCAACACTCGCTCCGCAAGTGGTTTTCTACCTTCTTTCTTCTTCAAACCAAGAATAGCTCGTCCGTGTCCCATCGTAAGCTTACCTTCTGATATGTACTCCTGTACTTCACTAGGAAGCTGAAGAAGACGAAGAAAGTTTGCAAGATGTGGTCTACTCTTTCCAAGCCGCTTTGATAATTCCTCCTGCGTAACATCCGTTTCTTTCATAAGTTTCTGATATGCCTGCGCTTCTTCAATTGGATTTAAATTCTCCCGCTGGAGGTTCTCGATCAGCGCAATCTCCATCATTTTTCGGTCCGTTAACTTTTTCACGACGGCAGGAACTGTTTGGAGACCTGCATTTAACGAAGCCCGATACCGTCTCTCACCTACTACGATTTCATAGCCTTTGATACTTTGTCTTACGATTAACGGCTGAAGAACACCGAATGTTTTAATTGACTCACTTAACTCTTCAATCGCTTCAGCACTGAAAGATTTTCTTGGCTGATAAGGATTGGGACGCAGTTCGTTAATCGGGATTTCTTTCACCAATTCGTCCTCACTTTGAGAGGGGAAAAAAGCATTAATTCCCTTGCCCAACCTACGATTTGCCATTGCCCAACACTTCCTTTGCAAGTTCTAAATATACTTCGGCTCCTCGAGATTTTGGATCATATACAATTATTGGTTTGCCATGACTTGGAGCCTCGCTTAAACGCACGTTTCTTGGTATGATTGCGCGATATACTTTCTCTTGAAAATACTTTTTCACTTCCTCAATCACTTGAATGCCCAAATTCGTTCTAGCATCAAGCATTGTTAAAAGCACTCCCTCAATTTTTAAGTCCGTATTGAGATGTTTTTGCACAAGACGCACCGTATTGAGTAATTGACTTAATCCTTCGAGCGCATAATATTCGCACTGCACAGGAATAAGCACTGCGTTTGCAGCAGTAAGAGAGTTGATTGTTAACAGCCCTAGTGATGGCGGACAATCTATTATAATATAATCATAGTTTTTTTCAACTCTCATCAGCGCTCTTTTTAACCTTACTTCCCGGGAAATTGTAGGAACAAGCTCAATTTCCGCTCCAGCAAGCTGAATGGTTGATGGAATAACGCAAAGGTTCTCCACAATCGTTTGCTGAATAATATGCTCAGGTTCCATATCGTCCACCAGAATATTGTAGACACAGTGCTCGATATTTCCTTTTTCAATCCCAACCCCACTTGTCGCGTTACCCTGTGGATCAATGTCAACAAGTAAAACCCTTTTCCCAAGATAAGCGAGGCATGCACTAATATTTACAGAAGTCGTCGTCTTTCCAACGCCACCTTTTTGATTTGCTACAGCAATAATATTCGCCAAGATGTCACCCACTCTCTTCCACCCATTCTTTCTCTCATTTTATCATGTTTAAAATTAATTGGATGTTCTTTTATTGAATTATCCAAATTCTTCAAATTAGAGTTGGGGTTGACGATAAAAATGAATTTCACTTTTACTAAAGACTTTATTCTCATAAAAAAACTCATCCAAATTGGATGAGTTTACTTCTTTTTTGGAATACGGATGGTGAATTGGTAGTATTCGTCGTGATCTTCTTCGTTTGTATCAATCATCAATCCGGTTTCGGTCACCATATCAAGAGATTGGCGAATCGTATTAACTGCTAAACGCATATCCTTACTAACTGACTTCTTTCTTGGTTTAGGTTTCTGGACTGTGCCTTCTAGCATACGAACGACACGTTCTTCTGTCTGCTTAACGTTCCACTGTTTTTCCAACACTTCATCGAGCACCTTTAACTGATTCTCGGGATTCTTTAGTGGAATCAAAGCCCTAGCGTGCCTCTCAGTTATTTTCTTCTGAAGAAGCGCCTGCTGAACAGCTTCTGGTAGCTTCAACAATCTTAACTTATTCGCAATCGTTGATTGTCCTTTGCCTAGTCGCTGAGCGAGGCTTTCCTGAGTTAAATCATGCAGCTCAATAAGCTGGGCATAAGCCATTGCTTCTTCAACAGCAGTTAGTTCCTCCCGCTGAAGGTTTTCGATAAGTGCAATGGAAGCTGTTTGGGAATCATTGAATTCCTTTATAATCGCAGGAATTCGCTCCCAACCTAGCTTTTTCACTGCTCTCCAGCGTCTTTCCCCGGCAATAATTTCATACTTTCCTTCACGTTCTCTAACCACGATCGGTTGAATAACTCCATGGGTCTTTATGGTCTGAGATAATTCAGCAATTCTCTCATCTATAAAAATTGTTCGAGGTTGGAAACGGTTCGGGATAATATCCTCTACAAGAAGCTGTTTCACTTCTTCTTGTTCTGCTTCCATCGTCTCGCTTTTTTCATCGTTTAAACCGAAAAGACGTGAAAACGTATGCTTCATCGCCTAACACCACCTTTAATCGACTCCTTAACTGATTCGCTGCTTGAAAACCGAATTCCTTCCGTCGCCGCAGCGTTTCATGTGAAACACTTTCCCGTTCAAATGCAGTCCAACTTCATTATAAAGGATTTTTATTTGGCGTGCCTGGCTTTCTTGGATATTTTTTTGGAGTAGATTTCATTTTTTTAATCGTTACGATATTACGCTCGCTTTTTTCAACTGGTAATGTAAGCGTATCTCGTTTGATCACTTCTCCACCAAGAAGCTTAATAGCCTGCTTGCCTGTATCAAGCTCATCCTCTACATTAGGGCCTTTTAATGCTACAAAATAGCCGTTCGTTTTGACGAGAGGTAGACACAATTCACCAAGTACAGATAGTCGTGCAACAGCTCTGGCTGTGACAACATCATACGTTTCGCGATGATCCTTGTTTTTACCGAACAATTCTGCACGATCATGATAAAAGGATACATTTGACAGATTCAGTTTAGAAGAAAGATGTTCTAAAAAACCGATTCGTTTGTTAAGTGAATCGACAATGGTGATTTTTAAATGAGGGAAACATATTTTAATGGGTAGGCTTGGGAAGCCCGCTCCTGCCCCTACGTCGCAAATATGGTAGTCAGAAGAGAAATCAAATGAGAACGCGGCCATGATCGAATCAAAGAAGTGCTTCTCATAAACTTCTTCTTTATCAGTAATAGCCGTCAGATTCATCTTCTCGTTCCATTCAACTAGAATTTCATAGTATGTTTGAAATTGTTGAAGCTGTTCAGGAGAAAGGGGTATCCCCTTCTCCTCTAACAACTTCTGAAACTGTTGTTCGTTCATAGACCCTCCACTTGTACATTATTTTGCAATTCTAGCGATTTTTCCCTGTTCGATGTACACGAGTAAGATCGATACATCAGCTGGGTTAACCCCCGACACGCGTGAAGCCTGACCAATTGAAAGCGGGCGAACTTCATCAAGTTTTTGCTTCGCTTCAGTTGCAAGCCCACCAATTGCATAATAATCGATGCCATCAGGTATTTTCTTCTCATCCATTTTCTTCATACGCTCAACTTGTTGAAGGCTTTTGTTAATATAGCCGCTGTATTTAATTTGAATCTCAACTTGTTCTGCAACGTCCTCTGGAATTTTAAAATCCGCTGGTGCAAGCTGATGAATCTCCTGATAGGTTACTTCCGGTCTCTTCAAGAGATTAGCTGCATGCATCGCTTCTTTCAATTCGGTACTGCTCTCAGGGAGAACATCATTTACCTGTTCACTGGGTTTAATGACAACCTTCTCGAGACGCTTCATTTCTTTTTCAATCATTTCTTTCTTAGTAAGAAATCGATCGTAGCGTTCTTTCGGAATCATACCGATCTCAAACCCAAGTTCAGTTAGGCGTAAGTCTGCATTATCATGGCGAAGAAGAAGACGATATTCTGCACGAGAGGTTAACAGTCGGTACGGCTCATTCGTTCCTTTTGTCACAAGATCATCGATCATGACCCCAATGTACCCTTGTGAGCGATCTAGAATAACCGCTTCACGCTCCTGTGCATTCCTTGCAGCATTAATACCAGACATAATTCCCTGCCCTGCAGCTTCTTCATAACCTGAAGTACCGTTTAACTGTCCTGCAGTAAAGAGGTTTTTCACCGTTTTCGTTTCAAGCGATGGCCATAATTGAGTAGGCACTACGACATCATATTCAATGGCATAGCCCGCACGCATCATTTCAACATTCTCAAGACCAGGAACTGTTTTAAGAATTTGCTGCTGCAAATCTTCAGGAAGGCTCGTTGAAAGGCCCTGCACATAGACTTCCTTCGTATTGCGTCCTTCTGGTTCGAGAAAAATTTGGTGACGCGGCTTATCATTGAAACGAACGATTTTATCTTCAATCGATGGGCAATAACGCGGTCCAGTCCCTTCAATCATACCTGAATACATCGGCGATCGATGCAGGTTATCATTGATGAGTTTATGCGTTTCTTCACCAGTATACGTTAACCAGCATGGCAGTTGATCTGTAATAAATTCTGTTGTTTCATACGAGAAAGCACGTGGTTTTTCATCACCAGGCTGAATTTCGGTTTTGCTATAATCAATTGACTTATTATTCACACGTGGTGGTGTCCCCGTTTTAAAACGCACCATTTCAAAGCCTAGCTCCTCCAAATGGTGAGACAAGTTAACTGAAGGCTGCATGTTATTCGGTCCACTTTCATATGACAGATCGCCAATAATAACGCGGCCGCGCATGAACGTACCTGTTGTGAGAACAACAGATTTCGCTTCGAATTCTGCACCGGTTTTCGTAATAACCCCTTTGCAGACACCATCTTCCACAATTAGTTTCTCAACCATACCCTGCAAGAGTGTGAGGTTATCTTGTTCCTCGATAGTTTTTTTCATTTCACTTTGATAAAGCACTTTATCGGCCTGTGCACGCAGTGCGCGTACAGCAGGACCTTTACCTGTGTTTAACATACGCATTTGAATATGCGTTTTATCAATATTTCGTCCCATCTCTCCACCAAGTGCATCGATTTCCCGCACAACAATTCCTTTTGCAGGACCGCCAACACTCGGATTACATGGCATAAAAGCAACAGAGTCCAGGTTAAGTGTAAGCATGAGTGTTTTTGCACCCATTCTTGCTGAAGCAAGACCTGCTTCTACACCGGCATGACCTGCTCCGACAACAATAACATCATAAGAATCGGCTTTGTAACCCATTGCCGTATTCCTCCTTTAATCTTCTTATTTCCCAAGACAAAACTGTGAAAACAGCTGATCGATCAGACTCTCAGAAACAGTATCACCAATAATTTCTCCAAGAATCTCCCACGTCCGTGTAATATCAATTTGGACCATATCCACGGGCATTCCATCTTCAACTGCACCTAAAGCGTCTTCTAGCGTTCTTCGCGATTGTTCTAGCAGTGCAATATGGCGTGAATTTGATACATATGTTAAATCCTGTGATTCAACTTCCCCTGCAAAAAACAGCTCAGAAATAGACTGCTCAAGCTCATCAACACCCTCTTCATGTTTAAGTGAGGTTGTAATCATCGGATGTTCTTCTGCTAGCTCTTTGACTCTTGATAGATTCAGTTTTTCTTCAAGATCGGTTTTATTGACAATAACAATGACATCCATACCTTCAACAGCTTGGAATAACTTTTCATCTTCTTCAGTAAATTCATCGTTATAATTAAGAACCAGAAGAATAAGATCTGCTTGTTTTAAGCGTTCGCGCGAGCGCTCAACTCCGATTCGTTCAACAAGATCCTCAGTCTCTCGAATACCTGCTGTATCAACAAGCCTGAGTGGCACGCCTCTTACATTAACATACTCTTCGATTACATCTCGCGTAGTACCCGGTACCTCTGTCACAATGGCCTTATTTTCATGAACAAGACTATTTAATAAGGACGATTTACCTACGTTGGGCCGTCCAATAATCACAGTAGAAAGACCTTCGCGTAGAATTTTTCCTTGTCTTGCTGTGATGAGGATACTTTTAATTTCTTTTTGCACCTCATTCAGTTGAGTTATTAATAGATCTTGCGTCATTTCTTCGGCATCATATTCTGGATAGTCAATATTGACTTCAACATGAGCAACGGTTTCTAGCAATTGCTGTCTTAACTTAGCGATAAGTGTCGAGAGGCGACCTTCCATTTGGTTTAATGCCACATTCATCGCTCGATCGGTTTTGGCACGAATGAGATCAATGACGGCCTCAGCCTGCGATAAATCAATCCGACCATTCAAAAAGGCACGCTTCGTGAACTCCCCTGGTTCAGCAAGACGAGCGCCACCCCTTAACACAAGTTCAAGCACCCGATTAACAGAAACAAGGCCGCCGTGACAGTTGATTTCTACAATATCTTCTCTTGTAAAAGTTCTGGGACCTTTCATAATAGATACCATAACTTCTTCTGCTACCTGATTAGTATCTGGATCAATAAGATGACCATAATGGATCGTGTGAGAGTCAACTGAGTCTAGGGATTGCTTTCCTTTATACAATCGATCGGCAATCGCCACCGCTTCTGAACCGCTAAGACGGACTATCGCAATCGCTCCTTCTCCCATTGGAGTTGATATCGCTGCAATTGTTTCATATTCCACTTCTATTCACCTCTCTTATCCACACTAGTTGGTTTATCTATTATCTCTTATATAATGAATGCTAGTATCAGTTTAACCAATTATCCACAGTGGATAACTTCTTACACTAAAGCTACAGACTTATTAACAATACCTTTTAGTTTAACCCATTTCTATAAAAAAAGAAATAAGCACGCTTTATGAGAAAATCCCTCATTGATTAAAAACAAAATAACCATCAAACAAGGAAAATGACATCATCTTTTCCTCAAAAAAACCTTCGGGCAGCAGCCCGAAGGTTTAACGTTATTTAATGCGTGGAACAATGACCACACGACGATGTGGATCGTTTCCATCAGAGTGAGTTGAAATCCCCTTTTTATCCTTAAGATAAAGATGGATAACTTTTCGTTCAAGCGACGGCATCGGTTCTAGCTGTATTTCCTTTTTCGTAACCATCGCTTTGTCCGCCAGACGATCTGCTAACTTCTTTAGCGTATCTTCACGTCTTTCTCGGTAATTCTCTGCATCAAGAACAACTCGGACAAATCGGTCAGAAAAACGGTTCGCGGCAAGATTCGTTAAATATTGCAGTGAATTTAGAGTTTGGCCACGTTTCCCGATCAGTATCGCAATTTTTTCGCCAGAAAGAGTAAAATAAAGATCTCGATCTTCTCTTTTACCATCTATTTTGGCTTCAACTCCCATGTTGCTTATGACTTTTTCTAAAAAAGCCGCTGTTTGCTCCATGATGTCAGGCTTCTCGCTTACTTTGATGCGGGCGCGCTTTCCTCCAAAACCTAAAAATCCTTTTTTAGGCTCTTCTAATACTTCAATATCAACCTTCTCTTGTACAGTACCGAGTTGACGAAGCGCATCCTCGATGGCTTCCTCAATCGTTTTCCCCGTTACCGTGACGCTTCTCACTTTTTCGATCCCCCCGTATTCGTATCCGCTGTCTTAATTTTAGGTTTCGTTATAAAGTAAGCTTGGAAAATCATAAAAATGTTACCGACAACCCAGTACAACGCAAGAGCTGCTGGGAAGTTGATAGCAAAAACGACAATCATCACAGGCATTACATACAAGAGCATTTTCATTTGAGGCTGGACTGCGCCATTGCTGCCCATCATGATTTTCTGCTGAATAAATGTCGTAATACCAGCGGTTACCGCTAGAATAATATCTGGATCTCCCAGACTAAACCACATAAAACTATGCGTTTTAATCGCTTCTGTACGCATGATCGAATGGTAAAAGCCTAGTAGAATCGGCATTTGTACCAGGATAGGTAAACAACCCGCAAGTGGATTAACACCATTTTGTTGAAAGAGCTGCATCGTTTCCTGCTGCAACTGCTGCTGTGTCTTTTGGTCTTTACTGCTGTATTTTTCTTTAAGTTTCTTCATTTCTGGCTGCAATTCCTGCATCGCTTTTGAACTTCTCGTTTGTTTAATCATTAATGGAAGTAAAAGAAGTCGAATTAAGATCGTTACAATAATAATAGCCAATCCATAGTTTCCTTCTCCTGTTAGGTCAGCGAAATATGTTAAGACCATAGAAAGTGGATATACGATATATTGGCTCCAGAATCCTGTGCTTTCTGCATTGATCGGTTCGTTCACGTTACATCCTGAAAGGACTGCAACGAGACCAATCAATAGAAATGCGAGGGTTACTTTTTTCCTCACGCTTCATCCTCCTTGCAATCTTATCTCGACAATCATATATGTAAGTAAAAGCGATGCCTTTATTTCTTTTTATCCGGAACTGGATCAAACCCTCCCGGATGAAACGGATGGCACTTCGAAATTCTTCTAATCGTCAACCACGAACCTTTATAAAACCCATGTTTCTGATAAGACTCAAAACTGTAATGTGAACAGGAAGGGTAAAAACGACAAGATGGAGGGGTAAGGGGAGAAATGAACTTCTGGTAGACGCGAATTAGCATCATAGCCAGTTTTTTCATTTAACATCCCTTCCTTTTCCAGCATGTTTTACACCCTTTAATACACGCGCACGATTAAGCACATGTATCAAACTGCTCTTCACATCTTCAAAACTCATATCAGAAGCAGGCTTTCGAGCAATTACGACAAAATCATAAGGATACTTGATTTGATCGGATAGCTGGTGAAAAGATTCTTTAACAAGTCGCTTCACGCGATTTCTCGTTACAGCATTTCCGATCCGCTTACTCACAGAAAGACCCAGTCGAAATTGAGGTTGATCATTTCGCTTTAAAACATACACAACAAATTGTCTGTTTGCAGTTGAGTTCCCATTTTTAAATACGTTCTGGAACTCAGAATTCTTTTTAATCCGGTAGTTGCTATTCAATCCGCACACTCCCAGTGTTACTTGGATAAGCACATTATAAACCTTATCTTAAAAAAAGACCACTGATTATCAGTGGTCTATGCAGACAATACTTTTCTACCTTTACGGCGACGACGAGCGAGAACTTTACGTCCGTTAGCTGAGCTCATACGCGCACGGAAACCGTGAACTTTTTTACGTTTACGTGTGTTTGGTTGAAACGTTCTTTTCATTCTATTACACCTCCCTGAGGATAAACTGTATAAAGACAGTCCAAGTAATTATAAGAAAGATGGTAGGTAATTGTCAAGTTCAACAAAGAATTTACTTGCTAATCATGAACGACCGGACTTCATTTTCTTTTCATCAAGCTTTTCCAAGATGGATCCGAATTAACAAAACAACGGTTAACGAAATGTCTACAACGAACCGTGTGGATAACTTTTTTCGACATCTTTCAGTTGTTCACACCACTTATCGACAGCTTCTACACAAAATCTAGTGCTGTGGACAGTCTGAGTCCACAAGATATGTACTCTGTGGATAACTTCGTGAAAAGCATTGCAAACAAGCTATTCTTTTGTTATGATATTTGTGTTTTAACTCGTGAATAAGATAAGGCGTGTTAATAGAAGTCCACAGACTGTGGATAAATATGTGGACAGTTATTCAGGGGTGTTTATCCTTGTGTCCACAACCTTGTGAACTCAGTCGATAATTCGACTTTCTTCTATAATATATGATTCCCTTCGCTATTGTGGATAGTATATTTATTCGTGAATATTCAAATGATTGTACAAAGGTTGTACGTTGGCATATTAGGCGACTATCGTCAGCGGTTACAGCCTGTTTTTATTTTGGAAACAAAAGGAGGGACTTCGTTGGATAACATCACGGATCTCTGGCAGCAGGCATTATCAGAAATCGAAAAAAAACTAAGTAAACCAAGTTTCGAAACTTGGCTAAAGTCCACTTCCGCAAACAGAATGGAAGGCGACACCATTATCATAACTGCTCCCAACGAGTTTGCTAGAGACTGGCTAGAGTCAAGATATTCTAGCTTAATCACAGAGACTCTTCTTGAATTGACAGGAAGTGAGTTACAAGCAAAGTTCATTATTCCGCAGAATCAGTCCGATACTGATCTGGATCTTGAACAATCTATGAAAAAGAAACCAAAGGCTAATCCAGCTCAAGATGAACATCCTCAGAGCGTGCTTAATTCAAAATATACGTTTGATACGTTTGTTATCGGTTCCGGAAATCGTTTCGCACACGCAGCTTCATTAGCCGTAGCAGAAGCACCAGCCAAAGCTTATAACCCACTATTTATATATGGTGGCGTTGGACTCGGAAAAACTCACTTGATGCACGCGATCGGCCACTATGTCATCGAGCATAACCCTAATGCCAAAGTGGTTTATCTATCATCTGAAAAATTCACGAATGAGTTCATTAACTCAATTCGTGACAACAAAACCGTCAATTTTCGCAATAAGTATCGGAATGTAGACGTGTTATTGATCGATGATATTCAATTTCTTGCCGGAAAAGAACAAACTCAGGAAGAATTTTTCCATACCTTCAATGCACTTCATGAAGAAAGCAAGCAAATTGTTATTTCAAGTGACAGGCCACCAAAGGAAATCCCAACTTTAGAAGACAGACTTCGGTCACGATTCGAGTGGGGATTAATAACAGATATTACCCCACCAGATCTTGAAACAAGGATTGCGATTTTACGCAAAAAGGCTAAAGCGGAAGGCTTAGATATTCCTAATGAAGTGATGCTCTATATTGCAAATCAGATTGATACAAATATTCGAGAGCTTGAGGGTGCATTAATTCGAGTTGTAGCCTACTCTTCTTTAATCAATCAGGATATGAATGCTGACCTTGCAGCCGAAGCTTTAAAAAATATCATTCCTTCTTCAAAACCAAGAGTGATTACCATCCATGACATTCAAACCGTTATTGGTGATCAGTTTTCGGTGAAACTTGAAGACTTTGCTGCGAAGAAAAGGACAAAATCCGTGGCTTTTCCACGCCAGATTGCTATGTACCTATCGAGAGAGCTGACAGATTTTTCACTTCCTAAGATTGGTGAAGAATTTGGAGGGAGAGATCATACTACAGTTATCCATGCTCATGAAAAGATCTCTAAATTAGTGGATTCTGATCAAGGGTTTCAAAAGAAATTACAGGATATTGTGGAACAACTAAAAAACGGATAAACTTCTTTTCTGTGGATATTAGTGAATAGTGTGTGTACAATTGTTGGTGGTTACTAACACACTATCCACAGGTGGATAACTTTAGTTACATGGGTTCGTGAATACTTATCCACAAATTCACAGCCCCTACTAGTAAGACTACGACTTTTTTTAATAATAATTATATAATCAGAGTCATTTATTTAGGAGGTAAATTATGCGTTTCACAATTGAAAGAGATCATCTGGTTTCAAATGTATCTGATGTGATGAAAGCTGTTTCTTCAAGAACAACAATACCTATTCTTACAGGGATTAAAATTGTTGCTAGTGATGAAGGAGTAACCCTCACAGGAAGTGACTCTGACATTTCAATCGAATGTTTCATTCCTGCAGAAGAGAATGATAAACAGATCGTTGAAATATCACAGATGGGAAGCATTGTGCTTCAAGCAAGATTCTTCTCAGATATAGTTAAAAAACTTCCAGGAGATCAAGTAGAAATAGAAGTACATGATAGTTTAACTACGAGAATTCGTTCTGGTTCCTCAGAGTTTAACCTAAATGGTCTTGATCCAGAAGAATATCCACGACTTCCGGAAGTTGAAGCACAAGAAGGGTTCCAAATCCAGGCAGATTTGCTAAAAAACGTTATTAGACAAACCGTTTTCGCTGTTTCAACTTCTGAAACAAGACCGGTGTTGACAGGTGTAAACTGGAAGTTGGAAGATGGTGAGTTGAACTGTACTGCAACAGATAGCCATCGACTTGCACTTAGAACAGTGAAAGTAGAACCGAACAGTAACGACCTTACCTTCTCTAATGTTGTTATTCCGGGCAAAAGCTTAAGTGAGCTATCGAAAATTATTGACGACAATGAAGAACTGGTGGATATTATAGTGACTGAAAACCAGATACTCTTCAAATCGAACCATATTCTATTTTTCTCCAGACTTCTTGATGGCAACTATCCTGATACTAGTCGACTGATTCCAAACGAAAGCAAAACTAATGTTACGGTTTCTGCTAAAGAATTGCTTCAAGCAATCGACCGGGCTTCAGTTCTTGCGCGTGAAGGTCGCAACAACGTTGTAAAACTAGCTAGCCTAGAAGAATCAACGCTAGAGATTTCTTCAAACTCTCCAGAAATCGGTAAAGTTATCGAGCAGGTTCAATCCCATTCTTTTGATGGGGAAGAGCTTAAGATTTCATTCAGTGCGAAGTACATGATGGATGCACTAAGATCAATGGATTCCAACGAAGTAAATATAAGTTTTACTGGCGCGATGAGACCATTCCTCATTAAACCAATTGAAGGTGCTGCGATCATGCAATTAATTTTACCTGTTCGTACTTATTAATTTTATTAAAATTAAAGCCCATAAAAGCCAGCTGCTGAGGAGATTACTTCCAGCGGCTTTCTCTTTTTATAGAATATGAAATGTTTTCGCTCTAATATTCATGCGTTTCGTAAAGAAAAGAGTTATAATAAACTATTGTCATCCTTCACACTCGATATAGTAAAATGGTGTTGAAGGAAAATGAGGTGAACGAGAATGAATGAAATTAAATTAATAAAAGAACACATCACTCTTGGACAACTTCTTCAGGAAGTTGGAGTGATCAATACAGGTGGTATGGCAAAATGGTTTCTGTCCGAATATGAGGTCTATGTAAACGGAGAATTAGAAGACCGTCGTGGCAGAAAACTCTATCATCAGGATGAAATTACGATTCCTGGAGTCGGGGAGTTTATTGTATCTAGCTGAATGGGGGTTTCCCGTTGCATTTAAACACATTGAAAGTAACGAATTATCGAAATTACGGAAAGCAAGAGCTTCAGTTTGAAAATAACGTTAATGTTTTTCTCGGTGAAAATGCTCAGGGGAAAACGAACATCATGGAAGCCATCTATGTACTTGCTATGGCTAGATCTCATCGTACGCCAAGAGATAAAGAATTAATCAATTGGGACGAGGAATATGCTAAAATAGAAGGTAGAATAGAAAAACGAAACGGACCCCTTTCCCTCCAACTGGTTATTTCCCATAAAGGTAAGAAAGCCAAATTAAATCAATTGGAACAGCAGAAACTCAGTAATTATATCGGTGCGCTTAATGTTGTGATGTTTGCACCAGAGGATCTTAACCTTGTTAAAGGCAATCCAGGTGTACGTAGGCGGTTCATCGACATCGAAATCGGCCAGGTCCAACCTGTCTACCTCTATTACTTAGGGCGATATTTAAAGCTCCTTCAGCAGCGCAACAGTTTGCTGAAAACACTTCGTTATCAAAAGAATCCTGATTATGTGATGTTGGATATTTTGACCGAACAATTAATTGAGGCTGCTGCGAATATTTATATACGCAGAGTTCGATTCGTTCAACTCTTACAAAAATGGGCTGAACCGATTCATCACGGAATCAGTAGAGGGCTTGAAAAACTTGAGATTCACTATAATCCTACAGTTGAGGTATCAGAACCTGCGGATTTGTCGAAAATAGTAGATGGATATCAGCAAAAGTTTGATAAAATTAAAGAAAGAGAAGTGGAACGCGGTGTGACACTTGCAGGTCCTCATCGAGATGATTTGTCGTTTTTTGTAAATGGAAAAGACGTTCAAACATATGGCTCCCAGGGTCAGCAGCGAACAACCGCTTTATCACTGAAGCTTGCTGAAATAGAATTGATTCATAGTGAAGTAGGCGAATACCCTTTGCTTCTACTTGATGACGTACTGTCGGAACTAGATGATTTTAGACAGTCCCATCTTTTAAACACAATTCAGGGAAAGGTCCAAACTTTCGTTACAACGACGAGTGTTGAAGGCATTCACCATGAAACACTTGAGCAAGCTACGACTTTTCAAGTTCAGGCCGGATTAATCGAAAAGGTGAAATGAGGTGAAGAAGTGTTTATACACTTAGGAGAGGACGTTGTCGTGCAATCGAGAGATGTCGTCGGCATTTTTGATTGGCATGTCATGGAGGAAGCAGAAATTACAAGTGAGTTTTTGCATCGTCATCAGAAAGACAAGCTAGTAGAAGATATCGGTGGAGACTTAACGAAATCAATCGTGATCACTACGGATATGGTTTATCTGTCCCCTTTATCTTCCCTCACACTAAAAAGAAGAGCTTATACGGTTTCTGACAGTGTGGAAGCAACGATGAATGGAGAGTCATCTTAACAACCAGGTTGTCTGTCAAACAGCAAACTGAATTGAGTCTATCTTTGATAGAGAAATGTAGGTGAAGAATATGACATTAGAGCAACAGTCAAATAAAGAAAGTTATGATGAAAGTCAGATTCAGGTCTTAGAAGGACTTGAGGCTGTTCGAAAACGTCCAGGTATGTATATCGGTTCTACAAGTAGCCGTGGACTGCACCATCTGGTTTGGGAAATTGTTGATAATAGTATTGATGAAGCTCTTGCAGGTTACTGTTCTCAAATTACGGTGAGTATCGAGAAAGATAACAGCATCACTGTAGAAGATAATGGCCGGGGAATTCCTGTAGGCATTCAGGAAAAAATGGGACGTCCTGCAGTTGAAGTTATTATGACCGTACTGCATGCCGGAGGTAAATTTGGTGGCGGTGGATATAAAGTTTCAGGAGGACTGCACGGTGTTGGTGCCTCTGTTGTTAATGCTTTATCTTCCAAACTTGAAATTACGGTAGAGCGCGAAGGTAAAGTTTATTACCAGAGTTATACACGTGGTGTCCCCGATGAAGACCTTAAAGTCATTGGTGAGAGCGACATTACTGGAACAACGATCCACTTCATTCCGGACACTGAAATTTTTACAGAAACAATTGAATATGAATTCGATATTCTTGCACACCGCCTAAGAGAACTAGCTTTCTTGAATCGCGGTATTATGATTGTTGCTCAGGATAAGCGTCCTGAAGAGACGAAACGTAATGAATACCATTATGAAGGTGGTATTAAGTCATACGTTGAGCACTTAAATCGCTCGCGTGAAGCGCTGCACGAAGAACCAATCTTTGTTGAAGGTGAACGAGAAGGAATTTCTGTTGAGATCGCTGTACAATATAACGATGGCTTCGCAAGTAATATTTATTCATTTGCAAATAACATCAACACACATGAAGGTGGAAGCCATGAATATGGCTTTAAAACAGCGTTAACACGTGTCATCAATGATTATGCAAGAAAGAATAACCTTTTTCGCGAGAATGATCCAAACCTAACTGGTGACGATGTACGTGAAGGCTTAACAGCAATCATTTCAATTAAGCATCCAGATCCTCAATTTGAAGGTCAAACGAAGACGAAACTTGGGAATGCTGAGGCTCGTACGATTACTGAATCTATTTTCGGTGAGAAGTTCTCTACATTTCTTTTTGAAAGCCCGCTTGTTGCGAGACAAATTGTTGAAAAGGGTCTAATGGCTTCTAGAGCAAGGGCTGCAGCAAAGAAAGCAAGAGAGTTAACAAGAAGAAAGGGAGCGCTTGAAGTAAGTGCACTTCCTGGTAAGTTAGCAGATTGCTCTTCTAAAGATGCTTCGATTTCTGAACTCTATATCGTTGAGGGTGATTCAGCGGGGGGATCTGCAAAGCAGGGGCGTGACCGTCACTTCCAAGCTATTCTGCCGCTGAAAGGTAAAATTTTAAATGTCGAAAAAGCTCGACTTGATAAAATTCTATCAAATAATGAAATCAGAGCCATCATCACAGCGCTAGGTACTGGTATTGGTGAGGACTTCGATTTATCTAAAGCTCGTTACCATAAACTGATCATTATGACAGATGCTGATGTTGATGGTGCGCACATTAGAACGTTACTATTAACGTTCTTCTATCGCTATATGCGTCCATTGATTGAAAATGGCTATGTTTACATTGCACAGCCACCACTTTATAAGATTACACAAGGTAAAAAAGTTACTTACGCTTATAATGACCGTGAACATGATATTATTTTGAACGAGATTCCGAAAGCGCCTAAGCCTGGTATTCAGCGATACAAAGGTCTAGGTGAAATGAATCCAACTCAGCTTTGGGAAACAACGATGGATCCTGAGTCGCGTACAGTACTGCAAGTTGAACTACAAGATGCGATCGAAGCGGATGAAGTCTTTGATATGTTGATGGGAGATCGTGTCGAACCGAGACGGAACTTTATCCAAGATAATGCTCATTACGTAAAGAACCTGGATGTTTAAAGAGAAGTTAAGGGGGGCGATCCCCCTTTTCTGCTGTTATATAGATAGAATTTTCTAAAGTGATGTTGGTTCTAAATAAGGATCGGACATTCATACAACCCTAAGGTTAAGCATTATTAAATGACCAAGAGTACAATTGGAGGTTTTCCGTATGTCTGATATGGAAAGATCGAGAGTTAAAGAAATAAATATTAGTCAGGAAATGCGCACCTCCTTCATGGATTATGCGATGAGCGTTATTGTGAGCCGTGCCCTTCCTGACGTACGTGATGGCTTGAAACCTGTACATCGTCGTATTTTGTATGCCATGAATGATCTAGGCATGACTTCTGATAAAGCATACAAGAAGTCTGCACGTATTGTCGGCGAAGTTATTGGTAAGTATCATCCACATGGTGACTCTGCCGTTTACGACACGATGGTGCGTATGGCTCAGGATTTCAGCTATCGCAATATGCTGATCGATGGACATGGAAACTTCGGGTCTATTGATGGTGACTCAGCAGCTGCGATGCGTTACACAGAAGCACGAATGTCAAAAATCGCAATGGAAATGGTGCGAGATATTAATAAAGATACCATCGATTATCAAGATAACTATGATGGGTCAGAACGAGAGCCGATTGTTCTCCCTGCAAGATTTCCGAACCTTCTTGTAAACGGAGCTTCTGGTATCGCGGTAGGAATGGCAACAAATATTCCACCACATAACCTTGGTGAAGTGATTGAGGGTATCCTGGAGTTAAGTGTGAATCCTGAAATTACAATTCCTGAATTGATGGAATTCATTCCTGGTCCTGATTTCCCTACTGCAGCTGAAATTCTTGGACGTGAGGGAATCCGCAAAGCTTATACAACAGGACGTGGATCAATCATTCAACGTGCAAAAGCTGAAATCGAAGAACACAGCAATGGTAAGAAAACCATCATTGTATCTGAACTTCCTTATCAAGTGAATAAAGCACGCCTCGTTGAAAAAATTGCAGAACTCGTTCGTGATAAAAAAATAGAAGGCATCACAGATCTGCGCGATGAATCTGACCGCACAGGTATGCGTGTTGTGATTGAAGTGCGCAAAGATGCGAATGCAAATGTTCTTCTTAATAACTTATATAAACAAACTGCCCTTCAAACTAGTTTCGGAATCAATACGCTTGCTCTTGTAGATGGACAACCAAAAGTATTAACGCTTAAAGAGTGTCTCGAACACTATCTTGAGCACCAAAAAGTTGTGATTAGAAGAAGAACACAGTTTGAGCTTAATAAAGCGGAAGCAAGAGCACATATATTAGAAGGCTTAAGAATTGCGCTTGATCATTTAGATGAAGTTATTAAGTTGATCAGAGCTTCTGAAACTACTGATATAGCTAGAGAAGGACTTATGACGAAGTTTTCTCTAAGTTATGACCAATCTCAGGCGATTCTAGATATGCGTCTCCAACGTCTTACTGGGCTTGAACGGGACAAAATTGAATCTGAGTATCAAGAGCTAATGAAGAGAATTGCAGAATTAAAAGCTATTCTAGCTGATAATGAGAAAGTTCTTGAAATCATTCGAGAAGAATTGACGGAAGTAAAAGAGAAATTCGCAGACAAACGTCGTACGGAAATTACCGTTGGATTCGATTTGATTGAAGACGAAGATCTCATTCCTAAACAAAATATTGTCATCACCTTAACGCATAAAGGCTATATTAAGCGTCTACCGATCGATACGTATCGTAGCCAGAAGCGAGGTGGTAGAGGAATTCAAGGAATGGGTACCAACGATGGTGACTTTGTTGAACACTTATTCACTACCCTAACGCATAACACAATTCTTTTCTTTACGAATAAAGGGAAAGTGTACAGACTTAAAGGATATGAAGTTCCTGAATTAAGTCGAACGGCAAAAGGAATCCCGATTATTAATCTGCTACAAATTGAAAAAGATGAATATATCACCGCAATTATTCCAATAGAAGAATTCGTTGATGATTGGTTTGTTTTCTTTGCTACTAAGCAGGGTGTTGTAAAACGCTCCCCATTATCAGCCTTTGCAAACATTCGAAAAGGTGGTCTTATCGCTATCAACTTTAAAGAAGATGATGAGTTGATGGGCGTTCGTCTTACAAATGGATCGAAAGAGTTGATCATGGGAACCAAACAAGGAATGGCAATACGGTTCCATGAGGAAGATGTCCGGTCCATGGGTCGAACAGCTACGGGTGTTAAAGGGATCTCTCTTCAAGATAACGATCAGGTCGTTGGAATTGGCATTCTAGATGAAAACCAGGATGTGCTCATAGTGACCGATAAAGGGTTTGGTAAACGAACTCCTGTGGAAGAATACCGCGTGCAAACAAGAGGCGGTAAAGGAATCAAGACGTGCAACCTGACCGAACGAAATGGCGTTCTAACTGCACTTAAGACGGTAACTCTTGATGAAGAGTGTATGATTATCACAGAAAGTGGCGTTATCATCCGTATTGATGTGCAGGATATTTCGCAAACTGGTAGAAACACTCAGGGTGTAAGGTTAATTCGTATTTCTGGTGGTGACTCTGTAGCCACGGTTGCCAAAGTAGAAATTAATGAAGAGGGAATTGAAGGCGAGGACATCGAAGATACAGAAGCTACTAATGAAGTGAGTGGCGAAGAAATCATCGATGTTGAAGCTGAAGAAGTTTCAGAAGAAGTCTCTGAAGACGATGATAATAGTGATCCAACTAATGAAGAAGAGTAATATAGTAAAAGAAGAGGAGTTCCCTCTTCTTTTTTTCTATTTTCTATTGCATTTGCTTTATACGGATGGTAAGATGTAATTCCGTCGCTTTGACGGTGTCTCCAACACTTTCTAAAACTGGTTACAAAAAACTTATTAAAAAGTGTTGACGAGGTAATACATTACATGATATATTATTTAAGTCGCCGATAAACAACGGCGCAAACGAAAGAAACAAATCGATCTTTGAAAACTGAACGAAACGCCATGTAAGTAGTTGTTTCTACGGAAACAAAACATTGTTTTAAAAGCTAGATTAAGCTTTCTATCGGAGAGTTTGATCCTGGCTCAGGACGAACGCTGGCGGCGTGCCTAATACATGCAAGTCGAGCGAAGAGATGGGAGCTTGCTCCCTGATCTTAGCGGCGGACGGGTGAGTAACACGTGGGCAACCTGCCCTGCAGACTGGGATAACTCCGGGAAACCGGAGCTAATACCGGGTAATACATCGCACCGCATGGTGCAATGTTGAAAGTTGGCTTTCGAGCTAACACTGCAGGATGGGCCCGCGGCGCATTAGCTAGTTGGTAAGGTAATGGCTTACCAAGGCGACGATGCGTAGCCGACCTGAGAGGGTGATCGGCCACACTGGGACTGAGACACGGCCCAGACTCCTACGGGAGGCAGCAGTAGGGAATCTTCCGCAATGGACGAAAGTCTGACGGAGCAACGCCGCGTGAGTGACGAAGGCCTTCGGGTCGTAAAGCTCTGTTGTTAGGGAAGAACAAGTACCGTTCGAATAGGGCGGTACCTTGACGGTACCTAACCAGAAAGCCACGGCTAACTACGTGCCAGCAGCCGCGGTAATACGTAGGTGGCAAGCGTTGTCCGGAATTATTGGGCGTAAAGCGCGCGCAGGCGGTCTTTTAAGTCTGATGTGAAAGCCCACGGCTCAACCGTGGAGGGTCATTGGAAACTGGAGGACTTGAGTGCAGAAGAGGAGAGTGGAATTCCACGTGTAGCGGTGAAATGCGTAGATATGTGGAGGAACACCAGTGGCGAAGGCGGCTCTCTGGTCTGTAACTGACGCTGAGGCGCGAAAGCGTGGGGAGCAAACAGGATTAGATACCCTGGTAGTCCACGCCGTAAACGATGAGTGCTAGGTGTTGGGGGGTTCCACCCTCAGTGCTGAAGTTAACACATTAAGCACTCCGCCTGGGGAGTACGACCGCAAGGTTGAAACTCAAAGGAATTGACGGGGGCCCGCACAAGCAGTGGAGCATGTGGTTTAATTCGAAGCAACGCGAAGAACCTTACCAGGTCTTGACATCCTCTGACAATCCTGGAGACAGGACGTTCCCCTTCGGGGGACAGAGTGACAGGTGGTGCATGGTTGTCGTCAGCTCGTGTCGTGAGATGTTGGGTTAAGTCCCGCAACGAGCGCAACCCTTGATCTTAGTTGCCAGCATTTAGTTGGGCACTCTAAGGTGACTGCCGGTGACAAACCGGAGGAAGGTGGGGATGACGTCAAATCATCATGCCCCTTATGACCTGGGCTACACACGTGCTACAATGGACGGTACAAAGGGCAGCGACACCGCGAGGTGAAGCGAATCCCATAAAGCCGTTCTCAGTTCGGATTGCAGGCTGCAACTCGCCTGCATGAAGCCGGAATTGCTAGTAATCGCGGATCAGCATGCCGCGGTGAATACGTTCCCGGGCCTTGTACACACCGCCCGTCACACCACGAGAGTTTGTAACACCCGAAGTCGGTGGGGTAACCTTTATGGAGCCAGCCGCCGAAGGTGGGACAAATGATTGGGGTGAAGTCGTAACAAGGTAGCCGTATCGGAAGGTGCGGCTGGATCACCTCCTTTCTATGGAGAATTACGAAGGTAACTGACGTTACCAACCTTACATGAGCGTTTCGTTTAGTTTTGAAAGAATGATTGTATTCTTTCAAAACAGGCTATTCAATGAAGCAGCAATGCAGCATTGATGATCAGCCATGTTCCTTGAAAACTAGATAGCACAAACAACGACATCCAATAATTATTTTTTATGCAATAACTTAGTAATAACTGATGATTTAGCTTGAGCAATCAAGACTAATGAATCGAAGGTTAAGCTACTAAGGGCGCACGGTGGATGCCTTGGCACTAGAAGCCTAAGAAGGACGGGACGAACACCGATATGCTTCGGGGAGCTGTAAGTACGCTTTGATCCGGAGATTTCCGAATGGGGGAACCCACCATCCATAATGGGATGGTATCCATTTCTGAATACATAGGGAATGGAAGGCAGACCCGGGGAACTGAAACATCTCATTACCCGGAGGAAGAGAAAGCAAATGCGATTTCCTGAGTAGCGGCGAGCGAAACGGAATCAGCCCAAACCAGAGGGCTTGCCCTCTGGGGTTGTAGGACGTCTCTTTGGAGTTACAAAGGCACGGATAGACGAAGCGACCTGGAAAGGTCCATCAGAGAAGGTAACAATCCTGTAGTCAAAATCCGATGCCCTCCGAGACGGATCCTGAGTACGGCGGGACACGTGAAACCCCGTCGGAATCCGGGAGGACCATCTCCCAAGGCTAAATACTCTCTAGTGACCGATAGTGAACCAGTACCGTGAGGGAAAGGTGAAAAGCACCCCGGAAGGGGAGTGAAAGAGAACCTGAAACCGTGTGCCTACAACTAGTTGGAGCCCGTTAATGGGTGACAGCGTGCCTTTTGTAGAATGAACCGGCGAGTTACGATCCCGTGCAAGGTTAAGCTGATAAGGCGGAGCCGCAGCGAAAGCGAGTCTGAATAGGGCGAAATAGTACGTGGTCGTAGACCCGAAACCAGGTGATCTACCCATGTCCAGGGTGAAGTTCAGGTAACACTGAATGGAGGCCCGAACCCACGCATGTTGAAAAATGCGGGGATGAGGTGTGGGTAGCGGTGAAATGCCAATCGAACCTGGAGATAGCTGGTTCTCTCCGAAATAGCTTTAGGGCTAGCCTCGCGGCAAGAATCTTGGAGGTAGAGCACTGATTGGACTAGGGGTCCTTACCGGATTACCGAATCCAGTCAAACTCCGAATGCCAACGATTTATCCGCGGGAGTCAGACTGCGAGTGATAAGATCCGTAGTCGAGAGGGAAACAGCCCAGACCACCAGCTAAGGTCCCAAAGTATACGTTAAGTGGAAAAGGATGTGGCGTTGCTTAGACAACCAGGATGTTGGCTTAGAAGCAGCCATCATTTAAAGAGTGCGTAATAGCTCACTGGTCGAGTGACGCTGCGCCGAAAATGTACCGGGGCTAAACGTATCACCGAAGCTGTGGATTGTCTTACGACAATGGTAGGAGAGCGTTCTAAGGGCTGTGAAGTCAGACCGAAAGGACTGGTGGAGCGCTTAGAAGTGAGAATGCCGGTATGAGTAGCGAAAGACAAGTGAGAATCTTGTCCGTCGAAAGCCCAAGGTTTCCTGAGGAAGGCTCGTCCGCTCAGGGTTAGTCGGGACCTAAGCCGAGGCCGAAAGGCGTAGGCGATGGATAACAGGTTGATATTCCTGTACCACCTCCTTTCCGTTTGAACGACGGGGGGACGCAGAAAGATAGGGAGAGCGCGCTGCTGGAAATGCGCGTCCAAGCGATTAGGCTGGTGAATAGGCAAATCCGTTCACCGTGAAGGCTGAGTCGTGATGGCGAGGGAACTAAAGTACCGAAGTCCTTGATTCTACGCTGCCAAGAAAAGCCTCTAGTGAGGAAAAAGGTGCCCGTACCGCAAACCGACACAGGTAGGCGAGGAGAGAATCCTAAGACGATCGGGAGAACTCTCGTTAAGGAACTCGGCAAAATGACCCCGTAACTTCGGGAGAAGGGGTGCTTCCTCGGGTGAATAGCCCAGGGGAGCCGCAGTGAAAAGATCCAAGCGACTGTTTAGCAAAAACACAGGTCTCTGCAAAGCCGTAAGGCGAAGTATAGGGGCTGACACCTGCCCGGTGCTGGAAGGTTAAGAGGAGGGGTTATCCCTTACGGGAGAAGCTCTGAATCGAAGCCCCAGTAAACGGCGGCCGTAACTATAACGGTCCTAAGGTAGCGAAATTCCTTGTCGGGTAAGTTCCGACCCGCACGAAAGGTGCAACGACTTGGATACTGTCTCAACGAGAGACCCGGTGAAATTATAGTACCTGTGAAGATGCAGGTTACCCGCGACAGGACGGAAAGACCCCATGGAGCTTTACTGTAGCCTGATATTGGATTTTGGTACAGCTTGTACAGGATAGGTAGGAGCCATAGAAGTCGGACCGCCAGGTTCGATGGAGGCGTCGGTGGGATACTACCCTGGCTGTACTGACATTCTAACCCAGCACCGTGATCCGGTGCGGAGACAGTGTCAGGTGGGCAGTTTGACTGGGGCGGTCGCCTCCTAAAGTGTAACGGAGGCGCCCAAAGGTTCCCTCAGAATGGTTGGAAATCATTCGCAGAGTGTAAAGGCACAAGGGAGCTTGACTGCGAGACCTACAAGTCGAGCAGGGACGAAAGTCGGGCTTAGTGATCCGGTGGTTCCGCATGGAAGGGCCATCGCTCAACGGATAAAAGCTACCCTGGGGATAACAGGCTTATCTCCCCCAAGAGTCCACATCGACGGGGAGGTTTGGCACCTCGATGTCGGCTCATCGCATCCTGGGGCTGAAGTAGGTCCCAAGGGTTGGGCTGTTCGCCCATTAAAGCGGTACGCGAGCTGGGTTCAGAACGTCGTGAGACAGTTCGGTCCCTATCCGTCGCGGGCGCAGGAAATTTGAGAGGAGCTGTCCTTAGTACGAGAGGACCGGGATGGACACACCGCTGGTGTACCAGTTGTTCCGCCAGGAGCATAGCTGGGTAGCTACGTGTGGAAGGGATAAGTGCTGAAAGCATCTAAGCATGAAGCCCCCCTCGAGATGAGATTTCCCACAGCATTAAGCTGGTAAGATCCCTTAGAGATGATGAGGTAGATAGGTTCGGGGTGGAAGCGTGGCAACACGTGGAGCTGACGAATACTAATCGATCGAGGGCTTAACCTAAAACATTTGGATGAAATTGTGCGTGCTATCTAGTTTTCAGGGAACACCCTGTAATAGTCTAGTAACGATGGCGAAGAGGTCACACCCGTTCCCATGCCGAACACGGAAGTTAAGCTCTTCAGCGCCGATGGTAGTTGGGGGATCTCCCCCTGCAAGAGTAGGACGTTGCCGGGCAAAGAAGAAAGGCGAGAGACCAAATGGTTTCTCGCTTTTTTGTATTTAAAAGTGTTGAAACCTCGTAAGAGGATAACCTTCATGAAAGACAATAAAAGACTTCTTCGAAAACTTCGTAGGGGTGGGAGAAGCAAGAAATGCGAGGAAGCAAGTGATGGCAGACCGGAGTGGATATTCAGGAGATCCATGAGGATCTGGCAGCGCGCAGCTGACGAAGAAGTTCGCCGCTTATCGCGACCCGTATGAGAACACGGAAGTTAAGCTCTAGCGCCGATGGTAGTTGGGGGATCTCCCCCTGCAAGAGTAGGACGTCGCTGGGCAAAGAAGAAAGGCGAGAGACCAAATGGTCTCTCGCTTTTTTTATGTTTTTGACTAGCGAAAGATCTAGTTCGCGGATAAAATCTCAAATTCGCGGATATATCACGAAAAGCGCGGATAAAACCCTCATTTTCGCGGATATATCTCAACTATCGCGGATAAACGATTGAAAATCAGCTAAATCCCGTAATACAATTCGATTTTTTATAGAGAATATCTCAAACATAATAGGAACACTTATTTTCTGCAATACATATTCAAGCAATCATCATCTATCCTCCCCATACAGTCATCATCCTACCCTCTTATCACTGAGCGTCTAAAAATCCATATAATAAATGGGGAATCTTTTCTGAAGTTACCTCTAGAAATTGCAATATAAATGGAAGATCTGTTGACTCCTGTGTGTGAAAAAGATCTCCCCACCATTCGGTCTCATATCGACAAATCATACTCAGATTATATAGAACCAGGTAGTGAGCCATCACTTCTGCTATAGGATTGTACTGCGACCGCTCTGAAGGAAGATAAAGTCCATGTTGGGTAGATAGGAAGGGGCGGCCATATAAATCACTTGTGAGACCCTCATCAACATTCAGAGTGATGAACTCTCGATTTTGGGACAAAACATTTATCTTTGCGCTTCCTTGTTGGTGAAGATATGATTGAAACCGTTCAATTGTCATATTTAAAGAATCGAGAATACATGATTGAATGGTGAAAGTAGTAGGAGTAAGTGGAATGGCTTGATAGCTAGTAGTCCTTCCTAAAAGTTTTTCAAAAAGATGATTGATTTCTGGAATGAGTGCAAACAGTTCCTCCATTCTATACTTTTCACCTTCTACCTGTTTCACATGAAACATTTTTCTTGAAAAGTATTCAAACAGACCATTCTTTTGTCCTTTCACTTCATCCTGTAAAAATGAATAGTGTCTTTTTTTACGCTTGCGAGAAGTAACCCCATGTGCGAGGACATGCGTATCACCCGGATAATTAGGATCAAGAGTTAGGAGACATGCTTTCAACAGCTGTATCATCCCATAAAACAATAGAATTGGTTTGAGTTCTGTTTCAGCTGATGCTGCATGGCGATAATAGCGTTCTCCATATTCAATGAAATACATAAATCGATAGCATGTATCGTAACTTTTCCGTTCTGCATCTTGAAGTTCAATGTTAGAATAACATCTCTTCAGATATTGCTGAACATATGAGGCAGAATGGTACGCATAATGACTTGTGTGACGATGTCCAGAATATCCCATATTATGCCCTCCGTGTTTGATAATTCAAACTTATTCTATCTTTCTTGACAGTAGTTTAACCAATTGATAAGCTACTAATAAAATTTCGGACTATTCGATTAGAGGAGGATGAAAGGGATGTGGGAAACAAAATTTGCTAAAGAAGGGTTAACCTTCGATGATGTATTACTAACACCAGCTTTTTCAGATGTTCTACCAAGGGAAGTATCGGTCGCAACTAAGCTAACTAAAGATCTTGAATTAAATGTTCCAATTATTAGTGCAGGTATGGATACAGTAACCGAAGCACCTATGGCGATTTCTATGGCGCGACAAGGTGGACTGGGTATTATTCATAAAAGCATGTCCATGGAAGAGCAAGCCGAGCATGTCGATCGCGTTAAGCGATCTGAAAGTGGTGTTATTACTGATCCTTTCTTTCTCACACCAGAGCATCAAGTTTTCGATGCTGAGCATCTGATGGGCAAGTATCGAATTTCAGGTGTTCCCATTGTTAATGAGGAACGTAAGCTTGTTGGTATCCTTACTAATCGTGATCTTCGGTTTATCGAAGATTATTCTATCCAAATTAACGATGTGATGACGAAAGAAAATCTTGTAACTGCTCCTGTAGGTACGACATTAAAAGAAGCTGAACGAGTGCTTCAAAAGCATCGCATTGAAAAACTTCCACTGGTTGACGATGATGGAACGCTTAAAGGTCTTATTACGATTAAAGATATTGAAAAGGTTATCCAGTTTCCACAATCAGCTAAAGATAGTAGAGGCCGCCTTCTTGTCGGTGCAGCAGTAGGTAATACAACAGATGCACTGAAGCGAGTTGAAAAGCTTGTGCAAGCAGGTGTTGATGTCATTGTATTAGATTCTGCTCATGGACATACAGAAGGTATTATGACGAAAGTAAGTGAAATCAAAAGCGCCTTTCCTGACCTTCCGATTATTGCAGGTAACGTAGCAACTGCTGAAGGAACGAAAGCCCTTATCGATGCTGGTGCTGATGTTGTTAAGGTAGGTATTGGACCTGGTTCAATTTGTACCACTCGTGTCATTGCGGGTGTTGGTGTACCTCAAATCACAGCCGTCTATGAATGTGCAACAGAAGCTCGTAAACACGGTATTAGCATTATCGCAGATGGAGGCATCAAGTTCTCTGGAGACATCGTTAAGGCTCTTGCTGCAGGAGGCCATGCAGTAATGCTTGGTAGTATCCTTGCAGGTGTTGACGAAAGCCCGGGAGAACGTGAAATTTATCAAGGTCGTCAATTTAAGGTATATCGTGGTATGGGCTCGATTGGAGCAATGGAAAAGGGAAGTAAAGATCGTTATTTCCAGGAAAATATGTCTAAGCTCGTTCCTGAAGGAATTGAAGGACGTGTTCCTTACAAAGGACCACTTACTGATACGATTCATCAGCTAATCGGTGGTCTCCGTTCTGGTATGGGTTACTGTGGAACAAAAACCCTTAACTCTCTCCGTGAAGATAGCCAATTTGTTCGTATCACTGGTGCAGGACTTCGTGAGAGTCATCCACACGATGTTCAGGTTACGAAAGAAGCACCAAACTATTCCGTCTAACTAGTGCTTTAGACTGAAGTTATAACAGGTGTGTGACAAAAATAGCTCAATACGTTTGAAAAGTAGATAGGGGAGCTTTCCTCTATCTATTTTTTTAATTTTAGGTGTGATAGAATAGCGGTTATGTGAGACTTATTTGGAGGTGTAGGGGTTGAAAAACCTTGGTTTAAAAGCCATGATCGTAACCATGGCGTTTGTATTACTACTAGCAGGAACATTTGGTAATGGTAGCACTGCAAAGGCTGCAGAAGCACCAGAAGTAAATGCAGAAGCAGCGATCTTAATTGATGCAGATTCAGGAAAGATCTTATATCAAAAAGATCCTGAACTAACGCTCTCGCCTGCGAGTATGACAAAAATGATGACGGAATACTTATTGCTCGAAGCAATTAAAAAGAATGAAATCAGCTGGGATGATAAAGTCACCATTAGTGAACCGATTCATAAACTTTCCCAGAATCGAGCTCTTTCTAATGTACCCCTTCGAGTGGATGACGAATATTCAGTAAAAGAATTGTATGAAGCAATGGCAATCTATTCTGCAAATGCTGCTACAATGGCACTCGCTGAGCACCTTGCAGGAAATGAAACAAAATTTGTTGAAATGATGAATGCCAAAGCGAAAGAATTGGGCATGCAAGAATACAAATTTGTTAATAGTACCGGTTTAAATAATCGCGACTATAATGGAAAGTATCCTGCCGGTGATTCCGATGAAGAAAACATGATGTCTGCTCGTTCTACTGCTCTTCTTGCTTATAATTTGATAAAAGATTATCCAGAAGTATTGGATACAGCAAGTATAGCGAAGAAAACGTTCCGTGAAGGCACTTCTGATGAAATAGAAATGGACAATTGGAACTGGCTTCTTCCTTCACTTGTTTATGCAGACAAGTATAAAGTAAAAGGAATTGATGGGCTTAAGACAGGCACAACAGATCTTGCTGGTTCCGCATTTACAGGAACTGCGAAACAAGGAGATCTTCGACTTATCACTGTTGTAATGAAAACAGCGTCCCATGAAGCACGCTTTAAAGAGGCATCAAAGCTACTTAATTTTGGATTTGACAATTTTGAGTCACAAACAATTGTACAAAAAGGTGATAAGGTAAAGAAGGCTTCCAAAGTTGATGTTGTAAAAGGTAAAGAAAAAGAAGTTAACGTTGCTGCTGGTAAAACATTTAGCGTCGTGGCTGAAAAAGGTGCAAAATCACCTTACGACCTCGGCTACGAAATGGATAAATCCCTTCTTACAGAAGATGGAGAACTAACTGCACCAATTAAAGAAGGCGATCAAGTTGGGCAGGTTGTTCTGAAATCAACTGGTGAAGATTTTGGTTACATAACAGGTGACAAAGGATCATCTGTTCCGCTCGTTGCAACGGAATCTGTCGAAAAAGCAGGTTGGTTCACTTTGACTATGCGTTCGATTGGTGGATTCTTCTCTGGCGTATGGACAAGTGTAGCAGATTCAGTGAAAGGTCTCTTTAGTTAATAAAAGGCACCATTCGTGGGAAAAATACTCTTCGATTATACAATCGAAGAGTATTTTTCTAAATCTTTTACGAAATCACTGCACATGTGATAGGACAACTCATAAAAAAATGTTACAATAAAGGCGTTTGATAGATGGTTATCAGTTAAAGACGTTTTCCAATATATATATGGGAGGAATATAGATGAATCAACAAACAGGTACAGATCGTGTAAAACGTGGTATGGCTGAAATGCAAAAAGGCGGCGTTATTATGGACGTTGTTAATGCAGAGCAGGCAAAGATTGCAGAAGAAGCTGGTGCGGTAGCTGTAATGGCACTAGAACGAGTACCATCTGATATTCGTGCAGCAGGCGGCGTTGCCCGTATGGCTGATCCTACAATCGTAGAAGACGTTGTTAATGCTGTATCTATTCCAGTTATGGCAAAATGCCGTATTGGTCATATTGTAGAAGCGCGCGTTCTTGAATCAATGGGTGTTGACTACATTGATGAAAGTGAAGTTCTAACTCCAGTTGATGAAGAATACCACCTTGATAAGCGCAAGTACACTGTTCCGTTTGTATGTGGAGCGCGTAACCTTGGTGAAGCACTACGCCGCGTAGGTGAAGGTGCTGCAATGCTTCGTACCAAAGGTGAACCAGGAACAGGAAACGTTGTTGAAGCTGTGCGTCATCAGCGTCTTATTCAATCCCAAATCCGCAAGATTTCAAGCATGTCTGAAGATGAACTGATGACAGAAGCGAAAAACCTTCAGGCGCCATTTGAGCTTCTTCTTCAAATTAAAGAGCTTGGTCGTCTTCCTGTTGTTAACTTCGCTGCTGGCGGCATCGCAACTCCTGCAGATGCAGCTCTAATGATGGAACTTGGTTCTGACGGCGTATTCGTTGGTTCAGGAATCTTCAAATCAGATAATCCAGAGAAGTTTGCTAAAGCTATCGTGGAAGCAACAACTCACTATCAGGATTATGAATTGATTGCCAAAATTTCTAAAAACCTTGGTATCGCAATGCCAGGTATTGAAATTTCTTCACTTAAACCATCAGACCGTATGCAAGAACGCGGCTGGTAAAACATTGATTCCCCACCTGAGTAATATTAGGTGGGGTTCTTACTTAGATAAAGAGAAGGAGTCGAGAGCAGTATGGTGAAAGTGGGCGTCCTTGGACTGCAGGGTGCAATCCGAGAACATGTGAAAGCACTTGAAACAAAAGAAGCAGAAATCATTGTTGTAAAACGTGTAGAACAGCTTGAGGATTTAGATGGTCTCGTGCTGCCTGGCGGAGAAAGTACAACGATGCGTCGTTTAATTGATCAATATGGATTTTTAGAGCCGCTTAAGGCTTTTGCAGCTGAGAAGCCGATCTTCGGTACGTGTGCTGGATTAATTCTTCTTTCTAAGCATGTTGAAGGAGTAGATGGATCACATATTGGTGTGATGGACGTGAAGGCAAAAAGAAATGCATTCGGACGTCAGCGTGAAAGCTTTGAAGCCCCATTACCGATAAAAGGATTAGAGGAAGACTTCCTAGGTGTCTTCATTCGCGCTCCTTATATTGAAGAAGTTGGAGAAGGTGTGGAAGTGCTTGCTACGTTCAATGAAAAAATTGTAGCTGCGCGTCATGGTCGTTTTCTTGCATGTGCTTTCCACCCTGAACTAACAGACGATGATCGCATGCATCAAATGTTTATCGATATGGTTTTGGAGTTTAAGAAAGAAGGACTTGCAACAGAGTAATTTTTCGTGTAAATTATAACGTACCAAGAAGAAGAAAATTCTTTTTCTGTATTAGACGAATGATAAACGAAAACGTTGACGGGAATTAGTAATAGATGTTCAATGCCTAGAGAGTCGATGTGTGGTGCGAATCGATCATTGAACCCTGTGAATCCATCCCTGAGTAGAATGCTGAATGAAGTAGGCTTTCTCGGAGCAGACCGTTATTCTGTTAAGAGGCAGGCAATTGTCTGCAATCAGGGTGGCAACGCGGGTAGCTCTCGTCCCTTTATAGGGGATGGGGGCTTTTTTGTATTCAATTATACTTTACAACCCTAATATTCATTTCGTTAACGCGTTTATCATTCATTATAAAAGGAGGAAAAAGCATGATCGATTTAAAGTATTTGCGCAAGAATTTTGAAGAAGTGAAAGTAAAGCTATCCAAGCGTGGGGAAGATCTAGTAGGTCTTGATCGGTTTGAAGAGCTTGATCAGCGTAGAAGAGACCTTATCGCTGAAACAGAACAGTTAAAAGGACAGCGTAATGAAGCATCTAAAAATGTTGCTGCATTTAAACGTGACAAGAAAGACGCGGATCATCTTATTAAAGAAATGCGAGAAGTTGGCGATAAGATTAAAACAATTGATGAAGAACTTCGCACTGTTGAGGCTGAGCTTGAACAGATTCTTCTTCAAATTCCAAACATCCCACATGATAGCGTACCTGTTGGTGAAACGGAAGATGATAACATTGAAATCCGTACGTGGGGAGAGAAAAATGATTTTGTCTTCGAAGCAAAGCCTCACTGGGATATCGCAACAGATCTCAATATTATTAACTTTGAACGAGCGGCAAAAGTGACGGGCAGTCGTTTTGCATTCTATAAAGGTGCTGGAGCCCGTCTTGAACGTTCTTTGATTAACTTTATGATGGATCTGCATGAATCTGAGCATGGCTACGAAGAGATTCTGCCTCCATACCTTGTAAACCGTGAGAGCATGACTGGAACTGGTCAGCTACCTAAATTTGAAGAAGATGCATTTAAAATTCGTGAAGAAGACTACTTCTTAATCCCAACAGCGGAAGTACCCGTTACGAACTTCCATCGTGATGAAATTATGGACGGGGAAGATCTTCCACTTGCTTACACGGCATTTAGTGCCTGCTTCCGTTCTGAAGCTGGATCTGCTGGCCGCGATACGCGTGGATTGATTCGACAACATCAATTTAACAAAGTAGAGCTTGTTCGCTTTGTGAAGCCTGAAGATTCTTATGATGAGCTTGAGAAACTCACTGGACATGCTGAGAAAGTGCTCCAACTGCTTGGGCTTCCTTATCGTGTTATGAGCATGTGTACAGCTGATCTCGGCTTTACTGCAGCGAAGAAATACGACATTGAAGTATGGATCCCAAGCTATGGCACGTATCGAGAAATTTCTTCTTGCAGTAACTTTGAAGACTTCCAGGCGCGTCGTGCAGGCATTCGCTTCCGTAGAGAAAAGAATGGTAAGCCAGAATTCCTTCATACATTGAACGGTTCTGGATTAGCAATTGGCAGAACTGTGGCCGCAATCTTAGAGAATTACCAACAAGAAGACGGGTCAGTCATTGTTCCTGAAGTTCTTCGTCCATATATGGGTGGACGCGAAGTTATTAAATAAAGGCGGTAAAGAGCAGAGACATCTCTGCTCTTTATTTTTTTGAAAGAGTAGTGTACAGTAAGGACAGTTAATTTTCGACGAATTTCTTTTTAAATCATCAAGGTATTTAAGTGAAATAAAATCTTTCGAAAAAAGTTTTGAGAACTCGTTGACATTCCTTCAATACGATGATATTATATTATTTGTCGCAGTTAGTTAATAACTTTTTGACACGGAGGAATACCCAAGTCTGGCTGAAGGGATCGGTCTTGAAAACCGACAGGGGCTTCATCGCCCGCGGGGGTTCGAATCCCTCTTCCTCCTCCATTTACTAATTAATAACCAACGCGCATATAATTTGGAGATTATATTTTGACCGCTGTCATCGCCGACAGTGGTTTTTTTAATGTCAAAATAGACATTAAAAAAGCTATCCTATTTGGATAGCTTTTTTGTATTATCTACTTAATGACGACGGAATCTGATGGAATTTCTGTTCAATGCGCTTTAAAATAAGTTCGATCGATGAAGGATCATTAACAAGATCATACTCATTGATATTTAAACGAAGGATGGGACAAGCATTGAAGCTGTCAATCCAATTCGTATAGCGCTCGTACATTTCTTCCCAGTAAGCAGTTGGAGTTTGTTGTTCCATTGGACGTCCACGCTCTTTAATCCGGTCAACGACATCATCGAAGGATCCTTCTAGATAAATCATTAAGTCAGGATGAGGGAAGAAAGGTGTCATAACCATTGATTGGAAAAGGTTTGTATACGTATCATAGTCAACGCTCGACATAGTGCCTTTTTCATAATGCATTTTTGCGAAAATACCAGTATCTTCATAAATAGAGCGATCTTGAACGAAGCCGCCACCATATTCAAACATTCTCTTCTGCTCTTTAAATCGTTCTGCAAGAAAATAGATTTGCAGATGAAAACTCCAGCGTGAGAAATCGTTATAAAATTTTTCTAAATAAGGATTGTTATCAACTTTTTCAAGTGATGTTCGAAATTGTAATGCGTTAGCAAGTGAACTTGTGATGGTGGATTTCCCCACCCCTACAGTACCTGCGATTGTAATCACTGCGTCCTGTGGAATGTTGTATTTTTCTCTGAGATTCATTTAACAGGGTCTCCTTCTTTCAATGTTTGTTCGAGGGATTCGAAAATGGTTTGTAGATCCTGCTCATTCGATACAAAATCCATCTCATCGCCATTGAAACGAAGGACAGGAATATCTGGATGATGTGCTTCAAATTCCTGCATAAATCGTTCATAATCAGAAGAAAGACGTTCAAGATAGGCAGGATCAATACTTTTCTCAATTTGTCTTCCTCGTTGTGAGATCCGATTTAGTAGCGTATCAAGACTTGCATTCAAATATATAATGACGTTTGGTTCAGGCATTCCCTCGGTTAAAATATCATAGATCTTCATATATTTAGAAAAGTGTACGTCACTAAGCGTCTGTTGTGCAAAAATCTTGTTCTTAAAAATATGGTAATCAGAAATAACGGGAAGTTGCTTTGATAAATGGTGCTTTTCCATTTCTTCTAATTGTTTATATCGATGGCTTAGAAAAAACATTTCGGTTTGGAAGCTCCATTCTTCAATATCGTCGTAGAACTTACCGAGAAAGGGATTTTCTTCTACGATCTCTTGAAAGAGCTCAAATTGATAATGAGACGCGATTGCTCGAGATAGAGAAGTCTTTCCAACACCGATGGGGCCTTCGACGGCAATAAATGGGGTCTGGTTCATACGTATCCTCCTCCGTCGTTTCCAGTAGCAGACCTATTCTTTTAGCTCTCTTTATTCCTAGCTTTTAATAGACAAGAATTATTGTAGCATAGACCTTGATTTGTTGACAGGGATAAAACATGCAAGTTAGAGGTAAATAAAGCCTACCGGTTTGACCTCTTTGTGCAAGGGAATTGTAACAGATGGAAAGGAGTGGAAACATGGATTCATATCAAATAGTGATTCTCTTATTTCTAGGTTACTTAGTCTATACAATTGATAACAAACAAAAAAACTTTCCTGCACCACTCGTTCTTTTACTCCTTGGTATCGTCTTATCTTTTATTCCTTTCTTCACTTCCGTACATATAACGAAAGAAATTATTTTTGAATGGTTTCTACCTGCACTCTTATTTATATCCGCTTATCAATTCCCATTCGACCATTTGAAAAAGCATGCTGGTATTATCGCTGCTTTAAGTACACTTGGGCTATTATTAAGTGCACTCCTTCTAGGTGTTCTATTATTAGTGGTGAGCGGACCGTTTTTAACCTTATCATTTGTCGGTGCTTTGTTGATTGCTTCGATTCTAACGCCGACCGATCCTGTTTCTGTTGTAACAATATTAAAGCAGGCTTCAAAGGATCCAAAGATTGCTGATGTAGTTGAAGGCGAATCGATGGTAAACGATGGAACAAGCATCGTGCTCTTCACTGTCATTGCTGGGATGTATCTTGGTGGAGAGAGCTTTTCCATCGCTAGCTTTGCTTATGATTTTATCCTTGTATCACTAGGTGGGGTCGCCATTGGTGGACTATTTGGGTGGGTCGTTTGCAGAGCAATCTATTTTACCCATCAACGGCAATACCAGGTTATGTTAAGTATCGTACTTGCCTATGGAAGTTTTTATGTCGCAGAACTGTTAGGTGTCTCAGGAGTTCTCTCTGTCGTTGCAGCTGGCATTATGCTTTCTTATGAATTAGATGGCCTTATTAAGGAGTCTCACTATAGAGAATACTTGAACAGTTTCTGGGAAGTGGTGGAGCCGAGTATTCTAGCATTGATCTTTTTGTTAATTGGAATTGAAACAACCAATTATCTCGACTTCAATCACTGGATATTCGCAGGTATTATATTTCTAGCTTCTATTTTGGTTCGCTTTGTTGTTCTTGCCGTTATTATTAAATCTTTTTCAACATGGCGAAATGAATTTAACTGGAAAGACATTTCACTCGTTACCTGGTCCGGCATACGCGGCACAATGTCCGTTGCCCTTTTACTTGGACTAGAATCAGAGTATGGCTCTGGTAATGGAGCGGTGATTTCCCTTGCATTTGGCGCTGTGTTTCTATCACTTGTTTTTCAAAGTCTTACAATCTATCCAATGTCGAGTTATTTTGAAAGAAAAGCGAAATAAGCCCCTATTGATGAAGTAATTGTTTTAAAGCTGTCTCAATATGGACGAATATCAATCTTCGACAGACTGATTGCCTGTTCGATTCAAAAAGAATTCAGCGAATTAGAAGTGTCTTCGTTTCTTGACGCTCGTCTCCGCTTTTCATGATCCAGTTACGACTCGCAGAAACTCTGCTATTTCACTCTTGAACTAGAACATGAAAGACGTGTTCTAGTTCAAGAGTTCCAATATCTTTGTTTCTAAACGTTCGTCTCCGCTTTTCATTCACTGCGTTATGGCTTTAGCGTATGTTCTTGAAAGGTGAGAGAAAAAGCTATACGTTTAAGCTGAGTGACAAACTAATTTTGGAGGGATCATTATGCAGGAACAAATGTTGAACCAGAATCAACAGGATACCGCTGATTTTTTCCCAGTTCATGATGTCGATTATTTGGAGATTTATGTTGGAAATGCAAAGCAGGCGAGTCATTATTTTTGTAAAGCGTTTGGATTTAAGCCCGTTGCTTATTCAGGTCTTGAAACAGGAGATCGTGAAAAGGTTTCTTATGTCTTGCAGCAGAATAATATCCGTCTCGTTTTGTCTGGAGCATTGTCGAATGATCATCCAATTGCAGAGTTTGTCAAATTACATGGAGACGGTGTGAAGGATATCGCTCTTACTGTGGAAGATGTTGAAACCGCTTACAAAGAAGCGTCGAAACGTGGTGCGATCGAATTGAGTCCGCCAAAAGAATACAAGGACGAGCATGGTGTCGTAAAGATGGCGGTAATTGGAACCTACGGTGATACAATACACACGCTAGTTGAGAGGAAAGACTATCCTGGAATTTTTCTACCTGGATTCACGAAATTTGAAGGAAACATTCCTTCAGATGATAAAGGACTGCTCGGCATCGATCACTGCGTAGGAAATGTGGAATCGATGGAAGAATGGGTTTCCTATTATGAGAACGTCATGGGCTTTAAGCAAATGATTCATTTTGATGATGATGATATTAGCACAGAATATTCAGCGCTTATGTCTAAGGTGATGCATAACGGAGGACGAATTAAATTCCCTATTAACGAACCAGCCAACGGAAAGCGTAAATCACAAATTCAAGAGTACCTCGATTACTACAATGGACCTGGTGTTCAGCATATCGCTGTCCTCACCAATGACATTGTAGATACGGTTGGGAAATTGCGCGCAGGCGGAGTAGAATTCCTTGAAACCCCAGACGATTATTATGATGTCCTAACCGAACGTGTAGGAGAGATCGATGAAGAGATTAATAAGTTACGTGAGTTAAAAATCCTTGTTGATCGCGATGATGAAGGCTACTTGCTCCAAATTTTCACGAAACCAGTCGTTGATCGTCCGACTCTATTTATTGAAATCATCCAGCGTAAAGGTGCAAAAGGCTTTGGGGAAGGGAACTTTAAAGCTTTGTTTCAGGCAATTGAGCGGGAGCAGGAACGAAGAGGAAACTTATAGAAGTGTAGCTGCAACCTATTAAAAAAGGAGTTGCCTGTTTCATGAAAGTTCAACCTGATACGTTAGCCTGGAAGGATGCTTATAAACTATTGATTGGATCGGTTTTACCTCGCCCCATTGCTTTCGTCTCTAGTATCAATGGAAGCGGAGAGGTGAACCTTGCTCCTTTTAGTTTTTTTACCGGTATATGTGCAGATCCGATGATGGTTTGTTTTGCACCTATGCGAAAAGCAGGTGAAGGGGAAAAGAAGGATACGCTTCTGAACATTGAAGAATCGAAAGAATTTGTTATCAATATTGTCAGTGAGAAAATTGCTGAACAAATGAATGAATGTGCAACACCCTTTAAAAAAGGAACGGATGAGTTTCTTGAATCTGGTCTAACGAAAGCTGAAAGTGAACTTATTCGACCTCCGAGGGTACAAGAGAGTGATGTTCAATTGGAATGCGTTCTGGATCAGATTGTCGAATTTGGTGATCACGAAGGCGCGGGTAGTCTTGTCATTGGGAAAGTCATCATGGTTCATGTACGTGATGAATTATACAAAGATGGCAAGATTGATACAGAGTTGCTGCAGCCGGTAGGTCGTTTAGCAGGTCAAGAATATACGAAGGCGATGGCAGATACATTTACACTTGTGCGTAAAACAACACCTGATGGAAAGAGCTGAGATCTTTGAAATTCGTAACATTCGAAGTTGAGGGTAGAATACAAGCAGGTGTTTATAAAGAAGGGCGTATTATCGCATTAAATGAAGCTGACGGAGCAATTCCAGAGGACCTTTTGGCGATCATTGCTAACTATGATCAGTATAAATCCATTATTGAGAAATGTTCCGATGATGGCTATGAACTTGAAGATGTTACTTTACACGCCCCACTTAAGCGTCCAGTAAGCATCAGAGACTTCTATGCTTTTGAAGAACATGTCCTCAATGCGAGGGGGAAAAGAGGGCTTGATGTCGTACCAGAATGGTATGAGATCCCAGTTTTCTATTTCTCGAATCATCTTGCAGTGAAAGGGCCGGATGACATGATTACTCGTCCTCTTTCTAGTAAGAAGCTTGATTACGAACTTGAGATTGCATGTGTGATTGGGAAAGAAGGTCGTAACATTAAAGCGCATCAGGCTGCTGATTATATTTTTGGCTATATGATCATGAACGACTGGAGTGCAAGAGATCTTCAGGCAAAAGAAATGAAGGTCGGTCTCGGCCCTGCAAAAGGGAAGGATTTTGCTACTTCATTTGGACCTTTTCTTGTTACACCTGATGAACTTCCACAAAATCAGGATCGTCTGGATCTTAGAATGGAAGCTTTTGTGAATGGTGAACGTTATTCCTCGGGAAATGCACATGAGATGTACTATTCATTCGCTCAGATGATTGAACAGGCTTCAAGTAGTGTCACGTTATATCCTGGTGAGGTTATTGGATCGGGCACAGTGGGCAGTGGCTGTATTCTTGAACAGAATGGACGAAACTTCTTGAATCCTGGTGATCGAGTTGATCTATCCATTTCACACCTAGGTACTCTTTCGAATGTCATAGGAGAGGAGGAAGAGGATGGTCTATTATAAGAAGATGGGAAACATTCCTCACAAACGGCATACTACCTTTAAAAAGGAAGACGGCTCCCTTTATCGTGAGCAAGTAATGGGGACAAAAGGGTTTTCAGGTGTACAGTCCATACTCTATCATCACCATTTTCCTACAGCAGTAAAAGAAGCAACCTACTTAAAAAGCACAGCCCCGGAGTTTGAAGGAGAAGGTGCTCTCCGACATCGTCATTTCCGAACAGCGGGATACGACAAAAAAGGGGATGCCGTTGTCGATAGGTGTTATTTCCTGGGGAATGAGGATGTCATTCTTGGTGTGGTAAATCCAACGAAACCAATGAAGTGTTTTTATCGAAATGGTGATGGAGATGAGCTTTTCTTTGTGCACCACGGGTCTGGGAAAATCGAAACGATGTTCGGTGAACTCTCCTACAAACCTGGTGATTACATCGTGATGCCAATTGGGACCATCTATCGCGTTATTCCTGAAGGGGTGGATAACCGTTGGCTTGTCTTGGAAGCGAACAGCGCGATTACAACTCCGCGGAGATACCGTAATGAGTATGGTCAATTAATGGAGCATAGTCCTTTCTGTGAACGAGACTTAGATGGACCGGATCGCCTCGTCTCCTTCGATCAAAAGGGTGAGTTTGAAGTGCTCACGAAAACAAGAGGTGGCTTGCATCGCCATGTCTTCGATCACCATCCTCTGGACGTTGTTGGCTGGGATGGCTATCTTTATCCATGGAAGTTCAATATTAAAGATTTTGAACCTATAACAGGAAGGGTTCATCAGCCTCCACCAGTCCATCAAACATTTGAAGGAAATAACTTTGTTGTCTGTTCATTCGTCCCGAGGCTATACGACTATCATCCAGAGTCGATTCCAGCACCCTATTTTCATAGTAATGTCGATAGTGATGAAGTTCTTTATTATGTGGAAGGAAATTTCATGAGTCGTAAAGGGATCGAGGAGGCTTCCATTACCTTACATCCCTCTGGTATACCACATGGGCCACATCCAGGAAAAATCGAAGCAAGCATCGGCAAAAAAGAAACGCTTGAGCTTGCTGTGATGGTTGATACGTTCCGGCCACTTAAGGTCATTGAACATGTTCAAAAATATGAAGATGAGGGCTATATGAAGAGCTGGGTAACGGAATAACTAATTGGGGGAAATGAACGGCAGTCGCGCGATCCATCGATCGCGCGATTATTATGATTCAATTCTCTTTTGCTTTCTAGTTTTTTATTGTATAATGTTATTCATTCGGCCCCGTAGCTCAGGGGATAGAGCAACGGTTTCCTAAACCGCAGGTCGGAGGTTCGATTCCTCTCGGGGCCACCATAGGTTACTTAAATACCGTCACACCAATGTTTTTGCTACGTCAGTCTAACAGTTAGCTTAAATGGAGGGATACGGTCTAAAATAAAGTATAGTTACATAACCGAAGACGTCTACTTTCGTTTACTTGTCAGTATCAAATGACTTGTATTCGAAGGGAGGCGTCTTTTTTGTGTCTGAACGTAAAGGTAAAAAGATAGTTCGACGTAGGCAAACTGCCCCGTTAGATAAACCTTTGCCTATTCAAGAGTATTCTATTGAACATGCGTTTGAACAATTTATAACCTTTAAAAAAACGTTAGGCGTACGTGATAGAACAATGAAGGATTATCACAATATCATGAAATACTTTTGTGATTGGTTACATGTGACTTATCCAGAGATTAGCGATATAGCCCATATAACCACTGATATTCTTCGTAGGTACATTATCTATTTGAAGGAAGAGAAAGTGAATGAGAAGACGAATGTGGTGGGTTTATCACCGTTTACAGTTAATGTTCGTATTCGTATTGAAGAGGTGTTTTTTTTAGGTCAGCAGACTTTTTTTCAAGGGAGAAAATAAGCTTATGTGGGAAAAGATGTGATTTAAAATCTATTTTTATAGAGAGTACAATCGCAGTATGTATTTTTAAGTCAGATCAATCTGGTATAATTATACAAGGTAGAAAATGCTAGATTGATAAGTAAGAAAGGAATGATTTTATTGAGTTTCGAAAACGCTTTCACTAAACAAATTGCAAACTTATTTCGCGCCAGATTCCCGTTTACATATGTAAGTACATGGGAGGAAGAGAGAGTAATTGATCAGTTGAGATATGTGAGTCAACAGATAGATTTGATAAAGACTCCTCGTCATTTAATTACATGGAGTCAGACAGAGGGTGTTATTGAAAATGGGAAAAAGTTATCACGTGATACGAAGTCACCTCAAAAAGTATTAGAGTTCATAGAGAAGTACACAGAACCAGCTATTTTTATACTAAAAGATTTTCATGTCTATTTTGGAGCAGAAAACCGCACAGCAGATGTGGGAGTAATAAGAAAGCTTAGAGATTTGGTTCCAAATTTAGAAAGTAGTGTTAATCCCAAAAATGTTGTTTTCACCTCGCCAATTCTGTCCATACCCACTGATTTACAAAAGGAAATTACTATAGTCGATTTCGGTTTACCGACTTTCCAAGAAATCAAAAAGGTGTTAAGGGGAATGGTTGAAGCGAATCGTGGAAATGAGAGAATTTCTATTGATTTGATTGAAGAAGAGGAAGAGCGGTTAGCAAAAGCTGCATTAGGTTTAACTTTGCAAGAAGCAGAGAATGCATTTGCTTTATCAATGGTGAGTCGCGGTCGATTGGATGCTGAAAGTGTGCAGGACATATTATCAGAGAAGAAACAAACGATCAAAAAAACAGAGATTCTGGAATATATTCAAGATCAGCCAAAGGTTGATGACATTGGCGGATTAGAAAATATCAAGCGTTGGCTTAATAAAAGAGATAAGTCTTGGCTAGAATCAGCAGAGAAGTATGGTTTGCCAGCACCTAAGGGAGTTTTAATCACTGGTGTTCCTGGTTGTGGTAAGAGTCTCATTGCGAAGGCAATAAGCTCTATGTGGAGCCTACCCCTCTTAAGACTTGATATGGGTAAGATTTTCAGTGGGGTGGTTGGTAGTAGCGAAGAGAATATGAGAAAAGCTATCGAAACAGCTGAATCTATTTCCCCCTCAATACTTTGGATAGATGAAATCGAAAAAGGGCTTGGTGGTTCTGGCTCCAATGGGGATAGTGGTACATCAACCCGGATTTTTGGTGCTTTCCTAACTTGGTTACAGGAAAAAACCAAGCCGGTTTTTGTGATAGCTACAGCAAATAATATCGAAAGTTTACCACCAGAGCTTTTACGTAAGGGACGTTTTGATGAAATATTTTTTGTGGATCTACCAACTAGAAAAGAGCGAAAAACTATTTTCGATATTCATCTAAAGAAAAGATTGAAGCATCCAGAGGTTATAGGTGATTTCTCCAGAACAGAATCAACTTTAGAAGAGTTAGCGGATCTAACAGAAGGATTTATCGGTGCAGAGATTGAACAAACAGTAATAGCAGGATTATTCGAGGCATTTTCAGATAATCGTAGTTTAGAAATGAAGGACCTTACACAGGTAATTAGCAATACTGTTCCTTTATCAGTTACGCAATATGAACAGATTAGAGCTATAAGGGAATGGGCAAATGTTCGAGCAGTAACGGCAACAACGCAAGAAGATCGGACAGAATATAGCGGAATAACTCGTAAGATAGTAATTGATAAAGACGATGAACCTAAAGATGACATTCGAACCACTAGAGGCGGTCGGACAATCGATTTTTAAATCAAGGAGGTGCATAAAATGAGTATCGAATTAGTATTGATACCTCTCGCTATTGGAATAGTCCAAGTGGTGAGTGATAAAAGACAAGCTACTTTAGAAGGTAATAATCATTACTCAATTCCAACTGTAATAAAAGATGAATCCATGTTAAAGCAAGCTTTAAGTAATTATGGAGCAGATATAGGGTTGTATGATAATCAGTTGAAATCAACGGTTGCTGATGTGGATATTCTATTTGAAAAAGGTGACGACCAACAATACAGTGCTCTCTTTGACCCATCAATAGAACGGAAAGAGGCAGAAGATTTCATAGAGAATATACAAATGGAATACACCTCTATAGTAAGGAAAGACACTTATGAAAAAGTGATCCGAAGGGCAAAAGATTATGGAATGGAATTAGAATCGGAAGAAGAAAACCAAGACCGCGGTATCGTCCTAACATTCAAGGTCACTACGTAGGGGGGAGTATTAATGGAGAAGAGAATAATAATTAATATAAGTCCTAACGGTAAAATTATAGCTGAAACAGAGAATATGAAAGGTAAACAGTGCTTAGATTATATCAACATCTTGGAGTCTTTGTTAGATGCGGAAACAATCGATTCAGATTATACAGAAGAGTATTATGAAACGGAGCTAACAACTGAAATTTCAGTTAATAAAATAAAAGAAAGGAGGGATGAATAGTGTCTAAATCCATCACTTCAAAAGGAAAGGTATGGGAATTGAGAAATTTTATTTGATGCTTTTTTCTCTGCTTACATTAGGTTTTTTAACTATATCCCGTTTTTCTATATCGCTTCTCGTGTGAAACAAAAGAAATGGACTAAAGCTGGATTTATCTACGGTGTACCGTTTATTTTATTGATAGTTACATCTGGAGTCTCTAGTGACCATTGGATAACCGATGTGACTTTTGCAATATTATTAATAGGTTATATTATCTCTATAATCCATGTCTTCAAGATAAGGCCAGAATATTTGCTGAGGCTGCAAGAGATACAGAAAAATCCTGACAGGTATGAGTTATTAAAAAAAGAAATTCAGTCAGAATATCATTTTCATTCTCCAAGTGAACCAATTAATTAAGTCATGTAAGACAGGAAAAATCCATATTTGAGACACCGGTAGCCTCTGTAGAAAAGAATAATGAAATAATTGATCTTAATCGAGCTACAGTACATGAATTGACTGAAGTTCCTCACTTCGGAGGGATTTTTGCTAAAAAGGCAGTAATACTCCGAGAAGAAAAAGGTGGTTTCTCATCTTACAATGATTTTACTGAATCAATGAACTTGAAGCCACACATAGCTGAAAAAATTCGTCCATATGTAAAGGTATCAAATAAGGAAAGATCTTCAAAGGAGGAAAAAACGACAGGAAGGATCGTTGATTATTAATGGAACTTCAAATCCATCGTTTTATACCAATTACAAATGTTGAAGGTCCAGGAAAACGTGCTTGTTTATGGGTTCAAGGCTGCCCAATCCATTGTAAGGGTTGTGGTGTTCCATGGACCTGGCCAAAAGACGGAGGGACATCAATTACGGGTGAGGAATTATTCGATAAGATAAGAAAGAGTTTTGAAGAAAACAATATAGAAGGGGTAACTTTCCTTGGTGGAGAGCCTTTTGAGCAAGCAGACGGGCTTCTGTGGTTAAGTAAAAGGGTAAAATCATTAGGTTTATCAATTATGACATTTAGTGGTTATACCATTGAGAAAATAAAAGGTTTTAACAGTGCAAGCTGTGATGAGCTTTTAAGTCTTACTGATCTTCTAATAGATGGCCCTTTTGTGGAATCAAAATTGGATCTAAGTATGCCATGGAAAGGATCTTCCAATCAAAGATATCATTTTCTTACTCCTCGTTATGCAGAATTAGAGTATAAGTTAAAAGATATTCCGAATCGTATTGAAATTCAGTTTGGAGAGAATGGTGAGTTTGCAATTAATGGAATGACAACTCAAAAAGATTTAGACAAGTTGGTAAATGGGATAGGGTTGAGGAAATAGCCAGTTTAAATATAGAGGTTGTTAAGAAAACTGCTCAGAAATAAAAGACATGTCTCAATCTGTATTGGATCGAGATGTGGCTTATTTGTTAAAAAACTTCCAAGTGGATTCTATAAAATCTAAGACTTTTTGATAAATATTTATATTAAGCAACTTTTTGCATGTAATTATTAAAGTAATAAATAAGGTTATAACAAATATAGCAATTATTATCTTTAATATTTTCTTTAGTTTCATGTGGTTACTGCTGTATAGGTAAAATCCCTCAAAAATATGTATCAATTCTATTCGATTACTTTCAAGATCGTTTTTACTACTACTCTTAATAATTACCATTTGATTTTCACCAAGCTCTCCATAAAAGGATTTGTCCTTCTGTTTAGCGAAAGAGTAACGAACGATTCAGTGGAAATGAGTGAGCTGATGATGGGGAAGCGGAAATGGGTCTTGCTCCTTATTGTTATGGGAGTAGCGTTTATAACGTTTAAGCTAATAGGAGATGAAAAGAAGCCATCAGCGGTTGTTCAGTCCGTTGAGAGCCGCGATGACATTGTTCCCTACTTCAAAACCATCACGCCAGGACTTGATTTAGCGATGCAGTCTGGCAACTATCAAGAAATTGAACGTACAGTTCTACCAGATGAGTTTAAGGTGAACGTTGATGGAGTCTGGTATTCTCGTTACAATTTGTCTGTTTTCTATCACGTTGATGTATCGGGCAGTAAATTTGTTTTATCAAGAGATATCGATGATCTTCCTAAAATAGATCGTCTGGTTGTTGAACACGGCTCTGGTGAAACGTCTCTTCTAGAATTAGTGGAAACAGAAGAGGGAGTTCTGTTTGAAGGAAGCTATTATATGAAGGGAACTTTTCAAGCTGTCACTGATTCTAAGATGAATCAACCTGTTAAAGAAGTGGTTGGATCAATCAAAACGATTGTCAGTGGAAAGCAATCAGCTATCGTTAACATTCCTCTATCCTATGAATACGACAAAGAAAAAAAGAAAACTGTTACAATCGATGAAACAAAAAAGTTCGAAGGAGCTGAAGTGACTGTTTCTGAGTGGCAGGAGACTCCGTCTGATAGCCGTCTATTACTTGAGATTGAATCTCCTTATAAGGAAGTCGTTCAAATGGAGTTGACGATCCTCACACCAGAAGGATCGCTATCACCGCTATTATTTGAGCAAGTGGCAAACGAGAAATACACGGCCTCATTTCCTAAAGGAACAGAATTACCGGAAGACATACATTTTTATGGATTGACCGCTTCCTCTTCAGAAGAAATCGTTTTTGATGTTGATCCCAATCAGTATGAAATCTATAAGCAAATCAAACAATCTACCTATGAAGATCGAATAGATGAGCCGGTTATGACGATAAATGGATCAGAAGTGGTGAAAGAGGGCCTTTTCTACGATGACCATGGTGTTACATTTCATATACTTTTCAATAAAGTAGCGTCACATGGTCCTTATGTGAACCTGATGGATAAAGACCATTTGATGATAGAAGCGGTAAATGAGAAAAACGAAGTACGTAACATCAGGCCTCTTGGTGACGAACAAGAAAGGGTTACATTTATGATTGATCGTGGGTTTTATGAACGTTCCAAAAAAATCCAGGTGAAAGTGACGAATCTTCCTGTTTTTGTGAATACAAATTGGGTGGTCAATCTTTCGAATGAGTGAGATTCATTGTTAAAAAATGCAAGCTAAAGCACTGCAAAGGTGATATGATAGACATAGTTTGAAGAGTTGGGGGGGCTTTCAAGTTGGACGATTGGAAAGGTACATTGGCTGAACTATTTCGAGCCGTTGGAATCAATCTTAAATCAGAGCTTGGTCCCATGGTTGATGGGTTGCAGTCTGTTTTCTCAGATAACCCGTGGGGGCAGCTTTTCTTATTATTGCTTATCCTTCTCATAGCCGCTCAAGGCATGAGCTCTATTGCCAGACAATATGATCGTGTCTTCAGACAAACCATTGAGCGGAAAATGGAGACGAATTCACATCTACATAACTTTTTTAAAGGGTTCCTTCATCATAAGCGTTCTGAAGGTTGGATGAAAGATTCAGCCTGGCAACAGAAAGAGTTGCAGCGTTTTGATGTATATGAGCTCGAATGGTTAAAAGCGGAGCTTGCTACAGCAGAGAGTGACTTTCGTGATTATCGACCGCAGACATTTTTGGCTGGCATTCTTTTCTCGATTGCTGTTTTATTCCTGATCTGGTATTACGAATGGACAATTTTTGAAAAAGAAACCCTTGCAATTTTGCTACCCATTCTCCTTGTGACTTGGTGCATGGGACTGGTGTTCTATAAAGTGGGCATTAAAAAACGGTTCTATCAATCGTTGGATACAAGTGTGCAGCTAGCGATTTCGACCAAAAAAGTTCAGGATGTGATGTTGTACATCGATTCTGATTTGAAACGTTACAAAACGGAGCGTGTGACGACTGACGGTGCTTATTATGAAGTGGTCCGCTGTATGACTTGTCTCTATCACTCAAAATACCTTGAAGAAGTTCGTTTCCAGATTAATGATACGGTACTTTCTTTTACTGCTAAAGAACGCGTTATTGAAGTTACGGTAAGCAGTGAATATGGAAATTCATTCTTGATTGATCGACTTGAATTCCGAGAAGGATATTGTCAGAGCCTGCGTAAAGGAAGCAAGCTATTTGATGACAAACTGATGGTTACTTATTTAAATGCTGCATTTGAGCAACGCCCAGCTTATTTTCAAACGAGCTCATAACGTTTTGCCCCCTCTTCTAGTGTAGAGGGGGTTTTCTTAACCTCCATAAGCGGTTGTTTTGCTCCGGTTATTGGCTTTTTCAATTAAATCATTCAGATTAAGTGCTGTGGAATGGTGGGTATCGGCTTTCAGGTTTCCTTCCATTAGTTTAAGAGCGTAGTCGTTGTCTTCTTTAACATTTGAGGCACAACAATCAGAGGGGATGTATAGATCGTATTCTCTCATATAAGCATCGTTTGCCGTAAAAAGAACGCATATATTTCCTGCGAATCCTGCCAGGATCAAGGTGTTAACATTTAAATATTTTAATAAGGTTGAAAGTGGGGTGGAAAAAAATCCAGAGTGCTTCGGTTTAACAACTGTGTAATCATCGTCTTCAGGCTCGAGTCGATCGACCAGATGTTGGCCATTAGCTTCGGCAGCATAGTTGATCACCTTTTTAAAATCAGATTGCCATAAGCCATAATTATCATTAACATAAATAACAGGAATGCCAAATGCCTTCGCCTGTTTTTTTAACAAAGCGATGTTATCTGCTGTTTCTTCCGTGAATCTTGCCAGAAGTTCAGCATTTTCGAAATCCAACGTATTAATGACATCAATTAATAAAAGAGCGGTGGAAGTGTTTTGATGGCTGTGTTCAATATGCTTTTTGCTCATGTGAACTCCTCTTTCTATAATTGAATTGTAATAATGCGTAGTTTACCCAAATGGATAATAGATAAAACGATATTGAAGGAGGGCAACTTATGCAAGGTCAAATAGAAAACGACGAGCATTTTATGAGATTAGCTATGGATGAAGCACAAAAGGCTGCAGCGATTGGTGAAGTTCCAATTGGTGCTGTTGTTGTTAAAGATGCACATGTGATTGCTTCGGCATACAACCTAAGAGAAACAGAACAGCGCTCCGTTGCACATGCTGAATTATTAGCAATTGATATTGCTTGTCAAGAAGTTGGCTCCTGGAGACTAACAGGCTGTACTCTTTATGTGACACTGGAACCGTGTGCAATGTGCAGTGGGGCGATTGTACTTTCGAGGGTAGAACGCGTCGTTTATGGAGCCGCAGATCCGAAAGGAGGTTGTGCGGGGACATTGATGAATTTACTTGACGATCATCGCTTTAATCATCAGGCAGAGGTGAAAGCAGGTGTTTGTGAAGAAGAGTGCGGTAGCATGCTGTCTGGTTTCTTTCGTGAATTAAGGGACAAACGTAAAGAAGAAAAAATGCGCAAGAAACAAGAATTGTCTTCCGTTGAAAATCAAGAAAAGACATGATATAGTTTTTTTGTGTCGAACAGACATCGACGGATGGAGGCGTACCCAAGTCTGGCTGAAGGGGACTGACTCGAAATCAGTTAGGGCGTTTACGCGCTGCGGGGGTTCAAATCCTCTCGCCTCCGCCATTTACAATTAACTGTATATCAAACCTGTTGCTAAATAGGTGAAAACACGATATACTATATTTTGCACCATTCGAGTGCATTTACAATGTTATCAAATTTGCCGTGCTAGGTGGGGAATTAGCGGTGCCCTGTACTCGCAATCCGCTATAGCGAGACTGAATCCCTTCCCGAGGTTTAGCCACTGCAGGGTCTGACCTGAATAAGTGGTGTTGACATTCGGGTCCTGCGCAACAGAGTCCTACGAACCCTGTCAGGTCCGGAAGGAAGCAGCAGTAAGTAGGTACCCTCTGTGTGCCGCGGGAGCGCCCGGATCGAGCTAACTGTTCAGGTAACGCCTGTGGTGGCTTTATCGAAGGAAGGTGCACGGTTTACTTATTTAAATGTTCAAACTCACTCTTTTCGAAGGGTGAGTTTTTTAGTGTCGTTTTCTTATGATTGTTTTTTTGAATTAGAAGCCCTAAAACGGTATAATAGTAAAGTATGAAGAGGTTAGGAGGAGAGTAGGCGAATGAGTTATCAAGCGCTCTATCGTGTTTGGCGGCCACAAACTTTTGAAGATGTGGTTGGACAGAAGCACGTAACAAGAACAATTCAAAACGCACTCATGCAGCAAAAAATCTCTCACGCCTATTTGTTTACAGGACCTCGAGGAACGGGAAAGACAAGTGCTGCCAAAATTATTGCGAAAGCGATCAACTGTGAAAAAGCGCCTGTTGCTGAACCATGTAATGAATGTTCAGCTTGTCTAGGGATTACCGATGGGTCGATTTCAGATGTCATTGAAATCGACGCCGCTTCCAACACAGGGGTCGATGATATTCGTGATATTCGCGATAAGGTGAAGTATGCACCGAGTTCTGTTTCTTATAAGGTGTATATCATAGATGAGGTTCATATGCTCTCAACTGGAGCGTTCAACGCACTTCTTAAAACACTTGAAGAACCTCCAAAGCACGTGGTGTTTATACTTGCGACAACAGAACCACATAAGATTCCTTTGACCATTATCTCACGGTGCCAACGTTTTGATATGAGGCGAATAACTGCGCAAGATATTGTTGGCCGACTACAAACCATCATTGAAGCGCAAGATATTCAAGTAAAAGAAGATGCGCTTTATCAAGTAGCACGCGCTGCAGATGGTGGAATGCGAGATGCACTTAGTATTCTTGATCAAGCGATTTCCTATAGTGAAGCAGAAGTTGCCCTTGATGATGTGCTTGCTGTAACAGGAAGCGTTTCTCAAAAAATGATTTCGAAAATCGCGATGGCTTTCTACAATAAAGATGTTGCAGATGCATTAACGGCTGTAGAAGAGTTAATGGATCATGGAAAAGATGCTGCGCGTTTTCTAGAAGATTTGATCTACTACTATCGTGATTTGTTGCTTTATCAAACTGCTCCTCAGTTAGAAGAAGTAGTTGAACGAGTAAAAATCGATGAAACGTTTCAACATCTTGGTGATAACTGTTCGAAAGAATGGATCTATGCTGTCATCGAGACACTGAATCGAAGTCAACAAGAAATGAAGTGGACGAATCATCCGCGAATTTTCCTTGAACTCGCGCTCGTGCAAATTTGTCAGGAAGAAACAAGTAGTCAAGTGACTCAAGATCAGAATGAGCTTCTTGATCGAATTCAGAAGCTTGAGAATGAACTGCACACATTGAAGGAAAAAGGTATTGCAGTGAAGCAAACTGAAGAAACACAAGATTCATCAAAACCAAAGAAACAATTTAAACCTTCTCGACAGAAATCCGGCGTTTCTCATGGTAGAATAAAAGAAATGCTGAAGAAAGCAACAAAGCAGGATTTAATGAAAGTGAAAAGTGTATGGGGAGAAGTGATGGAGAACGTTCGTCAGGAAAAAGTCTCCGCTCACGCCTGGTTAAAGGATAGTGAGCCGGTGGCAGCAACTGAGAATACATTTCTCTTATCATTTCAATACGACATGCACTGTCAGATGGCCACGAAAGATAACATTCGTGGCACACTTGAGCAGGTGTTAGCACGCACCCTTGGGAAGCAGTTAGAAATGGTTGCGATTGTGGAAGAAGAGTGGAAGCAAATTCGCTCAGAGTTTTTAAAGACGAGAGATGAGCCAGAACCAGATAAAGAAGGCGAAGAGCCAGCAGAAGATCCGCTGATCGCTGAAGCAAGGCGTCTGGTCGGTGAAGACTTGTTGGATATTCAAACGTAAAAAATTAATTACAAACAAGGAGGAATTTTTTATGAAACGTGGAATGGGTGGCGGAGGAAACATGAACGGCATGATGAAACAAATGCAGAAAATGCAGAAGGATATGGCGAAGGCTCAGGAAGAACTTAAGGATAAAATCGTTGAAGGTACAGCAGGCGGCGGTATGGTTCTTGTGAAAGCAAACGGTCATAAAGAAATTCTTGAGGTCATCGTAAAAGAAGAAGTCGTTGATCCTGATGATATTGATATGCTTCAAGACCTAGTTCTTGCTGCAACGAACGATGCCCTTCGCAATGTTGACGAGTTGGTTAACAAAGATATGGGTAAATTCACACAGGGTCTTAATATGCCTGGAATGTTTTAGGGGGTATGTAAGTGCATTATCCTGAACCGATATCAAAACTGATCGACAGTTTTATGAAATTGCCGGGAATTGGACCAAAGACGGCGGTCCGCCTGGCTTTTTTCGTTCTTGAAATGAATGATGATGACGTCCTTGATTTTGGTAAGGCGCTAGTGAATGCAAAGCGCCAACTCACGTATTGCTCGATTTGTAATCACATCACTGATACAGATCCGTGTCGAATTTGTTCAGATAGTCATCGAGATGAATCGATTATCTGCGTTGTTCAAGATGCAAAAGACGTTATTGCTATCGAGAAAATGAAAGACTACACTGGTCTTTATCACGTTCTTCATGGAGCAATCTCTCCTGTTGAGGGCATTGGACCAGAGGATATTAAAGTGCCAGAGCTATTAAAAAGACTTCAGGATGATAAGGTGACGGAAATTATTCTAGCCACTGATCCTACAATAGAAGGTGAAGCGACTGCAATGTATATTGCTCGCCTCGTGAAACCGACAGGAATTCGCATCACCCGGATCGCGCATGGACTTCCGGTTGGTGGAGATCTTGAGTACGCTGATGAAGTAACACTTTCTAAAGCGATGGAAGGTCGTCGTGAGCTGTAGGTACAGGAGGTGACAACATGTTCTTCAAGCGTAAAGGATATTTACGTAAGCAGTCTAATGAAAGTTTGATTCAGTCACTACATGAATTGAAAAGTGTTTGGAGCAAGCAAAAAGAAATCGTAGAGCGTAGTGTTGAGCCTTCAGGTGCCGTTCTTGCGAAACTCAAAGTTGATGAAGCAAAATACTTCTTTCTATTAAAAGAAGCAAAGCGAAGAAAGATAAGAATGGGATAGTGATAAACTTCCCGTTCTTTTTTATTTGGACAAACATAAGCTTTAGTAAATCTGAAAAAATAGAGCGGAGGTCAGCCATGGACCCTAAACTCATTATCGGGCTATTTGCTTTATGTATCGTATTACTTCTATTTGTGGGAGCGCCATTAAAGCCGATGAGGTGGATCGGGCAGGGATTAATTAAAATCGCCATTGGAGCACTTTTGTTATTTTTCTTAAACACGTTTGGAACTCCTATTGATCTTCATGTACCCATCAATCCTGGAACAGCTGTAGTCACTGGTTTTCTCGGTGTGCCAGGGTTGGTTGCGCTGGCTGCAATCGAGCTTATTATTATAGGATAAAGAAGGAGGACTCGTGGAATAATGAGTCCTTTTTGTTTTTCTGAAATAATTTTTGAAAAAGGGGTTGCGTATCTGAAGTGACCCTGATATAGTTATATAGGTCGCCGATACGAAGCGGTTGACGCGAAAAAAGATTTTAAAAAGTTGTTGACGCTGACCGAGTTAATATGGTATATTAATAAAGTCGCTGAAAACGACAACGAAAGAAACAAATCGATCTTTGAAAACTGAACGAAACGCCATGTAAGTAGTTGTTTCTACGGAAACAAACATTGTTTTAAAAGCTAGATTAAGCTTTCTATCGGAGAGTTTGATCCTGGCTCAGGACGAACGCTGGCGGCGTGCCTAATACATGCAAGTCGAGCGAAGAGATGGGAGCTTGCTCCCTGATCTTAGCGGCGGACGGGTGAGTAACACGTGGGCAACCTGCCCTGCAGACTGGGATAACTCCGGGAAACCGGAGCTAATACCGGGTAATACATCGCACCGCATGGTGCAATGTTGAAAGTTGGCTTTCGAGCTAACACTGCAGGATGGGCCCGCGGCGCATTAGCTAGTTGGTAAGGTAATGGCTTACCAAGGCGACGATGCGTAGCCGACCTGAGAGGGTGATCGGCCACACTGGGACTGAGACACGGCCCAGACTCCTACGGGAGGCAGCAGTAGGGAATCTTCCGCAATGGACGAAAGTCTGACGGAGCAACGCCGCGTGAGTGACGAAGGCCTTCGGGTCGTAAAGCTCTGTTGTTAGGGAAGAACAAGTACCGTTCGAATAGGGCGGTACCTTGACGGTACCTAACCAGAAAGCCACGGCTAACTACGTGCCAGCAGCCGCGGTAATACGTAGGTGGCAAGCGTTGTCCGGAATTATTGGGCGTAAAGCGCGCGCAGGCGGTCTTTTAAGTCTGATGTGAAAGCCCACGGCTCAACCGTGGAGGGTCATTGGAAACTGGAGGACTTGAGTGCAGAAGAGGAGAGTGGAATTCCACGTGTAGCGGTGAAATGCGTAGATATGTGGAGGAACACCAGTGGCGAAGGCGGCTCTCTGGTCTGTAACTGACGCTGAGGCGCGAAAGCGTGGGGAGCAAACAGGATTAGATACCCTGGTAGTCCACGCCGTAAACGATGAGTGCTAGGTGTTGGGGGGTTCCACCCTCAGTGCTGAAGTTAACACATTAAGCACTCCGCCTGGGGAGTACGACCGCAAGGTTGAAACTCAAAGGAATTGACGGGGGCCCGCACAAGCAGTGGAGCATGTGGTTTAATTCGAAGCAACGCGAAGAACCTTACCAGGTCTTGACATCCTCTGACAATCCTGGAGACAGGACGTTCCCCTTCGGGGGACAGAGTGACAGGTGGTGCATGGTTGTCGTCAGCTCGTGTCGTGAGATGTTGGGTTAAGTCCCGCAACGAGCGCAACCCTTGATCTTAGTTGCCAGCATTTAGTTGGGCACTCTAAGGTGACTGCCGGTGACAAACCGGAGGAAGGTGGGGATGACGTCAAATCATCATGCCCCTTATGACCTGGGCTACACACGTGCTACAATGGACGGTACAAAGGGCAGCGACACCGCGAGGTGAAGCGAATCCCATAAAGCCGTTCTCAGTTCGGATTGCAGGCTGCAACTCGCCTGCATGAAGCCGGAATTGCTAGTAATCGCGGATCAGCATGCCGCGGTGAATACGTTCCCGGGCCTTGTACACACCGCCCGTCACACCACGAGAGTTTGTAACACCCGAAGTCGGTGGGGTAACCTTTATGGAGCCAGCCGCCGAAGGTGGGACAAATGATTGGGGTGAAGTCGTAACAAGGTAGCCGTATCGGAAGGTGCGGCTGGATCACCTCCTTTCTATGGAGAATTACGAAGGTAACTGACGTTACCAACCTTACATGAGCGTTTCGTTTAGTTTTGAAAGAATGATTGTATTCTTTCAAAACAGGCTATTCAATGAAGCAGCAATGCAGCATTGATGATCAGCCATGTTCCTTGAAAACTAGATAGCACAAACAACGACATCCAATAATTATTTTTTATGCAATAACTTAGTAATAACTGATGATTTAGCTTGAGCAATCAAGACTAATGAATCGAAGGTTAAGCTACTAAGGGCGCACGGTGGATGCCTTGGCACTAGAAGCCTAAGAAGGACGGGACGAACACCGATATGCTTCGGGGAGCTGTAAGTACGCTTTGATCCGGAGATTTCCGAATGGGGGAACCCACCATCCATAATGGGATGGTATCCATTTCTGAATACATAGGGAATGGAAGGCAGACCCGGGGAACTGAAACATCTCATTACCCGGAGGAAGAGAAAGCAAATGCGATTTCCTGAGTAGCGGCGAGCGAAACGGAATCAGCCCAAACCAGAGGGCTTGCCCTCTGGGGTTGTAGGACGTCTCTTTGGAGTTACAAAGGCACGGATAGACGAAGCGACCTGGAAAGGTCCATCAGAGAAGGTAACAATCCTGTAGTCAAAATCCGATGCCCTCCGAGACGGATCCTGAGTACGGCGGGACACGTGAAACCCCGTCGGAATCCGGGAGGACCATCTCCCAAGGCTAAATACTCTCTAGTGACCGATAGTGAACCAGTACCGTGAGGGAAAGGTGAAAAGCACCCCGGAAGGGGAGTGAAAGAGAACCTGAAACCGTGTGCCTACAACTAGTTGGAGCCCGTTAATGGGTGACAGCGTGCCTTTTGTAGAATGAACCGGCGAGTTACGATCCCGTGCAAGGTTAAGCTGATAAGGCGGAGCCGCAGCGAAAGCGAGTCTGAATAGGGCGAAATAGTACGTGGTCGTAGACCCGAAACCAGGTGATCTACCCATGTCCAGGGTGAAGTTCAGGTAACACTGAATGGAGGCCCGAACCCACGCATGTTGAAAAATGCGGGGATGAGGTGTGGGTAGCGGTGAAATGCCAATCGAACCTGGAGATAGCTGGTTCTCTCCGAAATAGCTTTAGGGCTAGCCTCGCGGCAAGAATCTTGGAGGTAGAGCACTGATTGGACTAGGGGTCCTTACCGGATTACCGAATCCAGTCAAACTCCGAATGCCAACGATTTATCCGCGGGAGTCAGACTGCGAGTGATAAGATCCGTAGTCGAGAGGGAAACAGCCCAGACCACCAGCTAAGGTCCCAAAGTATACGTTAAGTGGAAAAGGATGTGGCGTTGCTTAGACAACCAGGATGTTGGCTTAGAAGCAGCCATCATTTAAAGAGTGCGTAATAGCTCACTGGTCGAGTGACGCTGCGCCGAAAATGTACCGGGGCTAAACGTATCACCGAAGCTGTGGATTGTCTTACGACAATGGTAGGAGAGCGTTCTAAGGGCTGTGAAGTCAGACCGAAAGGACTGGTGGAGCGCTTAGAAGTGAGAATGCCGGTATGAGTAGCGAAAGACAAGTGAGAATCTTGTCCGTCGAAAGCCCAAGGTTTCCTGAGGAAGGCTCGTCCGCTCAGGGTTAGTCGGGACCTAAGCCGAGGCCGAAAGGCGTAGGCGATGGATAACAGGTTGATATTCCTGTACCACCTCCTTTCCGTTTGAACGACGGGGGGACGCAGAAAGATAGGGAGAGCGCGCTGCTGGAAATGCGCGTCCAAGCGATTAGGCTGGTGAATAGGCAAATCCGTTCACCGTGAAGGCTGAGTCGTGATGGCGAGGGAACTAAAGTACCGAAGTCCTTGATTCTACGCTGCCAAGAAAAGCCTCTAGTGAGGAAAAAGGTGCCCGTACCGCAAACCGACACAGGTAGGCGAGGAGAGAATCCTAAGACGATCGGGAGAACTCTCGTTAAGGAACTCGGCAAAATGACCCCGTAACTTCGGGAGAAGGGGTGCTTCCTCGGGTGAATAGCCCAGGGGAGCCGCAGTGAAAAGATCCAAGCGACTGTTTAGCAAAAACACAGGTCTCTGCAAAGCCGTAAGGCGAAGTATAGGGGCTGACACCTGCCCGGTGCTGGAAGGTTAAGAGGAGGGGTTATCCCTTACGGGAGAAGCTCTGAATCGAAGCCCCAGTAAACGGCGGCCGTAACTATAACGGTCCTAAGGTAGCGAAATTCCTTGTCGGGTAAGTTCCGACCCGCACGAAAGGTGCAACGACTTGGATACTGTCTCAACGAGAGACCCGGTGAAATTATAGTACCTGTGAAGATGCAGGTTACCCGCGACAGGACGGAAAGACCCCATGGAGCTTTACTGTAGCCTGATATTGGATTTTGGTACAGCTTGTACAGGATAGGTAGGAGCCATAGAAGTCGGACCGCCAGGTTCGATGGAGGCGTCGGTGGGATACTACCCTGGCTGTACTGACATTCTAACCCAGCACCGTGATCCGGTGCGGAGACAGTGTCAGGTGGGCAGTTTGACTGGGGCGGTCGCCTCCTAAAGTGTAACGGAGGCGCCCAAAGGTTCCCTCAGAATGGTTGGAAATCATTCGCAGAGTGTAAAGGCACAAGGGAGCTTGACTGCGAGACCTACAAGTCGAGCAGGGACGAAAGTCGGGCTTAGTGATCCGGTGGTTCCGCATGGAAGGGCCATCGCTCAACGGATAAAAGCTACCCTGGGGATAACAGGCTTATCTCCCCCAAGAGTCCACATCGACGGGGAGGTTTGGCACCTCGATGTCGGCTCATCGCATCCTGGGGCTGAAGTAGGTCCCAAGGGTTGGGCTGTTCGCCCATTAAAGCGGTACGCGAGCTGGGTTCAGAACGTCGTGAGACAGTTCGGTCCCTATCCGTCGCGGGCGCAGGAAATTTGAGAGGAGCTGTCCTTAGTACGAGAGGACCGGGATGGACACACCGCTGGTGTACCAGTTGTTCCGCCAGGAGCATAGCTGGGTAGCTACGTGTGGAAGGGATAAGTGCTGAAAGCATCTAAGCATGAAGCCCCCCTCGAGATGAGATTTCCCACAGCATTAAGCTGGTAAGATCCCTTAGAGATGATGAGGTAGATAGGTTCGGGGTGGAAGCGTGGCAACACGTGGAGCTGACGAATACTAATCGATCGAGGGCTTAACCTAAAACATTTGGATGAAATTGTGCGTGCTATCTAGTTTTCAGGGAACACCTGAATTGTCTAGTGACGATGGCGAAGAGGTCACACCCGTTCCCATGCCGAACACGGAAGTTAAGCTCTTCAGCGCCGATGGTAGTTGGGGGATCTCCCCCTGCAAGAGTAGGACGTCGCTGGGCAAAGAAGAAAGGCGAGAGACCAAATGGTCTCTCGCTTTTTTGTATTTAAAAGTGTTGAAACCTCGTAAGAGGATAACCTTCATGAAAGACAATAAAAGACTTCTTCGAAAGCTTCGTAGGGGTGGGAGAAGCAAGAAATGCGAGGAAGCAAGTGATGGCAGACCGGAGTGGATATTCGGAGATCCATGAGGATCTGTCAGCGCGCAGCTGACGAAGAAGTTCGCCGCTTATCGCGCCCCGTATGAGAACACGGAAGTTAAGCTCTAGCGCCGATGGTAGTTGGGGGATCTCCCCCTGCAAGAGTAGGACGTTGCTAGGCAAGCTAAGAGAAGTCAGAGATCAAACGATCTCTGGCTTTTTTGTATGCTTTTGACTAGCTAAAGGCTCTGTTCTTCTCCGTTCGCGGATAAAATTTGAAATTCGCGGATAAAACCCTCATTTTCGCGGATATATTCCAACTATCGCGGATATATCCAAAATATCGCGGAATTAATTCTCAATTAGGCTAATTCCCGCCATGCACTTTCCGGATCAAACGCAAAATATGTGAACGCTTTTTATTTTCCAAACCAATCAACGCAATATTCCAATGAAATTTAACTTCTTTTATGAAATCACAGACACGGGATAAGTTAAGGGCACATACTCATAGAAAGAAGAAAAAATTAAGCGGATGAAATGAAAAACGGAGTATATATCCACCATAATTGGGCAAAGCTTTTATCATGGAGGTGGGAAGATGGAGAAGACAATCATGCATGGAGTTAGTGAGTGGTGTCTTGTTTGTGAAGAAAACAGTTCAAAAGGCATTCATATATGTGGTCGCTTTATCTGTCATGACTGTGAGCGAAAAGTAATTGAGACCGATACGAGTCATGAGAACTATCAATTTTATTTAGAGAAATTGCGTAAATTGCGATTAAGTCGCTTAGCATAAAGCAGATAGCTGCAAAATGAAGCTATCTGCTTTTTTGTTTGATATGCGATCGTTTAGCAAGAGACATCAGATCACGAATTGACGATTGCTGTACTTCTCGCGACATTCAGATAATGATAGAATACTAGTATAAGTAATACTAAACTTCAATAGATAGAAGTGTGAACAAATGCATCAAGCCAAGCATGCACCACTTTACAGTGCACTTATGAGTTGGAGAAAGCAAAAACCTGTTTCATTTCACGTACCAGGGCATAAGAATGGTGCTGTTTTCTCATCTCATTGGCGTGCTGATGAACTGTATAAAGATATTTTATCAATAGATGCTACAGAACTTACGGGACTGGATGACTTACACGAAGCAAATGGTCCGATCAGACAGTCAGAACGTCTAACTGCTGATCTTTATAAAAGTGTTGAGAGTCGGTTCCTAGTTGGTGGTTCTACTGCAGGAAACCTTGCTATGATAATGGCGGTATGTTCAGAAGGCGATCTTGTTTTTGTTCAAAAAAACTGTCATAAATCTGTATTGAACGGACTTCGATTATCAAAAGCACGTCCAATTTTTCTTTCACCATCGATAGAGACTGAGAGTCAGGTAGCAACAGGAATTACAGTCGATCTATTACAAAGAGCAATCACGAGGTTTCCAGAAGTTAAAGCTATTGTTTTAACCAGCCCCAACTACTATGGCATGACGCGAAATCTTGGAGAAATCGTTTCTCTCGCTCATCACTTTGGTATCCCCGTTCTCGTTGATGAAGCCCATGGTGCCCATTTTGTAAACGATCATTACTTCCCTAAAAGTGCTTTGGAGCATGGCGCTGATGTTGTCGTTCACTCTGCGCACAAAACGCTTCCTGCTATGACGATGGGATCTTATATGCATATTGGAAATGAACGTTTTAGAAAATCGATCAACGATTACTTGCAAATTTTTCAGTCGAGCAGTCCATCTTATCCCATTATGGCTTCGTTGGACCTAGCAAGGCACTACCTCTCATCTTTTACTGATAAACAATTAAAGCAAATCGTGGATGAGATCAATAGATTTAGACAACAGCTAAGTGATATTGCTGGTCTTCAAGTTATTGGAGGCAAAAGTGAGGCGTACGATGGAATTGACCCTTTAAAAGTAACGATTCAAATGAGAGGGTTGTCGGGTTACAAGTTAGCTGAAATGCTTGAAGAAGAAGCGATTTATAGTGAATTAGCTGATCCCCTAAATGTTCTGCTCGTTTGTCCCCTAGCAAATAATTCTGAAGCGTTTGAGCAAACAGCAGATGCATTGAAAAGAATTGCTGGTAAAATGAACGGGAGACAGATTGGACGTCGCTTACTAAACGTGGTAGATGATGAAGAGATTACGTATCCTGCTTATTCTTTTGCAGAGTTGGAGACGATGAATAGAGTGAGGTTACCAATTGAAGAATCAGCAGGGTTGATTGTAGGTAAGGCGGTTATCCCCTACCCACCAGGAATACCAGTTGTTATGCCAGGAGAACGATTAAGCTTTGAGAAAACACGACTTTTACAAACTGTGTTACAAGGTGGGGGACATCTACAGGGAATGAATGAAGATATGATTGAGATTGCAATAGAAGAGGAGTAGGTAGGGCATTGAAAGGATTATTTATTACATTTGAAGGACCAGATGGCGCGGGTAAATCAACCCAGGTTCAGAAACTTGCCAATTACTTGAACGAAGAAGGAATACGTTTTATTCATACAAGAGAGCCGGGTGGTACGGCAATAAGTGATCAAATTAGATCGATTGATCCTGAATCCAGAACATGAAGAGATGGTGGACGAGACGGAAGTTCTTCTCTATGCTTCATCTCGCGCTCAGCATGTAAGAGAGAAAATCATGCCCGCATTAAACGAGGGGTATCTTGTGCTATGTGATCGATTTGTTGATGCATCGATCGCTTATCAGGGTGTAGGACTTGGATTGGACGTTGAAACCATCAAGGTCATCAACGACTTTGCAACAGGTGGTCTTACGCCAGATCGAAGCTATATGATTGATCTCCCTGTTTCGGTTGGTAAAGAAAGAATGGCCGCGAGAAATCAACTTGATCGGATTGAACAAAAAGGGACCGCTTATCATGAAAAGGTAAGAGAAGCATTTATAGAATTATATAAAGATAACGATGAGCGCATTCATTTGATTAATGGTGAAAAAAATGTCGATGAGATTTTTTCCTCAATAAAAAAGGATTTCACGTCATTGTGGGATAACTACTGTAGTAATAACTAATTAACGGGTGCATGCTTGCCGCCCGGGGAGGGATATAAATGAAACTAGTAATGGCTGTCGTTCAGGATAAAGATAGCAATCGATTATCCAGTGCCCTGGTCGACCATAACTTCCAGGCGACAAAGCTTGCGACTACCGGTGGATTTTTGCGTGCAGGAAATACAACTTTTCTAGTAGGTACAGAAGATCATCGTGTACAAAAACTTCTCGATATTATTAAAGACAATTGTCAGAGCAGAGAGCAGATGGTAGCACCGGTATCCCCAATGGGAGGAAATGCGGATTCTTACGTACCGTATCCGGTTGAAGTTTCCGTTGGAGGAGCAACGGTATTTGTTCTTCCAGTAGAGGCTTTCCATCACTTCTAATATGTTCGGTAGGATGAGTGATAGATATGACAGATTGGAAAGAATTAGAAGAGAGGCAGCCCACCGTTGTTCGGATGGTTATGAATAGTTTTAATAAAGATCGTCTCTCTCATGCATATTTATTTGACGGCGGTGCAGGTACAGGTAAAAAAGATGTAGCTGTTCACATGGCAAAAACTTATTTTTGTCAGGAACGTACAAGTATTGAGCCATGTCAGACGTGCAAAGATTGCAGGCGGATTGATTCTGGAAATCACCCAGACCTTCATCTGATAGAGCCTGATGGACAATCGATCAAAATTGATCAAATTCGTAAACTGCAGAAAGAATTTTCCTATCTTGGTGTAGAATCTCGTAAAAAAGTATATATATTGAACTATTCAGATCGTATGACGACGCAAGCTGCCAATAGCTTGCTGAAATTTCTTGAAGAGCCGGGGCAAATGACAATGGCTATTCTGTTGACTGAACAAAAGCAGCATATTTTGCCAACTATTTACTCAAGGTGTCAGGTTATTACATTTCGTCCTCTGTCGATCAAGGGAGTTGAAGAAGCACTCATAAATGATGGAGTACCACCACAGCTTGCCAAACTAGCTGCTCAATTAACCAATGATCAACGTGCAGCAAAGGAATTGGCTCTTGATGACTGGTTTGCACAGGCAAGAGCGATAGTGATACAATTGACTGAAGAGTTGAAGGAAAGACCTCACCAGGTTTTCCTAACGATCCATGACAAATGGCTAGCACATTTTAAGGATAAAACGCAGCAGGATATGGGCCTTAACCTTATGCTTTTCTGGTATAAGGATATAATGAAAATACAACTGCAGGATAATCGCATTGTCTATGCAGATCAACAGGATAAGCTCGAACGTTATGCCCTTCAATTCGGAAGAAAGAAGATAAGTCAGCAAATGATGGCGATACTCGATGCCAAAAGACGTCTGAGCGCCAACACAAACCCGCAGTTTGTGATGGAGCAGTTAGTGCTCAGGTTACGGGAGGGATAAGTTTGTGTATGAAGTAGTTGGTGTTCGCTTTAAAAAAGCGGGTAAGATCTATTACTTTGATCCGAGTAGCCTCCAGGTGTCCAACAAGGATTTTGTCATTGTGGAGACTGCAAGAGGTGTAGAATTCGGAAAAGTTGTATTAGCAAATAAACAGGTTGATGAAGAGGATGTTGTTCTTCCTCTTAAGAAAGTGATACGTATAGCTGACGAGAAAGATCGCCTTGCGGTTGAAGATAATAAGCATGCCGCAGAAGAAGCTTTTGAGGTATGTGTTTCCAAAATTGAAGAGTACAAGCTTGATATGAAGCTTGTTGATGTTGAATATACATTTGATCGAAATAAGATTATTTTTTATTTTACTGCAGATGGAAGGGTTGATTTTCGGGAACTTGTGAAAGGGCTCGCATCGATCTTTAGAACAAGAATTGAACTTCGTCAGATCGGAGTACGTGATGAAGCGAAGATGCTTGGCGGGATTGGCCCGTGTGGCAGAATGCTTTGTTGCTCTACATGGCTTGGGGATTTCGAGCCTGTTTCGATCAAGATGGCAAAAGATCAAAACCTGTCCTTAAATCCTGCAAAAATTTCTGGACTATGTGGCAGATTAATGTGCTGTTTGAAGTATGAAAATGATGCTTATGAATCTGGTAAAAAAGAGCTTCCAGACGTTGGAAAGACGATTCATACAGGACAAGGTAAAGGTAAAGTTGTTGGGTTGAATATACTAGAGCGTCTTGTTCAGGTCGAATTGTTTGAACTCAACCGCGTGACAGAATACACGCTTGATGAATTAATACAAGACGGCGCAGTATCTACGCAAGCCACAGATTGATTGAGGTGGAACGGAAGTGGAGAAAAAAGAAGTTTTTTCACGTGTAAGCTCAATGGAAGAACAGATTGGTGACTTATACAAACAATTAGGCGAACTTAAAGAACATCTTGCAGGATTACTGGAAGAAAATCACCATCTCGAAATTGAGAATCACCACTTGCGAGAGCGGTTAGAACAAACTTCTGAGCCGAAAAGTCATTCATCTGGCAGTAAGAAGCGCGGTAAACCAGAAGTTGGAGAAGGTTACGATAATCTTGCGAGATTGTATCAAGAAGGTTTTCATATTTGTAACCTTCATTACGGAAGCATCAGGACTGAAGGGGATTGCCTCTTTTGCCTGTCTTTCTTAAATAAGAAGTAGTGATCTGGTCTTTCCACATCTGGAAAGACCTTTTTTACACTTTCACTCTGTTTATGACGACGAGTGTTATTAAAAATTGACGAAGTGATGAAGAAATATCACAAAAAGATAGATAGGAGATCGCCATCATGCAGCTTAATGATGATGAACGTATCGATTACATCATTGAAAATGAATTACGAATTATTCAAAGTCCCACGGTTTTTTCTTTTTCACTAGACGCTGTTTTACTTGCTAATTTTGCATGGGTTCCGATAACCCGAGGTAAGATCATAGATCTTTGTACAGGGAATGGCATTATTCCACTATTATTATCTAGAAAAAGCAAAGTATCGATTGAAGGAGTAGAAATTCAGGATAGACTTTATCATATGGGAACAAGAAGCATTGATTTAAACAAACTTAACGACCAACTTACGCTCCATCACGCTGATATTCGCAGCTTACCATCAGAATTCAAACGCGAATCTTATGATGCTGTTACATGTAACCCGCCCTATTTCAAAAGTAAACGAAATGAGCAACGTAACATGAATGAACATCTAACGATTGCTCGTCACGAAGTCATGTGTACACTTGAAGATGTGATTTGCTCATGTAGCTGTCTTATCAAGCAAGGAGGAAAAGTATCTCTTGTTCATCGACCTGAAAGGTTATTGGATATTATGACTCTGATGAGAAAATATCGAATTGAGCCGAAACGAATGCAGCTTGTCTATCCAAAGGCTGGAAAAGATGCGAATACATTATTAATAGAGGGGATAAAAGATGGAAAACCTGATCTTAAAGTGCTTCCCCCATTCATTGTTTATCAAGAAACAAATACGTATACGGATGAAATGAGAGAGGTTTATGAAAAACTCTGAACACGTTGTTTATATGCTAGAGTGTCGAGACGGCAGTTATTACACTGGATACACAACCAACTTGCCACATCGAATAGCGCAGCATGAATGCGGTAAAGGAGCGAAATATACGAGGGGTAGAACGCCATTATCACTTGTATATCAGGCATATTTTCTGACAAAAAGTGAAGCGATGCAAGAAGAATACCGCATCAAACAATTAACGAGGGTCCAGAAAGAAAAGATCATTCATGGAGAGAGGCAAAAGCATGTGGAGTCAGCAGAGCTACAAAGAAAGCGAGACCGGTAAACTTTATCTTGTACCAACACCAATTGGAAATTTAGGCGACATGACCTATCGTGCTGTCCAAACGTTGAAAGATGTAGATCTTATTGCGGCAGAAGATACAAGACAGTCCAAAAAGCTAACCAATCACTTTGAAATAGAGACAAGATTAACAAGTTATCATGAACATAATAAGGAGTCGAGTGGTTACAAGCTTCTTGAGCGATTGCGCGAAGGAATGAATGTAGCCCTTATTAGCGATGCTGGAATGCCAGCTATCTCAGATCCAGGTTATGAGCTTGTTTCTGCTTGTGTTCATGACAACATTCCAGTTATTCCATTACCAGGTGCAAACGCAGCAATTACAGCATTGATCGCCTCTGGGTTACCTACTCAGCATTTCTATTATTATGGCTTTCTTTCAAGACAGAAGAAAGAGCGAAAGAATGAATTAATGCAGCTTAAAAGTATTCCTTCCCCTGTTCTTTTCTATGAGGCACCGCACCGACTGAAAGAAATGATTAAGGCTATAATTGAAGTACTCGGAAATAGAGAAATCATTATAGCAAGAGAGTTAACGAAGAAGTATGAAGAGTTTATTAGAGGTCATGCTGAAGAAGTACTGGAGTGGTGTGAACAAGCCGAGATCCGCGGTGAATTTTGTGTCATTGTGGAGGGTGGAACGGAAGAAGCGATTGAACAAGAACGGTGGTGGGCGTCCCTACCATTACAGGAACATGTAGAACATTATATTAATGAGGGTATGAAAAGTAAGGAAGCGATCAAACAAGTATCGATCGATCGTGAATTACCGAAGAGAGATGTGTACCAGGCGTTTCATGTTGAATGATACGTACCTGTGAAATCAATCAGAAACACAAAAAAAGCTCCTGCCAACTTTGGCAGGAGCTTTTAGTAGGAAATCATTATTTAGATAGAGCTTTTTGGATTTCTTCCAATACTTGCTCTGCACCTTCACGGCTAAGAATAAGCTTACCATTACCGATTGCAAGGTTATCATCGGAAACTTCTCCAGTTACCTGGCAAGTCATGTTTGGCTTATACTTCTTTAGGATAATGCGCTCGTCGTCCACGTAGATTTCAAGAGCGTCCTTTTCTGCAATACCAAGTGTACGGCGCAATTCGATCGGAATAACAACACGGCCAAGCTCGTCAACTTTACGTACAATACCAGTAGATTTCATGTTTTATACTCCCCTATTCCCAATTTTTTATTAATTACGTCAGGATTCGACAAATTTCTCTATTTATGTTCTATATAATACCAGTGTTTCCCATAAGCGTCAATCCTTTTAAGTGGGTAAATATTTCCTGTATAAAAAGGATTTCCTACGGGTTTCGAAGCATTAAATAATTTGCGATCCCTAATATCTTAAATGATAATTCGACAATTTTCTTGTAAATCCTTCGACATAAATTGTAAATTTGTGTAGGTTAAGTTTATCAAAATTGGCTTCCTTGCAATTCTTCCTTAAATTAGGTATATTTTGATGAAGAAGAACTGTACTTGAATCAACACACACATAGTGTACACAGCGATGATAGAGATGATCGCGGGTTGTAGCTGAGAGTTGCTAGTGCTCTCGTCCTACATGGGCGGGAGCTTTTTTACAACTGTTTTAATCAAGGAGGAAGCAACATGGGTGACAAGAATTTTTATATTACGACACCAATTTACTATCCAAGCGGCAAACTGCATATTGGTCATGCCTACACAACAGTAGCCGGAGATGCTATGGCTCGTTACAAACGACTAAGAGGCTTTGATGTTCAATACTTAACTGGTACTGATGAGCATGGACAAAAAATTCAAAAGAAAGCTCAGGAACAGGGTGTTACACCTCAAAAGTATGTTGATGATATTGTGGCTGGAATTAAAGAGCTGTGGGATAAATTAGACATTAGTTATGATGATTTTATCCGTACGACTGAGAAACGACATGAAGAAATTGTCGAAACGATCTTCCAAAAGATGTATGAGAAAGGCGACATCTACCTGGATCAGTATGAAGGTTGGTACTGTACACAGTGTGAATCCTTCTTTACTGAACGTCAGTTAGTTGATGGAAAATGTCCGGACTGTGGAAGAGAAGTCGAGAAAGTGAAAGAAGAATCTTACTTCTTTAAAATGGGCAAATATTCAGATCGTCTTCTAAAGTTCTATGAAGATAATCCGGAGTTTATCCAGCCCGAATCTCGGAAGAACGAAATGGTCAACAACTTCATTAAGCCGGGTCTTGAAGACCTTGCTGTTTCAAGAACGTCGTTCGACTGGGGTGTAAAAGTTCCTGGCGATCCCAAACACGTTATTTATGTCTGGATCGATGCTTTGTCCAATTACATCACCTCCCTGGGGTATGGTACAGAAAATGATGAACTCTATAATAAGTTCTGGCCAGCTGATGTTCATCTCGTTGGGAAGGAAATTGTCCGTTTCCATACAATCTATTGGCCAATTATGTTAATGTCACTTGATTTGCCTTTGCCTAAGAAAGTCTTTGCTCATGGCTGGTTACTTATGAAAGATGGAAAGATGTCTAAATCAAAAGGGAATGTTGTCGATCCTGTTACTTTGATTGACCGGTATGGATTAGACGCGCTTCGTTATTATTTATTACGTGAAGTACCATTTGGTTCAGATGGCGTATTTACACCAGAGAGTTTTGTGGAAAGAATCAATCATGATCTCGCTAATGACCTTGGTAACCTCTTAAATCGCACAGTCGCAATGATTGATAAGTATTTTGATGGAGAAGTGCCTGTCTATAATGGTTCTGTAACCGAATTTGATGATAACCTTACAGAAATGGTTCATGCTACGATTACAAAAGTAGAACATTCCCTTGAAAATATGGAGTTCTCTGTAGCACTTGCTTCAATCTGGCAGCTCATTAGCCGGACGAACAAGTACATCGACGAGACGGAACCATGGATCCTTGCAAAAGATGAGACGAACAAAGAACAACTTGGCGCGGTGATGGTTCACCTCGCTGAATCACTAAGACAAGTCGCTATCCTTCTCCAGCCGTTCTTAACCCAGACCCCTAAGAAGATATGGTCACAACTTGGTGTTGAAGAAGGTAAGAGAACCAGCTGGGATTCATTAGGTTTCCAGAAAGGTTTCGGTGGAACAGTGGTTCAAAAAGATGCGCCTCTTTTCCCGCGATTAGATCGTGAAGATGAAGTTGCGTATATTGTTGATCAGATGGGTGGCAATGTTGTGAAAGAAGCGCCGCCGATCGAGAAGCCAGAATTAGAAGAAATTACAATTGATGACTTTACAAAGGTTGACTTAAGAGTTGCTCAAGTACTCGAAGTCGAGCCTGTAAAAAAAGCCAATAAGCTATTGAAATTGAAATTGGATTTCGGATATGAAACAAGACAGGTTGTTTCTGGAATAGCAAAACATTATAAACCAGAGGAACTCATCGGCAAAAAAGTTGTCTGTGTATCCAATCTTAAGCCAGTCAAGCTCAGAGGAGAGTTATCTGAAGGTATGATTTTAGCAGGTGAACACGACGGTGATTTGAAATTGTCGACAATTGCAGAAAGCTTGCCAAACGGAACGCAAATTAAATAATTTAACTTGAGGCTCGGTCTTAAAAAGACTGAGCCTTTTTTACTTTGTATTTCACAAATTATTCCTGTTAGGAATTTCTCTTGATGGGAGTAAATTTCCTTTTTAATTGAAAAAATAATAATAAAACAAACGAGAATAAACCTTAATATACAGAATATTCTAACTTATTTGATGGATGTTGTAAACAAATTGTAATTAAAATGAAACTGTTTAGACTTAGTAAAAAACTAGGACGTTTGGTACACTAGCATCGTACTAGACCGGAGAAGGAGTTTTGACATGTTATTCGACACACATACGCATTTGAATGTTGAACAATTTTCCGAAGATCAAAAAGAAGTAATTGAGCGTGCCCAATCAGCAGGAGTAACAAAGATGGTTGTCGTCGGTTTCGATCGTGAAACAATTGAACAAGCAATGGCTCTTGTAGAAGAATATGACTTCCTATACGCTGCTGTAGGTTGGCATCCCGTTGATGCGATTGATATGAAAGAGGAAGATCTCGAGTGGATTGAAGAACTTGCAGGTCATCCGAAGGTTGTCGCAATCGGTGAAATGGGACTTGATTATCACTGGGATAAGTCACCTCATGACATACAAAAAGACGTATTTCGCAAACAAATTCAACTTGCGAAGAAAGTGAAATTACCAATCATCATACATAATCGTGAAGCGACACGAGATGTTATTGATTTACTAAAAGAAGAAAATGCTGCAGAAGTTGGCGGCATTATGCACTGTTTCGCAGGAACTGTAGAAGAGGCAAATGAGTGTCTTGATATGAATTTCTACATTTCTCTTGGAGGACCAGTGACATTTAAGAATGCCAAACTGCCAAAAGAAGTAGCAAAAGAAGTACCGGTTGACCGCTTGCTAATTGAAACAGACTGTCCGTTTCTAGCGCCACATCCAAACCGCGGAAAGCGAAATGAGCCTTCATACGTAAAGCTTGTCGCTGAACAAATTGCGGATTTGAAAGAAATGGATTACGAGGAATTAGCAAAAAAAACAACTGATAATGCGATGAAACTATTTGGAATTAGTCGCTGATCAAAAGACCGTTGTAGTTGAAAAGAAATCATACTATTGCTTTTTCTTATTTTTCCCTATCAAAATTCTACAAGAATTGGTTTTGATCCTATCAATCTTGTAGACAGGGCTTGAGAGGCTTTTCTTTAGGAAACACAGTCGGTTTAAGGAGGAATCTATGACAATGAGATCGAACATGGAAAACTTTTTCACTCGTTTAAAGAGTGGAAAAAATGTCTTCATGGTTTTGTTAAGCGTAATTGTACTGGGTTTGGTTTCCGGCTTTATCGTGTTTGAAACTACGAAAGCTTCTGTAACGCTTGTCCTTGATGGGAAAGAGAAGCCTGTAGATACACATGCAGATACAGTTTCGGAGTTATTGAAAGATGAAGGCGTCGATCCTGGAGATCATGATTATGTAAGTCATGATTTATCAGCACAATTGAATGCTGGTGATGTGATTGAATGGAAGCCTGCTTTTCAGGTGACATTGACAATCAATGGGGAAGATAGAAAGGTTTGGACGACGAGAGATACTGTAAGCGGATTGCTTCAAGATCAAAATGTTGAGCTTAGTAATCACGATAAATTATCCGTTTCGATGGACGATAAATTGAAAGAGGATATGAGTATTGCCGTGGACGAAGGATTTCAAGTTGCGGTTAATGATGGTGGGAAACAAAAAAAGGTTTGGACAACTTCGACTACGGTCGCTGGCTTTTTAGAACAGCAAAACATACAACTTGGAGAGCTTGATCGCGTAGAACCTAAAAAGGATGAGGACGTAAAGGCGAACTCAAAAATCAACGTGATTCGAGTGGAAAAGGTCACCGATGTAGTTGAAGAATCGATCGATTATGCGACGGTTAAGCAGCAGGATAGTTCGATGCAAAAAGGAAAAGAAAAAGTAGTAAAGTCCGGTGAAGCAGGCAAACAGGAGAAGCACTACGATGTCGTTCTTGAAAATGGCAAAGAAGTATCTCGTGAGTTAAAGAAAACAGAGGTTGTGAAGGAAAGCAGTGATCGCATTGTTGCTGTTGGAACCCAGGTTATTACACAAACTGCTATGAAAACTACTAGTAAATCTTCTAATCGTTCTAAATCGAGCGAAAAGGTGAAGAAGTTGTCTCCTAGCAAATCTAGTTCTGCCTCTGAGAGCAAATCTTCTAGTGGTGGACGAGTGCTGAAGGTTGCAACTACAGCATATACAGCGAACTGTGCTGGTTGCTCTGGAATTACTTCTACAGGTTTTAACTTAAAATCGAATCCTAATGCAAAGATTATTGCTGTAGATCCGAGTGTTATTCCTTTAGGATCAAAAGTCTATGTAGAAGGTTATGGCACAGCCATTGCTGCTGATACTGGTGGAGCAATTAAGGGAAACAAAATTGATGTGTTCTTCTCTTCCAAGTCTTCTGCATATGCTTGGGGAAACAAATCTGTACAAATTACGATTCTGGATTAACGTTAAAGATATGATATGCTAATAACACAGAGTGGGATGATTCTCTCTCTGTGTTTTTGTATGATAAAGAAGTATTTTGTGAGAGAAACTATAGCAATTAGTGCCTTAAAATGGGAATAGATAAGAAATGGTTTTGTACTACGGAGGAAACAAAGTGAAAATTAAAGAAATCATCATCGTAGAAGGCAAGAATGATACGCTTGCTGTTAAACGTGCGCTTGATGCAGATACGCTAGAAACAAACGGATCTGAGATTAGTGAGGAAACACTCAAGCGGATTGAACTTGCCTGGAAGAGAAGAGGAGTCATCGTCTTTACTGATCCTGATTATCCTGGCACACGAATTAGACAAATTATAAGCAATCGACTGCCGTCATGTAAGCACGCTTTCCTAAATAAAAAACATGCTATATCAGCGAATGGCAAAAAAGTTGGTATTGAGCATGCATCTATCAATGATATTCGTGAAGCTATTCTTACAGTCAGAGAAGAGATTGAAGCACCAGATGTTTTAATTGAATGGGAAGACCTCATTGCTGCTGGACTTGTTGTTGGAGATCGATCAAAAGCGAGAAGAAAAGCTCTAGGTGAACAATTACAAATGGGATATATGAATGGAAAGCAGCTCTATAAAAGGTTGCAGATGTTTCAAATTTCAAGAGACGAGTTTAACCGCGCATTGGAAGAAGTGTTACAGGAGGAAGAGGAATGAGTAAAGAAATATCAACACCGGTAAGAACAAAAGAAATCTTAGCGAAATATGGTTTTACATTTAAGAAAAGTCTTGGTCAAAATTTTTTGATCGATTCGAATGTCCTGACAAAGATTGTAGATCAGGCAGGATTAACACCTGAGTCCGGTGCAATAGAAATTGGCCCGGGGATAGGAGCGCTGACTGAGAAACTTGCAAAGAGATCTAAGAAAGTTGTGGCATTCGAAATTGATCAGCGTCTCCTGCCTATTTTAGATGATACTCTTTCTCCATATCCGCACGTAACTGTTCGACATAGTGATGTTCTTGAAGCGGATGTTCACCAAGTGATACAAGAGGAATTTGAAGAAGGTCAGGACCTTATGGTCGTTGCAAACCTTCCTTACTACGTTACGACTCCGATTTTGATGAAATTGTTAGAAGAAAAGTTACCTGTTCGCGGCATTGTCGTGATGATTCAGAAAGAAGTAGCAGAACGAATTGCTGCAAAACCTGGTTCGAAGGAGTATGGTTCATTATCACTTGCAGTACAGTACCATGCTGTCGCTAAAACAGCGTTGACCGTCCCTAAAACGGTCTTTGTTCCTAAACCGAATGTCGACTCTGCAGTGCTACATCTAGAATTGCGTCAGGAGCCTCCTGTTGATCTTTTAAGTGAATCCTTTTTCTTTGAAGTGATCCGTGCGAGTTTCGGACAACGGCGGAAGACGCTTTTAAATAATTTGCAGAATAATCTTCTTGGTAAAGAAAAGAAACCAATGATAGAAGAAATATTGAATGAGACAGGAATTGACGGAACTCGTCGTGGAGAAACACTTTCCATGGAAGAGTTTGCTGCATTGAGCAATGCTTTCTACAAAAGAAAAGAAGAAAACTAAAACACCTTAATAAGGTGTTTTTTTTACGACCAAAAATGGTGTTCGATTAGCCAATTCAAAGAGTTTAGCTTTCTATACTGTGAAGCTCAATTATTTTAAGAGTGGATGTTCAGAATCCGATGGAATGGCTACTTGCTTTCAATTCCACCACTAACATGTACTTCTTTGTATAAGGGAACACTCTTGCAGGGCGTTAAGCAAGGTTATTTAACATCCTCAACCACTTTCATTATCCTTTTTGAACACACATTAAAAGATGTCTTCAGTCCTTTCAGTGGAAATTCATCTTTTTTTAAAGTGCTCATATAGTAGAAAAAGGAGTAATCGAACTAAGACAGATGTCAAGTGGCGCGAGGGGAAGTGGATGAACATGAAAGAAGGAGATATCGTTGCCAGGCGTTCGTATGGCTGTGATTTAATTTTTCGAGTAACTAGGATGAATGAATCAAGTCAATCAGCAGAGCTGGTTGGTGAGGATATGCGACTTATTGCTGACGCACCGTTTGACGATCTAGTATTAATTGACTCGAGCGAACACAAAATGAGGCGCGAGCAATCCAAAGAAAAAGAGGATTATTCTTTTCGATTGTTTCGTCAAGATTATCAATTATTAAGAATGAAGCGGGAATATACGGCCACAAGTCATTTTAAGAAAGAAACGAGCTTTTTTGAACTTCCAGGAAAAATTCTACACATTGATGGAGATCCATTATATTTAAGCAAATGTCTTGAGATGTATAAGCGTCTTGGAGTACCTGTTTACGGGCTTTACATGAAGGAAAGTGAAATTCCAGAGAATATCATTAAGCTTGTTAACAATGTGAGACCTGATATTCTTGTCATCACTGGCCACGATGCATATAGCAAGCATAAGGGTGAGAAGAAGGATCTCCAATCCTATCGAAATTCACGCTACTTTGTGCGTGCTGTAAAAGAAGTCAGGAGCGTATTTCCTAATCTTGATCACCTCGTTATTTTTGCTGGAGCATGCCAATCTCATTTCGAATCGTTAATTCGGGCTGGTGCTAATTTCGCAAGTTCCCCATCACGTATTAATATCCATATGCTTGATCCAGTTTTTATTGTATCTAAAATAGCTTTAACCTCTTTTACGGACCATGTGAACGTCTGGGATGCATTGCGAAACACGTTAACAGGGGAGGATGGTTTAGGGGGAGTTGAAACAAAGGGGATACTCCGCACAGGTATGCCTATGAAAGAAGATGAAAATTACTCGGAATAAACGAACGGATGGTCATTCCATCCGTTCTCATATTTTTATATAGGCTATGTTAATGAACGGCGACCTCTAACTCGAATGAGCTAATAATCGAGAAATCAACAATTTCTGCGAAAACAACCACATATAAAAACAATATAAAAATGCAGTTACTTAGTATGGATTTGCTTGTTGAGAAAAGCTATTAAAAAGTATATTTCAAGGCAAATACATATTTTTCGACAAATTAAGAAACAATAAAATTGCACATCTTAGGTAAATAACAATTGACATTGTTTTTGCTTCGTTGTTATAATTTAAGTTTTATTTGACAAGATGGTGCAAAAGATGTTATAATTTGTCTAAGTGAGGTGGAGGTTCCGATGGCAAAAACGATTATTGAGATCAAACAGACGTTACAATCTCAGGTTGGCAAACGGTTGACCTTAAAGGCAAACGGAGGTCGCAGGAAGACAATTCAACGTTCAGGCATCCTTGAAGAAACCTACCCGGCAGTGTTCATAGTTAAGCTGGATCAAGACACAAACGCATTTGAACGTGTTTCGTACAGCTACACAGACGTTCTAACAGATACAGTACAAATTACATTTAATGAAGAACAAGCAGCAGTAAGCGGTTAAGGCGAATGGTCTAACTGCTTTTTTTGCTTTCTTGAGAAAATCATCATTTTTATCCTCTACTGGATACATATTGGCAGTATAGCGAATGCTTTCGATCCTCACACTAAGTGTGTCACAGGATGGAAAGGAGCTTGATTCGCATGGCAAGACGCAGAGGAATAATGTCCGATCAGTTGAAAGAAGAGATTGCGAAAGAGCTTGGCTTTTATGATACGGTTCAGAAAGAAGGTTGGGGAGGAATAAAGGCTCGCGATGCAGGTAACATCGTGAAGCGTGCAATTCAATTAGCTGAAGAACAGCTTGGAAACCAACAAAAACACTGAACACTGTGACGAGGGAACTCCGGTATAATCCGGGGTTCTTTTTTGTGTTTAGAGGTACAGGATCTCTCGAGCAGCTTTTCCTTTCTAATCAGTTTCTTTCTTTTCGGTTGGTTGTGTTACAATAATTCACAGTAAGTAAAAATGTCGAACGGTAGATTGAAAATGTAGGTGAACGAGATGAAAAAAAAATTGAGTGTGAAAGCACCAGCGAAAATTAATCTAGCACTTGATGTGCTACATAAAAGACCTGATGGCTATCATGAGGTAGAGATGATCATGACAAATGTTGATCTCGCTGATCGTCTTGAGCTAACTGAACTCAGAAGGAATGAGATCGTGATTGAATCAACAAGCGGCTTCGTACCCGATGATCAGCGAAATCTAGCCTATCAATCAGCAGCTCTTTTAAAGAAAAGATTTAATATTAATCAAGGTATTTCTATTAAAATCGACAAACAAATTCCGGTGGCAGCAGGTCTTGCTGGAGGTAGTAGCGATGCAGCAGCAGCATTGCGAGGACTTAATGATCTCTGGGAAATAGGTCTTAGTAATGATGAACTTGCTAAGATTGGTTCAGAAATCGGTTCGGATGTTGCCTTCTGTGTGTATGGCGGAACTGCACTTGCAAAAGGGCGTGGAGAAATTATTCAGCCGATGGATGCCCCGCCACCATGCTGGGTTATTCTTGCAAAGCCGTCAATTGGTGTATCGACTGCGGATGTCTATCGACGGCTCCGTACAGCAGAAATGAAGCATCCGGATGTTAGAGGCATGATGCAAGCGATTGAAGAGAAGGACTACGAAGCCATATGTCACCGTCTTGGCAATGTGTTAGAAGATGTTACTTTGAAACTTCATCCAGAAGTCCGACAGATAAAAGAGAAAATGGAAAGCCTTGGTGCAGATGGTGTATTGATGAGTGGAAGCGGACCAACCGTTTTCGGTCTTACAAGGCATGAATCGAGAATGCAACGAATTTATAATGGTTTACGTGGATTTTGTGGTCAAGTTTATGCTGTTCGCTTATTAGGTGAGAAGAACCCTTGAATAAATCCGTACATTAGTGATATATTATGATTAATTATTCGGATTTTTTGGAGGTTCTTCTATGAAGATGAAACGGAGTTCTCGTCTGGTAGACATGACCAGGTATTTATTAGAGCATCCACATCGGTTGGTTTCATTAACTTATTTTTCGGAAAGATATGGTGCGGCTAAATCATCCATTAGTGAGGATTTGGTCATCATCAAGGAAAACTTTGAACAGCAGGGTGTTGGGTCATTATTAACCGTTCCAGGTGCAGCGGGCGGTGTCAGATATATGCCTCTTATTAGCGATGAAGAAGCAGACCGTGTTGTTGGGGAATTGTGCGATTTTCTTGAAAGCCCCGATCGCCTTCTTCCAGGTGGTTATTTATATTTAACGGATATCTTAGGTAACCCTGAAATTATGAACCAGGTCGGGCGTTTATTCGCATCCGTCTTTGCCGACCGCAAGATTGATGTCGTCATGACGGTAGCTACAAAAGGAATCCCGCTAGCATACGCAGCAGCAAGTCATCTAAATGTACCAGTTGTCATCGTTAGACGTGATAGCAAAGTAACAGAAGGTTCAACAGTTAGTATTAATTATGTATCAGGCTCTTCAAAACGGATTCAAACAATGGCTCTTGCAAGAAGAAGTTTAAAACCAGGAGCGAATGTGTTGATCGTTGATGACTTTATGAAGGCTGGTGGAACGATTCAAGGGATGGTTAATCTTCTTGAAGAATTTCAGGCTGACGTCGCTGGGATCGGCGTTCTCGTCGAGGCAGAAGGCGAAGGCGAAGAACGTCTGGTTGAAGAATATGTCTCTATGATGAATCTTGGCGGAGTCGATATGAAGGAACGAACAATCCAGGTTGCTCCTGGGAATTATAAAAAGTTTCTTACTCGATTAACTGAAGGAGTGGAGAACGAATGAAATCTGTTTATACAAAATCAGCGCCAGCAGCAATTGGACCATATTCACAAGGAATGATCGTAAACAACATCTTCTACAGCTCTGGGCAAATTCCTCTCAGAGCAGATGGAACGCTAGTCGATGGGTCGATCGAAGAACAGACACATCAGGTCTTCTCTAATGTTAAAGCTGTTCTAGAAGCGGCTGGATCTTCTTTAGAAGGTGTTGTGAAAACGACTGTCTATATAAAAGACATGAATCAATTTAGCGCCATTAATGAAATTTATGGTGAATACTTCGATGCTCATAAACCAGCTAGATCCTGTGTAGAAGTAGCGCGTCTTCCGAAAGACGCTCTTATCGAAATTGAAGTCATTGCGCTCGTTGGTTAACATAGTCAGACGCACTCCAAAATGAAGTCGTTTTTTTATGATTAATCCCCCATTTATAGATCCCATTGGTTTGACTATTCATTTAGAGTAGAACAAGCAAAATCCCGTTCGGATGGAAGGTTCACTTTTACAGGTTTAGATTATTCTTTTTCTGTCGAAGATACCTTGTATGAGCAAAAAGCTAAATTTTTATAAGATTTTTTATATTAAGAAGAAGGAATTGTTGTCTATAAGTTGAATAGTGCATATATGCTCTAATTAATGGAAAAAGGTGGTGCACTCAAGTTGGAAATTACAGATGTTCGCCTACGTCGTGTGAATACGGAAGGACGCATGCGCGCAATCGCTTCCATCACAATGGATCATGAATTCGTTGTTCATGACATCCGTGTTATTGATGGAAATAACGGCATGTTTGTAGCGATGCCAAGCAAAAGAACTCCAGATGGAGAGTTTCGCGATATCGCTCATCCAATTTCCTCGAATACAAGGGAAAAAATTCAAACAGCTGTATTAGCTGAATACCATCGTGTTGGTGAAATGGAAGCCGCCTATGAAGAAGCTGGGGCGTCCTGATCGTAAAAGTCTGGTCAAATGACCAGGCTTTTTTATGTGATGAGAACTCTTTGAAATGTACGTGAATCATCACGGAACTGCTCTTTCCCAGCTTTTATCAGGCGTATGATTTAGGGAATCACCTTGAAAGTAAGGGGTTTTTGAGATATAGTCAAAGTGGAAAAATAGGATACAATGGAGGAACCATATACATGAATAGATTTGCAGTTGGTTGGCAGCAGGTCAAGGAACAAGGATGAAATCAAAACTTTATAAAGTTCTGCATCCCGTTTGTGGAAAGCCTATGGTTGAGCACGTGGTTGATCAGCTGGATAGTCTTCAGCTAGAGGACATCGTGACAGTAGTCGGGCCACGGAGCTGAGAAGGTTCGAGAATTAGCTCCGTCTCTCGTGTGAATTATGTACTTCAAGAAGAACAGCTTGGGGAATGGTCCAGATGCCGTCATGCAGACTCAGGATGCCCTAGCCGATAAGGATGGTGTAACACTTGTTGTATGTGGTGATACCCCTTTAATTACAAAAGAAACGATGGATTCGCTTTTGTCTTATCACGAAAAAACAGGGTGCAAAAGCAACAATTCTTACTGCAAAGGCAGACAATCCGTTTGGCTATGGACGAATTATTCGTGATCAGAATGGTAGTGTTCAGCGAATTGTAGAACAGAAAGACGCAAACGACTCAGAGCAGCAAATTAAGGAAATTAACACTGGTACATACTGTTTTGATAACAAAACTCTTTTTGAAACACTCCAACTCGTTAAGAATGAAAATGCTCAAGGTCAATATTACCTTCCGGATGTTGTTGAAATTCTTCAGAAGCAGGGAGAAATTGTTGCTGCTTACCAAACGGATGATTTTGATGAAACGATGGGTGTGAATGATCGCGTCGCGCTATCACGTGCTGAGAGTGCGATGAAAAAAAGAATTAATGAGAAACATATGCGTAACGGGGTAACTCTGATTGATCCTGATCAAACCTATATTTCTCCAGAAGCTATCATCGGCCAGGATACAGTCGTTTACCCTGGAACAACAATTCATGGTAAGACTATCATTGGCGAGGATGCTAATATCGGTCCCAATACAGAGATCAAAGACAGTAAACTTGGCAATATGAGCGTTGTGAAGCAATCTGTTATTCATGATAGCGAAGTAGGAAATGCTGTAAATATAGGTCCCTTTGCTCACGTTCGCCCAGCGTCGCAAATTGGTGATGAAGTGAAGATTGGAAACTTTGTTGAAGTGAAAAAATCTGTTATGGGTCATGGCAGTAAGGCTTCACACTTGAGTTATGTTGGCTGGATGCCAATGGGTAAAGATGTAAATCTAGGCTGCGGTTCAATTACCGTGAATTATGATGGTAAGAAAAAGTACCTTACTAAGGTTGAAGATGGTGCGTTTATTGGTTGTAATGTGAATTTAATTGCACCTGTAACTGTCGGTAAAGGTGCAACTGTTGCTGCTGGTTCAACGATTACAGACGATGTTCCCGAACAAGCTCTGTCTATTGCTCGCTCTCGTCAGACGAACAAAGAAGACTATGCTTCGAAAACGAAAAACAATTAATTTTCGATTTAATAATGGAGGGGTACCGGCCAATGGCTAATTATTTAGATCCAAACTTGAAAGTGTTTAGTTTAAATTCGAATCCTGATCTTGCAGAAGAGATTGTAGAACATATTGGTGTCCCGATGGGTAAATGTTCTGTTGTGCGCTTTAGCGATGGTGAAATACAGATTAACATTGAGGAAAGTATCCGCGGATGTGATGTTTATGTGATTCAGTCGACATGTGCGCCTGTAAATGAAAATATTATGGAGCTTTTGATCATGGTTGATGCTTTAAAGCGTGCTTCTGCAAAAACCATCAATATCGTCCTTCCTTACTATGGTTATGCTCGACAAGATCGTAAAGCAAGATCTCGCGAGCCGATTACAGCGAAGTTAATGGCTAACTTACTAGAAGTAGCTGGTGTGACTCGTCTCATTACACTTGATCTCCATGCTTCGCAAATTCAAGGATTCTTCGACATTCCTGTTGACCAGCTAATGGGGGTACCGACACTTGCTAAGCACTTTGAAGAAAAGCAACTTGATGACATTGTAGTCGTATCACCTGACCATGGTGGGGTGACGCGTGCGCGCAAACTGGCAGAGCGTCTTAAAGCGCCGATTGCGATCATTGATAAGCGTCGTCCACGACCGAATGTGGCAGAAGTAATGAATATCGTTGGTAACATTGAAGGTAAAACAGCTATTATTATCGATGATATTATTGATACGGCCGGTACAATTACTCTTGCTGCTAATGCACTTATTGAAAACGGTGCAAAAGAAGTCTTTGCATGCTGTACGCACCCAGTATTATCTGGTCCAGCGATTGAGCGCATTGACAACTCAAAAATCAAGGAACTTGCAATTACAAATACCATTCCGTTACCTGAAGATAAGCAGATCGATAAGATTACTCAGCTGTCAGTTGCTCCACTTTTAGGAGAAGCAATTATTCGAGTTCACGAACAACTTTCTGTCAGCAAACTATTTGATTAAAAAAAATACGTTTATTGCCCGATGATAATGGGTATCCATATAGAAGAGTAAAACCTAATCAGGAAGGTGATTTCAAATGGCAGCAACATTGAAAGCATTAGATCGTAATACGACAAAAAGAAGTGAACTTAGAACCTTGCGTGAAACAGAAGAAGGTCTTCCAGCCGTTTTATACGGTAAGGATCGTAAAAGCGCTCCAGTACAGGTTGACGCTCTAGAATTCATTAAAGTATACCGTCAAGTCGGAAAAAATGGTGTAATTGAGTTAAACTTTGAAGGGCAAGGAACATATCCTGTCATGGTTTATGACATGCAAGTTGATCCAATCAAAAATCATGTCCTTCACGTTGACTTCTATTCCGTTGATCTTAACAAGGAAGTAGAAGCAGAAGTTCCAGTTCACTTGACTGGCGAAGCTGCAGGAAGCAAAGAAGGCGGTGTTGTTCAGCAGATGCTTCACGAAATTCTTGTGAAGGCGAAGCCGAATGATTTCCCTGACAGCATCGATGTTGATATCTCCGAACTAAACATTGGTGACGCTGTACAAGCTGGCGATCTTCCAAAAGGCGATAAATACGAAATTCTTCTAGATGCAGAAGAGCCGATTGCTTCAATCGTACCTCCAACAGAAGAACCTGCTGAGGACGAAGAAGAGGCTGATGAAGTGGCAGAAGAGCCAATTGCTGATCATGGAGATAATGATAACGAAACAGAAAAAACAGAATAAACACCAAAGACGTAACCGAACGGGTTACGTCTTTTTTTCAAGATTAAGGGCCAACAGGTGAATAAATGCCCTGATTTTTGATACGATAGAAGAAAAGTAATGAAAGGTAGGACGTCATCCGTTGAAATTAATTGTAGGCCTCGGTAACCCGGGGAAGAAATTTGAAAATACAAGACATAATGTAGGGTTTATGGCAGTTGATCAGCTATCAACAGAGTTGGGAATTTCGTTAGACCAAAAGAAATTTCAAGGTATTTACGGTAAAGGGATGGTAAATGGCGAAGCAGTTTATTTATTGAAGCCACAAACATTCATGAACCTATCAGGTGAATCTGTACGACCACTGATGGAATACTTTAATATTGATGTAGAGGATTTACTAGTGATCTACGATGATCTTGATCTTCCAACTGGTAAAGTAAGACTCCGTCAAAAAGGGAGTGCTGGTGGACATAATGGCATGAAGTCAATCATCACACACATCCATACACAGGAATTCAAGAGAGTTCGAATCGGTATTGATCGTTCCGCGCGACAATCTGTTATCGATTATGTCTTAAAACCTTTCTCAAAAGAAGAAGCTGAACCGATTCAAGATGCGATTGAGCGAACTGTAAAAGCATGTGAAGCATGGACTACGAACTCTTTCCCGGAAGTAATGAATCAATTTAACGCCTGAATATCCTTCAATTCTCCCGTCCATACTAGTAAAAGATAAAGACAGGGAGGATTTTGAATGGATATTCATTACGTATGTCGTCATTGTGGGTCCAGATTAGGTAAGCTGAATCAAAAGAATTTTTCAGCTGAAGACCTTGGGTTTCAGCAGCTTACTGAAGAGGAAAGGCAATCGATGATTCACTATCAACAAGATGGTACGATAGAAGTGAAAGCTATTTGTGAAGACTGTCATGAAGCAATGGAGCGTACACCATCTTTTCATGAGCTTGATACATTTATTCAGTAAGTCGCTTTGGGAGTTGAACCAAGGCATTTTTGCGTTATCAAAGTCAACGGAAAAATAGGCTTGGCAGTAGATGATAGAAAAGAAGAAAGTATACAATTCAGTGAAGTCTAGCTCCTGCTCCCAGTCCGTTAAGGCGCTTCATCTTCTAATCAGAATATATTCTGATTAGAAGATGAAGCGCTTGTTAGGACTAAACGGGCGCTTGCGCTTTTCTTAGTGAGAGGGGAGAAATAGCTAAAGATGTTAGGCTTAAGAGAATATTTCAGTAAAGGCGATGAATTTCAGTCGGTCTTTTCAGGGGTGAAAGAGGGGCTTAAAGAACAGCTGATTGCAGGATTGTCTGGATCTGCGAGGATGCTTCTTATGGCTTCCCTTTACCATGAAACGAAGCGCCCACAGTTAATCATTACTCACAATTTATATCAGGCTCAAAAACTATACGAAGATATGTGTGAACTTGTACCTCAAGATGAGGTTTACTTGTACCCGGTTAATGAACTCATTTCGTCTGAAATCGCCATTGCAAGCCCTGAGTTAAGAGGTCAACGCATGGAAGCATTAAATTATTGGATGAAACATAATGATGGTATTGTTATCGCACCCATTTCAGGTGTCAGAAGGTATCTACCTCCAAAAGAGATTTGGGAAAAAAGCCAGATTTCATTCACTGTAGGAGATGACATACCCCTGGATCAAACGTTAGCCATATTTGTGGCAATGGGATATGAGCGTGTACCAATGGTTTCTTCACCTGGTGAATTCAGCGTGCGTGGTGGGATTATCGATATCTACCCGTTAACTGAAAGCAGTCCTATTCGAATTGAACTGTTTGATACAGAGGTTGATTCCATTCGATTCTTCGATATTGAATCTCAGCGATCTGCAAACAAAACGGAGCGAATTACGATTGGTCCAGCTGATGAGGTTGTATTGTTTCCTGAGCACTATGAAAAGGGAGCTGCACAACTCCAAAGTGAACTTCAGAATTCATTAAAAAAAGTAAAAGATCAAAAAGTTAAAGAAGCAATGCACGAAAATATAACGTATGAAATTGACCAATTGAAGTCAAAACAGAACTTTCAGGGTCTTATCAAGTACATGGACTTTTATTATAGATATCTGACCTGCAAGTTTGCTAGATTATTTGCCAGAAGATGGGCTTGTTGTCTTTGATGAAGTAAGCCGTATACAAGAAATGTCATCGGATCTGGATAAAGAAGAAGCAGAATGGCAAACAGCTCTTCTGAATCAAGGAGAGATTGTATCATCTGTTTCCCTATCGAGATCTTACGATACGTTATTCTCAAAACCTGTTCACTCTACCCTTTATTTATCTATTTTTCTACGACACGTGCCTTATACTAATCCACAAAATATCGTAAATGTATCAAGTAAAGCAATGCAGAACTTCCATGGTCAAATGAAAGTGTTAAGTAGTGAATTGGATCGTTGGAAGAAGAGTGGTATCGCCATTGTTTTCCTTGCTGCTACAGAGGAACGTCGCAAACGACTTGAACGTGTGTGGGAGTTTTACAATAAATGCGATGATGGTCGAACATGATACGCCGATTTCACATCAGCAGCCTCAGATTCTTATTGGAAGTCTTAACGGTGGATTCGAGCTACCGATGCAGAAGCTTGCTGTTCTAACTGAAGCCGAAGTGTTTACGAAGCAATCGAAAAAGCCCCGCCGCTCACAAAAAATGTCGAACGCTGAGCGAATTAAGAGCTATTCGGAATTAAAGGTTGGCGATTACATCGTTCATGTTAATCATGGGATTGGTAAGTATCTTGGTATACGTACTCTGGAAGTCAGCGGAATTCATAAAGATTATTTGTATGTGAGTTACGCTGGTAACGACAGATAACTTATATGTCCCGGTTGAACAGATTGATCAGGTGATGAAGTATGTTGGTTCTGAAGGCAAAGAGCCGAAGCTTTATAAGCTTGGTGGTACGGAATGGAAGAAGGTCAAACGCAAAGTACAATCATCAGTTGAAGACATTGCGGATGACTTAATCAAGTTATATGCTGAGCGTGAAGCGAGTGTTACACGGCTTTGAGAAGGATACGGAAGAGCAAAGAGAATTTGGGAGCTTCCCTTATCAAGAAACAGATGATCAGCTTCGTGCTATTCAGGAAATTAAAGAAGATATGGAAAAGTCTCGTCCGATGGATCGTCTTCTTTGTGGAGATGTTGGATATGGGAAGACAGAAGTCAGCATTCGTGCAGCCTTCAAGGCCATTATGGATGGAAGGCAGGTAGCATTCCTTGTACCTACGACCATTCTTGCGCAACAGCGTTTTGCAAGGATTCAGGAGCGCTTTGCCGATCATCCTATTAATATTGGGTTGCTAAGTCGATTCCGCTCACGAAAAGAGCAGAATGATACTCTAAAAGGGTTAAAGAATGGAACAGTGGATATCGTGATCGGAACGCACAGATTCTCTCAAAAGACGTCACCTACAATCAGCTTGGTTTGCTAATTGTGGATGAAGAACAGCGTTTTGGTGTCACGCATAAAGAGAAGATCAAAAAGTTAAAAGCGAATGTGGACGTTCTTACACTTACCGCAACGCCAATCCCACGTCTCTCACATGTCCATGCTCGGTGTACGTGACTTGTCTGTTATCGAAACGCCACCTGAGAACCGTTTCCCTGTTCAAACGTACGTCGTGGAATATAGCGGCACACTAGTAAGGGAAGCAATCGAAAGAGAGCTTGCACGTGGAGGACAGGTCTATTTTCTCTATAATCGAGTAGAATCGATTGATTATATGACAGATCAAATTCGGACGCTCGTTCCGGAGGCTCGTGTTACCTACGCCCATGGACAAATGAGTGAAACTGAGCTTGAATCGGTCATGATTGATTCTCTTGATGGAAACTACGACGTTCTTGTTAGTACGACGATTATTGAAACTGGCGTTGATATACCGAATGTGAACACACTCCTCGTGTATGATGGCGATAAAATGGGGCTATCACAACTTTATCAGCTTAGGGGTAGAGTTGGACGCTCTAATCGAGTGGCATATGCGTACATCACGTATCAGCGTGACAAAGTATTAACTGAAGTTGCAGAAAAGCGTCTTCAGGCAATTAAGGAATTTACTGAGCTTGGTTCAGGTTTTAAAATCGCAATGCGAGATCTTTCCATAAGGGGTGCAGGTAATCTACTAGGTGCTGAACAACACGGATTTATTGATTCTGTTGGCTTCGACCTTATTCTCAAATGCTAAAAGATGCGATTGAGGAGCGAAAAGGTGATACTCCGAAGGAAAAGCCGTTTGGTGTTGAAATTGATCTCGAGGTCGATGCTTACATTCCTGGTACGTACATCAACGATGAGAAGCAAAAAATAGATATGTACAAACGTTTCCGTTCTATCGATGGTCTCAAGGATATAATGGACTTACAAGATGAGATGATGGATCGGTTTGGGGATTTTCCTGAAGAAGTTGATTATCTGTTCCAGGTCTCTCGAATGAAAGAGCTTGCAAAAGAAGTGAAGGTCGAAAAAGTGGGACGAAGCAAGAAAGACATTCAGCTACTATTTCATGAATCGGCTCGAGAAGCGATTGGCGGCGAAACCATTTTTGATGTAGCTAATGAATTTGGCAATAAGTTGTCCCTTGGTGCAGACGGTAATAAAGTGAAGGTTGTTATTAAAGGAAGGGGTCTTGAAACAAAGGCACATCTTCAACTTGTTGAGAAGGTATTAAAAAAAGTAAAGCAAGCAGTGAAACAGCCAATGAATGCGAACTAAAGATTATTTTGGGTAAACACGACAAATTTGACAAAATAGTGAATAGAACTCATACCTCGAAAAGATACTAATGGAAAGATATTGTAGATTAAACAATTGAAACAGTGATTGGAGCAATCACCTACAACTTCCAGAAAGCGAGGCAACTTAGATGAAAGCAACAGGTATCGTTCGTCGTATTGATGATTTAGGTCGTGTTGTCATCCCGAAAGAGATTCGCAGAACACTTAGGATTAGAGAAGGAGACCCTCTCGAGATTTTTGTTGATCGAGAAGGAGAGGTTATTCTAAAAAAATACTCTCCTATTAGTGAGCTAGGAGATTTTGCGAAAGAATATGCAGAATCACTTGCTGAACATTCCGGACATATTGCACTCATTTCTGATCGTGATGTTTACATTACGGCTGCAGGAGGAGCGAAAAAAGATTATCTGAATAAGAGCATTGGTGATTCTGTTGAAAAAGCAATGAATGAACGAAAATGTCTCTTAAATGAAGTCAAGTCCGAGCTAATTGAAGGAGTTCCTGTTGAAACTGGACACGTGATTGCTCCAATAATAGCAAATGGCGATCCAATCGGAACGGTTATCTTACTTGCAAAAGAAGCTGAAAAGGTGACCGAACTAGAGCAGAAGCTATCTGAAACAGCAGCAGGTTTTCTAGCAAGACAAATGGAACAATAAGTAAAAAGGGAATGGAGGCATCTGCCTCCATTTTTTCTGCATTCAGGGTGTTTGAAAAGTTTCCCATCTGCTCTCATATGATATAATTCGTACATAATCAGGTAGTGAAACATGGCAGGTGCATATGAAAAAAGATAAAAATCAAACAGGATTCTGGCACGGCGCGCTCCTGCTTACCGCAGTAGCTCTTTTTATGAAAATTTTAAGCGTTGGCTATCGAATTCCTTATCAAAATATTACAGGCGATATTGGATTTTATGTATATCAACAAATTTATCCATTTACTCGATTGCTATCATTCTTGCTACATATGGCTTTCCGGTAGTTATCTCAAGACTAGTCTCAGAACAAATAGCTCTAAACAATGATGAAGAAGCTGAGGAACTTTCACGGTACAGTTTTTATGTGCTTATCGCGCTTGGTTTAACAGGTTTTACACTCCTTTATGCAGGTGCACCGGTTCTAGCAAATTTAATGAGTGATACAGGATTGATTATCCCCCTTCGCGCAACCGCGTATTCATTCCTCATCATGCCTGGCATTGCTTCCATTAGAGGTTATTTTCAAGGGCATGAGAATGTTGTGCCGACTGCATGGTCTCAGGTAACTGAACAAACTGTTCGCGTGGTTGCCATTCTTGCCATATCAATTGGACTGGTTCTAAATGGATATGATGCTTATGCCACAGGTACAGGAGCTGCATTTGGATCAGTGTTGGGTGGCATCGCTGCACTTGTTCTCCTCTTCGTGCTTCGGATGAGGCAAAAGACATCCCGGACAGCATCCATTCACACTGATGTGTTTCGTTTTTGGGGTATTGCCCGAAGGTTGTTAACTGAGGGAACGCTTATATGTGTGAGTGCGCTCGTTATGGTTCTATTTCAGTTAATGGATGCCTTAACGATCGTACCGGGCTTAACTGAATATGGATTTTCTTCTATCGTTGCTCGTGAAACAAAAGGTGTTTTTGACCGAGGTCAACCACTGATGCAGGTCGGTACCGTTCTTGCCACATCATTATCTTTATCGATCGTACCCGTGATTTCAAAAGCAGTGGCTGCAAAGAACGAAACATTGATTCGTGACAAAGCTGGACTTTCCCTTAAAATAAGTTTTGTGATTGGGCTTGCTGCTTCTGCAGGACTTTCGATTATTATGAAAGAAACAAATATTATGTTATTTAAAGATGATGCGCTCTCATCTACACTAAGCCTTCTAGCTGGTGCAATTTTCTTCAGCTCGATAGGAATGACCGCATCAGGAATTCTCCAGGGCATTGGTCGAGCCAGAAGCGCTGCGCGTTATGTTGGAATTGGACTTTTACTAAAAGGTTTATTGAATATGGTGCTTATTCCTTTGATCGGAATTAACGGTGCTGCAATTGCTACGGTAGTAGGATTTGCTACAGTGGCTGTTCTCTCAGGAAGAGCTGTTCATAAAAGAGTGGGGCTTGGACAGTACTCCTTTTATATTGGCCGTGCAGTGGGTGCAGTAGGGGTTATGAGTGCAGCTGTCATCTTGGTTCACTTCTTCGTACCCTCAGCTATATCAAGAAGCCTTGCTAGTCTATCTTCACTAGCGGGTGCAGTCGTGGGAGTCATTATTTATTGTCTTTCTCTCACCTTGCTACGTGTATTTACAGATAAAGAGCTTATGCAGTTCCCTAAAGGTGAGAAAATCACGCGATTTCAAAATAGATTATGGAAAGGGGCCTGAGCCATGGAAACCATTACAATTGTAGGCACTGGAGCGGGAGATTTATCACAGCTTTCGCTAGGTAGCTATCAAACGCTTAAGTCTGCAGAGAGAATTTTTACAAGAACGATTGATCACCCTGTATTAAGGGAACTAATTGAGGATGGAATCTCGATGACAGGGTTTGACACAACTTATGAAGAAAACGATTCCTTTGAGAATACGTACCGAGCAATTGTAGATCGACTTTTTGAAGAGGCTCAAAAGGGTTCACTTGTGTATGCTGTACCAGGACACCCAATGATGGCTGAGTCAACTGTACAATTGTTATTAGAAGAACAAGGACAGCATGGTGTGGAAGTAGTTGTAGCTGGAGGGCAAAGCTTCCTTGATGCGCTCTTTACTGCCGTCAGAATCGACCCGATTGAAGGGTGTCAGATTCTTGATGCAACACGTTTTACAAGGTCGGAAGTACAAGTCCGCAACCATCTCATTTTTGTACAAGTATACGACCAATTTACGGCTTCAAATGTCAAATTGAATTTAATGGAGATTCTTCCCGATGATTACAGGGTGACAGTAGTTCAGGCTGCAGGCAGTCGTGAGGAAAAAATAGTGAGCGTACCACTATTTGAGCTAGATCGATCAATGGAAGTGAACAATTTGACCGCAGTTTATGTTCCTCCTGTTAAAGATGAAAAACTTCTGTATCAGGATTTTGAATGGCTACGCCAGGTTGTAGCAACTTTGCGCGGACCAGGCGGTTGTCCTTGGGATATCCAACAGACGCATCATTCCCTTAAGAAGTACCTTATTGAAGAAAGTTATGAAGTGTTGGAAGCAATTGATGAACAGGATGAGGATCATCTTGCTGATGAGCTAGGAGATGTCTTGCTGCAAGTCATGCTGCATGCTCAAATTGGTGAAGATGAAGGTATGTTCTCTATAAGTGATATCATACAGAAACTTAGTGATAAATTAATTCGTAGACATCCACACGTATTTGGAAATGAGCAAGTTCAATCTGCAGAGGAAGTTACCGGACTATGGAATCGAGTAAAAGCGGAAGAGAAGGAATCGGCGCCTTCACAATTTGATCGGCTACCTAAAGGGCTTCCTGGGTTGCTCCGAGCGAATGAATTACAGAAAGCTGCAGCTAAGGTAGGATTTGATTGGGATGAGGCAACACCGATATGGGGCAAGGTTCAGGAGGAACTGTCTGAATTCAACGAGGCCGTAAAGGAAAAGTCTTTCGATGATCGGGAAGATGAATTAGGCGACTTGTTGTTTGCTTTAGTCAATTTAGCACGCTTTTATAAAATTGATCCTGAAGTTGCTATCCATAGAACAAATCATAAGTTTATTGCGCGTTTTCAACATATTGAAAAACGTGTAAAGGAAAATGGCCTTCAAATAGAGAATTTATCACTTGAGGAACTTGATCAATACTGGGACGAAGCGAAACGAAAAGGAATTAAGTAAGGAGCGAAAGAGAAAATGAGATTAGATAAATTTCTTAAAGTATCAAGATTAATTAAACGTCGTTCAATTGCGAAGGAAATTTGCGACAAAGGACGCATTGCAGTCAATGGTAACAAAGCGAAAGCAGGTACCAACGTAAAACCTGGCGATGAGCTAGTGATTTCCTTTGGTCATAAGAAAGTAACTGCACGTGTAGATGAAATAAAAGAAACAACAAAGAAAGAAGAAGCGGGAAACATGTTTACGATTGTTAAAGAAGAAGCAGCAGGTGAGTAAAAAAAGACCCAGGGGGTCTTTTTTTTTGAATGTATTTAGCTTTGTTTCATTTCGTAAATGAAATCATCTTAGAATGAGACAAAAACCGAGAAATCAACAATAAAGTTAACATAGCCTGAAAAAAGGTGGTACTCATAGCTTGTTCTAAATGCAGCTTGCCCCTCATAGAAATGTATCGAGAAGAGGAGGAGAGCGATGGATAATTACTATGAGTATGGAAATTATGATAAGTCAGCGAACACACCTGAACATGACCTGGTGATGAAATCACGTAAATCTCTTGAAATTACCGGTGTGAAGCACGTAGATAGCTTTGATAATGAGGAGTTTCTTCTTGAAACAGCCATGGGCTTTCTCGCCATAAGGGGACAACATTTGAAAATGAAGAATTTAAATGTCGAGCAGGGCCGGGTATCGATTGAAGGAAAAATATTTGATCTCAGTTATCTTGATCATCACGAAGGGGAAAAAGCTAAAGGATTCTTTAGCAAGTTGTTCAAATGACGCTAACAGTGCAATTCTATACGATGGTTGCCATGGTGGCTATGGGGGTGTGGCTTGGTATAGCCATGGATACCTATAGCCGTTTTCTTCATCCTAGTAAAAAGAAAAGTATGTGGTTATACGCTAATGATGTGGTTTTTTGGCTACTACAAGGACTGCTCATTTTCTATGTATTGTATGTTGTTAATGAAGGAGAACTTCGATTATATGTCTTTTTAGCCTTATTATGCGGCTATGCAGCATATCGGGCACTCCTACAACCGCTATACCGTAGCGTTCTTGAACGAATTATTATAATAATCACGGGACTCATTCATTTTGTACGCACCCTTTTCATTCATATCGTGTATAGACCAGTGCGGTTCATATTGAAAGTTCTATTAAGCTTATGTATGATGGTAGTGAGTATCGGGACAACCATTTTTTGGTTTATCATTAAGCTTTTTTGGGTACCGTTAAAATGGATCTTTTTTTTAATATGGAAACTAATACCCCGATCGATTCGAAATGCCCTAATAAAAGTAGCAGGATTTGCCGATAAAATAAAGAACTACATATACCATTGGTTCACTAAATTAAGAAAGTGAGGAGGGAAAAGCTTGGTTACTGCGAATAAGCACAAGCCTAAAGTGACGGAAGTTCATTCGGATTATCATCAAGAGAAACAGCTACAGGACAAAGTTAAAGAACGCAGGAGGAGAGGTCTCGTTCGACGTCTTACTGCATTCGCGGTAGCTGCTTTGGCCATAGCTATTCTATTTATCTCCGTATTCACTTCACAGGCAGCAACGATCGAAGAAAAGAATGTACAGCAGGAACAGGCTGAAAAAGAATTAACGAAATTAAAAAAGCAGGAAAAGTATTTAACAGAAGAAATTGAGAAACTTAATAATCTCGATTATATCGGTGAACTGGCAAGAAGAGACTACTTTATGTCAAAACCGGGTGAGACAATATTTAAGCTACCTTCTTCCTCAAATTGACACGTTGTTTTTTGAAGGGGTATAATTAACGTACGACTGATCTTTTAAAGATTTTAAGGAGGAGCTTTTTTTACATGGCAATCGAAGTAGGCAGCAAGTTACAGGGAAAGGTAACAGGTATTACGAATTTTGGCGCGTTTGTTGAACTGCCAGATGGCAAAACAGGTCTCGTTCACATCAGTGAAGTTGCAGACAACTATGTTAAGGACATTAATGATTTTCTAAAAGTTGGCGATCAGGTTGAAGTAAAGGTCATCCAGGTTGAAAACGACGGTAAGATTGGATTATCCATTAAGAAAGCAAAAGATCGACCTGCTTCTGAGCGTCCTCAGGGCCGTCCTCAAGGTCGCCCGCAGGGTGGAGGCCGTCCTCAAGGTGGCGGTGGAAGACCAGGCGGCGGTGGTTACAAAGGCAAGCCTCGCGGAGGTGGACGCCCACAGGTAGAAACATTTGAGGACAAAATGAGTAAGTTCCTTAAGGACAGTGAAGACCGCCTTTCAACTTTGAAGAAACAAACAGAGTCAAAACGAGGTGGTCGCGGCGCACGTCGCGGCTAGGGCTTGTTGTCTACTAAATTATATTTAATAGAACAAAGCAGGCATGTGTAAGCATGCCTGCTTTGTTCTTTTTATTCTTTTGTTAAATTTGTATGAATTGTAATTTTTTCAAATCCTCTAATTAGGATATAAGAATGAATTCTAAAATTTATAGTATAAAAAAAGAAGTTGACACAAACTTTCCTGCAATGTATTATATATCTTGTGCTTATGAAAGCAACAGCAAAATGGCGGTGTAGCTCAGCTGGCTAGAGCGTACGGTTCATACCCGTGAGGTCGGGGGTTCGATCCCCTCCGCCGCTACCATTTTTATGTTTTGGCCCGTTGGTCAAGTGGTTAAGACACCGCCCTTTCACGGCGGTATCACGGGTTCGAATCCCGTACGGGTCACCATTTCTATTAAAATAGTATCATCTTCTTTTAAATGACAATTCATTAAATGTCTTATAATTACATAGTTTGATAAAAACTTCCTGTACGTTACAAGTACAGGAAGTTTTTTTATGCCTTGTGGTGACCAATCGCTTCGAGCAAAAGGTTATTTGGTGAATATACCTATTTTTAATGATTTCTTTTCTATTTTATCTTTAACATTTCGACCTTTTTATTCCCAGTGTCTTTCGGTTTTAAAAAGATAGATGCGGCCTAGATTATCAAGTGTTTTTAACTACGGTTTAGTCATGTAGGACCTTCCAGCTGTTTACAGGTTTCTTCCTGTGTCTACAAGTGATTGACAAGCTTCACGGCAAGAAGTCGAGAAGTTTATCATTCGCTTGTTCTTTTTTTGACAAAAAGCGAATTTCGCTTGTGTTTTAATGGATATTACAAACTGCTTAATGCAGATCGGTGATAAAAATAGAACGAAGGAAAGCAGGTGGGGGAATGCAAAGCGAACTAGTAATGGAGAGGTCGAAATCCAAGATGGGGAAGTGGGCACTAGGAGTAAAAACACGGTTGGAAATCATTTTATTTCAACGTGGTCTTTTGTTATTTGTTATTGGTTTTTTACTCGGACGGGCTGTTATTCTGACTCAGGTTACTCCTTTTGCACTACCATTCTTTGGAGCAGTCTTCTTTTTGAAGAGAGACCGAGCACCTATGATCATCGTTTCGTTGCTTGCTGGGGCTGTATCAACTTCTAATCTTCAAAACACAGCATTCATTATGTGCGGCATTCTTGTTTTTCTTATTATCAATCGATTTATTAAGCTGTCTTCCCTTTCACTAGTCAAGACACTACCTATACTTGTTTTTGCCACAAGTATGGTTGGGAGGTTGATCCTGAGTTTAATAACAGAACGCTCGCTTGCCAATACAAACTGGATACTGGCAATAGTAGAAGGCGCACTAGGAATGATCTTAACAATCATCTTTATTCAGAGCATACCCGTACTCTCAATGAAAAAGCGAACACAGGCTCTAAAAAATGAAGAAATCATTAGTTTTATTATTCTTCTTGCAACCATGCTAACCGGAACGATTGGGTGGGTTGTTTATGGTTTCTCTATCGAAAACATTCTCTCTCGTTACCTCGTTCTTATCTTTGCCTATGTAGGTGGAGCCGCGATTGGTTCGACGGTTGGAGTTGTCACAGGTTTAATCTTGGCACTTGCGAATGTTGCCAGTCTCTATCAGATGAGTATGCTTGCGTTTTCAGGATTACTTGGAGGGTTATTGAAGGATGGTAGAAAAATAGGTGTTGGTATGGGTCTATTAATCGGCACCTTATTAATTGCGCTCTACGGGAGCGGTCCTGAATTCCTGTATCCTAATCTGATAGAGTCTGCCATAGCTGTACTACTGTTTTTCTGTACGCCTTCAAAAGTAACATCTCAGTTGTCAAAATATATTCCAGGAACGGTAGAGCATGCCAATGAGCAGCAACAGTATCTTAGAAAAGTACGTGATGTGACAGCGAATCGAGTTGAACAATTCTCAAGTTTGTTTCAAGCCCTATCAAGTAGCTTTACAGATGCTGACCTTCAGCCGGAAGATCAATCAGAAAGGGAGGTCGATTATTTTCTAAGTCATGTAACAGAAAAAACGTGTCAGAACTGTTTTAAGAAAGAAACGTGTTGGGCGAAAAACTTTGATACAACTTATGAGTACATGACTGGCATCATGCAAGAACTTGAACAAACTACTGAATTGAAAAATCACACCTTAAAAAGAGATTTCGATAAACATTGTATTAAGGCGAATAAAGTCATTGATATTATCGGAAAGGAGATGAGTCACTATCACGCAAACCGGATGTTAAAGAAGCAGGTTCGGGAAAGCAGAAAAATTGTAGCAGATCAACTACGTGGTGTCTCACACGTAATGGGGGATTTTGCTAAAGAGATTCAGAAAGAACGTGATAATCTTCATCTTCAGGAAGAACAGATTATTGATGCTATTCAAAGCATGGGTCTTGAAATAGGTCAGGTAGAAATATATAGCCTTGATGAAGGAAATGTTGATATCGAAATGAAAATACCTGCCTGTGGTGGAAGAGGGGAGGGTGAAAAGGTTATTGCCCCTATGTTGTCTGATATTTTGAAAGAAAATATCGTAGTCAAAAAAGAAGTATGCGCAGAGCTCGAGAATGGAACGTGTCATATTTATTTCGGCTCGGCAAGAGATTTTGTTATTGAGACTGGAGTAGCAAATGCTGCAAAAGGCGGGGCATGGATTTCTGGAGATTGTCATTCAACGATTGAACTTGGTGCTGGCAAATATGCTATTGCGATCAGTGATGGAATGGGTAACGGAGAGAGAGCACACCAGGAAAGTACGGAAACGATTCAACTTCTGCAGAAAATTCTTCATTCAGGAATTGACGAAACAGTGGCGATTAAGTCAGTTAACTCTGTTCTATCACTTCGTAACACGGATGAAATTTTCTCAACGCTAGATCTTGCTATGATAGATTTACAGGATGCTACGGCAAAGTTCCTGAAAATCGGATCCATTCCTAGCTTCATCAAGCGTGGCGATCGGGTAATGATGGTAGAGTCTGAAAACCTCCCTATGGGGATCATTCCAGAATTCGATGTTGAAGTAGTAAGTGAACAATTGAAAGCCGGAGATCTTTTGATTATGATGAGCGATGGCATCTATGAAGGTGTGCAAAACATCGAAAATCCAGAATTCTGGATGAAGCGTAAAATAAGGGAACTTTCAACAGATAAGCCGCAGGAAATTGCCGATCTTATTATGGAAGAGGTGATTCGAACAGAATATGGCAGAATTGATGATGATATGACCATTGTTGTAGCCAGGATCAAGCGGAATATACCGAAGTGGTCAACAATACCAATCTATTCTGCGCCTTCTTTTAGAAAGAAAAAGGCACAGTAAGATAGACGTAACAATGTATAAACTCTCCTCCTGCGGGTGATGCTTGTAACAGCATAAAAGGAGGAGTCGAGATGAAGAAGGGAACGCTTAGACAGATTCTATTAATTACAGACGGATGTTCGAATCAGGGGGAAGATCCGGTTGCAATGGCGGCTCTTGCACGAGAGCACGGGATGACAGTGAATGTCATCGGAGTACTTGAAGAAAATGAACGGACGGACAGTGGGCTAAAGGAGATTGAGAATATCGCATTATCAGGTGGGGGCATCCACCAGCTCGTTTATGCACGCCAATTGTCGCATACGGTTCAGATGGTAACGCGCAAAGCGATGACCCAGACAATACAAGGATTTATTCATAAAGAATTACAATCTATTCTCGGTAGTGAGAAAGAGATAGAAGATTTACCGCCTGATAAACGGGGGCAGGTGGTGGAAGTGGTTGATGAACTGGGGGAAACGATGGATCTCGAAGTATTAATTATGATTGATACAAGTGCGAGCATGCAGCATAAACTTCCAACGGTAGAAGATGCCCTTCTCGATCTTTCCATTAGTCTTCATTCAAGGATTGGCCAAAATGAATATGCACTATATGCATTTCCCGGGAAACGAAAGCAAGTAGAACAGCTGATGGATTGGACGCCGTTAATGAAAGACATCCATACGATTTTTCCGAAGCTTACTTCTGGAGGGATTACACCGACCGGTCCTGCTTTAAAAGAAGCGATTGAAGCCTATCAGAAAAAACGTTCAAAGAGAGGACTGCTAGAAGATGGCGGCTACTTCGAAGAATCAGGCAGCTAATGTTCCTCGTGGAACAAGAATCAGAGGGAAATGGAATCATCAAAGCTATCTAATCATGAAAAAACTTGGTAGCGGCGCGCTTGGAACAGTCTACCTGGCAGACTCTACAAAGGGGCGTGTTGCTATTAAGTTGGGTACTGATAGTATGTCCATTACTTCTGAAGTGAATGTTCTAAAACAGCTTTCGATGGTCCAGGGAACAATTCTTGGGCCGTTTTTCTATGAAATTGATGATTGGGAGTTGAATGGCAGGCGTTATCCTTTTTATGTGATGGAATACATTAATGGAGAACCGCTTTTTACTTTCATAGAAAGAAGAGGCTACGAGTGGCTGGGCATTTTAATGCTTCAATTGCTCAGAGATTTATCAGCGCTGCATCGTGAAGGATGGGTATTCGGTGATTTGAAACCTGATAATCTCCTTGTTGAGGGCTCGCCTCCTACAATGCGCTGGCTGGATGTTGGCGGTACAACAGCTATAGGAAGGTCAGTTAAAGAGTTTACGGAGTTTTTCGATAGGGGGTATTGGGGGCTTGGAACAAGAGTTGCTGAACCTTCTTATGATTTGTTTTCCGTGGCAATGATCATGATTAACGCAGCCTATCCACAGCGATTTGAGCGCCCAAAGAAAGAGTCAGAATTATTTTTGATGAACAAGATTGAGAGTAACCCTTTACTTAGAGGCTATAAACCAATTCTAAAAAAAGCACTCTCCGGTAAATATCAACATGCTTCAGAGATGAGACAGGAACTCTTTTCCATTCTTCAAGGTGTGAAGAGTAGGAAAAAAACGGCTGTCCCAGTCAATTCCAGAGTGGCCACCAGAAGTAAGCGCACGAAGCCAAAGAAGCAAAAGCGTTTCAGTTGGGTTGAAACCGTACTTCTGTTTGCTTTTATTCTATTCTTCTATACTTTATACTTAGTTGGCCATATCTTTTAACGAAAGAATGGTTTGAACATTATGTAGTTAGGTTAATAGTACTAAATGAAAACTGTTTTGGAAGAGCAGGAAGCGAAAGGAAGACAGATGTTGCTTCAGGATGTCGATCATTTTATCCAGAAACATGACTTATTACACCATGGAGATACGGTTGTAATCGGTGTATCAGGAGGGCCAGATTCTATGGCGTTACTTCATTACCTATTACATGTATCGACCCATTTAAAGTTAACTATTGTGGCAGCGCATATCGACCATGGCCTTCGAGGTACCGAATCTGCTGAAGATTTAGAGTTCGTGAAACAGTATTGTGAGCGTGAAGATATTCTATTTGAGTCTTCTACTGTCGATGTTATAGGGTACAAAGAACAACATCAGTTAACAACACAAGTAGCAGCAAGAGAGTGTCGTTACCGTTTTTTTGAACAAGTCATGAACAAGGTCGGCGCAACTACACTCGCTCTTGCTCATCATGGTGATGATCAGATTGAGACGATGTTAATGAGACAAGTTCATGGAAGCACCGGCTCAGGTCTTACTGGTATACCTGTGAAGCGATCATTTTCAACCGGTGTGATTATAAGGCCGTTTTTATGTGTAACGAAAGAGCATCTACTCGATTACTGTAAGGAACACAACCTCCTTTTTCGAGTGGATCCATCTAATGCTAGTGACCGTTACATGAGAAATCGTTTTCGAAGAAATGTTTTGCCATTTCTCAAAGAAGAGAATCCGAATGTTCATATAAGATACCAGATTTATAGCGAACGATTGCAAAGTGATGAGCAATATTTAATGGATCTCGCGAAGGCACATTTAGAAAAAGTCATCATCGAGCAAAATGACAAATTTGTGAAGATAGATAACAAGTCGTATCAAACCCTCCCTATTCCTTTACAAAGAAGAGTGATTCATCTAATATTAAATTATCTTTATACAGGCAATGCTCCTTTTTCTTCTATACATATTGAGGATTTGCGGTTAATGCTTGATTCTGAGCACCCTTCTGCTTCCCTTAATCTACCCCTGGAACTGAGGGCGGTAAAATCTTATACCACCTGTTATTTTTCTTTTGAAACCTTTTTGCAACCAGAACCGTATAAGTATCATCTGCCTTTATGGGGTTCTGTGGAAACGCCGCTCGGGACGATTACGGCCGTTCAGATCGATGAAATTCCACAACAGCTCTCGGAGAATGATTTAATTATTGAGGATGGGATGCTTCCAGCGGTGGTACGTTCAAGAAGTCCTGGTGATCGAATTCAGCCAAAAGGCATGATAGGAACGAAAAAGGTAAAGGATATTTTTATCGACCGTAAAATAGACCGTTCAGAACGTGATGTGTGGCCGATTCTGGAAGATGCAGTAGGCAACATCATTTGGGTCGTTGGAGTAACTCGTTCTGAAAAGGCAACACTGTCTGCAAAAAAGAATAAGCTCGTGCAGTTGCACTATGAGAAAAAAACACTTACATAGGTTGGGAGGGCAATACCACTGATGCTAAATGAAATTCAAGAAACGTTAATTAGTGAAGAACAGATTCAAGAGAAGTGCCGTGAGTTAGGGAAACGTCTTTCGGATGAATATGAGGATCGCTTTCCGCTTGTGATTGGCGTCCTTAAAGGTGCGATGCCTTTCATGGGTGACTTAACAAAGCGTATGACGTGTCATCTTGAGATGGACTTTATGGACGTTTCAAGTTATGGCAATTCAACCGTTTCCTCTGGAGAAGTGAAGATCATTAAAGACCTTGACACTTCTGTAGAAGGACGAGACGTTCTTATTCTCGAAGATATCATTGATAGCGGGTTGACGCTAAGCTATCTGATCGACCTTCTAAAATACCGTAAAGCAAAGTCAATAAAGATTGTAACGCTCTTAGACAAACCAACAGGAAGAAAAGTTGATCTTAAGCCAGATGTGGCAGGATTTATTGTTCCTGATGAGTTTGTTGTTGGATACGGTCTCGATTTCGCTGAGAGGTATCGTAATCTTCCGTTTATCGGGATCCTCAAACCCGAGATTTATCAAGGTTAATTTGTTGTAGTTAGTTGTGCCAGTATGGTAAGATAATCTATGGTTTCCTGTTCGTGGGAGGAGGTAAGGAATGAATCGTATCTTCCGAAATACAATATTTTATTTATTAATATTCCTCGTCGTAGTAGGTGTTGTCAGTTTCTTTAACGGAACAAGCAATGACACGAATGTCCTTGATTACGGCGAATTTCAGTCCAAATTGAATAATGGTGAGATTCAAGAGTTAACGTTACAACCTGAGCGTGGGGTTTACACTGTTACTGGTAAGTTGGCTGGTGGCGGTGAAGACAGCGAAGATGCTAACACATTCGTGACGAATGTACCTGACTCAGAGAATGCTGTAGAGAACATTATCAACTCTGAAAGCGCAAAAGTTACTGTAGAAAAAGCCCCTGAGCAAAGCGGTTGGGTGACATTTCTAACAAGTATCATTCCTTTCGTAATTATCTTCATTCTGTTCTTCTTCCTTCTTAACCAGGCTCAAGGCGGCGGTGGCCGTGTGATGAACTTTGGTAAGAGTAAAGCGAAGTTATACAGCGAAGAGAAAAAGAAAGTTACATTTAAAGACGTTGCTGGTGCTGACGAAGAGAAGCAAGAGCTTGTTGAGGTCGTTGAATTCTTGAAGGATCCTCGTAAGTTTGCTGCAGTTGGTGCCCGTATTCCAAAAGGTGTTCTATTAGTAGGACCTCCAGGTACAGGTAAAACGTTGCTGGCACGAGCAGTTGCTGGTGAAGCGGGCGTTCCGTTCTTCTCGATTTCAGGTTCTGATTTCGTAGAAATGTTCGTTGGTGTCGGTGCATCTCGTGTACGTGACCTATTCGAAAATGCGAAGAAGAACGCACCTTGTATTATCTTTATTGATGAGATTGATGCAGTTGGTCGTCAACGTGGTGCAGGTCTTGGTGGCGGTCACGATGAGCGTGAACAGACGCTTAACCAACTTCTCGTTGAAATGGATGGCTTTAGTGCAAACGAAGGAATCATCATCGTTGCAGCGACAAACCGTCCTGACATTCTTGACCCGGCACTTCTTCGTCCCGGACGTTTTGACCGTCAAATTCCGGTCAACCGCCCTGATGTGAACGGCCGTGAAGCGGTACTTCAAGTACACGCACGCAACAAACCGCTTAGCGATGAAGTTGATTTGAAAACAATCGCGATGCGTACACCAGGATTCTCTGGTGCTGATCTTGAAAACTTGTTGAACGAAGCTGCTCTAGTAGCTGCTCGTCATAACAAGAAAAAGGTTGATATGAATGATATTGATGAAGCGACAGACCGTGTTATTGCTGGTCCTGCTAAGAAGAGCCGTGTTATTTCTCAAAAAGAGAAAAACATCGTTGCTTATCACGAAGCGGGTCACACAATTATCGGTACACAGCTAGATAATGCCGATATTGTTCATAAAGTTACAATTGTTCCGCGTGGACAGGCTGGTGGTTATGCCGTAACGCTTCCGAAAGAAGATCGTTACTTAATGACGAAGCCAGAGTTGATTGATAAAATCATCGGTCTACTTGGTGGTCGTGTTGCAGAGGAAATTACTTTCGGTGAAGCAAGTACGGGAGCAAGCAATGATTTCCAACGCGCTACATCCATTGCACGTAGTATGGTAACGGAATATGGTATGAGTGAAAAACTTGGTCCTATGCAGTTTGGTTCAGCTCAGGGAGGAAACGTCTTCCTTGGACGTGATATCCAAAATGAACAGAACTATAGTGATTCATTTGCAAATGAAATTGATCTCGAAGTTCAGAAAATCATCAAGTCAGCTTATGAGCGCTGTCGTGAAATTCTTCTTGAAAATCAGGATAAGTTAAATCTTGTCGCTGAAACGCTTAAGGATATCGAAACACTTGATGCTGAACAAATTCGTTCTCTTGTTGAAGATGGAAAACTTCCTGAAGGTCACCATGCAAGTGGTAACTCTGAAGATGTAAAAGTGAATATCTCCAAAAAGGAAGATAAGCCTGAATCAACTGAAGAGCAAAGCGATAAAGAATAACGTATAAAAGCGAGATGTCGTCTATTTGACATCTCGCTTTTTTTTGCGGTGAATTCTACGAACTAATTAGAAAGTTTTTATTTATTAGGCTATGTTAATGAACAGTGTTGATTTTTGGCTCATTTACGCCCTGTGATGACCATTCGCTTCGAGCAAATTCATTTGCTCAGACGAATGGTCATCACAGGGCGACCTTTCAGCAGAGCTGAAAGGCGAGTGAAACGAAGGTTTCACTCGAATGAGCCAAAAATCGAGAAATCAACAATATAAGCTAACATAGCCATTTATTAAGCAAGCGTTTTCAAAAATGCTCTTCGTTTTTATAAACGATTTGTGGTATAACTATAGAGAGATTATGTGAAGTTAAATTTTTAAATAAGGTGATAATATGATACTTGTACTTGATGTAGGGAATACGAATATTGTTCTTGGTGTATATGAAGGTGAAGAATTGACGCATCACTGGCGAATGGGAACGAGTCGAAAGCAGACGGAAGATGAATATGCAATGGTTATTAAGGGTCTTTTCTCGCATGAAGATCTCTCTTTTGACGATGTAGAAGGTATTATCATTTCATCCGTTGTGCCTCCGATTATGTTCGCTCTTGAACGTATGTGCCAGAAGTATTTTCATCATAAACCGTTAGTGATAGGTCCTGGAATTAAGACAGGGTTAAATATAAAGTATGATAATCCTAAAGAAGTGGGTGCGGATCGAATTGTTAACGCAGTAGCAGGAATCCATCTTTATGGAGCCCCGCTTATTATCGTTGATTTCGGAACAGCAACTACGTACTGTTATATTGACGAGCAGAAACAATATGTTGGAGGAGCAATTGCTCCTGGGATTAACATTTCAACAGAGGCACTCTATATGCATGCAGCCAAACTGCCGCGGATTGAAATCGCAAAGCCTAATCATATCGTGGGTAAGAATACCGTGAGTGCGATGCAGAGTGGTACATTGTATGGTTATGTTGGACAAGTAGAAGGCATTGTATCGCGCATGAAGAAACATTCTTCTCAACAGCCAACCGTTATTGCCACCGGAGGACTTGCGTCATTGATTGCGGAAGAATGTGAGCTTATTGATGTTGTAGATCCATTCTTGACGTTGAAAGGTCTTCATTTGATCTATAATAAAAACAAGGAAGAGTTAAACGCATACCGATAAAGGGATGCGTTTTTCATTTATTATCTGTTCATTGAAATGGCTCTTCTTATAAATCAACATTAAGTAATGCTTTTGAAGTTGGTAATATTCCAATTGGATAGGAAAGTTTCTCTTTATAAAGGGTAAAGTAGTAAAATACGAAAACATCATCAAGGAAAATTGATCATGTAGACCCTTCAGTTTGTCTGAATGGAAGTTCTTGATGAAATGATGTATCGTGGAATGGGCAATTGCCCACTAGTGAAAGGAGCTACATTAAAATGAATGACTATTTAATTAAAGCACTTGCATTCGATGGGAATGTGAGAGCTTATGCTATATCAACTACTGAAATGATTGGAGAAGCACAGCGACGCCACACAACTTGGCCAACAGCATCTGCTGCACTTGGACGCGCGATGACGGCTTCAACGATGATGGCATCTGGACTTAAAGGTGAAGAAAAGATAACGGTGAAAATCGAAGGTGGTGGCCCGATTGGAGCCATTATTGTGGATGCAAATGCACAGGGCGAAACCCGAGGGTACGTGAGTAATCCTCACGTACATTTTGACTTGAATGATAATGGAAAGCTTGACGTAGCTCGTGCAGTAGGACGTGATGGTTTCTTATCTGTTGTAAAAGATATCGGTATGCGTGAGAAGTTCACCGGGCAAGTTCCTATTGTTTCTGGAGAATTAGGAGAAGATTTTACGTATTATCTCGTGACTTCAGAACAGATTCCTTCGGCTGTTGGAGTTGGTGTACTTGTGAATCCCGATAATACGATTCTTGCCGCTGGAGGTTTCATGATTCAATTGCTCCCAGGAGCAGAAGAAGAGACGATTCGATTTATAGAGAAACGTATTGAATCGATTCCTCCAATTTCTAAGCTCATTGAAGCAGGAAAGACTCCTGAAGAAATTTTGCATGAACTTCTTGGAGAAGAAAATATTAAAGTCCTTGATAAAATGCCTGTTCAATTTGAATGTAGTTGTTCAAAGGAACGCTTCTCAAATGGTATTATGGGACTAGGTAAAGAGGAAATCAGCAGTATGATTGAAGAAGATGGTGAAGCAGAAACGGCTTGTCATTTTTGCAATGCACATTATCATTTCTCAAAAGAAGAGCTAGAAGAACTATATGCGGAAAGCAAAGTATAAAAGCTTGAAATTGACACTTCCACACTGTGGTGATATTCTTTAAGATAGATAATCCCTATAAAAACACTCGGGTTTGAGGAGGCGTGATGATGAGAGTAGCAAATTCAATTACGGAGCTAATCGGTCAAACACCAATTGTTAAACTGAATCGCATCACAGATGATAACCACGCAGAGGTTTATTTAAAGCTAGAATTTATGAACCCAGGAAGTAGCGTTAAAGATCGTATTGCTCTCGCAATGATCGAAGCCGCTGAAGAGAAAGGTGAATTGAAAGCTGGTGATACGTTTGTTGAGCCAACAAGTGGTAACACTGGTATTGGCCTCGCAATGGTTGCAGCTGCCAAAGGATATCAGGCAGTTCTTGTGATGCCTGATACGATGAGCGTTGAACGACGTAACTTATTAAAGGCCTATGGTGCAAAGCTTGTTCTCACCCCTGGTTCTGAAGGAATGGGCGGAGCTATTCGTAAAGCTGAAGAATTAGCGAAGGAACATGGTTATTTCATGCCACAGCAATTCCAAAATGAAGCCAACCCTGAAGTTCATCGTCGTACAACTGGTAAAGAAATTGTAGACCAAATGGATCAGCTTGATGGGTTTGTAGCAGGTATCGGGACTGGTGGTACAATTACCGGTGCTGGAGAAGTATTGAAACAGCATTTTCCATCAATCAAGCTTTACGCTGTAGAGCCAACCGATTCTCCTATTTTATCTGGAGGTAAGCCTGGCCCCCATAAAATTCAAGGGATCGGAGCTGGGTTTGTGCCGGCAGTACTGAATACTGATCTCTATGATGAAGTCATTCAGGTTCAAAACGACCAAGCCTTTGAGTGGGCTAGAAAAGCTGCAAAAGAAGAAGGTATTCTAGGCGGTATTTCATCAGGTGCAGCAATCTATGCAGCGCTTGAAGTAGCAAAGAAGCTTGGTAAAGGAAAGAAAGTTCTTGCCGTTATCCCAAGTAATGGAGAACGTTACCTCAGTACACCGCTTTTTCAATTTGATGATGAGTAAGATTAAAAGCAGTCCTCCACAAGGGCTGCTTTTCTTATTAGAGAAACTGAATGGAATGTATATCGTTGAGGAAAAGGTAAGTTTTTCTAATTGGGTGAAGCAAACAGTTTGGGGAATATAAAAAGGATGAAGCAATGAAAGACTTCATGTAGAATAGAGGCATAAACAGAGCGGAAGCGTATGCTTAGCTTTTGATAGGGTGTGAAGAGTTTGCCAGAACAGCTAGAGAAAATTGCGCGTATTCCAATTTATGAAACCCTCGAAATATGTGCGGATGAGTGGTTTTCGCGATACAAAAATTTTATCGAAGGACGCCATGAGCATATTTTATTAGATAGTACACGGGGCGGTCGGTATAGTATGTTTGGTATTAAGCCTATCGCACATCTTTCTGGGCGAGGAACATGCCTTACAATCAAGGAAGAAGCAAAGGAAGCCGAAACGTTAGAAGGCAATTTACTTGATTTGATGGAGCAATGGATGCAACGAAACGTGACGGTTTCGGATAATCGTTTACCTGACTTTCAAGGTGGAGCGATGGGGTTTTTGAGCTATGATATCTCACGTCAAATCGAAAACTTACCTCATTTAGCTTCAGATGATCTAGGGCTTCCTGAACTCTCTTTCATCGTGTATGAGGATATTGGTGTATATGATCATACAACAGAAACGCTCTGGTTTATTGCTCAAGTTGAGGATGGTCAGGAAAAACAAGGTGAGGAACGTCTTAAAATATATAAACAGGAATGGATGAAGGAAAGTGATGTTTTACCGTCTAGGTCTGTTTCTTGTTCTAAAGAAAAGGGTCAGAAGTTCTCAATGACACAGGAGACTTTCGGGGATGCGGTGCGCAAAGTGCAGGAGTATATTTCAGCTGGAGATGTTTTTCAGGTAAACCTCTCACTCAGAGAATCAAGAACACTCCATACGGATCCTATTTCAATTTATGAGACGCTTAGAACGATTAACCCATCCCCATACATGTCACTTATCCATACAGATTGGTTTGATATCGTTAGTGCCTCTCCGGAGCTTTTAATTAAGAAAAAAGGCAATGAACTTAGCACAAGGCCGATTGCAGGTACAAGGTCACGTGGTAAGAACGATACAGAAGATGAGCGACTTGCTCGTACACTTATTGAGAATGAAAAAGAACGCGCTGAACATGTGATGCTGGTTGATCTAGAGCGAAACGATCTTGGACGTGTTTGTGAATATGGGAGCGTTGAAGTGGATGAGTTTATGGTGATTGAAAAATACTCCCATGTTCAGCACATTGTTTCAAATGTACGAGGCATTTCTTCACCTGGATCCACTTCTTTTGATGCGATTAAGGCTACATTCCCAGGGGGAACTATAACTGGCGCTCCTAAAATTAGAACGATGGAAATCATCGAAGAACTTGAGCCTGTACGCCGTGGCATTTACACTGGTTCTATTGGATGGATTGGTTTTAACGATGATATGGAATTGAATATCGTCATCCGAACGATGGTTATAAAAGACCAGGTCGCACATGTACAAGCTGGTGCTGGAATTGTCATTGACTCTGATCCTGAAGCGGAATACAAAGAGTCGTTAAAGAAAGCAAGAGCACTGTGGAAAGCGAAAGAGTTAAGTGAAGAGACTAGCCGAGAATAGCTTAGAGGAGGAAATATAATGATTTTAATGATAGATAACTACGATTCATTTACGTATAACCTTGTGCAGTATCTTGGAGAAATGGGGGAAGAACTTGTTGTAAAACGAAACGATGAGATCACGATCACTGAAATCCAAGAACTAAACCCATCTTATATCATGGTATCCCCTGGTCCGTGCAGCCCGAATGAGGCGGGAATCAGTATGAATGTGATCGAGCATTTCGCTGGTACTATTCCGATTTTTGGCGTTTGCCTTGGGCATCAATCAATTGCTCAGGTGTTCGGTGGAGATGTTGTTAAAGCGGATCGGCTTATGCATGGTAAAACTTCTGAGATGCATCATGATGGTCAGACGCTATTTCGTGATATTCAAAATCCTTTTACTGCAACGAGATACCATTCTTTGATTGTGAAGAAAGAAACATTACCTGATTGTTTTGAGGTTAGTGCGTGGACAGAAGAAGGAGAGATTATGGCGATACGTCATAAAGAACTGGCCGTAGAAGGAGTTCAATTTCACCCTGAGTCTATTATGACTGGTACAGGTAAGCACCTGTTAAAGAATTTCATTGATACGCACCGGAAAGAACAATGTATATAAATATTAATGGTAAAGTAGTGGAAGAAAAAGAAGCAGCTATTTCTCCATACGATCACGGCTATCTTTACGGTGTTGGTGTCTTTGAAACTTTTCGCACTTACAACGGCCATCCCTTTTTGTTTACTGATCATTTCAACCGATTATGTGAATCGCTTCAAGCGTTGCAGATTTCTCTACCTTATACGGAAGTGGAGTTGTTACAAGAAGTTAAGCGTACCATTGAGGCGAATGAGATTGGAGATGCCTATGTCCGTTTGAATATTTCGGCGGGTATAGAGGAAATTGGGCTTCGAACTGACCCTTACCTTGCGCCAACGATCATTATTTACGTGAAGCCAATTGGGCAACCCGTTCGAAAAGAAAAGCAGGGCATGATTTTAACACTTAGGAGAAATTCGCCTGAAGGCCAAATGCGACTTAAGTCACATCATTATTTAAATAATATTTTGGCAAAGCGCGAAGTTGGAAATGATCCTTCTGTAGAAGGGATTTTTCTATCTCAGGAAGGTTTTTTAGCAGAAGGAATAGTTTCGAACTTATTTTGGGTTAAAAATGACGAAGTGTATACTCCTTCATTAAGTACAGGAATTCTAAATGGTATTACACGGCGATACGTGATGAACGCTGCTAAGAATCTTGGCATATCCGTCATACAAGGAAACTTTGTAAAAGAGAATCTATTTGATGCCGATGAGGTATTTGTTACAAATTCGATTCAAGAGATTGTTCCACTGCATCATATTGAGCATGTAGAATATCCAGGACTCAAAGGTTCAATTACGAATAGGCTCATCCTTCAATATGAACAACACCGGGTTTCGCTATTTAGTCGAACTGAATGCTAACTAAGAATGTAAGAGGGAAAAGGAGTGAGCCTTTTGACAACAGTAATCGATAAAAAAACAACTCATCCAGGAGTAATGGAATGGCGTGACCAGTTAATCGATTGGAACCATAAAACCTGGATTATGGGGATTCTGAATGCAACTCCGGATTCTTTTTCGGATGGTGGGGATTACAACACGATAAACCAGGCAGTAGCCCATGCGTTGCAGCTTGTAGAGGATGGCGCTGACTTAATTGATGTTGGCGGTGAATCAACCCGTCCTGGTGCAGTGACTGTTCCGCTTGAAGAAGAGCTGAATCGCGTTATCCCGATTATTCAAGCGATCCGAAACGTGGTTAACGTTCCTATCTCGATTGATACTTACAAGGCAGAGGTAGCTCATCAAGCTATACTAGCTGGTGCTGATATAATTAATGATGTATGGGGAGCGAAGGCTGACCCTGATATGGGCAGAGTAGCTGCAGAGCATGCAGTCCCAATTGTATTAATGCATAACCGATACGATACGGACTACGGTGATATCATGGCCGATATAAAAATCGATATTGAGGAAAGCATTACGATCGTCCGTGAAGCTGGTGTTTTGGATCAGAACATTATCCTTGACCCGGGTATCGGATTTGCAAAAACACATGAACAGAATCTTGAGGTTATGCGCAGGTTAGATGAATTTTCTTCTCTTGGGTATCCTGTTTTATTAGGAACATCACGAAAATCTATTGTAGCCAAAACGTTAAATACCCCACCGAATGATCGAGTTGAAGGTACAGGCGCAACGGTGTGCCTTGGCATAGAAAGAGGCTGCCAGATCATCCGTGTACATGATGTGAAGCCAATCGTACGAATGGCTAGAATGATGGATGCGATGCTTAAACCAAAGCTGAATTACTAACCGGGAGTGTGAACAGAATGGACAAGATTTATTTGAACGGAATGAAATTCTATGGATACCATGGGGTCTTTCCTGAAGAAAATAAGCTAGGTCAACGGTTTTATGTCGATCTTACGCTTGAAGCGGATCTTTCTAAAGCAAGTGAATCTGATGATTTAACTTATACAGTAAATTATGCGGATGCATATAACACGATAAAGGGCATTGTAGAAGGAGAACCAAGAAAATTAGTCGAGACAGTTGCAGAGGAAATTACTCAGAAGATGTTTGAAACTTTTGAAATTGTCGAAGCTTGTACTGTTAAAGTAATTAAACCTGATCCACCTATTGATGGTCATTATGATTCAGTAGCGATCGAGATGAAGAGGGAACGAAATGAATAGAGTATATGTTGGAATTGGTTCCAATATTGGCGATCGAGAGAGTTATATCAAAACGTCATTATTGAGAATTCAAGAATATCCTGGGGTTCAAATTGCAGATGCGTCTTCTATTTATGAAACGGCCCCTGTAGGTGTAACGGAACAAGCTCCTTTCCTTAACATGGTCGCATTACTAGAAACCGAAATGAATGCCTTTCAGATTCTTGAAATTCTTCAAGGAATTGAACAGTCTCTTGGTAGAGAAAGGGATATTCGCTGGGGACCAAGAACAATAGACCTTGACATTCTGTTATATAATCATGAGAATATTGTAGCAGAGGGCCTTGTGATTCCCCATCCTCGTCTTCTTCAACGGGGATTCGTGATTATTCCTCTTCACGAACTAAGTTCAGATATCACCATACCAACTACCAATAAAAAAATTGATTCTTATTATGATCATATAGAAAATAAAGAAGGTGTACGTCTATGGAAGCAGAAATCTACGGGAGACGTATTCGCGCTTTTCGAAAGTTGAAAGGTTATACTCAGGAACAGCTTGCAAAAGAACTGAGTGTCTCGGTTTCTGTACTTGGAGAAATAGAGCGTGGAAATCGTAAGCCTGCGAATGATTTCATGCAATTAGTAGCAAAGCAGCTCCAGGTATCACTTGATGAGCTCTTTCCTACAGAGAAGAATTAAGAATTGAGGTAAAGGTGTTTTAAGGATAGGAGATCTTACGTTAAAAGAATCCTGTAGCACTTGCGCCGATGGCCGTTTTTTGTAATCTGGCTTTCCGATTGATAATATTGTAAGCAATTGAAGATGCAGGTGGAAAGCAGTTGCCCTTAACGCACGTATCCTTCTTCAGATATATGAGGGTGAAGTTGCTTGCTATATTGTTCGTCGATTCCTATTTTCAGAAATAGTGATGTCAAAACACCTTAGGATGCTATGAAGATGTTAGATACAACTGGGGTCGATGCACTTCTGTACAGATTTATTGAAAAAATCGAATCTAAACAGGCGGTTTGACTTTCTAACTAGCATTTCCTATACTACAGCTAAGAAATAATCGACTGCCAGTAATGAATACTGGCAGTTTTCTTCATATTTACCACGATACACCCGGGGCGTTTGTCATTAGAATAATACGTAGGAATGCTTGCTATTCATGCTGCTTTCCGATAAAGTTATAGCGGGATAAACATAGATTTGACAGGAGTGATAGAGATGAGTCAGGAGCTTGAACTGAATGACCTTTTAAGAGTGAGAAGAGAAAAACTTGACGTTCTTAAAGATAAAAACATTGATCCGTTTGGTCATCGATTTGATCGTTCTCATACTGCTAGCAAAATGCTAGAAGAGTTCGATTCTTTCACTAAGGAAGAACTTGCTGATCAACAGAAGACTGTTTCATTAGCGGGTAGAATTATGACGAAGCGTGGAAAAGGTAAAGCAGGCTTTGCCCACGTTCAAGATTTAACAGGTCAAATCCAGCTATATATTCGTAAAGATACTGTAGGAGATGACCAGTACGATCTATTCGATTCCATGGATATTGGCGACATAATCGGTGTAAGCGGTGAGGCTTTTAAAACAAAAGTAGGAGAGCTCTCCGTAAAAGCGAGCGATCTTCATCTGCTTTCCAAGTCTCTTCGTCCATTACCAGATAAATTTCATGGTTTAAAAGATGTAGAACAGCGCTATCGACAGCGGTACCTCGATTTGATTATGAGTCCTGAGTCCAAGGAAACGTTCATCTCAAGAAGTCGTATCATTCAATCGATGAGGCGCTATCTAGATGATCATGGATTTCTTGAAGTTGAAACACCAATGATGCATTCTATTCCTGGTGGAGCATCAGCTAGACCATTTGTTACTCATCATAATGCACTTGATATGGAGCTCTACATGCGGATCGCTATCGAACTTCACTTGAAGCGTCTGATTGTAGGTGGAATGGAGCGTGTGTATGAGATTGGACGTGTCTTCAGAAACGAAGGTGTATCAACACGACACAATCCTGAATTCACGATGCTTGAGCTTTATGAGGCGTATGCAGATTATAAAGATGTGATGGCTTTGACAGAGCAAATGGTTGCTCACATCGCTAAAGAGGTAACAGGTTCTACTACCATTCAGTACGGTGAATATGAAATTAATCTTGAACCAGAGTGGAAGAGAGTTCATATGGTAGATGCTGTTAAAGAAGTAACAGGTGTAGATTTCTGGAACCAGATGACGGACGATGAAGCACGTAGCATTGCGAAAGAACACGGCGTAGATGTCAAAGAAACCATGGAATTTGGTCATGTGGTTAATGAATTCTTTGAACAAAAAGTTGAAGATACTTTGATCCAACCAACATTCGTTTATGGTCACCCGGTAGCTATTTCACCATTAGCTAAGAAAAATCCGGAAGATGGTCGTTTCACAGATCGCTTCGAGTTATTTATTGTAGCACGTGAGCACGCGAATGCATTTACAGAGCTCAATGATCCAATCGATCAAAGGGAACGATTTGAAGCACAGCTTGTAGAGCGTGAGCAAGGTAATGATGAAGCACATATGATGGATCATGACTTCATTGAAGCTCTTGAATATGGACTTCCACCAACCGGTGGTCTTGGAATCGGTATTGATCGCCTCGTAATGCTGTTAACTAACGCACCATCTATAAGGGATGTTCTTCTATTCCCACAAATGAGAAACACCGACCGATAGTATTTTTAGAATGAAGCCCTTATAAGGGCTTCATTCTTTTTTGTGTTTTTTTATCAAAAAAGTATTGCAAGGTGTATATCTACATGGTATATTAATACTCGCCGTTAAAAACACGGCAACAGCAATTTAAAACAATTCAAATAGTTGTTGACATTGATTTTAACAGTGTGCTACACTAATAAAGTCGCTGAAAACGACATCGAAAGAAAAAATCGATCTTTGAAAACTGAACGAAACGCCATGTAAGTAGTTGTTTCTACGGAAACAAACATTGTTTTAAAAGCTAGATTAAGCTTTCTATCGGAGAGTTTGATCCTGGCTCAGGACGAACGCTGGCGGCGTGCCTAATACATGCAAGTCGAGCGAAGAGATGGGAGCTTGCTCCCTGATCTTAGCGGCGGACGGGTGAGTAACACGTGGGCAACCTGCCCTGCAGACTGGGATAACTCCGGGAAACCGGAGCTAATACCGGGTAATACATCGCACCGCATGGTGCAATGTTGAAAGTTGGCTTTCGAGCTAACACTGCAGGATGGGCCCGCGGCGCATTAGCTAGTTGGTAAGGTAATGGCTTACCAAGGCGACGATGCGTAGCCGACCTGAGAGGGTGATCGGCCACACTGGGACTGAGACACGGCCCAGACTCCTACGGGAGGCAGCAGTAGGGAATCTTCCGCAATGGACGAAAGTCTGACGGAGCAACGCCGCGTGAGTGACGAAGGCCTTCGGGTCGTAAAGCTCTGTTGTTAGGGAAGAACAAGTACCGTTCGAATAGGGCGGTACCTTGACGGTACCTAACCAGAAAGCCACGGCTAACTACGTGCCAGCAGCCGCGGTAATACGTAGGTGGCAAGCGTTGTCCGGAATTATTGGGCGTAAAGCGCGCGCAGGCGGTCTTTTAAGTCTGATGTGAAAGCCCACGGCTCAACCGTGGAGGGTCATTGGAAACTGGAGGACTTGAGTGCAGAAGAGGAGAGTGGAATTCCACGTGTAGCGGTGAAATGCGTAGATATGTGGAGGAACACCAGTGGCGAAGGCGGCTCTCTGGTCTGTAACTGACGCTGAGGCGCGAAAGCGTGGGGAGCAAACAGGATTAGATACCCTGGTAGTCCACGCCGTAAACGATGAGTGCTAGGTGTTGGGGGGTTCCACCCTCAGTGCTGAAGTTAACACATTAAGCACTCCGCCTGGGGAGTACGACCGCAAGGTTGAAACTCAAAGGAATTGACGGGGGCCCGCACAAGCAGTGGAGCATGTGGTTTAATTCGAAGCAACGCGAAGAACCTTACCAGGTCTTGACATCCTCTGACAATCCTGGAGACAGGACGTTCCCCTTCGGGGGACAGAGTGACAGGTGGTGCATGGTTGTCGTCAGCTCGTGTCGTGAGATGTTGGGTTAAGTCCCGCAACGAGCGCAACCCTTGATCTTAGTTGCCAGCATTTAGTTGGGCACTCTAAGGTGACTGCCGGTGACAAACCGGAGGAAGGTGGGGATGACGTCAAATCATCATGCCCCTTATGACCTGGGCTACACACGTGCTACAATGGACGGTACAAAGGGCAGCGACACCGCGAGGTGAAGCGAATCCCATAAAGCCGTTCTCAGTTCGGATTGCAGGCTGCAACTCGCCTGCATGAAGCCGGAATTGCTAGTAATCGCGGATCAGCATGCCGCGGTGAATACGTTCCCGGGCCTTGTACACACCGCCCGTCACACCACGAGAGTTTGTAACACCCGAAGTCGGTGGGGTAACCTTTATGGAGCCAGCCGCCGAAGGTGGGACAAATGATTGGGGTGAAGTCGTAACAAGGTAGCCGTATCGGAAGGTGCGGCTGGATCACCTCCTTTCTATGGAGAATTACGAAGGTAACTGACGTTACCAACCTTACATGAGCGTTTCGTTTAGTTTTGAAAGAATGATTGTATTCTTTCAATATAGTTATTCAACAAGCCTTTATGGGCCTGTAGCTCAGCTGGTTAGAGCGCACGCCTGATAAGCGTGAGGTCGGTGGTTCGAGTCCACTCAGGCCCACCATAATAGTTTTTGTTGACGCCATATGTTCAATTTGGTATATTTCTTTTTGGACAAACTGGGGCCTTAGCTCAGCTGGGAGAGCGCCTGCCTTGCACGCAGGAGGTCAGCGGTTCGATCCCGCTAGGCTCCACCAATTACATCTACTAATAGTAAGAGCGCGAAAGTGTCTTGCTTGTAGTAGACATGTTCCTTGAAAACTAGATAGCACAAACAACGACATCCAATAATTATTTTTTATGCAATAACTTAGTAATAACTGATGATTTAGCTTGAGCAATCAAGACTAATGAATCGAAGGTTAAGCTACTAAGGGCGCACGGTGGATGCCTTGGCACTAGAAGCCTAAGAAGGACGGGACGAACACCGATATGCTTCGGGGAGCTGTAAGTACGCTTTGATCCGGAGATTTCCGAATGGGGGAACCCACCATCCATAATGGGATGGTATCCATTTCTGAATACATAGGGAATGGAAGGCAGACCCGGGGAACTGAAACATCTCATTACCCGGAGGAAGAGAAAGCAAATGCGATTTCCTGAGTAGCGGCGAGCGAAACGGAATCAGCCCAAACCAGAGGGCTTGCCCTCTGGGGTTGTAGGACGTCTCTTTGGAGTTACAAAGGCACGGATAGACGAAGCGACCTGGAAAGGTCCATCAGAGAAGGTAACAATCCTGTAGTCAAAATCCGATGCCCTCCGAGACGGATCCTGAGTACGGCGGGACACGTGAAACCCCGTCGGAATCCGGGAGGACCATCTCCCAAGGCTAAATACTCTCTAGTGACCGATAGTGAACCAGTACCGTGAGGGAAAGGTGAAAAGCACCCCGGAAGGGGAGTGAAAGAGAACCTGAAACCGTGTGCCTACAACTAGTTGGAGCCCGTTAATGGGTGACAGCGTGCCTTTTGTAGAATGAACCGGCGAGTTACGATCCCGTGCAAGGTTAAGCTGATAAGGCGGAGCCGCAGCGAAAGCGAGTCTGAATAGGGCGAAATAGTACGTGGTCGTAGACCCGAAACCAGGTGATCTACCCATGTCCAGGGTGAAGTTCAGGTAACACTGAATGGAGGCCCGAACCCACGCATGTTGAAAAATGCGGGGATGAGGTGTGGGTAGCGGTGAAATGCCAATCGAACCTGGAGATAGCTGGTTCTCTCCGAAATAGCTTTAGGGCTAGCCTCGCGGCAAGAATCTTGGAGGTAGAGCACTGATTGGACTAGGGGTCCTTACCGGATTACCGAATCCAGTCAAACTCCGAATGCCAACGATTTATCCGCGGGAGTCAGACTGCGAGTGATAAGATCCGTAGTCGAGAGGGAAACAGCCCAGACCACCAGCTAAGGTCCCAAAGTATACGTTAAGTGGAAAAGGATGTGGCGTTGCTTAGACAACCAGGATGTTGGCTTAGAAGCAGCCATCATTTAAAGAGTGCGTAATAGCTCACTGGTCGAGTGACGCTGCGCCGAAAATGTACCGGGGCTAAACGTATCACCGAAGCTGTGGATTGTCTTACGACAATGGTAGGAGAGCGTTCTAAGGGCTGTGAAGTCAGACCGAAAGGACTGGTGGAGCGCTTAGAAGTGAGAATGCCGGTATGAGTAGCGAAAGACAAGTGAGAATCTTGTCCGTCGAAAGCCCAAGGTTTCCTGAGGAAGGCTCGTCCGCTCAGGGTTAGTCGGGACCTAAGCCGAGGCCGAAAGGCGTAGGCGATGGATAACAGGTTGATATTCCTGTACCACCTCCTTTCCGTTTGAACGACGGGGGGACGCAGAAAGATAGGGAGAGCGCGCTGCTGGAAATGCGCGTCCAAGCGATTAGGCTGGTGAATAGGCAAATCCGTTCACCGTGAAGGCTGAGTCGTGATGGCGAGGGAACTAAAGTACCGAAGTCCTTGATTCTACGCTGCCAAGAAAAGCCTCTAGTGAGGAAAAAGGTGCCCGTACCGCAAACCGACACAGGTAGGCGAGGAGAGAATCCTAAGACGATCGGGAGAACTCTCGTTAAGGAACTCGGCAAAATGACCCCGTAACTTCGGGAGAAGGGGTGCTTCCTCGGGTGTATAGCCCAGGGGAGCCGCAGTGAAAAGATCCAAGCGACTGTTTAGCAAAAACACAGGTCTCTGCAAAGCCGTAAGGCGAAGTATAGGGGCTGACACCTGCCCGGTGCTGGAAGGTTAAGAGGAGGGGTTATCCCTTACGGGAGAAGCTCTGAATCGAAGCCCCAGTAAACGGCGGCCGTAACTATAACGGTCCTAAGGTAGCGAAATTCCTTGTCGGGTAAGTTCCGACCCGCACGAAAGGTGCAACGACTTGGATACTGTCTCAACGAGAGACCCGGTGAAATTATAGTACCTGTGAAGATGCAGGTTACCCGCGACAGGACGGAAAGACCCCATGGAGCTTTACTGTAGCCTGATATTGGATTTTGGTACAGCTTGTACAGGATAGGTAGGAGCCATAGAAGTCGGACCGCCAGGTTCGATGGAGGCGTCGGTGGGATACTACCCTGGCTGTACTGACATTCTAACCCAGCACCGTGATCCGGTGCGGAGACAGTGTCAGGTGGGCAGTTTGACTGGGGCGGTCGCCTCCTAAAGTGTAACGGAGGCGCCCAAAGGTTCCCTCAGAATGGTTGGAAATCATTCGCAGAGTGTAAAGGCACAAGGGAGCTTGACTGCGAGACCTACAAGTCGAGCAGGGACGAAAGTCGGGCTTAGTGATCCGGTGGTTCCGCATGGAAGGGCCATCGCTCAACGGATAAAAGCTACCCTGGGGATAACAGGCTTATCTCCCCCAAGAGTCCACATCGACGGGGAGGTTTGGCACCTCGATGTCGGCTCATCGCATCCTGGGGCTGAAGTAGGTCCCAAGGGTTGGGCTGTTCGCCCATTAAAGCGGTACGCGAGCTGGGTTCAGAACGTCGTGAGACAGTTCGGTCCCTATCCGTCGCGGGCGCAGGAAATTTGAGAGGAGCTGTCCTTAGTACGAGAGGACCGGGATGGACACACCGCTGGTGTACCAGTTGTTCCGCCAGGAGCATAGCTGGGTAGCTACGTGTGGAAGGGATAAGTGCTGAAAGCATCTAAGCATGAAGCCCCCCTCGAGATGAGATTTCCCACAGCATTAAGCTGGTAAGATCCCTTAGAGATGATGAGGTAGATAGGTTCGGGGTGGAAGCGTGGCAACACGTGGAGCTGACGAATACTAATCGATCGAGGGCTTAACCTAAAACATTTGGATAAATTGTGCGTGCTATCTAGTTTTCAGGGAACACCCTGTAAAGTCTGGTAATGATGGCGAAGAGGTCACACCCGTTCCCATGCCGAACACGGAAGTTAAGCTCTTCAGCGCCGATGGTAGTTGGGGGATCTCCCCCTGCAAGAGTAGGACGTTGCCAGGCTTATATAGTGGAGGATTAGCTCAGCTGGGAGAGCATCTGCCTTACAAGCAGAGGGTCGGCGGTTCGAGCCCGTCATCCTCCACCATATTCTTCTTATAACCCGTGAGGGTACATATATTGCCGGCCTAGCTCAATTGGTAGAGCAACTGATTTGTAATCAGTAGGTTGGGGGTTCAAGTCCTCTGGCCGGCACCAGCTTTTCTTATTGAAAAGAGCCATTAGCTCAGTTGGTAGAGCATCTGACTTTTAATCAGAGGGTCGAAGGTTCGAGTCCTTCATGGCTCACCATTTATTTGCGGGTGTGGCGGAATTGGCAGACGCGCTAGACTTAGGATCTAGTGTCTTACGACGTGGGGGTTCAAGTCCCTTCACCCGCACCAATTGCGGAAGTAGTTCAGTGGTAGAACATCACCTTGCCAAGGTGGGGGTCGCGGGTTCGAATCCCGTCTTCCGCTCCAATTTTCTTAATTAAATAATACTTGCGCCCGTAGCTCAATTGGATAGAGCGTCTGACTACGGATCAGAAGGTTAGGGATTCGACTTCTCTCGGGCGCACCATTTTATACTTTTTATTGAAACGGGAAGTAGCTCAGCTTGGTAGAGCACTTGGTTTGGGACCAAGGGGTCGCAGGTTCAAATCCTGTCTTCCCGACCATCTTTCCAATGGGGCCTTAGCTCAGCTGGGAGAGCGCCTGCCTTGCACGCAGGAGGTCAGCGGTTCGATCCCGCTAGGCTCCACCAAATATTTCTTTTAAAAAAGTTGTTGACACTGACTGAGATAATATGCTACATTAATAAAGTCGCTGAAAACGACATCGAAAGAAAAAATCGATCTTTGAAAACTGAACGAAACGCCATGTAAGTAGTTGTTTCTACGGAAACAAACATTGTTTTAAAAGCTAGATTAAGCTTTCTATCGGAGAGTTTGATCCTGGCTCAGGACGAACGCTGGCGGCGTGCCTAATACATGCAAGTCGAGCGAAGAGATGGGAGCTTGCTCCCTGATCTTAGCGGCGGACGGGTGAGTAACACGTGGGCAACCTGCCCTGCAGACTGGGATAACTCCGGGAAACCGGAGCTAATACCGGGTAATACATCGCACCGCATGGTGCAATGTTGAAAGTTGGCTTTCGAGCTAACACTGCAGGATGGGCCCGCGGCGCATTAGCTAGTTGGTAAGGTAATGGCTTACCAAGGCGACGATGCGTAGCCGACCTGAGAGGGTGATCGGCCACACTGGGACTGAGACACGGCCCAGACTCCTACGGGAGGCAGCAGTAGGGAATCTTCCGCAATGGACGAAAGTCTGACGGAGCAACGCCGCGTGAGTGACGAAGGCCTTCGGGTCGTAAAGCTCTGTTGTTAGGGAAGAACAAGTACCGTTCGAATAGGGCGGTACCTTGACGGTACCTAACCAGAAAGCCACGGCTAACTACGTGCCAGCAGCCGCGGTAATACGTAGGTGGCAAGCGTTGTCCGGAATTATTGGGCGTAAAGCGCGCGCAGGCGGTCTTTTAAGTCTGATGTGAAAGCCCACGGCTCAACCGTGGAGGGTCATTGGAAACTGGAGGACTTGAGTGCAGAAGAGGAGAGTGGAATTCCACGTGTAGCGGTGAAATGCGTAGATATGTGGAGGAACACCAGTGGCGAAGGCGGCTCTCTGGTCTGTAACTGACGCTGAGGCGCGAAAGCGTGGGGAGCAAACAGGATTAGATACCCTGGTAGTCCACGCCGTAAACGATGAGTGCTAGGTGTTGGGGGGTTCCACCCTCAGTGCTGAAGTTAACACATTAAGCACTCCGCCTGGGGAGTACGACCGCAAGGTTGAAACTCAAAGGAATTGACGGGGGCCCGCACAAGCAGTGGAGCATGTGGTTTAATTCGAAGCAACGCGAAGAACCTTACCAGGTCTTGACATCCTCTGACAATCCTGGAGACAGGACGTTCCCCTTCGGGGGACAGAGTGACAGGTGGTGCATGGTTGTCGTCAGCTCGTGTCGTGAGATGTTGGGTTAAGTCCCGCAACGAGCGCAACCCTTGATCTTAGTTGCCAGCATTCAGTTGGGCACTCTAAGGTGACTGCCGGTGACAAACCGGAGGAAGGTGGGGATGACGTCAAATCATCATGCCCCTTATGACCTGGGCTACACACGTGCTACAATGGACGGTACAAAGGGCAGCGACACCGCGAGGTGAAGCGAATCCCATAAAGCCGTTCTCAGTTCGGATTGCAGGCTGCAACTCGCCTGCATGAAGCCGGAATTGCTAGTAATCGCGGATCAGCATGCCGCGGTGAATACGTTCCCGGGCCTTGTACACACCGCCCGTCACACCACGAGAGTTTGTAACACCCGAAGTCGGTGGGGTAACCTTTATGGAGCCAGCCGCCGAAGGTGGGACAAATGATTGGGGTGAAGTCGTAACAAGGTAGCCGTATCGGAAGGTGCGGCTGGATCACCTCCTTTCTATGGAGAATTACGAAGGTAACTGACGTTACCAACCTTACATGAGCGTTTCGTTTAGTTTTGAAAGAATGATTGTATTCTTTCAAAACAGGCTATTCAATGAAGCAGCAATGCAGCATTGATGATCAGCCATGTTCCTTGAAAACTAGATAGCACAAACAACGACATCCAATAATTATTTTTTATGCAATAACTTAGTAATAACTGATGATTTAGCTTGAGCAATCAAGACTAATGAATCGAAGGTTAAGCTACTAAGGGCGCACGGTGGATGCCTTGGCACTAGAAGCCTAAGAAGGACGGGACGAACACCGATATGCTTCGGGGAGCTGTAAGTACGCTTTGATCCGGAGATTTCCGAATGGGGGAACCCACCATCCATAATGGGATGGTATCCATTTCTGAATACATAGGGAATGGAAGGCAGACCCGGGGAACTGAAACATCTCATTACCCGGAGGAAGAGAAAGCAAATGCGATTTCCTGAGTAGCGGCGAGCGAAACGGAATCAGCCCAAACCAGAGGGCTTGCCCTCTGGGGTTGTAGGACGTCTCTTTGGAGTTACAAAGGCACGGATAGACGAAGCGACCTGGAAAGGTCCATCAGAGAAGGTAACAATCCTGTAGTCAAAATCCGATGCCCTCCGAGACGGATCCTGAGTACGGCGGGACACGTGAAACCCCGTCGGAATCCGGGAGGACCATCTCCCAAGGCTAAATACTCTCTAGTGACCGATAGTGAACCAGTACCGTGAGGGAAAGGTGAAAAGCACCCCGGAAGGGGAGTGAAAGAGAACCTGAAACCGTGTGCCTACAACTAGTTGGAGCCCGTTAATGGGTGACAGCGTGCCTTTTGTAGAATGAACCGGCGAGTTACGATCCCGTGCAAGGTTAAGCTGATAAGGCGGAGCCGCAGCGAAAGCGAGTCTGAATAGGGCGAAATAGTACGTGGTCGTAGACCCGAAACCAGGTGATCTACCCATGTCCAGGGTGAAGTTCAGGTAACACTGAATGGAGGCCCGAACCCACGCATGTTGAAAAATGCGGGGATGAGGTGTGGGTAGCGGTGAAATGCCAATCGAACCTGGAGATAGCTGGTTCTCTCCGAAATAGCTTTAGGGCTAGCCTCGCGGCAAGAATCTTGGAGGTAGAGCACTGATTGGACTAGGGGTCCTTACCGGATTACCGAATCCAGTCAAACTCCGAATGCCAACGATTTATCCGCGGGAGTCAGACTGCGAGTGATAAGATCCGTAGTCGAGAGGGAAACAGCCCAGACCACCAGCTAAGGTCCCAAAGTATACGTTAAGTGGAAAAGGATGTGGCGTTGCTTAGACAACCAGGATGTTGGCTTAGAAGCAGCCATCATTTAAAGAGTGCGTAATAGCTCACTGGTCGAGTGACGCTGCGCCGAAAATGTACCGGGGCTAAACGTATCACCGAAGCTGTGGATTGTCTTACGACAATGGTAGGAGAGCGTTCTAAGGGCTGTGAAGTCAGACCGAAAGGACTGGTGGAGCGCTTAGAAGTGAGAATGCCGGTATGAGTAGCGAAAGACAAGTGAGAATCTTGTCCGTCGAAAGCCCAAGGTTTCCTGAGGAAGGCTCGTCCGCTCAGGGTTAGTCGGGACCTAAGCCGAGGCCGAAAGGCGTAGGCGATGGATAACAGGTTGATATTCCTGTACCACCTCCTTTCCGTTTGAACGACGGGGGGACGCAGAAAGATAGGGAGAGCGCGCTGCTGGAAATGCGCGTCCAAGCGATTAGGCTGGTGAATAGGCAAATCCGTTCACCGTGAAGGCTGAGTCGTGATGGCGAGGGAACTAAAGTACCGAAGTCCTTGATTCTACGCTGCCAAGAAAAGCCTCTAGTGAGGAAAAAGGTGCCCGTACCGCAAACCGACACAGGTAGGCGAGGAGAGAATCCTAAGACGATCGGGAGAACTCTCGTTAAGGAACTCGGCAAAATGACCCCGTAACTTCGGGAGAAGGGGTGCTTCCTCGGGTGAATAGCCCAGGGGAGCCGCAGTGAAAAGATCCAAGCGACTGTTTAGCAAAAACACAGGTCTCTGCAAAGCCGTAAGGCGAAGTATAGGGGCTGACACCTGCCCGGTGCTGGAAGGTTAAGAGGAGGGGTTATCCCTTACGGGAGAAGCTCTGAATCGAAGCCCCAGTAAACGGCGGCCGTAACTATAACGGTCCTAAGGTAGCGAAATTCCTTGTCGGGTAAGTTCCGACCCGCACGAAAGGTGCAACGACTTGGATACTGTCTCAACGAGAGACCCGGTGAAATTATAGTACCTGTGAAGATGCAGGTTACCCGCGACAGGACGGAAAGACCCCATGGAGCTTTACTGTAGCCTGATATTGGATTTTGGTACAGCTTGTACAGGATAGGTAGGAGCCATAGAAGTCGGACCGCCAGGTTCGATGGAGGCGTCGGTGGGATACTACCCTGGCTGTACTGACATTCTAACCCAGCACCGTGATCCGGTGCGGAGACAGTGTCAGGTGGGCAGTTTGACTGGGGCGGTCGCCTCCTAAAGTGTAACGGAGGCGCCCAAAGGTTCCCTCAGAATGGTTGGAAATCATTCGCAGAGTGTAAAGGCACAAGGGAGCTTGACTGCGAGACCTACAAGTCGAGCAGGGACGAAAGTCGGGCTTAGTGATCCGGTGGTTCCGCATGGAAGGGCCATCGCTCAACGGATAAAAGCTACCCTGGGGATAACAGGCTTATCTCCCCCAAGAGTCCACATCGACGGGGAGGTTTGGCACCTCGATGTCGGCTCATCGCATCCTGGGGCTGAAGTAGGTCCCAAGGGTTGGGCTGTTCGCCCATTAAAGCGGTACGCGAGCTGGGTTCAGAACGTCGTGAGACAGTTCGGTCCCTATCCGTCGCGGGCGCAGGAAATTTGAGAGGAGCTGTCCTTAGTACGAGAGGACCGGGATGGACACACCGCTGGTGTACCAGTTGTTCCGCCAGGAGCATAGCTGGGTAGCTACGTGTGGAAGGGATAAGTGCTGAAAGCATCTAAGCATGAAGCCCCCCTCGAGATGAGATTTCCCACAGCATTAAGCTGGTAAGATCCCTTAGAGATGATGAGGTAGATAGGTTCGGGGTGGAAGCGTGGCAACACGTGGAGCTGACGAATACTAATCGATCGAGGGCTTAACCTAAAACATTTGGATGAAATTGTGCGTGCTATCTAGTTTTCAGGGAACACCCTGTAAAGTCTGGTAATGATGGCGAAGAGGTCACACCCGTTCCCATGCCGAACACGGAAGTTAAGCTCTTCAGCGCCGATGGTAGTTGGGGGATCTCCCCCTGCAAGAGTAGGACGTTGCCAGGCAAAGAAGAAAGGCGAGAGACCAAATGGTCTCTCGCTTTTTTGTATTTAAAAGTGTTGAAACCTCGTAAGAGGATAACCTTCATGAAAGACAATAAAAGACTTCTTCGAAAACTTCGTAGGGGTGGGAGAAGCAAGAAATGCGAGGAAGCAAGTGATGGCAGACCGGAGTGGATATTCGGAGATCCATGAGGATCTGGCAGCGCGCGGCTGACGAAGAAGTTCGCAGCTTATCGCGCCCCGTATGAGAACACGGAAGTTGAGCTCTAACGTCGATGGGCAGCTAAGAGAAGTCAGAGATCACTATGATCTCTGACTTTTTTGTATGCTTTTGACTAACTAAAGATCCTGTTCTTTGCCGTTCGCGGATAAATTCAAAAATTCGCGGATAAACATGAGACACCTATCTGAATATCAAGGAATAGTAATGTTTTACTAGCCATTCTCAGAAAAAAACATGTTACTTAATTCCAAAAGACAAGTTAATGAGAAACTATAGAAGGGTACAGTTATTAAATAGAGAAATAATTGATTACCTTTATTATGAGAACTCTCTAAACCTTATTCAAAAGATACAAAAGTAAAAAAATGAGTCTTGATTCTTTGGAAATTGGTAAAGCTTGAACGTAAGAGATTCAACAGGCTACTCGCTTTGCAATCCAACTTAAAAGCGTTATAATATACTCAACGTCAAATATAGTCAAAGTCAGTATGGGGACGGATAGGAGGGAACTAAGTGAGGAATGTTTCCGATATAATCGAAGCGTACTTAAAGAAAATTTTAATGGTTGATGGTAGGGAGGCAGTTGAAATTAAGCGTAGTGAAATCGCAGATAAATTTCAATGTGTTCCCTCTCAGATTAATTACGTAATCAATACTCGCTTTACGATTGAAAAAGGCTACATTGTGGAAAGTAAGAGAGGTGGAGGGGGTTATATAAGGATCGTTAAGGTCAAACCTGAAACCCACGCTGATTTAATTGATGAAATGCTTCAAATTGTTAAAAACCAGGTTCCGCAGGTAGTATCAGAAAATATTATTCTTCGTTTGCTTGAAGAAGAGGTAATTTCAGAGCGAGAAGCGAAGTTAATGTTAAGTGTATTAGATCGTACTGTCATAACAATTGAGTTACCGCTAAGAGACCATCTTCGAGCCAATATGTTGCGCGCGATGCTCATAGCATTAAAATACAAATAAAAATATTCACATTACGTGTAGAAGAGGAGGGTAGCGCTATGACATGCCAAGAATGTGGTGAGCGCCCTGCTACGCTTCATTTCACTAAGATCGTTAACGGAGAAAAAACAGAATTTCACATCTGTGAAAAATGCGCAAAAGAAAAAGGTGAGGCTGAGCCAGGCACTAACCATTTTTCTATCCATAACTTATTATCGGGATTACTTAATTTTGAGACGCCGATTGGTGATAGTCCTGCTCAGTCATTCTATAAACAAGAACAGGTCCATTGTCCAAAATGTGGCTTAACGTATCAGCAATTTACCAAAATTGGTCGATTTGGGTGTTCTGAGTGCTACAAAACTTTCTCAGACAAACTGGATCCTATACTTAAAAAAGTTCATGGTGGTAATACTGCTCATGCAGGAAAAATTCCGAAACGAGCCGGAGCTGCTATTGAGATTGAACGTAAGGTACTAAACCTTAGAAGCAAAATGCAAGAATATATTCAGCATGAAGAATTTGAAAAAGCTGCAGAAACGAGAGATTTGATACGTTCCCTTGAAGAACAGAGCTCTAGGGAAGGGGGAGACTAATGTCACTTCAGCATTTTATTAGTGAAGCTGTCAGTCCATGGATGAAGGATGAAGGACCTGATTCTGATATTGTCATGAGTAGCCGTGTTCGTTTTGCTCGTAATTTAAAAAACTATGTTTTTCCTATTATCTCAAATCGAGAGCAAAATTTAGAAGTGATTCAGGAAATTAGAGAACAATTTAACGATGTACCTGATGAGCAAATAGGCAAACTTGAATTGATTGAAATGGATCATTTAAAACCTACTGAGAAGCGTGTACTTGTTGAGAAGCATCTTATCAGCCCAAATCTTATTGAACACTCTAAGAACGGCGCAGTTCTTTTAAGCGAGAATGAAACGGTCAGTATCATGATTAACGAAGAAGACCATTTTCGTATTCAATGCCTGGTAGCGGGTTTCGAGCTTAAGAGAGCACTTTCACTGGCGAACTCTCTTGATAACTGGATAGAGAGTAAAGTAGATTATGCATTTGATGAAAGGCGTGGGTACTTAACGAGCTGTCCGACGAACGTAGGAACTGGAATGCGTGCTTCTGTCATGCTTCACTTGCCAGCATTAGTCTTAACACAGCAACTGAATCACATCATTCCGGCTATAAACCAGCTTGGTCTTGTGGTGCGAGGAAGTTACGGAGAAGGAAGTGAAGCACTGGGGAATATTTTTCAAATATCGAATCAAATTACCCTGGGTAAAACAGAGGATGACATTATCGAAGATCTCCAAGGCGTTGTGATGCAAGTTATTGAAAAAGAACGGGCAGCAAGGCGGGCTTTACTTGATAACTCGAGAATCGAGTTGGAAGATCGCATTTATCGTGCACTTGGAGTTCTTCAGAACAGCAGAATTATTCAGTCCAAAGAGGCAGCTAAGTGTTTGTCTGATGTTCGAATAGGGATTGACATGGGACTAGTGAAAGGACTATCGAGGTCGATTCTAAATGAATTGCTTATCTTAACACAGCCTGGCTTTTTACAGCAATATGCTGGTGCAAGCTTAACCCCGACTGAACGGGACATTAAACGTGCTACTTTAATTAGAGAACGACTTGAACTGGAATATCAACTATCGAAGAAATCGGAGGGTGATGAACAATGATGTTTGGAAGATTTACGGAACGTGCCCAGAAAGTACTTGCTTTAGCACAAGAAGAGGCAATTCGCCTCGGTCATAACAACGTAGGGACAGAGCATATTCTTCTTGGCTTGATTCGAGAAGGTGAAGGAATTGCAGCGAAAGCCTTAACAGCTCTTGGACTTGGCTCTGAAAAGATCCAGAAAGAAGTTGAGAAACTCATTGGACGCGGACAGGATTCTGTTCAATCCATTCACTATACACCACGGGCTAAGAAAGTCATTGAGTTGTCCATGGATGAAGCTCGTAAATTAAGTCACTCTTATGTTGGAACAGAGCACATTCTTCTCGGTTTGATCCGTGAAGGAGAAGGTGTAGCTGCTCGTGTCTTGAATAATCTCGGTGTAAGTTTAAATAAAGCACGTCAGCAAGTCCTTCAGCTTTTAGGAAGCAACGAAAGCTCTTCTTCTAGCCATCAGGCTGGAGGAGCTAGTGCTAATACCCCAACTCTGGATAGTCTTGCTCGAGACTTAACTGTCATTGCTCGAGATAATGGTCTCGATCCGGTTATTGGTAGAAGTAAGGAAATTGAACGAGTGATTGAGGTACTCAGTCGTCGTACGAAAAACAATCCGGTTCTAATAGGAGAGCCAGGTGTAGGTAAAACAGCCATTGCTGAAGGCCTTGCACAGCAAATTATTAACAACGAAGTTCCTGAAACGCTACGGGATAAGCGTGTGATGACACTGGATATGGGTACTGTCGTTGCAGGTACAAAATACCGAGGAGAATTTGAAGACCGCTTGAAGAAAGTAATGGATGAAATTCGTCAGGCTGGTAATATCATTCTGTTTATTGATGAGCTTCATACGCTTATCGGTGCTGGTGGTGCAGAAGGAGCAATTGATGCTTCAAATATTCTTAAACCAGCCCTTGCTCGTGGTGAGCTTCAGTGTATCGGTGCTACGACCCTTGATGAGTACCGTAAGTATATCGAGAAAGATGCAGCTTTAGAACGCCGCTTTCAGCCGATTCAAGTCAATGAGCCAACTAGTGATGAATCAGCATTGATTCTTAAAGGTCTTCGTGATCGCTATGAAGCGCATCACCGAGTTACGATTACTGATGATGCAATTGAGGCGGCTGTTAAACTATCAGACCGATATATTTCCGATCGTTTCCTACCTGACAAAGCAATTGACTTAATTGATGAAGCTGCTTCGAAAGTACGTCTTCGTTCTTATACTGCACCACCGAATTTGAAAGAGCTTGATAAAAAGCTAGAAGAAGTGCGTAAAGAAAAAGATGCGGCGGTTCAAAGTCAGGAATTTGAAAAAGCAGCTTCCCTTCGTGATTCTGAACAACGCTTAAGAGAACAGCTTGAGCAAACGAAGAAAGAATGGAAAGAAAAGCAAGGGAAAGAAAATCAGGAAGTTACTCCTGAAGATATTGCGATCGTTGTAGCAAACTGGACTGGTATTCCAGTTTCTAAGTTAGAAGAACAGGAGACAGAACGTCTGTTGAAAATGGAGGAAATTCTTCATAACCGTTTGATCGGCCAGGAAGAAGCTGTTAAATCTATTTCTAAAGCGGTACGTCGTGCACGTGCTGGACTGAAAGATCCTAAGCGCCCAATTGGGTCGTTTATTTTCCTAGGACCTACAGGTGTAGGTAAAACCGAACTTGCTCGTGCTGTTGCAGAGACACTTTTCGGAGAAGAAGATTCAGTCATTCGTATTGATATGTCTGAGTACATGGAGAAGCACTCAACTTCCCGTCTTGTAGGTTCACCTCCAGGCTACGTTGGTTATGAGGAAGGCGGCCAATTGACTGAGAAAGTTCGTCGTAAGCCGTACTCAGTAATCTTGTTAGATGAGATTGAAAAAGCGCACCCTGATGTGTTTAACATTCTCCTTCAAGTACTTGAAGATGGTCGACTAACGGATTCTAAAGGACGCGTAGTTGATTTCCGAAATACAGTCGTGATTATGACTTCAAACGTTGGAGCAAGCACGCTTAAACGAAATAAATACGTCGGCTTTACGACAGGAACAGAAGGTCAGGAATATAAAGATATGAAGGATAAAGTGATGGAAGATTTGAAAAAGACTTTCCGTCCAGAATTCCTAAATCGAATTGACGAGACGATTGTGTTCCATTCACTTGAGAAGAAGCATTTGAAAGAAATCATTGTATTAATGGCAAAGAACCTAAAAACTAGGTTATCTGATCATGGCATCGATTTTGAATTAACAGACTCAGCCCTCGAAAAAATCTCGGAGGAGGGTTATGACCCTGATTATGGAGCTCGCCCACTTCGAAGAGCACTTCAACGTCATGTGGAAGATCGTCTTTCTGAAGAACTGTTACGAGGCAACATTGAGAAAGGTCAGCGAGTAAAGATTGATTATAGAGACGATGATTTTGTTGTTGAAACACTCTCTGAAGCAACATCATCTTAGAGTGAACGAACCGGAAGGCAATTTGTCTTCCGGTTTTCTTATATTCGAAGAATGGATTCATCTATTTAAGGGAAAGGGTATAAAAGTACTAAAATAATGACTCAGGGAATGAAAAGTAATTTATATCAAATTAGCGATACTTATGAGTTCATAGGAACTTATAGGTTATGATAAAATAGTCAAAAGGATTTTGATTTTGTACGGGAAATTTGAAAGTGGGGAATATAGATGGCGAAGAAAAAGACAAAATTCATGTGTCAGGACTGCGGTTACGAATCTCCCAAATGGATGGGAAAATGTCCGGGGTGTCATCAGTGGAATACAATGGTAGAAGAGTTTGTCCCATCAGATAACGATCGAAGACGTTTTGTCACTTCAAACGAGGGATCAACGAGTAAGCCAACATCGATTCGAAGTATACAAAAGGAAATGGAACCAAGGATTTTCACCCAAATTACGGAGCTTGATCGCGTACTTGGTGGAGGAGTTGTTCCGGGTTCACTTGTACTTGTTGGGGGAGACCCGGGTATTGGTAAATCAACGCTTTTACTTCAAACCTCATCCAAACTAGCGGATCAGGATCATCCGGTTTTATATATCTCTGGTGAGGAATCGGTCAAGCAAACCAAAATTCGAGCTGACCGGTTGGGTGTAGATGCAGAAAAATTATTTGTGTTAGCAGAGACGGATCTTGAGTATATTAGTAATGCAATTGAAGAAATAAATCCCCAACTTGTGATAATTGATTCGATTCAGACCATTTTTAGATCTGAAGTAACTTCAGCTCCAGGAAGCGTCTCTCAAGTACGTGAATGTACATCACAACTCATGAGAATAGCTAAGACAAGGGGAATTGCCATATTCATTGTTGGACATGTAACAAAAGAAGGGTCGATTGCTGGCCCTCGATTGCTTGAACATATGGTTGATGCAGTACTTTACTTTGAAGGAGAGCGGCATCATACTTTCCGAATTCTTCGGGGTGTGAAGAACCGTTTTGGTTCCACTAATGAAATCGGTGTGTTCGAGATGAAAGAAGAAGGGCTTGAAGAGGTACTTAATCCATCGGAAATCTTTTTAGAAGAGCGATCATCTGGTGCAGCAGGTTCTACCGTTGTTGCATCGATGGAAGGAACGCGTACGGTCCTCGTTGAGATTCAGGCTCTTATTTCTCCAACAAGCTTTGGGAATCCTCGAAGAACAGCTACGGGTATTGATCACAACCGAGTATCCCTATTAATGGCAGTTCTTGAAAAGCGAGTGGGTCTTCTGCTTCAGAATCAGGATGCCTATTTGAATGTTGCGGGTGGGGTAAGACTCGATGAACCAGCAATCGACCTTGCAATTGCGGTTGCGATTGCTTCGAGCTTTAGAGATAAGCCCACTCGGCCATCTGATATTGTAGTCGGTGAGATCGGACTAACTGGTGAAATTAGACGAGTTTCACGAATCGAACAACGAGTTATTGAAGCGGCTAAGCTTGGTTTTGAACGGGCTATTATTCCAAAGAAAAATATCGGTGGATGGACTTTCCCAGAAGGGATTCAAGTGATTGGTGTCCAAACTGTAGATGAAGCATTAAACGAAGCACTAGGAGGGTAGGGAATGGAGATTGATAAGCAGCAGGAAATAATAAATGAAATACTTAAAATTGTAGCTCCAGGTACACAACTAAGACATGGCATAGATAATATTCTTAGAGCAAAAACTGGAGGCCTTATTGTTGTTGGTTTCGATGGGAAAGTTCAGGATCTTGTAGATGGCGGATTCTCTATTGAATGCAGGTTCACGCCTGCTTATTTATACGAACTTGCAAAAATGGATGGCGCCATTATTTTAAATAAAGATGCATCAAGAATCCTTTATGCTAATACGCAGCTTATTCCAGAAACTTCGATTCCTTCAACGGAGACAGGGATACGCCATCGAACGGCAGAGCGGGTTGCCAAGCAAACAGGTAATCTCGTGATATCAATTTCTCAGAGACGAAATGTGATTACGCTTTATCAAGGTAATATTCGTTATTCTTTGAAAGAAATCGGCGTAATTCTTACGAAAGCAAATCAAGCCATGCAGACACTTGAAAAATATAAATCTGTATTGGATCAGGGGATAACAGATCTTGGTGCCCTTGAGTTTGAAGAACTTGTTACACTTCAAGAGGTAGCTCAGGTAATTCATCGGATTGAAATGGTGCTTCGTATAAAGAAAGAGATTTTAAACTATATTAATGAACTTGGTACAGAGGGACGATTGATTAGCATGCAGATGGAGGAGCTTGTTTCCAATCTTGAAGCAGAAGCGAAATGGCTGATTGGAGATTACGTGAAAGAAGTGGACGAATCCCCGGCTGACGTCATGAAACGACTAAAGAAGCTAACAAGCGATGATCTTCTTGAGGATAATGCGATTATGAGAATACTTGGGTATCAAGACCAGAATGAAAATGTAACTCCAAGAGGATACCGTATTCTACATAAGATCCCACGGTTGCCTTCAAATATTATTGAAAATCTTGTGGAAAGTTTCGATAATCTCAATGCTATTTCAAAGGCATCCATTGAAGAGCTTGATCATGTAGATGGAATAGGAGCAATACGCGCAAAAAAAATTAAAGATGGATTAAAACGAATACAAGAACAATTGTTCGTAGACCGCCATATATAGGGCGGTGAAATAGACATTCTATAGGGGCTGTGCTAATCTATAATTAATTTATAGTCATAAAAGCTAACCTATAATCATACTATAAATTTCGCAAAGTTCAAGGTTTTATGTTTCAATTTTGAGAATTTGTTTATAATGATAAAAGGAGGTGAAAACGTCAATGATAAAGTGGATCGTACAGTTATTTTTTATCATTTTAGGCGGAGCGCTGGGCTTAGTATATTTACCAGATTTAATACAATTACTCAATATGGGGGATCTTCCAACGGTTTTTAGCAACTCTTATGCAGGTGCTGTGATAGGAGCGGTGCTATTCTTTCTAGCAACTTTTTGGATTACAGATTATATTGTTGATTTTATTCGTATCGTTGAGGAAAAAGTTGTTAAGGCACCTGTTGGAGACGTGCTATTTGGGTCAATTGGACTGATTATTGGACTTATAGTTGCATTTTTAATAAACGTATCTCTGGCTGAAATTAATCTCCCGGTCGTTAGTAATGTTCTGCCAATCTTTATTTCTATACTTTTTGGGTATTTCGGTTTTCAAGTTGGATTTAAAAAACGGGATGAACTGATTAACCTCTTTAGTAATAACAAAGGGAAAGATAAAAAGAAAGATTCCGACGAAGATGAGCTTGATTCTGGTTCTTCTAAACTTAAGATTCTTGATACGAGTGTCATCATTGATGGTAGAATTGCCGACATTTGTCAGACTGGTTTTCTAGAAGGCACCCTCGTTATTCCACAATTCGTTCTTGAAGAACTGCAACATATTGCAGATTCATCAGATGTATTAAAACGGAATCGTGGTCGACGTGGATTAGACATTCTGAACAAAATCCAAAAAGAATTAGAAGTGAATGTTGAAATCTACGAAGGTGACTTTGAAGAAATTCAGGAAGTGGACAGCAAGCTTGTAAAACTTGCCAAGCTAGTGAATGGAATGGTTGTCACTAACGATTTTAACTTGAATAAAGTTTGTGAGCTTCAGAAGGTTCAAGTACTAAATATTAACGATCTAGCGAATGCGGTTAAACCAGTTGTACTTCCAGGTGAAGAGCTTAACGTTCAAGTTATTAAGGATGGTAAGGAATATAACCAGGGTGTTGCTTATCTTGATGATGGTACAATGATCGTTGTAGAAGAAGGAAGAAACTATATTGGTAAGACAATCGATGTGCTGGTAACGAGTGTGTTACAAACTTCAGCAGGGCGGATGATATTTGCAAAGCCCAAACTTCTGGAAAAAGCACTTTAAGCGATAGGCGACGGGGGTTCTAGCTTTGAAGTATTCAGTAGTCATTCCTGCTGCCGGTCAGGGAAAACGGATGAATGCAGGAAAAAACAAACAATTTATTATGCTTGAAGGAAAACCGATTATCGTTCATACGATATCGGTTTTTCAAAGTGATCCACAGTGCGAGGAGATTGTACTTGCTGTAAATGAGAGGGAACATGAGGAGTTTCGAATGCTCATTTCAGAACATGCCCTAACGAAAGTAAGTCGTGTTGTAACTGGTGGTCAGGAACGCCAGCAAAGTGTGTATGAAGGTCTCAAGGCGTTAGATGGTGATAAAATTGTCTTAATTCATGATGGCGCGCGTCCGTTTTTCACACACCAAATGGCAAGAGAGGCTGCTCGTGCAGCGGCATACTATGATGGTGCCATCGTCGCCGTTCCTGTTAAGGATACAGTGAAGCAAGTAGAAGATTTGAACGTTCAGAAAACCATTGATCGCTCCAGCTTGTGGGCTGTGCAGACTCCGCAGGCTTTTCGTCTCTCGGTTATTAAAGAAATTCATCATTGGGCTGAAGAGAACGATGTGATTGGGACTGATGATGCTAGTCTTGTAGAAATGAATGGACGTACCGTTCATGTAATTCTAGGTGATTATTGGAACGTAAAATTAACAACGCCTGAAGATTTAATTTTTGCTAGAGCGATTTTACGAGAAAAGAAGGAGAGTGGAGTATAGTGCGAATTGGTCATGGTTTTGATGTGCACAAGTTAGTCGAAGAGCGTCCGTGTATTATCGGGGGGGTAACGATTCCTTATAGCAAGGGTTTGTTAGGTCATTCTGATGCTGATGTGCTTCTTCACGCTGTAGCGGATGGATGCCTTGGTGCGATCGGTGAAGGTGACATTGGAAAGCATTTCCCTGATACAGATGAAGCATTTAAAGATGCTGACTCCAAAGAACTACTTCGACATGTGTTTCATATTGTGAAAGAAAAAGGCTACGTTCTTGGAAATATTGATTGTACAATTATTGCGCAGCTCCCTAAGATGGCACCACATATTTCAGCTATGCGTGAAGTGATTGCAGGACTCCTAGAAGCCGAACTTAGTCAGGTGAATGTAAAAGCGACGACATCAGAGCAGCTTGGATTTACAGGTAGAGGTGAAGGGATTGCCGCAGAGGTTGTTGTCTTGTTACAAAAAGCTTGACCGATAATTTGACTCTAATGGTAAAATAATAAGACAGTTAAAGATAAAAATTAATGGTGGTGGATATGATGGGAAACGAAGTAAGGGTACGCTATGCGCCAAGCCCGACAGGTTATTTACATATAGGGAATGCGAGAACGGCTTTATTTAACTATTTATTTGCAAGGAGCCAGAATGGTAAATTCATCATTCGTATTGAAGATACAGACCAATCACGTAATGTAGAAGGTGGAGTAGAAAACCAGCTTGACTATTTAAAGTGGTTAGGAATGGATTGGGATGAAAGTATCGACAAGGAGGGAGAGTACGGTCCATATACACAGATGGAACGTCTCCCTATTTATACAGAGCATACGAAGGAACTTCTTGAAAAAAACCTTGTTTACAAGTGCTATTGTACAGAGGATGAGCTTGAGGCAGAACGTGAGGCTCAGCGCGCACGCGGCGAAATGCCTCGGTATTCAGGAAAGTGTCGTCACCTTACAGATGACCAGCGTGAGAAACTAGAAAGCGAAGGCAGAGAACCTAGCATTCGCTTTGCTGTTCCACGAGACAAAGAATATGCTTTTGATGACGTTGTGAAAGAACGCGTATCGTTTGAATCAAATGGCATTGGTGATTTCGTTATTGTGAAGAAGAATGGCATTCCAACTTATAACTATGCAGTGGCCCTCGATGATCACCATATGAAGATTTCTCATGTTCTGCGTGGAGATGATCATATTTCGAATACACCGAAGCAGCTGATGATTTATGAGGCGTTTGGTTGGGAGCCCCCTGAGTTTGGTCATATGACGTTAATTGTTAATGATCAAAAGAAAAAACTTAGTAAGCGAGACAAGTCGATTGTACAGTATATTGAACAGTACCATGACTTAGGGTTCCTTCCTGAAGCATTATTTAATTTTGTTACCCTTCTTGGCTGGTCTCCTAAGGGTGAAGAAGAGCTGTTTACAAAAGATCAGCTGGTTGAAATTTTTGACCCAAGTCGTTTATCAACGTCTCCTGCAGTATTTGATTCACAGAAGTTGTATTGGATGAATAATCAATATATTAAACAGGCGAGTCTTGAACGTGTCGTTGAACTTACTCTTCCACACCTTATTGAAGTTGGGAGATTTCCACTTGAAATGACAGCTGACCAGATGGAATGGGCTAAAGAGCTTATTGCGCTTTATCAGGAGCAACTTCACTACGGGCGAGAAATTGTTGAGCTTACTGAGTTGTTCTTTAAGCAGGAAATTCAGTATAATGAAGAAGCAATGACCGTGTTGAATGAAGAGCAGATTCCTGAAGTGATGCAAGGTTTTCTTAATCAGCTAAATGAGATTGAGGAGTTTGAGCCAGCGGCCATAAAGGGAGCAATCAAAGCGACTCAAAAAGCAACTGGACACAAAGGAAAAAAACTATTCATGCCAATCCGAGTTGCAACAACAGGTGAAACACATGGTCCAGAACTTCCTCAGGCTATTGCGTTACTTGGAAGAGAAGCTGTTAATGCTCGTTTGAATCAAGTTCTTAACATGAAAAAAGGATAAAAATCATACATTAAATACAATCGTTGATGAGGAAAAGTAAATGAGTCAAATTCTTTATAGAGAGAGCTGCCTGGGCTGAAAGCGGCTTAAGAATTCACTTATTGAAATGCACCTCTGAGTCTTTTGAGTAAAGCCTTTAAGGTTATTATGCAAAAGCGGCGCCCCGTTATCGGTGAAAGGAACATTCTTATTTCACAAGGATGTTCGAAGCAGAGTGGAACCACGCAAAAAGCGTCTCTGTGTGATGGCATCATCACACAGAGACGCTTTTTTTATTAGTAGGATTAACTTTCTTCGGCAACCATTTTGAACAAAGGGTCAGACTTTTTGGGAGTATAAGTAGAGAGGGGTGAAACAGATGTGGAAGACGTTAAAGCATGATATCGATGTAGTCTTTGATCAAGATCCTGCTGCTAGAAGTTATTTTGAAGTGATTTTAACTTATGCGGGTCTTCATGCTATCTGGTCACATCGAGTTGCTCATTGGTTCTGGAAGAAGAAGTTTTTCTTCCTTGCAAGAGCTGTTTCGCAAATCAGTCGATTTTTTACAGGAATTGAAATTCATCCTGGAGCAACAATTGGTGAACGCTGCTTTATTGACCATGGAATGGGTGTAGTCATAGGAGAGACATGTGAGATTGGTAATAACGTTACTCTCTTTCAAGGTGTCACCCTTGGAGGTACTGGAAAAGAAAAGGGTAAGCGTCATCCTACGCTAGAGGACAACACTCTTGTCGCAACAGGTGCGAAGGTTTTAGGTTCAATAACGATAGGAGAGAATTCAAAGGTAGGCGCAGGTTCAGTAGTCTTGCAAGATGTACCAGTCAATTCTACAGTCGTCGGTATACCAGGTCGAGTTGTGATTCAAAATGGTGTTAAAGTCCCTCATAATCTCGATCATCACAAAATGCCAGACCCGGTAGCAGATAAATTCAAACAAATGGAACAGGAATTACTAAAATTAACAGAGGAAGTTCGAACGCTAAGAAAGAGGAGTGGAAGTCATGGCGATTAAGCTATATAACACATTGACTCAGAAGAAAGAATCATTTCAACCCATAGAAGAGGGTAAAGTTAGGATGTATGTATGCGGTCCTACTGTTTATAATTACATCCATATTGGTAATGCTCGCCCAGCGATTGTGTTTGATGTCGTCCGCCGTTATTTAGAATATCGTGGATATGATGTACGGTATGTATCAAATTTCACGGATGTTGATGATAAATTGATTCGAGCGGCTAAAGAACTTGGTGAAGAAGTTCCTGAGGTCGCAGAACGTTTTATTGGGGCTTATCATGAAGATACTGGAGCTCTGGGGGTAAAGAAAGCTGATGAGCATCCAAGAGTAACGGACAATATGGAAGAAATCATTGCATTTATAGACGCTCTTATTAAGAAGGACTTCGCTTATGAATCTGAAGGCGACGTTTATTTTAGAACTCGTCAATTTGAAGGATACGGGAAGCTTTCCCACCAATCAATTGATGAACTCAAGCTAGGCTCACGTATTGTTGTGGGTGAGAAGAAAGAAGATCCTCTTGATTTCACACTCTGGAAGGCTGCTAAAGAAGGCGAAATTTCATGGAAGAGTCCGTGGGGAAATGGACGTCCGGGCTGGCATATCGAGTGCTCGGCGATGGCTCAGAAATATCTGGGAGATACAATTGATATCCATGCAGGAGGAAAAGACCTTGCTTTTCCCCACCACGAGAATGAAGTAGCACAAACAGAAGCTTTAACAGGGCATACTTTTGCGAATTATTGGCTCCATAATGGGTATATCAATATTAATAACGAGAAAATGTCCAAATCACTAGGAAACTTTGTTCTCGTTCATGATTTGATTAAGCAACACGATCCGGAAGCTATTCGCTTCTTTATGCTATCAGTGCATTATCGTAATCCAATTAACTTCAACCATGAACTGTTAGAAAGTGCAAAAACTGGACTTGATCGGATCAAAGATACAGCTTCAAACTTAGAACATCGTCTTGATAGCAGTGCTGATCTTGCTGAAGGTGTTCAAGAATGGAAAGAAAAAATCGAAGGTTACCGTGAGCGTTTTATAACAGAGATGGACGATGATTTTAATACAGCGAATGCAATTTCAATCTTGTTTGAACTCTCTAAGGAAGCAAACTTGTATCTTCAAGAGGCCAACTCTTCTAAAGAGATTCTCCAACTATTTCTCCAACAATTTGCTGATTTTGGGTCTGTTCTTGGAATATCACTTGAAGAAGAGAAGACTCTTTTAGATGGGGATATTGATCAACTGATTGAAGAGCGGAATGAAGCGAGGAAACAACGCAATTTCAGTAGAGCTGATGAAATTAGAGATGAACTAAAAGATCAGGGCATTCTTCTTGAGGATACACCTCAAGGCGTTCGCTGGAAGAGGATGTAAGAGATGAAAGTACTTGATGTGAAACAGCTAAATTCCCTTGCACTTGCTTATATGGGTGACTCGGTAATTGAAATCAATGTTCGGAGCCGCCTCCTTTCTTTGGGGCATATTCGCCCGAATCAGCTACATCGCACAGCGACGAAATATGTATCAGCAAAAGCCCAGGCGGCTTTTCTTCATCAGGTCCTCAAGCAAGAAATACTGTCTGAAGAAGAAGCGGGAGTTGTACGCAGAGGGCGTAATGCTAAGTCAGGGACAGTGCCAAAGAATACAAGTGTGAGTACGTACAAATATTCAACTGCTCTAGAAGCTTTGTTTGGTTACCACTACTTGCAGGGAAATGAAGAGAGAGTAGAAGAACTGTTGCATAAGCTTTATGAATTTGTAGAACAACCAAAGAAAGAAGTGAATTCAGATGGATAAAGAATTTATTGTTGGACGGAATGCTGTTCTTGAAGCCTTAAGATCAGGACATGAAATTAATAAAATATGGATCAATGAGGGGTCTCAAAAAGGACCTCTTCAAAATCTTATACAAAAAGCAAAGGAACAGAATGTACTCGTTCAGTTTGTTCCAAAGCGGAAGCTAGAGCAATTATCTGGGGAGAGTAACCACCAGGGAGTGGTGGCTTCAATTGCAGCATACGAATATGCCGATCTGGAAGATCTTTTCAAAAAAGCTGAAGAATCCGGGAAGCCCCCTTTATTCTTGATTCTCGATGAAATTGAAGATCCTCATAATCTCGGTTCTATTCTAAGGACAGCTGATTCAGCAGGGGCACACGGGGTCATTATTCCCAAAAGGCGAGCTGTTGGGTTAACGTCTACTGTAGCAAAATCTTCTACAGGTGCAATTGAGTACATCCCTGTTGCTCGTGTAACAAATCTAGCACGAACAATGGATGAACTGAAGGAAAGAGGAATTTGGTTTGTAGGAACGGATGCACAAGGCGGTCAGGATTATCGGCAAGCTGAGTATGATATGGGAATTGGTCTTGTGATTGGTAGTGAAGGGAAAGGTATGGGACGATTAATTAAAGACAAATGTGATTTCCTCGTTAGCCTTCCTATGGCGGGTAAGGTGACTTCCCTGAATGCATCTGTGGCTGCTGCCTTAATGATGTATGAGGTTTATCGACAACGTCATCCTCTGGGGGAGTAAAACATGGACGTGCTGTTAGTTGATGGTTATAACATTATCGGCGCCTGGCCAGAATTGAGATCCCTTAAAGAAAAAGACTTTAGTAAAGCAAGAGAGCTGTTAATTGAAAAAATGGCTGAATATCAAGCCTATACTGGTTATCGGGTGATCGTCGTATTTGACGCTCACCTCTCCCATGGTATTGAGAAACGACACAGTCAATATCGAGTGGAAGTCATTTATACTAAAGAAAATGAAACAGCGGATGAACGGATTGAAAAAATGGCAAGAGAACTTAAGGGCATACGAACTCAAATTCATGTCGCTACATCAGATTATACTGAGCAATGGGCCATTTTCGGTCAGGGTGCATTAAGGAAATCTGCGCGTGAGTTATATAATGAAATGCAGCGCATTGAAAAAGGAATTGAAAAAAGAGTAGATACTGAAAACCGACGGAATCGTTCGTCTGGGCTACATCTATCAGAAGAAGTTAGCGAAATATTTGAAAAATGGCGAAGAGGGGGAAAATAGGCTGTTGACGATTTTTCGACACGTACTGTATAATATTTCTATATAGCGTACTGGTCGGGGGGAACGCATATTGAGTACAGTAGACCTCAAAGAAAGCACGGTAGATCAAGAACAACTGTCAGTAGACCAAAGACACATGGAACACGTAGCATTCGATCAACTTGATGATGAATTGCTCGTCATCATGGTTCATGAAGGTCACAGTAGAGCGTTGGAACATTTGATTACGAAGTACAAAAATTTCGTACGCGCTAAAGCGAGGTCGTATTTTCTCATTGGTGCAGACCGTGAAGATATCATCCAAGAAGGAATGATCGGTCTTTACAAAGCCATTCGTGATTTTAGAGGAGACAAGTTCTCATCTTTTAAAGCGTTTGCCGAACTGTGTATCACCCGGCAGATGATTACAGCTATCAAAACCGCAACAAGGCAGAAACATATTCCGCTAAATTCTTACGTATCGCTCGATAAGCCGATATACGATGAAGAATCAGATCGGACTCTTCTAGATGTTATTTGCGGGACAAAAGTTACTGATCCTGAGGAATTGATTATTAATCAGGAAGAATTCGATGACATCGAACTTAAAATGTCTGAAATTTTGAGCGATTTAGAAAGAAAAGTGCTAATGCTTTATCTTGATGGACGATCTTATCAAGAGATTTCGGTTGATCTTAAGCGCCACGTGAAATCAATTGATAATGCGTTGCAGCGAGTTAAACGCAAACTTGAGCGTTATCTTGAATTGCGTGAAGTCAGCCTTTAATAAGGACAAGCTCGTAATGGGCGATGAAAAGAGCAGGGAACGCGTTCCCTGCTCTTTTCTTAATCCGAGGCTTTATTGACACGCCGAAACCGGCTGTGATAAAGTGATAAAAGTAAGAATGTCAATTTTTTGTTGGGTTTGTAAGAACGTCACAGTGTCACTGAACGTTTTTTTATTTTGTTCTTTTTTCATTTAAAGAGAGCTTATTTTAAATACAAACTTCACAACTGCGCGGCTTAGGAAGGTGTCATTATGCGTAAAAAGGCAGTACTAGCATGTGTTCAATGCAATAGCCGAAACTATACAACTATGAAAAACTCACAGACAAGCCCGGCCCGCATCGAAGTTAAGAAGTATTGCAAATACTGCGGTGTTCATACAGTGCATCGTGAAACGAAGTAATGCCTCGCAGGGTGTTTGCCGTCTGAGGTGAACCGTATCAAAATAGATTCTCGGGGGAGTTTTCCACCAGATTAATTGGGGGTAGCAAGTAATGGCAAGTATTGTTCAACGTTCTGGTAAGTTCTTTCGTAATGTCGCAAGTGAAATGAAGCGGGTAAGCTGGCCTACACGGAAGGAATTAACTCGCTATACGATCGTAACGGTTACGACTGTTATTTTTGTAGCAGTATTCTTCTCGCTAGTCGACCAGGGTATTTCCTCGTTAATACGCCTCATTTTAGGATAATTCGTTATAAATTTTCATTCATAGGGTTAGAATGAGAGAGTAAATGAGCTGGGGAGGGAAGGACACAGTCCTGCATATATGGAAAAAAATTGGTATGTTGTTCATACGTACTCGGGGTATGAAAACAAAGTAAAGACCAACCTTGAAAAAAGGGTTGAGACAATGGGCATGACAGATAAGATCTTTCGTGTTCTCGTCCCGGTAGAAGAAGAGACAGAAGAAAAAAACGGTAAAAAGAAGACAGTTATGAAAAAAGTATTTCCTGGATATGTTATTACAGAAATGGTTATGACGGATGATTCATGGTACGTCGTGCGTAATACACCAGGTGTTACTGGATTCGTAGGTTCTAGTGGTGCTGGATCCAAACCGACTGCTTTGCTTCCTGAAGAAGTAGAGTCACTTCTTAAGCAAATGGGAATGGAGCAGCCGAAAGCAGACGTTGACTTTGAGATTAAAGAGAAAGTCAAAGTGAAAGAAGGACCGTTTGCAGATTTCGTAGGTTCGGTTGAAGGTATCGATATGGACAAAGGGAAAGTCAAAGTGCATGTGAATATGTTTGGCAGAGAGACACCTGTTGAACTTAATTTTGGACAAGTTGAGAAGTTCTAAAAGAAAAGTCCTTGCTTAACTTTTCGATTAATGATAGAATTTTAATGTTTCATGAGTCTCATACTAATCGAGACATTTTTGATATATAAGGTGGGAGGGTGAAGACACCCAAATACCACATCACGGACTTAAGGAGGTGTGTCGCGTGGCTAAAAAGGTAATTAAAGTTGTTAAATTGCAAATCCCGGCTGGGAAGGCGAATCCTGCACCGCCAGTAGGACCTGCACTAGGTCAAGCTGGAGTTAACATTATGGGATTCTGTAAAGAGTTTAATGCTCGTACTTCTGACCAGGCTGGTATGATCATTCCAGTAGAAATTACGGTTTTTGAAGACCGTTCATTTACATTTATCACTAAAACTCCACCAGCTGCAGTTCTTCTAAAGAAAGCAGCAGGTATCGAGTCAGGTTCTGGTGAACCTAACCGCAACAAAGTTGCGACTGTGAAGCGTGATAAAGTGCGTGAAATCGCTGAAACAAAGATGCCAGACCTTAACGCAGCGAATGTAGATTCTGCAATGCGTATGGTTGAAGGTACTGCACGTAGCATGGGAATTACGATCGAAGACTAATGTTACACAAGCCGTTGCGATTAAAAGGGATTCCTGCCTGTAACTTACAGGTTCGCAACTTTTATTATGGTATCGGCACTATTGGTACCATAAATAGTGGGAGGTTAATCCGCTAAACCACATTCAAGGAGGAACACAAAATGGCAAAAAGAGGTAAGAAATACCAGGAAGCGGCGAAGTTAGTTGAACGTACAACTTTCTACGACGCTAAAGATGCAGTTGAGCTTGTTAAAAAGACATCTGTAGGAAACTTTGATGGAACTGTTGAAGCAGCAATTCGTCTTGGAGTAGACCCTAAGAAAAACGACCAGCAGGTTCGTGGCGCGGTTGTACTTCCAAACGGAACTGGTAAAACTCAACGCGTTCTTGTTTTCGCTAAAGGCGAGAAAGCTAAAGAAGCTGAAGCAGCTGGCGCTGACTATGTTGGAGAAGCTGACTACATCGCGAAAATCAACGAAGGTTGGTTTGATTTCGATGTGATCGTTGCAACTCCAGATATGATGGGCGAAGTTGGTAAGCTTGGTCGCGTACTTGGACCAAAAGGCTTAATGCCAAACCCGAAAACTGGAACAGTTACGTTCGACGTTGAAAAAGCTGTTAATGAAATCAAAGCTGGTAAAGTAGAATACCGTGTAGACCGTGCTGGTAATGTTCACGCACCAATCGGTAAAGTATCTTTTGAAGCTGACAAGCTTGTTGAAAACTTAAACACACTAGTTGAAACTCTTGTGAAAGTTAAGCCTGCAGCTGCTAAAGGAACGTACCTTAAGAACATCTCAGTCACTTCTACAATGGGACCTGGTGTTAAAGTTAACGCGTCAACTTACCGCTAATTAAATTAGCTGTTGACATTTGCGTAGCTATTAAATATAATTGTGAATGTTGTTTGATAAATTAATACTTTCTATACCGTAGACAGCAGGGGTGCTTAAGCACTTAATAGCCTGCCGAGGTGTGAAGTGATTCGATACGTAAGTAATCGTAAAGCCTTCATGTCTCCGGATGTGGAGGCTTTTTATATGACCTCATATTCCAGGGCGGTATAGATACATTTCTTTAGGAGGTGGAACTATGAGCAGTGTAGTTGAACAGAAGAAGCAGCTAGTTACGGAAATTGCAGATAAACTACGTGATAGCCAATCAACAATTTTTGTTGACTATCGTGGTCTTGATGTAGCTGAAGTAACTGAACTTCGTAAGCAATTGCGTGATGCAAACGTTGAGTTCCGTGTTTACAAGAACACAATGACTCGTCGCGCAGCGGCAGAGCTTGAACTTACTGATTTGAATGAGCACCTTGTCGGTCCTACGGCAATCGCGTTCAGCAATGAAGATGTTGTTGCTCCTGCTAAAATCTTGAACAACTTTGCTAAAGGTCACGAAGCTCTTGAAATCAAGACTGGCGTAATCGAAGGTGGAGTTGTATCAGTAGAAAAGATCAAAGAACTTGCGGACCTACCAAACCGCGAAGGTCTACTTTCTATGTTGCTATCTGTGCTACAAGCACCTATGCGCAACATGGCACTTGCTACAAAAGCTGTGGCTGATCAAAAAGAAGAACAAGGCGCATAATTTTAACGTCTATCAATTGGTATAAATAAAACAAAAATTAAGGAGGATTTACTCATGGGTAACGAGAAAATCATTGAAGCGATCAAAGAAATGACAGTTCTTGAGCTTAACGACCTAGTTAAAGCAATCGAAGAAGAATTTGGTGTAACTGCAGCAGCTCCAGTAGCAGCAGCAGGTGGCGCAGCAGAAGGTGCTGCTGAAGAGCAGACTGAATTTGATGTAGTTCTTGAAAGTGCTGGAAGCAGCAAAATCAAGGTCATCAAAGTTGTTCGCGAAATCACTGGTCTTGGCTTGAAAGAAGCTAAAGAAGTAGTTGACGGCGCTCCAAGTGCTATCAAAGAAGGCATTGCGAAAGACGAAGCTGATGAGCTTAAGTCTAAGCTTGAAGAAGTTGGCGCAGTAGTAGAAGTTAAGTAGTCATTTGTCTGAAACAAAAGCTCGCTTTTTAAAGCGAGCTTTTTGTTATGGGACGCTAATAATTCAGGTTATGATGGTATGTAAGAATGGTTAAGCTGATTAAAATGGCGATGAAAAGAGGGGGAGCAATGGGAGAACATTATTATACGAAGAATCCTGAAGTGAAAAGTAATCGAAATCGAATTGCGGAAAACTTGCGAGGGAAACGATTCCAATTCACGACCGATTCTGGTGTTTTTTCAAAGAAAGAAGTCGATTTTGGGAGTAGGCTGTTAATCGATTCATTTGAAGAACCTGACATTGAAGGGGATATTGTAGATGCCGGTTGTGGCTATGGTCCTATTGGTATATCGCTTGCTTCTGAATTTTCCAATCGTCGTTTTTATTTGCTTGATATTAATGAACGTGCGACTGAGTTAGCGATGAACAATGCGGTTAAGAACGGCATTCATAATGTAACTGTTATGGCGAGTGATCAGCTAAGTGCAGTGAAAGACAAAACGTTCGCTGCCGTTATAACAAACCCTCCAATACGTGCCGGTAAACAGGTTGTTCACGGAATTCTGGAAGAAGCGCATCAGCTTCTTAAGAAAAATGGAACGCTTTGGGTTGTTATTCAAAAAAAACAAGGTGCACCATCAGCAATTAACAAGCTTGAAGAAATGTTTGAACAGGTCGATACCGTTGTGAAAAAGAAAGGATACTATATTCTTAAAGCAGTCAAGTAATTTATGAGAATATCCTTTGACTTCGTGCTTGGCCTATGCTAATATAATATAATGCCAATGATGGATTTTCCAGGCCTTTTTCGCATACGTGCGTATAGAGGTATAAAATGCCGTCGTCTGGAAAAACTAATATAATCGCTTATAGTTAAGGGGAAAATATTTTTATGCCCTTTTTCTTTTTTTGTCCAACGATAGTTTCTGTTTAACAGATATCGTAGGGTGAAGAAAATAAATACGCTGGATTTGAGGGGTGAATCATTTGACAGGCCAACTAGTTCAGTATGGACGCCACCGCCAAAGAAGAAGCTACGCGCGAATCAAAGAAGTGTTGGATTTGCCAAATCTAATTGAGATTCAAACGGCTTCTTATCAATGGTTTCTTGATGAGGGTTTACGAGAAATGTTTCAGGATATTTCTCCAATCGAAGATTTCACAGGTAATCTTGTGCTGGAATTTATTGATTACAGCCTCGGTGAACCTAAGTATCCCGTGGAAGAGACCAAAGAGCGAGATGTAACATATTCTGCACCTTTACGTGTAAAAGTACGCCTGATCAATAAAGAAACAGGCGAAGTAAAGGAACAAGAAGTGTTCATGGGTGATTTCCCATTAATGACTGAAACAGGTACCTTTATTATTAATGGGGCAGAACGCGTTATCGTTTCTCAGCTCGTGCGTTCTCCAAGTGTCTACTATAGTGAAAAGATCGATAAGAACGGCAAAAAAGGATATACAGCTACTGTCATTCCAAACCGAGGAGCATGGCTGGAATTTGAAACTGATGCCAAAGATATTGTCTATGTACGTATTGACCGTACTAGAAAGCTACCGATTACGGTGCTGCTCAGAGCGTTAGGGTTTGGGTCTGATCAAGAAATCATAGATCTCCTAGGTGAAGATGAATATCTTCGCAATACCCTGGAAAAAGACAACACGGACGGCACAGAAAAAGCGCTTCTAGAAATCTATGAACGCTTACGTCCTGGCGAACCTCCGACTGTCGATAACGCCAAAAGCTTACTTGATTCTCGCTTTTTTGATCCAAAGCGCTATGATCTTGCGAACGTGGGACGTTACAAGATTAACAAGAAGCTTCATATTAAAAACCGTCTATTCAATCAACGTCTTGCGGAAACGCTCGTTGATCCAGAAACAGGCGAAGTGATTGCAGAAGAAGGCGCGATTCTTGACCGCCGTCTGCTTGACAGAATTCTTCCTGCTCTAGAGACTAACGTTGGATTCAAAGACGTTGAGCCTCACGGTGGAGTAATTGAAGATGAGTCTATCGGACTGCAATCTATAAAAGTGTATGCTCCTGATGATCCTGAAGGAGAAAGAGTTATTAATGTAATCGGGAATGGTGGAGTTGAAACAGGCGTGAAGAACATCACACCTGGCGATATCATTTCTTCTATTAACTACTTCTTTAACCTACTTCATCAAGTTGGTAACACAGATGATATTGACCATCTGGGTAACCGTCGACTTCGTTCTGTAGGTGAACTTCTTCAGAACCAATTCCGTATTGGTTTATCTCGTATGGAACGTGTTGTTAGAGAGCGTATGTCAATCCAGGATACGAATGTAATTACGCCACAGGCGCTAATCAACATCCGACCTGTTATTGCATCTATTAAAGAATTCTTTGGTAGCTCGCAGTTATCCCAGTTCATGGATCAGACGAACCCGCTAGCTGAGCTAACTCACAAGCGTCGTTTATCTGCTCTTGGACCCGGTGGTTTAACACGTGAGCGTGCTGGTTTCGAAGTTCGTGACGTACATTACTCCCACTACGGTAGAATGTGTCCGATCGAAACGCCAGAGGGACCAAACATCGGACTTATTAACTCATTGTCTTCATATGCAAGAGTTAATAAATTTGGGTTTATCGAGACGCCTTATCGCAGAGTAGACCCTGAAACAGGTAAAGTGACGGAGTTTATTGACTACCTCACTGCTGATGAACAGGATAACTACGTTGTGGCTCAGGCGAACGCGAAGCTAAACGAAGATGGTTCATTCCAGGACGAAGATATTGTTGCTCGTTTCCGTAGCGAAAACATTATCATCGATCGTGAAAAAATTGATTACATGGACGTATCCCCGAAACAGGTTGTTTCTGCTGCAACGGCTTGTATTCCGTTCCTAGAGAATGATGACTCCAACCGTGCGCTTATGGGTGCGAACATGCAGCGTCAGGCTGTACCTTTGATGGTTCCTGAAGCACCAATTGTCGGAACAGGAATGGAGCATGTTAACGGAAAAGATTCCGGAGCTGCTGTTATTTGCAAACACGACGGTTTAGTCGAGTTCGCATCCGCTGCAGAAATTCATGTTCGTCGTGTATCCGTCATTGATGGCCAGGAAGTGAAAGGTGATCTTGACCGTTACAAACTGCTTAAATTTATTCGTTCCAACCAGGGAACGTGCTATAACCAAAAGCCGATTGTTGTTGAAGGCGATCGCGTTGTAAAAGGAGAAATCCTTGGCGACGGACCTTCAATGGAAAAAGGTGAAATGGCCCTTGGGCGTAACGTTCTAGTCGGATTTATGACTTGGGAAGGTTATAACTACGAGGATGCTATTATTATGAGTGAACGTCTCGTTAAAGATGACGTTTATACCTCAATTCATATCGAAGAGTACGAATCAGAAGCTCGCGATACAAAGCTAGGACCTGAAGAAATCACTCGTGACATTCCGAACGTTGGGGAAGACGCGTTGCGTAACCTTGATGAACGCGGAATTATTCGCATGGGTGCTGAAGTAAAAGATGGTGATATTCTCGTTGGTAAAGTTACTCCTAAAGGTGTGACTGAACTAACAGCTGAAGAACGTCTACTTCATGCAATCTTTGGAGAAAAGGCTCGTGAAGTTCGTGATACTTCTCTCCGTGTACCGCACGGTGGGGATGGAATTGTACTTGATGTGAAAATCTTTAACCGTGAAGACGGCGATGAGCTTCCACCGGGAGTTAATCAACTTGTTCGTGTTTATATCGTACAGAAGCGTAAGATTCATGAAGGCGATAAAATGGCAGGACGTCATGGTAACAAAGGTGTTATCTCTAGGATTCTTCCTGAAGAAGATATGCCATACTTGCCTGATGGTACTCCAATCGATATCATGTTGAACCCTCTGGGTGTTCCTTCTCGTATGAACATTGGACAGGTACTAGAGTTGCACATTGGTATGGCTGCACGTGCACTTGGTATTCACGTAGCAACACCAGTATTTGATGGTGCTCGTGAGGAAGATGTATGGGAAACGTTAGAAGAAGCAGGTATGCCGCGTGATGGTAAAACTGTTCTCTACGATGGTCGTACAGGTGAACCATTTGACAACCGTATTTCTGTCGGTGTCATGTATATGATCAAACTTGCTCACATGGTCGATGACAAGCTTCATGCACGTTCTACTGGACCGTATTCACTTGTTACGCAGCAGCCGCTTGGTGGTAAAGCACAATTCGGTGGACAGCGTTTCGGTGAGATGGAAGTATGGGCACTGGAAGCATACGGTGCAGCATATACCCTTCAAGAGATTCTGACTGTGAAGTCGGATGATGTTGTTGGACGTGTTAAGACTTACGAAGCAATTGTAAAAGGTGAAAATGTTCCTGAGCCTGGTATTCCAGAATCGTTTAAAGTTCTAATCAAAGAATTGCAGTCACTTGGTATGGATGTCAAAATGCTAGCTAGTGATGAGCAAGAAATTGAAATGAAAGAGTTAGACGACGAAGAGGACCAATCCAGTGAAAAGTTAAACTTGAATGTTGGGTCAAATCAGGCGAGTGAGTAAGGGTTAAACCTGAATTCTAAAGGGAGGTAGGCCCCTTGATAGATGTCAATAAATTTGAGTATATGAAAATCGGTCTGGCGTCACCGGATAAAATCCGCTCCTGGTCAAGAGGAGAAGTTAAGAAGCCAGAAACCATTAACTACCGTACCTTGAAGCCAGAGAAAGATGGTCTTTTCTGTGAGCGTATCTTCGGACCCACGAAAGACTGGGAATGTCATTGTGGGAAATACAAACGAATCCGTTATAAAGGTGTCGTTTGTGATCGCTGCGGAGTTGAAGTAACGCGTGCGAAAGTCCGTCGTGAGAGAATGGGGCACATCGAGCTTGCTGCTCCTGTCTCTCACATCTGGTACTTTAAAGGCATTCCAAGTCGCATGGGACTAGTCCTAGACATGTCACCACGCGCACTAGAAGAAGTGATTTACTTTGCTTCTTATGTAGTAACTGAAGCTGGTGACACACCACTTGAGAAGAAACAACTCCTTTCTGAAAAAGAATATCGCGCGTACCGTGAAAAGTATGGCAAGACATTCTCAGCAGAAATGGGTGCGGAAGCAATCCGCAAACTTCTGTTTGATATCGACCTTGATAAAGAGGTGGATATCCTTAAAGAAGAGCTTAAAACTGCACAGGGGCAGCGTAGAACACGTGCGATTAAGCGTCTTGAAGTACTTGAGGCATTTCGTGGATCAGGTAATAACCCTTCGTGGATGATTTTAGATGTCCTACCGGTTATTCCTCCTGAACTTCGCCCGATGGTACAGCTTGATGGTGGTCGATTCGCGACTTCAGATTTAAACGATCTGTATCGCCGTGTAATCAACCGTAACAATCGCTTGAAGCGCTTATTAGACCTTGGAGCACCAAGCATTATCGTACAAAACGAGAAGCGTATGCTTCAAGAAGCTGTCGATGCCCTTATTGATAACGGCCGTCGCGGTCGTCCTGTTACTGGTCCTGGTAACCGTCCATTGAAATCTCTTTCTCATATGTTGAAAGGGAAGCAAGGACGTTTCCGTCAAAACCTACTAGGTAAGCGTGTTGACTATTCTGGTCGTTCCGTTATCGTTGTAGGACCATCACTTAAGATGTACCAGTGTGGACTTCCGAAAGAAATGGCACTTGAATTATTCAAACCTTTCGTAATGAAAGAGCTTGTAGCAAAAGGACTTGCACACAACATTAAGAGTGCAAAACGTAAAGTAGAAAAAGTTCACCCTGAAGTTTGGGACGTTTTGGAAAACGTGATTAAAGAGCATCCAGTTCTTCTAAACCGTGCACCAACGCTTCACAGACTTGGTATTCAGGCGTTTGAACCAATTCTAGTTGAAGGACGCGCAATTCGTCTTCACCCACTCGTATGTACAGCGTATAACGCTGACTTTGATGGTGACCAAATGGCCGTTCACGTGCCGCTATCTGCTGAAGCACAAGCTGAAGCGCGCATCTTAATGCTTGCTGCACAAAACATCCTTAACCCGAAAGATGGTAAGCCAGTTGTAACACCATCACAGGATATGGTTCTGGGTAACTATTACCTGACTATGGAACGTGAAGGAGCAATTGGTGAAGGATCTGTGTACAAAGATACTAATGAGGCATTGATTGCTTATCAGAATGGATTTGCACATCTTCATTCTCGAGTAGCGATTCCTGCTGCATCACTTAATAAATCTGCCTTTACTGAAGAGCAGAATAAACAATTACTAGTGACAACGGTTGGTAAGTTGATATTCAACGAAATTCTTCCGGAGTCATTCCCGTATATTAACGAACCGACAACGAGTAACCTTGAAATTGCGACGCCTGAGCATTACTTCCTTCCTCACGGTGTGAATGTGAAAGAAGAAATCGCTAAGCGTGAATTGATCTCACCATTTAAGAAAGGTATTCTTGGTAAGATCATCGCAGAAGTGTTCAAGCGCTTCAAAGTAACAGAAACATCTCGTATGCTTGACCGCATGAAGGACCTTGGGTTCAAGTTCTCTACTAAAGCTGGTATTACAGTTGGTGTAGCAGATGTTGTGGTTCTTGCTGAAAAGCAGGAGATTGTTCATGAAGCTGAAGAGAAAGTTGAAAAAGTTCTTAAGCAATTCCGTCGTGGTTTAATTACTGACGATGAGCGTTATGATCGCGTTATTGCGATCTGGAGCAGTGCGAAAGATCGTATCCAGGAGAAACTTATGAATCGTCTCGAAAAAGATAACCCAATCTTTATGATGAGTGATTCCGGTGCCCGTGGTAACGCATCTAACTTTACACAGCTTGCTGGTATGCGCGGATTGATGGCCAACCCATCTGGACAGATTATTGAACTTCCAATCAAATCCAGCTTCCGTGAAGGTCTAACAGTGCTTGAATACTTTATTTCAACACACGGTGCACGTAAAGGTCTTGCCGATACTGCCCTTAAAACTGCCGATTCAGGTTACCTTACTCGTCGTCTTGTTGACGTGGCACAAGATGTTATCGTCCGCGAAGATGATTGTGGTACTGATAGAGGTCTTGAAGTTAGCGCCATCAAGAATGGTAATGAACTAATCGAAGGATTGTTTGACAGACTTGTTGGCCGTGTTGCCTTTAAGAAAGTTAGACACCCAGAAACTAATGAAATCTTAGTTGATAAAAACAACCTTATCACCGAAGACATTGCTACAGAAATCGTAGAAGCTGGTATTGAAAATGTTTATATCCGTTCTGCCTTTACTTGTAGTACTAGTCACGGCGTATGTAAGAAGTGTTACGGACGTAACCTTGCAACAGGAACTCGCGTAGAAGTTGGGGAAGCAGTAGGAATTATCGCTGCTCAATCAATCGGTGAACCGGGTACACAGTTGACAATGCGTACGTTCCACACAGGCGGTGTTGCTGGAGACGATATTACTCAAGGTCTTCCACGTATCCAAGAGCTATTTGAAGCACGTAACCCGAAAGGTCAGGCTGTAGTGTCTGAACTAGACGGAAAAGTGATTGATATGGCTGAAGTGAAAGATAAGAAAGAGATTGTCGTTCAAGGTGAAACTGAAACTAGAAACTACCCTGTACCATACGGCGCTCGATTGAAAATAGTTGTAGGTGACGAAGTGAAGGCTGGTCAACCTCTTACTGAAGGTTCGATCGATCCTAAACAACTCCTTACAATTAGTGGAATTGATGGTGTCCAAGAGTATCTTCTTGCAGAAGTTCAGAAGGTATACCGTATGCAGGGTGTTGAGATTGGCGATAAGCACGTTGAGGTAATGGTACGTCAGATGATGCGTAAGATCAGAGTGATCGATGCGGGTGATACTGAAGTGCTGCCAGGATCTCTAATCGACATTCACCAGTTTAAAGGTGTTAACCGTAAAGTTCTTAAACAAGGCGGTTTACCTGCAACTGGACGTCCGGTTCTTCTTGGTATTACAAAAGCATCTCTTGAAACTGAATCCTTCCTTTCTGCCGCATCGTTCCAGGAGACGACTCGTGTCCTAACTGATGCAGCGATTAAAGGTAAGCGTGATGAGCTACTTGGTCTTAAGGAAAATGTAATTATCGGTAAACTTGTTCCGGCAGGTACTGGTATGCAACGTTACCGCAGAATCAACGTAGCAGGTGAAGCGCAGGAAGCAGAAGAGCTTTTGGAACAGGAAGAAAGTGCTTTAGTTAGTCAAGAATAAACAGGGGAAGTGTTGACATTGGGAGTACAGGGTGATATTATATCCAAGGTGCTCCCAATAATCCTGTTACTTTGGAGGATATGTTCTTGTCTTATGAAAAAGTATCACAGGCAGATGAATTAATTATTGGGACGAAACAAACTCTAAAAGCCCTCCAGATTGGGGAAGCGAAGGAAGTTTTCATCGCTGACGACGCTGATCGCAGGGTAACTTCTAAAGTTGTTGCACTCGCTGAAGAGAAAAGCATTCCTGTTTACCGTGTTGATTCTATGAAGAAACTTGGTAAGGCGTGTGGTATCGAAGTAGGCGCTGCAACAGTTACGATAAAAGCATAACCGTTTTTGCTGGGTAAGGCATGCCCTGCCAGGCAAAAACTTTCCTTTTATCTATACATGAACCACCTGGATGTGTGGGCTTGCTAATTAACAAAAGAAGGGAGGAAAACAAAATGCCAACTATTAACCAACTTGTTCGTAAAGGACGCGTTTCTAAAACAAAGAAATCCGATTCTCCAGCATTGAACAAAGGATATAATAGCTTCAAAAAGTCACATACAGACCTTTCATCTCCACAAAAACGTGGTGTATGTACTCGTGTAGGTACAATGACTCCTAAGAAGCCGAACTCCGCATTGCGTAAATACGCTCGTGTTCGTCTTACTAACGGAATTGAAGTGACAGCTTATATCCCAGGTATCGGTCACAACCTTCAGGAGCACAGTGTCGTGCTAATCCGTGGAGGACGTGTTAAGGATTTACCGGGTGTACGTTACCACATCGTTCGTGGTGCGCTTGACACCGCAGGTGTTAACGACCGTAGACAAGGTCGTTCTAAATACGGTACTAAGAGACCGAAAGAAGCTAAGAAATAATAGCTTACAAATTAACTAAAATAGGAAAGGGGGTTAACCCATGCCACGTAAAGGTCCAGTAGAACGTCGTGACGTATTACCAGATCCAATTTACAAATCCAAGCTAGTTACTCGCCTGATCAACCGCCTTATGGTAGACGGTCAGAAAGGTAAAGCTCAGCAAGTGCTATACAAAGCATTTGATCTTAGTTCAAGAGCGCACAAACACAGAGGCAATGGAAGTATTTGACCAGGCGTTGAAAAACGTTATGCCAGTACTTGAAGTACGCGCTCGTCGTGTTGGTGGTGCAAACTACCAGGTGCCGGTTGAAGTTCGTCCAGAACGTCGTACAACTCTAGGTCTTCGCTACCTTGTAAACTATTCCCGTCTTCGCGGTGAAAAGACTATGGTAGAAAGACTTGCTAACGAAATTATGGATGCAGCTAACAACACAGGTGCTTCTGTTAAGAAGCGTGAAGAACAGCACAAAATGGCTGAAGCAAACAAAGCTTTTGCTCACTATCGCTGGTAATCAGCATACAACCCAAATCCCTTTATAAAAGGAAGGAGAAATACTAATGGCAAGAGAATTCTCCTTAAGAGATACACGTAATATCGGTATCATGGCTCACATCGATGCTGGTAAAACAACAACTACTGAGCGTATTCTTTTCTACTCAGGGCGTATCCACAAAATTGGTGAAACTCACGAAGGTGGATCCCAGATGGACTGGATGGAGCAGGAGCAAGAGCGTGGAATCACGATTACTTCTGCAGCAACTACTGCCCAGTGGAAAGACCACCGTGTTAACATCATTGATACACCTGGTCACGTAGATTTCACAGTAGAAGTTGAACGTTCATTGCGTGTATTGGATGGAGCAGTTGCGGTACTTGATGCACAATCTGGAGTTGAGCCGCAAACAGAAACTGTTTGGCGTCAAGCTACAAACTACGGAGTGCCACGTATTGTATTCATTAACAAAATGGATAAACTCGGAGCAGACTTCATTTACTCCACAGGTACACTAAGTGATCGTTTGCAAGCTAATGCTCATCCTATTCAGCTGCCAATCGGTGCTGAAGACGAGTTTGAAGGAATCATTGACCTAATTACAATGGAAGCTTTCTACTATCTTGATGATCTTGGCTCTCGTACTGAATCACGCGAAATTCCTGCAGAATACAAGGAACAAGCTGAAGAGTACCGTACGAAGTTGATTGAAGCAGTAGCTGAGCTTGAAGAAGACCTAATGATGAAATATCTTGAAGGTGAAGAATTAACAGTAGAAGAAATCAAAGCTGCAATCCGTAAAGGAACTTGTAACGTTGAATTCTATCCTGTACTTTGTGGTTCTGCATTTAAGAACAAAGGCGTTCAGCTTGTTCTTGATGCTGTACTTGACTACCTTCCTTCACCACTTGATGTACCTCCAATTAAAGGTCATCTTAAAGACTCTGAAGAAGATGTAATTCGTACTGCTGACGATAATGGTCCTTTCTCTGCACTAGCATTTAAAGTAATGACTGACCCTTACGTTGGTAAGCTTACGTTCTTCCGCGTATACTCAGGAACGCTATCTTCTGGTTCTTATGTTAAGAACTCGACAAAAGACAAGCGTGAACGTGTAGGTCGTATTCTTCAGATGCACGCTAACTCTCGTGAAGAAATCTCTACTGTATACGCAGGAGATATTGCAGCGGCAGTTGGTCTGAAAGATACTTCTACTGGTGATACTCTATGTGATGAAAAGGATACTGTTATCCTTGAATCGATGGACTTCCCAGATCCAGTTATCTCAGTAGCAATCGAGCCGAAAACGAAGAGTGACCAAGACAAAATGTCTGTAGCTCTTGCGAAGCTTGCTGAAGAGGATCCAACTTTCAAAACTGAAACAAACGAAGAGACTGGCCAAACGATCATTTCTGGAATGGGTGAGCTTCACCTTGATATTATCGTTGACCGCTTACGTCGTGAGTTTAAAGTAGAAGCTACTGTTGGTGCACCTCAGGTTGCATACCGTGAATCTATTCGTCAAGGTGGTAAGGTAGAAGGTAAATTCGTACGTCAGTCTGGTGGTCGTGGACAATACGGACACGTATGGGTTGAATTTGAACCTAACGAAGAAGGCGCTGGATTCGAGTTTGAAAACAAAATTGTCGGTGGTGTTGTTCCACGTGAATATATCCCTGCAGTTGAAGCAGGACTTCGCGATTCAATGTCCAACGGTCTGCTTGCAGGCTACCCACTAATCGACGTGAAAGCTCGCCTTGTTGATGGATCTTACCATGACGTAGACTCAAACGAAATGGCATTTAAGATCGCTGCATCTATGGCTTTGAAAAAAGCTAAAACAGTTTGTGACCCTGCAATTCTTGAGCCTATGATGAAAGTTGAAGTTGTAGTGCCGGAAGAATACATGGGCGACATCATGGGTGATGTAACTAGCCGTCGTGGACGTGTTGAAGGAATGACTGCACGCGGAAACGCTCAAGTTATTAACGCGTTCGTACCACTATCAGAAATGTTTGGTTATGCAACAACACTTCGTTCTCGTACTCAAGGTCGTGGTACTTACACTATGAGCTTTGATCACTACGAGCAAGTGCCTAAATCAATTTCTGAAGAAATCATTAAAAAAGCTACAGGTGAATAATTGTAGCAAACCAACTTTTGTTGTAATCTGAGATAGGCGAGATTGTTTTATTCATACGCCTATCTTGGCATAGATAATTTCTTGGTAATCAAAGGAGGAAACACTAATGTCTAAAGAAAAATTCGACCGCTCCAAGCCCCATGTTAACATTGGTACAGTTGGACACGTTGACCATGGTAAAACAACTCTAACAGCTGCGATCACTTCAGTGCTTCACAAGCGTTCAGGTAACGGTACTGCTATGGCTTACGACCAAATCGATGGTGCTCCTGAAGAGCGCGAACGTGGAATTACAATCTCAACTGCACACGTTGAGTACGAAACTGAAAATCGTCACTATGCACACGTTGACTGCCCAGGTCACGCTGACTATGTTAAAAACATGATCACTGGTGCTGCACAAATGGACGGCGGAATCCTAGTAGTTTCTGCTGCTGACGGTCCAATGCCACAAACTCGTGAGCACATCCTTCTTTCTCGTCAAGTAGGTGTACCTACTCTTGTTGTATTCTTGAACAAGTGCGACATGGTTGACGACGAAGAACTACTTGAACTAGTTGAAATGGAAGTTCGTGATCTTCTTTCTGAATACGACTTCGATGGCGACGATGTTCCTGTAATCAAAGGTTCTGCTCTTAAAGCTCTAGAAGGTGACGCTGATTACGAAGCTAAAATCTTCGAACTTATGGACGCAGTTGATGAGTATATCCCAACTCCAACACGTGACACTGACAAGCCATTCATGATGCCAGTTGAGGACGTATTCTCAATTACTGGTCGTGGTACAGTAGCAACTGGCCGTGTTGAGCGTGGACAAATCAAAGTCGGTGACGAAGTTGAAATCCTTGGTCTTGCTGAAGAGAACAAGAAAACAACAGTTACTGGTGTTGAAATGTTCCGTAAGCTTCTTGACTATGCTGAAGCTGGCGACAACATCGGAGCACTACTTCGTGGAGTATCTCGTGACGACATCCAACGCGGACAAGTTCTTGTTAAGCCAGGAACTGTAAAAGCTCACACTAAGTTCCAAGCTGAAGTATACGTACTTTCTAAAGAAGAGGGTGGACGTCACACTCCATTCTTCGCTAACTACCGTCCTCAGTTCTACTTCCGTACAACTGACGTAACTGGTACTATTGCTCTTCCAGAAGGCGTTGAAATGGTTATGCCTGGAGACAACATCGAAATGACAGTTGAACTTATCGCTCCAATCGCAATTGAAGATGGAACTAAGTTCTCTATCCGTGAAGGTGGACGTACTGTAGGCGCAGGCGTTGTAGCAACAATCACTGAGTAATTTCTTTGATTAAACAAAACACCCGGATTTTTCCGGGTGTTTTTTATTTTGAATCTATGTTACATTAAGACAAATGAGTTCGATTCAAGATCGATCCGAACCATTAGACGGTTTAACGAATAGTCTGAAATTGCTTTTAGACCTTGCATTTTTCGGCGTATGCCGTTATACTATTAAAAGTGTGCGATCGACATACTTTTTAGATCCAAGAAACCTTGCAATTAGGCGTTGGGTTTAGTATAATAAGAATGTTGGTCATAAACAGCGATGATGTGGAAGGTTGCTGACACACCCGGCCCCTTTGCCATGGCGAGTGTGTTGGGTTTATTTTCACGGAGAACTGTCTATAACAATATGGGCGATAAAGGAGGGGAAATAATGGCAAAGCAAAAGATTCGTATTCGTTTAAAAGCATATGATCACCGTATTCTAGATCAGTCTGCTGAGAAAATTGTAGAAACAGCAAAACGTTCAGGTGCACAAGTATCCGGACCAATCCCGTTGCCGACGGAAAAATCTGTTTACACAGTTCTACGTGCGGTACACAAGTACAAAGATGCTCGTGAGCAGTTTGAAATGCGTACGCATAAGCGTCTAATCGACATTATCGAGCCTACACCACAAACGGTTGACTCGTTAATGCGTTTGGACCTACCGTCTGGCGTTGACATTGAAATTAAACTTTAATAGAACGCTAAATAAATCATTTTAAAACAAATAGGAGGTGTGACGAATGACCAAAGGAATCTTAGGAAGAAAAGTAGGCATGACGCAAGTATTTGCTGACAACGGAGATATCATCCCGGTAACTGTTATCGAAGCAGAACCTAACGTTGTCCTTCAAAAGAAAGTTGTTGATACAGACGGATACGAAGCAATCCAAATCGGTTTCGCTGATAAAAAGAAATCTCGTTTCAACAAGCCTGAAGAAGGCCATGCTACAAAAGCTAGCACAACACCTAAGCGCTTCGTGAAGGAAATTCGTAACGCAGAAGGTAGTTACGAAATTGGTCAGGAAGTCAAGGTAGATATCTTTAACGAAGGTGACGTAGTTGATGTAACTGGTACGTCTAAAGGGAAAGGTTTCCAAGGTGCAATCAAGCGCCATAACCAATCTCGCGGACCAATGACTCACGGTTCTCGTTACCACCGTCGTCCAGGTTCAATGGGACCTATCGATCCGATGCGTGTAATGAAAGGTAAACTTCTACCTGGTCGCATGGGTGGCGAACGTGTAACTGTACAAAACCTTGAGATCGTTAAAGTTGATGCGGAACGTAATGTAATTCTAGTAAAAGGTAACGTACCTGGAGCTAAGAAAAGCTACGTGACTATACAAAGCGCGGTTAAAGCACAAGAAGCTAAGTAAGAAGGGAGGATATCCAAGTGCCTAAAGTAACAATGTTCAACCAATCCGGAGCACAAGTCGGCGACATCGAACTCGCTGAAGCAATCTTCGGGATCGAACCAAACGAAAGTGTAATGTATGATGCGGTTATCATGCAGCAAGCATCTTTGCGTCAAGGTAACCACGACGTGAAAAATCGTTCAGAAGTACGCGGTGGTGGAGCGAAACCATGGCGCCAAAAAGGAACAGGTCGTGCTCGTCAGGGCTCAATCCGTTCACCACAATGGGTTGGCGGTGGAGTAGTATTTGGTCCGACACCAAGAAGCTATTCTTACAAGCTACCTAAAAAAGTTCGCCGTTTGGCAATCCGATCTGCTTTATCTTCTAAAGTACAAACAGAAGATATGGTAATCGTGGACAGCATTTCTTTTGATGCTCCAAAAACAAAAGAAATGAAATCAGTACTATCAAGCCTATCAGCAGAAAACAAGGCGCTTATCGTTACAGGCGACTATAACGAAGCAGTTGCATTATCTGCACGCAATATTCCTGGTGTTACTGTTCTAACTACAGCTGGACTTAATATTCTTGATGTCCTTAAAGCTGACAAACTAGTTATGACAAAAGACGCTGTGGAAAAAGTAGAGGAGGTGCTAGCGTAATGAACGCTCGTGATATCATCAAGCGCCCCGTTATTACAGAAGCTACTACAGACGTAATGGCAGACAAAAAATATACTTTCGAAGTTGATACTCGTGCCAACAAAACTCAAATCAAGAGTGCTCTAGAAGAAATCTTCGGAGTTAAAGTTGCAGGAGTGAACACTCAGAACTATATGGGTAAAAAGAAACGTGTTGGCCGCCACAGCGGATTTACACCACGTCGCAAAAAAGCTATCGTGACGCTTACACCAGAAAGCAAAGAATTGGACTTCTTTGAAGGCGTCTAAAAAATAATAGTGAAGGAGGGAAATGAGAATGGCGATTAAAAAGTACAAACCGACCACAAACGGTCGTCGTGGTATGTCAGTATCTGACTTTGCTGAAATCACAACTGACCAGCCGGAAAAATCGTTGCTTGCACCGATTCATAGAAAAGGCGGTCGAAACAACCAAGGTCGCTTGACAGTTCGTCACCATGGTGGCGGTCACAAGCGTAAATACCGTGTAATCGACTTTAAACGAGACAAAGATGGAATACCAGGACGCGTTGCTACGATCGAATACGATCCGAACCGTTCTGCTAACATCGCTCTTATCAACTATGCTGATGGAGAAAAGCGTTACATTCTTGCTCCAAAAGGAATTAAAGTAGGAACTGAAATTATGTCTGGCGCTGAAGCTGACATTAAAGTAGGAAACGCTCTTCCACTAATCAACATTCCAGTTGGTACTACAATTCACAATATCGAACTTAAGCCAGGCCGCGGCGGACAACTTGTTCGTTCTGCAGGTGCGGAAGCTCAACTTCTTGGTAAAGAAGGTAGATACGTACTAGTACGTCTTCGTTCTGGAGAAACTCGTATGATTCTTTCAACTTGCCGCGCTACAATTGGTCAGGTAGGAAACCTTGAGCACGAGCTTATCAACATTGGTAAAGCTGGTCGTTCTCGCTGGTTGGGCATTCGTCCTACAGTTCGTGGTTCTGTAATGAACCCAGTTGATCACCCACACGGTGGTGGTGAAGGTCGTGCACCGATCGGACGTAAATCACCAATGTCACCATGGGGCAAACCTACTCTTGGGTTTAAGACTCGTAAGAAAAACAAAGACTCCGACAAGTACATCGTACGTCGTCGCAAAAAATAACGAGATTTTCCTACGGTTCCAAGGAGCCGTAGCATAATCTCAAAAAGGGAGGTTCACAAATGGGTCGTAGTTTGAAAAAAGGACCTTTTGTCGACGATCATTTAATGAAAAAGGTCGAAGACTTAAATGAAAAGAGCGACAAAAAAGTTATCAAAACTTGGTCACGTCGTTCAACAGTATTCCCAGAGTTTATTGGACACACTTTCGCAGTATATGATGGACGCAAGCACGTACCGGTTTATGTTACAGAAGACATGGTCGGCCACAAGCTTGGTGAATTTGCTCCAACTCGCACATATCGCGGGCATGCTGCAGATGATAAAAAAACTAGACGTTAATTTGAGGGGAGGTACAACGAATGCAAGCTAAAGCTGTTGCAAAACACGTACGTATTGCTCCTCGTAAAGCACGCTTAGTCGTAGATCTCATCCGAGGAAAGCAAGTCGGCGAAGCTATTGCGATTTTGCGCAACACAAACAAAGCTGCTTCTCCAGTAGTTGAGAAAGTGCTTAACTCTGCTATCGCTAACGCAGAGCACAATCTTGAGCTTGAACCGAACAATCTTACGGTTTCTCAAGTGTTTGTGGACGAAGGAGTAACAATGAAACGTTTCCGCCCACGTGCTATGGGTAGAGCTAGCCGCATCAACAAGCGAACTAGCCACATCACAGTAGTGGTATCAGAAAAGAAGGAGGGATAACGAGTGGGTCAGAAAATTAATCCGGTAGGACTTCGAATTGGCGTCATCCGTGATTGGGAGTCTAAATGGTACGCAGACAAAGATTACGCTAACCTTTTACACGAAGATATTAAGATTCGTGAATATATTGAAAAACGTTTGAAAGATGCATCTGTAGCAGCTGTTGAAATCGAACGTGCAGCTAACCGAGTAAATGTAACAGTGAAAACTGCTAAGCCTGGTATGGTAATCGGTAAAGGTGGTTCTGAAGTTGAGTCTCTTCGTAAGTCTCTCGCGGAACTAACAGGCAAGAAAGTTCATGTTAACATTTTTGAAATCAAGCAAGCTGACATCGATGCAACACTAGTTGCTGACAACATCGCTCGTCAACTTGAAAACCGCGTTTCATTCCGTCGCGCTATGAAGCAAACAATCCAGCGCGCAATGAGATCTGGTGCTAAAGGTATTAAAACGCAAGTATCTGGCCGTCTTAACGGTGCTGATATTGCTCGTTCTGAATCATACAGTGAAGGTACTGTACCTCTTCATACACTTCGTGCTGACATCGACTATGGTACTGCAGAAGCAGATACTACTTACGGTAAGCTTGGTGTGAAGATTTGGATCTATCGTGGTGAAGTCCTTCCAACGAAAGGAACGCAAAAAGAGGAAGGGGGAAAATAAATCATGTTGTTACCTAAACGTGTTAAATACCGCAGAGAACATCGCGGAAAAATGCGCGGACGTGCTAAAGGTGGCACTGAAGTAGCATTCGGCGAATACGGTCTACAAGCTCTAGAAGCTAGCTGGATCACAAACCGTCAAATCGAAGCAGCTCGTATTGCTATGACTCGTTACATGAAACGTGGCGGTAAAGTTTGGATTAAAATTTTCCCATCAAAGCCTTACACTGCTAAACCACTAGAAGTACGAATGGGTTCTGGTAAAGGTGCTCCTGAAGGTTGGGTAGCTGTTGTAAAGCCTGGGAAAATCCTATTTGAAATTGCAGGTGTTTCTGAGGAAGTTGCGCGCGAAGCACTTCGCCTTGCTTCTCACAAATTACCTATTAAAACTAAGTTCGTAAAACGCGAAGAAGTGGGTGGTGACACAAATGAAAGCTGAGGAAATTCGTAACTTGACCACTGCCGAAATCGAGCAGAAAGCGAAATCTTTTAAAGAAGAACTTTTCAATCTTCGCTTTCAACTTGCTACCGGTCAACTGGAAAACCCAGCCCGCATTCGTGAAGTCCGTAAATCAATCGCTCGCGCAAACACTGTTTTGCGTGAAAGAGAGTTAGGAATCACAAACGGTTAATATGAGGGGAGGTTTGCGAAATGAGCGAACGCAATAATCGCAAAGTATACACTGGGCGTGTAGTCTCTGACAAAATGGATAAGACAATTACTGTTATGGTTGAGACATACAAAATGCACCCGTTATACGGTAAACGCGTTAAGTATTCTAAGAAGTTTAAAGCACATGATGAAAACAACACTGCAAAAATCAACGACGTAGTAACGATCATGGAAACTCGTCCGGTTTCTAAAGATAAGCGTTTCCGTCTTATGGAAGTTGTTGTAGAAGCAGTTATTATCTAAATGAACTCGGATCATTGAATAATGTCCGAAGGGAGGTCTTTCTAGATGATTCAACAGGAATCTCGTTTGAAATCAGCAGACAACTCTGGTGCTCGTGAATTACTTTGTATCAAAGTTCTTGGTGGCTCAGGGCGCAAAACTGCTAATATCGGTGACGTAATTGTTTGTTCGGTGAAACAAGCAACACCTGGAGGCGTTGTTAAGAAGGGTGAAGTCGTAAGAGCTGTTATTGTACGCAGTAAAAGTGGCGTTCGTCGTCAAGATGGTTCATACATCAAATTTGACGAAAACGCAGCGGTTGTTATCCGTGATGACAAAGGACCGCGCGGAACACGTATTTTTGGACCGGTTGCTCGTGAACTTCGCGATAACCAGTTTATGAAAATCGTTTCTCTAGCTCCAGAAGTTCTTTAATCATTTGAAAATAGATGCCTTTTAAGGAGGTGCGCGACCTTATGCACGTAAAAAAGGGAGATAAAGTAAAAGTTATTTCTGGTAAGGATAAAGGTAAACAAGGTGTGATCCTTGAAGCTTACCCGAAAAAAGATAGAGTCATCGTTGAAGGTGTCAACCTTGTTAAGAAACACTCGAAACCATCACAGGGTAATCCTCAAGGTGGAATCATCGAGCAGGAAGCAGCGATCCACGTTTCTAACGTAATGACGCTAGATCCGAAGTCTGGTGAACCTACTCGCGTTGGATACAAAGTAGACAACGGTAAAAAAGTTCGTATCTCAAAAAAATCCGGTGAAGTACTCGATAAGTAGTTCGTAGCGAAAGGAGGTAAATCCTATGAGTCGTTTCAAAGAAAAGTACCAAAACGAAACTAAACCAGCATTAATGGAGAAATTTAATTATTCCTCTGTTATGGAAGTTCCAAAACTTGATAAGATCGTAATCAACATGGGTGTTGGTGACGCTGTACAGAATCCTAAAGCTCTTGATACAGCTGTTGAAGAGCTTCAGTTGATCGCAGGTCAAAAACCACTAATCACACGTGCTAAAAAGTCAATCGCTGGCTTTAAGCTTCGTGAAGATATGCCAATCGGTGCAAAAGTTACATTACGCGGAGCTCGCATGTATGATTTCTTAGATAAGTTGATTTCTGTATCACTACCTCGTGTACGTGACTTCAGAGGTATCTCTAAGAAAGCATTTGACGGACGTGGTAACTACACACTTGGTATTAAAGAACAGTTGATTTTCCCTGAAATTGATTACGATAAAGTAAATAAAGTACGCGGAATGGACATCGTTATCGTAACAACAGCTAATACGGACGAAGAGAGCCGTGAAATGTTGACTAACCTAGGTATGCCATTTCAAAAGTAAGTAAGGAGGGAAAATTGTGGCGAAAAAATCTATGATCGCGAAACAAAAGCGTCAAGCTAAGTTTAAAGTACAAGAGTACACTCGTTGTGAACGTTGCGGACGTCCTCACTCAGTGATTCGTAAATTTAAACTATGCCGTATTTGTTTCCGGGAACTTGCACACAAAGGTCAAATCCCAGGCGTTAAAAAGGCTAGCTGGTAAACCCGAAATAGGGAAGGAGGTAATTACTAATGGTCATGACTGATCCAATTGCAGATATGCTTACAAGAATTCGTAATGCGAACACTGTTCGTCACGAAAAGCTAGAGTTACCTGCATCTAATTCGAAGAGAAACATTGCAGAAATCCTCAAGCGTGAAGGTTTCGTACGTGATGTTGAAATCATCGAAGACAGCAAACAAGGAATCATCCGTATCTTCTTGAAATACGGTTCAAATAACGAGCGCGTTATCACTGGATTGAAGCGAATCAGTAAACCTGGTCTTCGCGTATACGCTAAAGCGGACGAAGTACCACGTGTACTTGGCGGCTTAGGAATCGCTCTTGTTTCTACTTCAAAAGGAATTATGACGGACAAAGAAGCTCGTCAACAGCAAGTAGGCGGAGAAGTTCTAGCGTACGTTTGGTAATTCTTAAAGCAGAATGGAGGTGTAATTATGTCACGTGTCGGACTTAAACCGATTGAAATCCCAAGTGGTGTAACAATCGATATCAAAGAAGACGTTGTTACGGTAAAAGGACCTAAAGGGGAACTTTCTCGTACATTTAGCTCTGATATCAAAGTAAACATTGAAGAAAACGTGCTTACAGTAGCTCGTCCTTCAGACCATAAAGAGCACCGTGCTCTTCATGGAACGACTCGCAGCCTGATCGCTAACATGGTTGAAGGTGTGACTAAAGGCTTTGAAAAAGGTCTTGAAATCATCGGAGTTGGTTATCGTGCAAGCAAATCCGGTCAGAAACTAATTCTTAACGTAGGTTACTCTCACCCAGTTGAGATGGTACCTGAAGAAGGCATTGATATTGAAGTTCCTTCTAACACGAAAGTCGTTGTTAAAGGTATTGATAAAGAACGCGTTGGAGCTGTTGCAGCAAACATCCGCGCTGTCCGTACCCCAGAACCTTATAAAGGTAAAGGAATTCGTTATGAAAACGAATATGTACGTCGTAAAGAAGGTAAAACAGGCAAATAGGTAAAAACCTAGCGGAAAGGAGTGGCGTTTAATGATCACTAAAGCCGATAAAAACAAAGCGCGTCAAAAAAGACACGCTCGCGTTCGCCGCACAGTTACCGGCACTACTGAACGTCCGCGTCTAAACGTATTCCGTTCTAACAAGAACATCTATGCTCAGCTTATCGATGACACTAAAGGTGTTACAATCGTTGGAGCTTCAAGTATGGAACAAGGAATTGACGTTGACCACGGCGGTAACACAGAAGCTGCTGTGAAAGTCGGAGAAACAATTGCAAAGCGTGCTGTTGAAGCAGGTTATACTGAAGTGGTTTTCGATCGCGGAGGATACCTTTATCACGGACGTGTAAAAGCTCTTGCAGACGCAGCGCGTGAAGCAGGACTGAAATTTTAATAAAAAGGAGGTTAACCCATGCGTAGCATTGATGCTAACAAACTAGAACTTGAAGAACGCGTCGTTACCGTTAACCGCGTAGCGAAAGTTGTTAAAGGTGGACGTCGTTTCCGCTTTGCAGCAATCGTAGTTGTCGGAGATAAAAACGGTCACGTTGGATTCGGAACTGGTAAAGCGCAGGAAGTTCCTGAAGCAATTCGCAAAGCTATCGAAGATGCGAAAAAGAATTTAATCACTGTTCCTATCGTAGGAACTACAATCCCTCACCAAATCACAGGTCATTTCGGAGCTGGTAACGTACTATTGAAACCTGCTTCTGAAGGTACAGGAGTAATTGCTGGTGGACCTGTTCGTGCGGTACTAGAACTTGCTGGTGTAGGTGACATTCTTTCTAAGTCTCTTGGATCAAACAATCCGATTAACATGGTGCGTGCAACTCTTAGTGGGCTTGAGAATCTTAAGCGTGCGGAAGACGTTGCAAAGCTTCGTGGAAAATCTGTAGAAGAGCTACTAGGTTAAGGGAGGGAAAATAGATGGCTAAGCAATTAGAAATCACCCTCACTCGTAGTGTGATTGGTCGTCCTCAAGACCAACGCGTGACGGTAAAAACTCTTGGACTAAACAAGATGCATCACACGGTTGTTCATAACGACAATCCTGCGATTCGCGGTATGATCAACAAGGTATCTCACCTTGTAACTGTTAATGAAATTGATGCGTAAAAAATTTATACATTGAGGAGGTGCCCACAATGAAACTACACGAACTAAAACCATCTGAAGGTTCTCGTAAAGAACGCAACAGACTTGGTCGCGGTATCGCTACTGGTAACGGTAAGACATCTGGCCGTGGTCAAAAAGGTCAAAAAGCTCGTTCTGGCGGCGGAGTACGCGTCGGTTTCGAAGGAGGACAGCTTCCTATCTTTAAACGTCTACCGAAACGTGGATTTACAAACATAAACCGTAAAGAGTTTGCGATTGTTAATCTTGATTCGTTGAATCGTTTTGAAGATGGAACTGAAGTTTCTCCAGAGCTTCTTTTGGAATCTGGCGTAGTTAGCAAAGAAAAAGCTGGAATTAAGATTCTAGGTAATGGTAAGCTTGAGAAAAAGCTTACCGTGAAAGCCCACAAGTTCTCTGCTTCTGCAAAAGAGGCGATTGAAGCGGCAGGCGGAAATACTGAGGTGATCTAATGTTCCAGGCAATCTCCAACATTATGCGCGTAGGTGATATTAGAAACAAAATCATTTTCACCCTACTCATGCTTGTCGTGTTCCGAATCGGAACATTCATACCAGTTCCTGGTGTGAACAGAGATGTATTACAGTTTCAAGATCAAATGAGTCTTTTCGGAGTACTCAACACCTTTGGCGGTGGAGCGTTGAAAAACTTCTCCATCTTTGCCATGGGAATTATGCCTTACATCACTGCTTCTATCATTGTGCAGCTTTTGCAAATGGATGTTGTTCCTAAGTTTACCGAATGGTCTAAACAAGGCGATGCCGGACGTAAGAAGCTAACACAAGTTACTCGCTATGGAACGATCGTACTTGGACTTGTCCAGGGTATAGGTCTTTCAATCGGGTTTAACAATATTGTTGGAGGACAGTTGATCAGTAATCCGGGTGTATTGACGTATCTTAATATTTCTCTCGTTTTAACAGCCGGAACGGCTTTTTTGATGTGGTTAGGCGAACAGATCACAGCAAAAGGAGTTGGAAATGGGATTTCAATCATCATCTTTGCAGGAATTGTAGCTGCAATTCCGCCAGGGCTTAATCAGCTCTATGCTCAGATGTTCGAAGGTTCTCAAGACGAATTGTTCATTAACATCGTGACACTTGCAATTATTGCGCTTGCAGCACTTGCAATTGTTGTCGCTGTTATATTTATTCAACAAGGTCTTCGTAAAATTCCAATTCAGTATGCTAAGCGAACTGTAAACCGCAGACAAGTAGGTGGACAATCCACTCACTTACCGATTAAAGTCAACGCAGCAGGTGTTATTCCAGTTATCTTTGCGATATCACTGATCATTACTCCACCAACGATTGCCAGGTTGTTCGGAGATAATTCGGTAACGGAATGGATCATCAGGGTGTTCGACTATACACAGCCTATTGGTATGGTCGTGTATGCGTTACTCATCATTGGATTTACGTATTTCTATACGTTTGTCCAGGTTAATCCGGAGAAGATGGCTGAGAATCTTAAGAAACAGGGTGGATACATTCCTGGTATTCGTCCAGGGAAATCTACGGAAACGTACATTACCCGTATTCTCTACCGTTTAACGTTAGTAGGAGCACTTTTCCTTGCTGTTATTTCGATTATTCCGGTATTTTTCACAACCGTAGCAGGACTGCCGCAGACGCTGCAAATCGGCGGAACAAGCTTGCTGATCGTTGTTGGGGTAGCGCTTGATACGATGAAGCAAATTGAAAGTCAATTAATTAAACGTCATTATAAAGGCTTTATTAAATCTTGAGGATAAACTGGGAAGAACTTTCTTCCCCTCCTTCATCCTCGATTGGGTGACGTGCGGAGGGATTAGATGAATCTAGTATTAATGGGGCTTCCTGGTGTCGGAAAAGGAACCCAGGCAGAAAAGATTGTCGAAAAGTATGGCATCCCTCATATCTCCACAGGAGATATGTTCCGAGCAGCGATTAAAGAAGGAACGCCTCTTGGTCTAAAAGCGAAAGAGTACATGGATTCTGGAAACCTCGTACCTGACGAAGTAACGATTGGTATAGTACGGGAGCGTTTAGGAAAAGATGATTGCGAAAAAGGTTTTCTCCTCGATGGTTTTCCAAGAACTGTCGCTCAGGCTGACGCGCTTGAAGAGATCTTATCTGATTTGGATAAAAAACTCGATTATGTGGTGAACATCGCAGTTGAGGAAGATCAATTGATGCAGCGTTTGACTGGACGTCGTGTTTGCCGTAATTGTGGAGCGACCTATCACGCGGTTTTCAATCCTCCTAAAGAAGAAGGAGTTTGTGATAAGTGCGGTGGAGAACTTTATCAACGTGATGATGATAAAGAAGAAACTGTACGAACTCGCCTCGAAGTCAACAAGCAACAACAGCAACCATTGTTGACCTTTTATGAAGGCAAAGGCTATCTTAAAACGATTGATGGCAATAGAGACATCAATGAGGTGTTTGAAGATGTCGATCAACTCCTCAAAGGGTTGTCGTAATGATTATTTGCAAGACTCCTCGCGAACTTGTTATCATGCGAGAAGCAGGCAAGATTGTCGCATTAACGCATCTAGAACTACAGAAGCACATCAAGCCTGGAATTACGACAAAAGAGCTGGATACGATTGCCGATCGGTTTATTCGTCAGCTTGGTGCAATTCCTTCCTTTAAAGGTTACAATGGATTTACTGGGAGTATCTGCGCTTCAGTTAATGAAGAGCTTGTACATGGTATCCCAGGAGATCGCGTGTTGACGGAGGGAGATATAATTAGCATTGATATTGGTGCTAAGTATAATGGTTATCATGGCGATTCAGCCTGGACCTATCCTGTTGGCACTATCTCAGATGAAGACGAACGGTTGTTAAAAGTTACCGAGGAATCGTTATATAAAGGGTTGGATGAAGCGAAGGCTGGCAAAAGGCTTTCTGATATATCTCATGCGATCCAAGCATATGCCGAATCTGAAGGTTTATCGATAGTACGAGAATATGTTGGTCATGGTGTAGGTCAAGACCTTCATGAAGATCCTCAAATTCCCCATTACGGTCCTCCAGGAAAAGGGCCGAGGCTTAAGCAGGGGATGGTCCTTGCGATTGAGCCAATGGTGAATCTGGGCTCTCGCTATGTTCGAACACTTTCGGATAAGTGGACTGTAGTAACAACTGATGGTAAGAACTGTGCTCACTTTGAGCACACCATTACCGTTACGGAAGAAGGATATGAAATACTAACAAAGGCCTAAGTGAAGGTGATGGTTCGTGAAAGAGTCGGATACCGTTCCCGAGATCGGTCAGATCGTTCGGAATAGACGGGGAAGAGACGCTGAACAATATAGCGTGATTGTAGGGGTTATAGATGAACGTTATGTTTTCTTAGCAGATGGTGATAAACGGAAGTTTGATCGCCCGAAGCGGAAGAACCTCGCACACCTTGAGCTGATAGAGTATGTATCCCCTGAGGTAAAGCGAAGTCTTGAGGAAACCGGCCGTGTCACAAATGGCAAGCTGCGTTTCGCGATCTCAAAGTATGTAAATGAACATGTCATTGATTTAAAGGAGGGAGAGCAAGTAGATGGCTAAAGAAGAAGTTATTGAAATGGAAGGCACCGTTATCGAACCTCTACCGAACGCAATGTTTCGAGTAGAACTCGAAAACGGTCATAAGATCCTTGCTCACGTATCCGGAAAGATACGTATGCATTACATTCGTATTTTGCCAGGTGACAAAGTAACTGTTGAGCTTTCTCCATATGACTTATCACGTGGTAGAATCACGTATCGATATAAATAAGAAGTTAATCTCCGTATACAAGGAGGGTTAAAACAATGAAAGTAAGACCATCAGTAAAACCAATGTGTGAAAAATGTAAAGTTATTCGCCGTAAAGGGAAAGTCATGGTTATCTGTGAAAATCCAAAGCATAAGCAAAAACAAGGCTAATATATAAGGAGGTGCAACGTAATGGCACGTATTGCTGGTATTGATGTTCCACGCGAAAAGCGTATCGTAATCGCGTTAACTTACGTTTATGGAATCGGTAAAACAACTGCGAAGCAAGTTCTAGTTGACGCTGGTGTTTCTGAAGACACTCGCGTACGCGATTTAACTGAAGAAGAACTCGGAAAAATCCGTGAAGTAGTAGACAAGATTAAAGTTGAGGGTGATCTTCGTCGTGAAATCTCACTTAACATTAAGCGTCTAATCGAAATCGGTTCTTATCGTGGTATCCGCCACCGTCGTGGTCTTCCTGTCCGAGGTCAACATACGAAGAACAACTCTCGTACTCGTAAAGGCCCTCGCCGTACAGTAGCTAACAAGAAGAAGTAAGGGAGGTAATTAACAAATGGCTAAACAACGTAAAGGAAATACACGTAAAAAGCGCGTGAAAAAGAATGTTGAGAGCGGAATAGCTCATATCCGTTCTACTTTCAACAACACGATTATTACGATTACTGACACTCACGGAAATGCGATTTCTTGGGCAACTTCCGGAAACATGGGCTTTAAAGGTTCTCGTAAATCTACTCCATTCGCTGCTCAAATGGCTGCTGAAACTGCAGGAAAAACTGCACAGGAGCATGGTATGAAAACTGTAGAAGTTTCTGTTAAAGGCCCTGGAGCTGGGCGTGAAGCTGCAATTCGTTCGCTTCAAGCTGTAGGTTTAGAGGTTACTGCGATTCGTGACGTAACTCCAGTACCTCATAACGGCTGCCGTCCACCAAAACGTCGTAGAGTCTAAGCTAGTAGAGAGTTCAAAAACGTAGATGTTCCCTTCGGGTGAATGCCTGGTTTTGAACAATCACTTATGGAAAGATTCAATCTATCGGTATACAATTGATGAACATGTCAATAATGATAATGTATAAATTGTTGACGGTTGACGAATCATAATTAGGTTGTTGGTATTTGAACCGCCTAAAGGGATTATTCGGTTAGACAACTCGTCTAACCGAAGTTCGACGTTTTGAAGGAGGGTTTGTTGGATGATCGAAATCGAAAAGCCAAAAATTGAAGCGGTAGCTATCAACGAGGATGCTAAATACGGAAAGTTTGTTGTAGAACCATTAGAACGTGGTTATGGAACTACCCTGGGTAACTCCCTTCGTCGTATCCTGTTATCTTCACTTCCTGGAGCTGCTGTTACATCCGTACAGATTGAAGGAGTTCTCCACGAGTTCTCTACAATTGAAGGCGTACATGAAGATGTAACTACTATTATTCTCAATCTTAAGAAGCTAGCTATGAAAGTTTACTCTGAAGAAGAGAAGACGTTAGTAGTAGATGTACAGGGACCAGGAACGGTAACAGCTGGAGATATTACTCATGACAGCGACGTGGAGATCTTAAACCCTGACCTTCATATTGCTACCCTTTCTGCAAGTGCTCGTTTCCAAATGCGAATTACTGCTATTCGCGGAAGAGGCTATGTACAAGCAGAAGGAAACAAGAATGATGAACAGCCAATTGGAGTTATTCCAGTAGACTCGATCTTCACGCCTGTTTCCCGTGTTAACTACCAAGTTGAGAACACTCGTGTTGGCCAGGTAACAAATTATGATAAACTAACCCTCGACGTTTGGACCGATGGAAGCATTCGACCTGAAGAAGCGGTTTCGTTAGGTGCAAAGATTTTAAATGAACATTTAAACATTTTTGTCGGCTTAACTGATCAGGCTCAGAATGCTGAAATTATGGTCGAAAAAGAAGAGGATCAAAAAGAGAAAGTGCTTGAGATGACAATCGAAGAGCTCGATCTCTCAGTTCGTTCATATAATTGCCTGAAGCGTGCTGGAATTAATACAGTTCAAGAACTAACTCAGAAGTCTGAAGAAGACATGATGAAGGTTCGTAACCTTGGACGTAAGTCACTTGAAGAAGTACAGGAGAAGCTTGAAGAGCTTGGTCTTGGACTTCGTAACGAAGAATAGATATTTAAGTTGTTGATTTTATAAACAACAAAGGAGGGAATACTTCATGGCATACCAAAAATTAGGTCGTACTAGTGATACGCGTAAAGCGTTATTCCGTGACCTTGTTACAGATTTGATCATCAATGAACGTATTGAAACAACAGAATCGAAGGCGAAAGAGCTTCGTTCTTTCATCGACAAAATGATTACGCTTGGTAAACGCGGAGATCTTCACGCACGTCGTCAAGCAGCTTCTTTTATCCGTAACGAAGTAGCGGATCAAGAAAGCGGTCAAGATGCAGTTCAAAAACTATTCAGCGATATCGCTCCTCGTTATGCAGAGCGTCAAGGCGGTTACTCTCGTATCCGTAAACTTGGACCACGCCGCGGTGACGGTGCTGAAATGGTTATCATCGAGCTAGTATAAGACGCACTTGATTAAAAGGGCGGGACAGGATCTCGATATTGGATACTGATTCTATGCCCTTTTTTCGTGCGTTTTTTTTATGAATCGCACACTCTCAAGTGGTAGCTTGCTGCGTGCCATTACTGAAAGCCTGGCAGATGCCAGGCTTTTTTTACGAAGAATGATTGATTTCGCTGGCAGACCAATTCCAGAAAAGATCTGTGCATATGGATTATGCTGATAGGAAAAAGTGGCGGCTCATACCGCCCGCCATTTTTTCGCACCAGTATAAGAGGACAGTAGAGAAGAACTGCATGAAATCAGCAGAGGCAGGAGGAACGATTATGGAAGAACTGATCACCGTTCAACATGTATCATTTCGATATCAGGAAGAGCAACCATATGTTTTACGTGATGTATCACTTTCCGTTCAGAAAGGCGAATGGCTAGCCATTGTTGGTCATAATGGATCGGGTAAGTCGACACTTGCAAGGTTGTTAAATGGTTTGCTTCAACCTGAGAAGGGTGATGTTCTCGTAGAGAGTTTCAATAGTAGAGAAGAGGAAAGTATCTGGGAAATTAGAAGAAAAGTAGGAATCGTTTTTCAAAATCCTGATAATCAGTTCGTTGGTACCTCTGTTCGAGATGATGTTGCATTCGGGCTTGAGAATAATGGGATGGCACGTGAGAAGATGTTGGACCGAATTAGTGAGAGTGTTAAAAAAGTACGAATGGAAGACTTCCTGGATCAGGAGCCACATCGACTGTCTGGCGGACAGAAGCAACGTGTAGCGATTGCAGGCATCATTGCCCTCCGACCATCCATCGTCATTCTCGATGAAGCTACATCAATGCTTGATCCTGCAGGTAGGAAAGAAGTACTGCAAACCATGCGTGAGTTAAAGGAAGAGGAAGGGATGACTGTTATCTCAATCACTCATGACCTTGAAGAAGCTGCACAGGCGGATCGAATGATTGTAATGAATGCTGGAGAAGTAATCGATGAGGGATTACCTATAGATGTTTTTCAAAAAGGGAAGATGCTTGAGGAAATCGGATTAGATCTCCCATTTCCACTACAAGTACAGCGAGCTCTTAGTGAAAAGGGTTATGATTTCTCGAAGTTGACTTTATCACAGGAGGAACTGGTGAACGAGCTATGGACATTACAATCAAAGAATTAGAGCATTCTTATAATCGTGGTACACCGTTTGAGCGAAATGCTCTTAAAAATATTAACCTCTCTATTGCATCCGGAACATTTCAATCGATCATTGGCCATACTGGATCTGGTAAGTCTACGTTGATTCAGCATTTAAATGGTCTTCTAAAACCAACTGCAGGTAAAATCCAAATCGGTGACTTTGTTATTCAAGCAGGGGAAAAGGAAAAGCGGTTAAAAGCATTAAGAAAGAACGTTGGGATTGTATTCCAATACCCGGAACACCAGTTGTTTGAAGAAACAATAGAGAAAGATATTATCTTTGGGCCGCTTAATTTCGGAGTTTCTGAAGAAGAAGCGAAACAGCGTGCAGCAAGATTGATCAAGCAAGTAGGACTGGATGAATCTTTTCTTCAACGTTCACCATTTGATTTAAGCGGTGGGCAGATGAGACGTGTTGCTATTGCAGGTGTACTTGCCATGAAGCCTTCAATTCTTATTCTTGATGAACCCACTGCTGGACTTGATCCACGTGGAAGGCGAGAGATCATGGGGCTATTTTACCGTTTGCATCAAGAAGAAGGACTCACCACAATACTCGTTACTCACAGCATGGAAGATGCTGCGCGTTATTCTGATAACATCGTTATTATGGAAAAAGGCGGAATTGCTCTGCAGGGAGAGCCAGAGGAAATTTTTGCTGATTCAGATGCTCTTAAGGCACTAAGTTTAGATGTACCAGAAACGGTTCAATTTATCCAACGTCTTGAGGAACGTTTTCATCGAAATTTACCTCAGAGTGTTTTTACTCTGGATGCTGCTGTGAATGCAGCACTATCCATTTTGCAAAAGGAGGAAGAATCCTGATGCAAAATATTATTATAGGTCAATATGTCCCAGGACATTCATTTATTCATAAACTCGACCCAAGAGCTAAGCTGTTAACTGCTTTCTTGTTTGTTATCATCGTTTTTCTAGCAAATAATTGGATCACATATGCCATACTTGGGGGATTTACTCTGATGGCGATTCTCGTCTCCCGTCTCCCGTTGCGCTATATTTATAACGGACTAAAGCCCATCTTGCTCGTGATTATCCTTACATTTCTCTTACATGTGTTTTTAACGAAGGAAGGACCTTTGTTGTTCGATTTGGGCTTCCTTAAAGTATATGAAGGTGGTGTGCAGCAGGGAATATTTATTTCGTTACGGCTATTATTTCTTATTATGATTACATCACTATTGACCCTAACGACAACGCCGATTGATATTACGGTGGGAATTGAAACGCTACTTGGGCCTATGAAGAAAATTGGTCTGCCTGTTCATGAATTTGCATTGATGATGTCGATTGCTCTCCGATTTATTCCAACGCTTCTTGAGGAAACGGAGAAAATCATGAAAGCACAGTCTGCACGAGGGGCGCAGTTCTCAAGCGGTCCAATTAAAGAACGCTTGAAAAGCATTGTCCCACTTCTCGTTCCGCTCTTTGTTAGTGCTTTTAAACGTGCAGAAGATCTTGCGATGGCAATGGAAGCTAGAGGGTACCGAGGTGGAGAAGGAAGAACTAGTATACGTTTACTCAAATGGTCGGGTAAAGATACCATATTATTTCTTATCCTTCTACTGCTCAGTGTTGGCTTGCTGGTGCTAAGAAGTTAGGAGAGAATGCAATGCAACGGATGAAAATGACATTAGCATATGATGGTACGGCTTTTAATGGATATCAGGTTCAGCCGAATGGCCGCACGGTTCAGGAAGAAGTGCAGCGCGCTTTAAAACAAATGCATAAGGGAAGAACAGTTCCTGTCACTGCATCTGGAAGAACCGACGCTGGTGTGCATGCAGCTGGGCAAGTCATTCATTTTGATACACCACTTTCAATTCCTGTTGAGAATTGGACAAGGGCCTTAAATACGCAACTTCCTGCTGATATCCGTATTGTGCAAACAGAGGTAGCTCCGGATGATTTTCACGCAAGGTACAAAGTCGTTCGCAAAACCTATCAGTATCGTTTGCTTCATCGTGCAGCATCTGATGTATTTAGAAGAAACTATGCAGTACATGAACCCCGCCCACTTAACCTCATTAAGATAAAGAAGGCTGCTGCATATCTCGTTGGAGAGCATGATTTCACTTCGTTTTGCTCCGCAAGATCTGATGTTAAGGATAAAGTGAGGACAATCTATCGAATTGATATCACACAAGATCAAGATGAGATTGTTTTTACATTTGAGGGGAGCGGCTTCCTTTATAATATGATTCGTATTTTAATGGGGACGTTTCTAGAGGTGGGGAGAGGGCAAAGAGAACCGGAGGAACTCCAGAAGATTCTGGAAGCGAAAGACCGCAATCGGGCCGGTAAGACTGCTCCACCTCACGGGCTCTATCTTTGGGAAGTCTCTTATTCTTAAAACAGAATAGAATTTCCCAAACGCTTGACATTTGCGTCCAAATATTATACGATATTCCTTGGTATTTCTACATCCACTTGCCCCGGATTTAGAAATCTGACTGACAACTGACAATGAAATTTCTGTGCTAGTTTTAAAATAAATTGGATTGATTTTAGGAGGGAAACTCATGCGTACAACATTTATGGCTAAAGGCCACGAAGTCGAGCGCAAATGGTACATCGTTGATGCTGAAGGTCAAACACTTGGCCGTCTTGCAAGTGAAGTAGCAGCGATCCTACGCGGTAAAAATAAAGTAACTTTCACACCTCACGTTGACACTGGTGATCATGTGATCATCCTTAACGCTGAGAAAATTGAACTAACTGGTAACAAACTTAATGACAAGATGTACTACCGTCATAGTGGACACCCAGGTGGTTTGAAATCAAGAACTGCTCTTGAAATGCGTACTAACCGTTCTGAGCAAATGCTTGAACTTGCAATCAAAGGTATGCTTCCAAAGAATAGCCTTGGTCGCCAAATGATTAAAAAGCTTCATGTATTCGCTGGTAGCGAGCACAATCACCAGGCACAACAGCCTGAAAAATACGAACTAAGAGGATAATTAAAAGGAGGGAATCAACTTGGCACAAGTACAATACAACGGCACTGGCCGACGTAAAAACTCTGTAGCACGCGTACGCTTACTTCCTGGTAACGGACGTATGGTTATTAACAATCGTGAAATTGATGACTATTTCGATCTTGAAACACTTAAGCTTATCTCTAAGCAACCACTAGTTGAAACTGGTACTGAAGGCACTTACGATATTTTCGTAAATGTTAGCGGTGGTGGATTCACTGGACAAGCTGGAGCAATCCGTCACGGTATCGCTCGTGCACTACTTCAAGCTGATCCGGAATCACGCGCAGCACTTAAGAGCGCTGGCTTCCTAACTCGTGATGCTCGTATGAAAGAACGTAAAAAATACGGTCTTAAAGCAGCACGTCGTGCACCTCAGTTCTCGAAGCGTTAATATTTTCTATTCAAAACCTCTGGCTTTCATTAGCCAGAGGTTTTTTTGATTTGTCATTTGGCCTGGAAGGTGGATTTTTTTATTTTAATCACAAGAAATATTCATCATAAATGGTGAATGAATTACCAGTTCAATTACCGCATACTCTCTGAATCTTGAGTGAGACTAAACCAAAGTAATTCGAGAGGATGTGTGATATGGAAAATGTGATTACTGTATTTAAAGAACGCCAGCGTCATAAGCGCCTTGAATTCGAGCGAAGAATACTTATAGAAATATCATTAAAGGACTTATCCGATAATATTAGAGAGATGTTCTCTCCATTTTTTTCAGATGCCATACTTTATAAGGGCGATGTGGAAAACGTATGTATGGATATTGCGATAGAAGCGTACTTACTTGGCGCGGAGTATAGCAAATTTTCATATCATGGAGAATCGATGGCAATGGTTCATGAACGGTGTTTTAAATTAGAAAAAGCATTAATTGATGCCTTATTTGATTACTGGCTCTATTGGAAGACTTCTGCAGGATATGAAGAGTCGTTACAACTTACATGTGATGTATTTGTATCAAATTGGTGGAAAGAGGGCTGTCAAAAAGGAACGATGAGGCGTCGACTTCGTCTCCAATAATCCTTCATGTTCCATGACTATTTCCTTCACTTGTCCCATATAGATAGGATAGGACAGAAATAGGGGTGGTGTTGGAACGGAATGAAAAAGTGGTCAAAGCGGTTTGGTGTTGCTTCTGGAGTGATTGTATTGCTATTCATTATTAATTACAAGTTTGCCATTGACTCTTCTTGGGATGCCTGGCATCTTCCTTTATCTGGACAAGTGATTGTCATTGATCCTGGTCATGGTGGCCCAGATGGTGGTGCGGTTGGTGATAATGTAGTTGAGAAAGATATCGCTTTAACCATCTCGTTGAAATTACGAGATTATCTTCAGGAAGCTGGGGCACTTGTGATTATGACTCGGGAGATTGATACTGACTTAGCTTCTGAAGAGACGAAAGGGCTTAGCAATCGAAAAGCAGAGGATCTGAGAAAACGAGTGGAGCTTATCAATGACCCGAGTAACGATTTGTTTGTAAGTATTCATCTAAATGCGATCCCTTCTTCAAAGTGGAGTGGAGCACAAACTTTTTATAATCCTGTAAATGAAGAAAGTCAATCATTGTCTCGATTTATACAAGCTGAAATCAAGCGGAATCTTGAGAATACAAATCGATTAGCTAAGAATATGGATAGTGTTTATTTACTGAAGGAAGCTGACATTCCTGGATCTCTTGTAGAGGTAGGCTTTCTCTCCAATCCAACAGAGCGAGAGTTGCTCAATACAGAAACGTATCAGAACAAAGTAGCAGCATCGATCTATCAAGGAATCATTCGCTATTCGACTAATGAACCAGTGCCTGAAGAATAGGCACTGGTTGTTCTAGTCTCATTCTGATGTAATTGAAATGGTCAGAGAAGATGGTATTTCCTGCAAGCACCATAGGCAAAACTCTCTCGATGATATGTTATACTAACAATGTAATCGAATTCAGAGAAGGTGGTGCCTCCATGTTAACGAAAGACCAGGTCGTTGAATTATTACAAAAGGTGCAAGATCCTATTTTACATAAAAACATCACAATTCGTGATGTGAAGACTAAAGAAGGTTATGTAAGTGTTAAAGTGGCACTTGCTCAAACTGAATCAGCTGAACAGATGAAAGTTCAGCAGGAAATTGTGAACATACTTAAAGGTGCCGGAGCGGAATCAGTAGGCTTGAGATTTGAACAACTTGCTGATGAAGAGCTTCCAGAGGGAGCATCGGCTAATCCTAATCTTCCTCCATTGTTGTCACCCGAGAGTAAAACTCAGTTTATTGCTGTTGCCAGCGGAAAAGGTGGCGTTGGGAAATCTACAGTTACCGTTAACCTGGCGACATCTTTGGCGCGTCTTGGTAAGAAAGTCGGCATCATCGATGCAGACATATATGGATTTAGTGTACCTGATATGATGGGTATTGAAAGCAGACCAAAAGTTGTTGATGGGAAAATTTATCCGGTTGAGCGTTTTGGTGTTAAAGTAATGTCTATGGCCTTTTTCGTAGAAGATAATGCACCTGTCATTTGGCGTGGCCCGATGCTAGGGAAGATGCTCAACAATTTCTTTAGTGAAGTCGATTGGGGAGAGCTAGACTACTTGTTGCTAGACCTTCCACCAGGAACAGGAGATGTAGCACTAGATGTTCATACCATGCTACCTGCTTCAAAAGAGATCATCGTGACCACACCACACGCAACTGCTGCTTTCGTTGCGGCGAGAGCGGGTGCTATGGCGCTTAAGACGAAACATGAGGTTTTAGGTGTAGTAGAAAACATGTCCTACTTTGAAAGCAAAGTGACTGGTGAAAAGGAATACGTATTTGGTCAGGGTGGTGGAGAAAAGTTAGCATCTGAACTGTCTACTGATATTCTCGGAAGACTTCCGCTGGGTCAACCTGATTATAATGATGAAGAATTTGCTCCATCTGTGTATCAAGCAGCACATCCGATCGGCCAACAATATCTCGAGATCGCAAAAGAGATCGTTGAGAGAACTTCAAATTAATAAGAAAGGACATGCCCGAGGTGGCATGTCCTTTTGCATACAAATTACTGACCAGTTGAACTCGTGTTTCCACCGTCTTGAGATCCTGAATCACTTCCCTGCTTCTTATCTTGTTTACCTCCACCACCAGAAGATTTCAACTGTTCAGAGGTAATCGTTGTTAACATCTCTTGAATCTTTGCTTGAAATAAGGGACTTTCAAACGTTTCTGAAATAAGATCTTTTATCTGCTGTCGGGATTGTTTGCTTTCTAACAGTTGTAAGTACTGTTTTTCCATTTCAGGATCTTGCATCAGGTCCATCATTTTCTCTTGGTATTCAGGATCGTCCATTAGTGCTTTAAATAGTTTTTCGTTCTCACCCTGAATGTTTTTAGCGAAGTTTTCAACGAATGCAGGGTCCTTCAACATTTCTTGCCAATATTTCTTGCCTTCTTCAGTGGTAAGGACTTTTTGTATGGTTTCTTTCACAAAGGGCTGTTCCATAACGAGTTGCTTTTTTAGTTCTTCATCTGACATGATTTCTTGAATGGCTTTTTTGCCTTCATCTGTTTTAAGCAGATCGACAAGCATTTTTTTCGTTTCTTCGTAATTAGCCTGAGAACCTTCAGCAGAACCTGAGGCACAGCCAGCAATGAGAAGAACGGCTAATCCGAGAGCAAGCAAGTTGAATCGCTGACTCATATGCTGATGCTCCTTTCCCGTGGTGTTATTCTTAATATTAGGCGAAACTGTGAATTTATACCCGGAGATTAAAGGAAGGCTGGCAATTTAAAAGAGGCATTGGTACAATTCAACAGAGAAGCATCATTAACGTTTACGGGGGTTTGGTTTTGAAAACAAGAAATCTTGTTTATTTATTCTTTTCAACCCTTCTGATTGGATCAACAGCCGGCATGCTAACAGGTATTGTTTTAGAATGGGGGCAATATTGGACCGATCTAAAGAATGGAGAAATTATTTCATTCTTGGTCGTCATGCTCTGGCTACTAGGAGTCTCTAGCATCTTTAGTTTGATTAGTCAGATGGGCTTTTTTGCATACCTAACGATTCATCGATTTGGTCTAGGCATTTTCAAATCGGTCAAGCTATGGAATGGCGTACAAGTTGTTCTAATAGCAGTAGCATTATTCGATTTGGTGTATTTTCGCTATGTTGTGTTTGCTGATGCGGGAGAGAGTGTCGTAAGCTATGTTTTGATTGCATTAATTCTTCTTGTGGTAGGACTTGTAGCAGCTTACATTAAGCAAAAAGAAACAAACAAACAAGCCTTTATCCCTGCGCTCTTCTTTATTGTTGTCGTAACGATTCTAGAGTGGATTCCAGGTTTGCAAAGCAATGATCCTAAATGGCTCTGGCTTATTTTTATCCCGCTTCTTATCAGTAATGTATGGCAATTGCTAACATTGCATCGCTTGATTGGGAAAAAAGCATAAACAAAAAGCAGCTCCCTGCACTAGGCAGAGCTGCTTATTTAATTTCTTTAGTTTTAATCGAAGCGTTTGAAACAAGTTCACTTACAGTAACGAAAGAGTAGCCACTTTTCTTTAAGGTAGAAATCATACTAGGAAGTGCTGCCTCAGTTTGTTTAGCTGAATCGGATGCATGAAGAAGAACGATGTCACCTGGATCGACGTCATTCGTCACATTTTCAATAATCGTATCGGTGCCAGGGTTTTTCCAGTCTTCTGAATCAAGACTCCAGTGAATAACAGTGTAATTTAGTTTATCAGAAACGGTGAGTACTCTTTTATCAAAATTTCCATTAGGGGGCCTAAGTAGTATTGGCTGATCACCCGCAATTTTCTTGATTGCTTCACTAGAACGAATGATGTCCTTACGTATTTCATCATCCTCCATGTTCGTATAATTCTCATACTTATACCCAAGGTTGCCGATTTCGTGTCCACCTTTTACGATTTGCTCTACGATTTCAGGGTGACGTTCTGCCCAAGCACCAGAAATAAAAAAAGATGCTTTTACTTTGTTCTTTTTTAATTCTTCAAGGATGGGAAGGGCTTTTGTTTCACCCCAGCTAATATCAAATGTTAGTGCGAGATTCTTCTCCTTACTTTTGACTTGATCAATAGCGAGCGGGATGTCATTCGCCGTAAAAACAGCTAGATCTCCACCTTCAACGAATAAAATAATAGCCGAAAAAAAAGCAGCAGTCACAATAATAAAGCTCTGCTTGATACGTTTTCCATTCCATATCCAAAAAAAGCTCATTATGCACCCCCTTTGTCCCATTCATATGCGAACTCTATCGTAACTATGTACAAAGTGTTTTTACATACATAATTCAATACTTGGTGGGTCATACTTGTTTGGGGAAGGGGGCAACCTAGTGATCGGACTGCTTGTTAATTTTAAAGAAATGAAGGAAATGGAGTATTTGCTAAAGCGTGAAATGGAGGAATTGCTTTTAGATTTGGATAACAGTCGTATTGATGGTCTTGTGAAGCGAGCGATGGAAGAGCGGTATCTTCTTTTATTAGGGATCTATAAAAGAACCGCCACAAAGGCTGAGGTTTCAAAGTATATGCGAATTTTAAAAAAAGATACCAATTAATTTTAAAAAATGCTTGCCAAACGATAAGTGAACCTGTATATTTATATAGGTCGCCGATACGAAGCGATTGACGCAAAAAAAGATTTTTAAAAAGTTGTTGACGTTAACTAAGTTAATGTGGTACATTAATAAAGTCGCTGAAAACGACAACGAAAGAAACAAATCGATCTTTGAAAACTGAACGAAACGCCATGTAAGTAGTTGTTTCTACGGAAACAAAACATTGTTTTAAAAGCTAGATTAAGCTTTCTATCGGAGAGTTTGATCCTGGCTCAGGACGAACGCTGGCGGCGTGCCTAATACATGCAAGTCGAGCGAAGAGATGGGAGCTTGCTCCCTGATCTTAGCGGCGGACGGGTGAGTAACACGTGGGCAACCTGCCCTGCAGACTGGGATAACTCCGGGAAACCGGAGCTAATACCGGGTAATACATCGCACCGCATGGTGCAATGTTGAAAGTTGGCTTTCGAGCTAACACTGCAGGATGGGCCCGCGGCGCATTAGCTAGTTGGTAAGGTAATGGCTTACCAAGGCGACGATGCGTAGCCGACCTGAGAGGGTGATCGGCCACACTGGGACTGAGACACGGCCCAGACTCCTACGGGAGGCAGCAGTAGGGAATCTTCCGCAATGGACGAAAGTCTGACGGAGCAACGCCGCGTGAGTGACGAAGGCCTTCGGGTCGTAAAGCTCTGTTGTTAGGGAAGAACAAGTACCGTTCGAATAGGGCGGTACCTTGACGGTACCTAACCAGAAAGCCACGGCTAACTACGTGCCAGCAGCCGCGGTAATACGTAGGTGGCAAGCGTTGTCCGGAATTATTGGGCGTAAAGCGCGCGCAGGCGGTCTTTTAAGTCTGATGTGAAAGCCCACGGCTCAACCGTGGAGGGTCATTGGAAACTGGAGGACTTGAGTGCAGAAGAGGAGAGTGGAATTCCACGTGTAGCGGTGAAATGCGTAGATATGTGGAGGAACACCAGTGGCGAAGGCGGCTCTCTGGTCTGTAACTGACGCTGAGGCGCGAAAGCGTGGGGAGCAAACAGGATTAGATACCCTGGTAGTCCACGCCGTAAACGATGAGTGCTAGGTGTTGGGGGGTTCCACCCTCAGTGCTGAAGTTAACACATTAAGCACTCCGCCTGGGGAGTACGACCGCAAGGTTGAAACTCAAAGGAATTGACGGGGGCCCGCACAAGCAGTGGAGCATGTGGTTTAATTCGAAGCAACGCGAAGAACCTTACCAGGTCTTGACATCCTCTGACAATCCTGGAGACAGGACGTTCCCCTTCGGGGGACAGAGTGACAGGTGGTGCATGGTTGTCGTCAGCTCGTGTCGTGAGATGTTGGGTTAAGTCCCGCAACGAGCGCAACCCTTGATCTTAGTTGCCAGCATTTAGTTGGGCACTCTAAGGTGACTGCCGGTGACAAACCGGAGGAAGGTGGGGATGACGTCAAATCATCATGCCCCTTATGACCTGGGCTACACACGTGCTACAATGGACGGTACAAAGGGCAGCGACACCGCGAGGTGAAGCGAATCCCATAAAGCCGTTCTCAGTTCGGATTGCAGGCTGCAACTCGCCTGCATGAAGCCGGAATTGCTAGTAATCGCGGATCAGCATGCCGCGGTGAATACGTTCCCGGGCCTTGTACACACCGCCCGTCACACCACGAGAGTTTGTAACACCCGAAGTCGGTGGGGTAACCTTTATGGAGCCAGCCGCCGAAGGTGGGACAAATGATTGGGGTGAAGTCGTAACAAGGTAGCCGTATCGGAAGGTGCGGCTGGATCACCTCCTTTCTATGGAGAATTACGAAGGTAACTGACGTTACCAACCTTACATGAGCGTTTCGTTTAGTTTTGAAAGAATGATTGTATTCTTTCAAAACAGGCTATTCAATGAAGCAGCAATGCAGCATTGATGATCAGCCATGTTCCTTGAAAACTAGATAGCACAAACAACGACATCCAATAATTATTTTTTATGCAATAACTTAGTAATAACTGATGATTTAGCTTGAGCAATCAAGACTAATGAATCGAAGGTTAAGCTACTAAGGGCGCACGGTGGATGCCTTGGCACTAGAAGCCTAAGAAGGACGGGACGAACACCGATATGCTTCGGGGAGCTGTAAGTACGCTTTGATCCGGAGATTTCCGAATGGGGGAACCCACCATCCATAATGGGATGGTATCCATTTCTGAATACATAGGGAATGGAAGGCAGACCCGGGGAACTGAAACATCTCATTACCCGGAGGAAGAGAAAGCAAATGCGATTTCCTGAGTAGCGGCGAGCGAAACGGAATCAGCCCAAACCAGAGGGCTTGCCCTCTGGGGTTGTAGGACGTCTCTTTGGAGTTACAAAGGCACGGATAGACGAAGCGACCTGGAAAGGTCCATCAGAGAAGGTAACAATCCTGTAGTCAAAATCCGATGCCCTCCGAGACGGATCCTGAGTACGGCGGGACACGTGAAACCCCGTCGGAATCCGGGAGGACCATCTCCCAAGGCTAAATACTCTCTAGTGACCGATAGTGAACCAGTACCGTGAGGGAAAGGTGAAAAGCACCCCGGAAGGGGAGTGAAAGAGAACCTGAAACCGTGTGCCTACAACTAGTTGGAGCCCGTTAATGGGTGACAGCGTGCCTTTTGTAGAATGAACCGGCGAGTTACGATCCCGTGCAAGGTTAAGCTGATAAGGCGGAGCCGCAGCGAAAGCGAGTCTGAATAGGGCGAAATAGTACGTGGTCGTAGACCCGAAACCAGGTGATCTACCCATGTCCAGGGTGAAGTTCAGGTAACACTGAATGGAGGCCCGAACCCACGCATGTTGAAAAATGCGGGGATGAGGTGTGGGTAGCGGTGAAATGCCAATCGAACCTGGAGATAGCTGGTTCTCTCCGAAATAGCTTTAGGGCTAGCCTCGCGGCAAGAATCTTGGAGGTAGAGCACTGATTGGACTAGGGGTCCTTACCGGATTACCGAATCCAGTCAAACTCCGAATGCCAACGATTTATCCGCGGGAGTCAGACTGCGAGTGATAAGATCCGTAGTCGAGAGGGAAACAGCCCAGACCACCAGCTAAGGTCCCAAAGTATACGTTAAGTGGAAAAGGATGTGGCGTTGCTTAGACAACCAGGATGTTGGCTTAGAAGCAGCCATCATTTAAAGAGTGCGTAATAGCTCACTGGTCGAGTGACGCTGCGCCGAAAATGTACCGGGGCTAAACGTATCACCGAAGCTGTGGATTGTCTTACGACAATGGTAGGAGAGCGTTCTAAGGGCTGTGAAGTCAGACCGAAAGGACTGGTGGAGCGCTTAGAAGTGAGAATGCCGGTATGAGTAGCGAAAGACAAGTGAGAATCTTGTCCGTCGAAAGCCCAAGGTTTCCTGAGGAAGGCTCGTCCGCTCAGGGTTAGTCGGGACCTAAGCCGAGGCCGAAAGGCGTAGGCGATGGATAACAGGTTGATATTCCTGTACCACCTCCTTTCCGTTTGAACGACGGGGGGACGCAGAAAGATAGGGAGAGCGCGCTGCTGGAAATGCGCGTCCAAGCGATTAGGCTGGTGAATAGGCAAATCCGTTCACCGTGAAGGCTGAGTCGTGATGGCGAGGGAACTAAAGTACCGAAGTCCTTGATTCTACGCTGCCAAGAAAAGCCTCTAGTGAGGAAAAAGGTGCCCGTACCGCAAACCGACACAGGTAGGCGAGGAGAGAATCCTAAGACGATCGGGAGAACTCTCGTTAAGGAACTCGGCAAAATGACCCCGTAACTTCGGGAGAAGGGGTGCTTCCTCGGGTGAATAGCCCAGGGGAGCCGCAGTGAAAAGATCCAAGCGACTGTTTAGCAAAAACACAGGTCTCTGCAAAGCCGTAAGGCGAAGTATAGGGGCTGACACCTGCCCGGTGCTGGAAGGTTAAGAGGAGGGGTTATCCCTTACGGGAGAAGCTCTGAATCGAAGCCCCAGTAAACGGCGGCCGTAACTATAACGGTCCTAAGGTAGCGAAATTCCTTGTCGGGTAAGTTCCGACCCGCACGAAAGGTGCAACGACTTGGATACTGTCTCAACGAGAGACCCGGTGAAATTATAGTACCTGTGAAGATGCAGGTTACCCGCGACAGGACGGAAAGACCCCATGGAGCTTTACTGTAGCCTGATATTGGATTTTGGTACAGCTTGTACAGGATAGGTAGGAGCCATAGAAGTCGGACCGCCAGGTTCGATGGAGGCGTCGGTGGGATACTACCCTGGCTGTACTGACATTCTAACCCAGCACCGTGATCCGGTGCGGAGACAGTGTCAGGTGGGCAGTTTGACTGGGGCGGTCGCCTCCTAAAGTGTAACGGAGGCGCCCAAAGGTTCCCTCAGAATGGTTGGAAATCATTCGCAGAGTGTAAAGGCACAAGGGAGCTTGACTGCGAGACCTACAAGTCGAGCAGGGACGAAAGTCGGGCTTAGTGATCCGGTGGTTCCGCATGGAAGGGCCATCGCTCAACGGATAAAAGCTACCCTGGGGATAACAGGCTTATCTCCCCCAAGAGTCCACATCGACGGGGAGGTTTGGCACCTCGATGTCGGCTCATCGCATCCTGGGGCTGAAGTAGGTCCCAAGGGTTGGGCTGTTCGCCCATTAAAGCGGTACGCGAGCTGGGTTCAGAACGTCGTGAGACAGTTCGGTCCCTATCCGTCGCGGGCGCAGGAAATTTGAGAGGAGCTGTCCTTAGTACGAGAGGACCGGGATGGACACACCGCTGGTGTACCAGTTGTTCCGCCAGGAGCATAGCTGGGTAGCTACGTGTGGAAGGGATAAGTGCTGAAAGCATCTAAGCATGAAGCCCCCCTCGAGATGAGATTTCCCACAGCATTAAGCTGGTAAGATCCCTTAGAGATGATGAGGTAGATAGGTTCGGGGTGGAAGCGTGGCAACACGTGGAGCTGACGAATACTAATCGATCGAGGGCTTAACCTAAAACGAAAAGCGAAGTAAGCCGTTTAAATCCGACAAGCGTTGGAAGCTTTTGAGTTAGACGCTACGCGTCAGGCGCAAAAGGTGAAACGATCGAGGATTTGGCTTACGTAGCTGGACATATTGGAAAACGTTGTGCGTGCTATCTAGTTTTCAGGGAATGAAAATTTCTCTTGAACTTCATAAAGAACTATAGTATGATTTATCTTGTCCTTGGTTAAACACTTTCTAGTGGATCAACCATTGATTAGTCTGGTAATGATGGCGAAGAGGTCACACCCGTTCCCATGCCGAACACGGAAGTTAAGCTCTTCAGCGCCGATGGTAGTTGGGGGATCTCCCCCTGCAAGAGTAGGACGTTGCCAGGCTGACCAATATTCCACAGTAGCTCAGTGGTAGAGCAATCGGCTGTTAACCGATCGGTCGTAGGTTCGAGTCCTACCTGTGGAGCCATAATGCTTCCATAGCTCAGCAGGTAGAGCACTTCCATGGTAAGGAAGGGGTCATCGGTTCGAATCCGGTTGGAAGCTCCAGGACATGGCCCGTTGGTCAAGCGGTTAAGACACCGCCCTTTCACGGCGGTAACACGGGTTCGAATCCCGTACGGGTCACCAATTTTATATTATTACCCTGTGGAGGATTAGCTCAGCTGGGAGAGCATCTGCCTTACAAGCAGAGGGTCGGCGGTTCGAGCCCGTCATCCTCCACCATTTTTATTTTAATTAAATGCGACTCATTTTCAGGAGTGCTCAATAGAGTGCACTGTTTTTTGTTTGTCAGTATGACAAATATTTCGCCGGCCTAGCTCAATTGGTAGAGCAACTGATTTGTAATCAGTAGGTTGGGGGTTCAAGTCCTCTGGCCGGCACCATTTTTTCTCGTTTGTGGAGGGGTAGCGAAGTGGCTAAACGCGGCGGACTGTAAATCCGCTCCCTCAGGGTTCGGCGGTTCGAATCCGTCCCCCTCCACCAGTAAGAGCCATTAGCTCAGTTGGTAGAGCATCTGACTTTTAATCAGAGGGTCGAAGGTTCGAGTCCTTCATGGCTCATCATTTGCGGAAGTAGTTCAGTGGTAGAACATCACCTTGCCAAGGTGGGGGTCGCGGGTTCGAATCCCGTCTTCCGCTCCAAATTTCATATGCGGGTGTAGTTTAGTGGTAAAACCTCAGCCTTCCAAGCTGATGTCGTGGGTTCGATCCCCATCACCCGCTCCATAAACTCGGGGCCTTAGCTCAGCTGGGAGAGCGCCTGCCTTGCACGCAGGAGGTCAGCGGTTCGATCCCGCTAGGCTCCACCAATTCCTTAAACCATGTTTAGGGTTTTTTTTATGTCCAAATTTATTAATTAACCAACGAATCTGACTCATTTCCAAGCTTTTTGACGATTTTTAGTTGCTAACATCTTAAAAAGTTCTTGAAAGGGAGAGAGAATCTTCCTTATATTTATCCGTAAATGTGCCTAATTTACGTAATTGTATGAATATTTATTCGTAATTTATGTCTGGTTGAGTCATTTGCATAGATATGGGTAAAATAGAGCTAGACTAGGATACAAGGAGGACTACATAATGAATAATCAACTTTCGATTATAGGTGTACCAATGGATCTTGGCCAAATGAGGCGCGGGGTAGATATGGGACCAAGCGCAATAAGATATGCTGGTATTGTAGAACGTCTATCAAATTTGAATTATGAAATAGAAGATCTTGGGGATATTGATATTGGCAGACCTGAGAAACGTCCGGAAGAACAGGATCATCAGCTGAAAAATTTAAAGGAAGTAGCTGATGCAAGCGAAAAACTTTCAAACGTGGTAAATGAAGTTGTGAATCGTAAGCGTTTCCCGCTTGTCTTCGGTGGAGATCATAGTATTGCAATCGGTACACTAGCAGGTGTAGCGAGAAACTACGAGAACCTAGGAGTGATCTGGTACGATGCTCACGGAGATTTGAATGACTCTGCGACATCTCCTTCAGGTAATATTCATGGTATGCCACTCGCAGTGAGTCTTGGGATAGGTGATGAGTCTTTAACAGGCATCTCTGGATATACGCCCAAAATTAAGCCTGAAAATATTGTTATTATAGGAGCTCGTTCTCTTGATGAAGGCGAACGTGAACTGATTAAGGAAAAAGGAATCAAAGTATACACGATGCATGAGATCGATCGAATGGGCATGACGAAAGTGATGGAGGAAGCGATTGAGTATGTATCTAAGGGAACTGACGGTGTTCATTTAAGTCTTGACCTTGATGGACTTGATCCACACGACGCGCCGGGTGTAGGAACTCCAGTTCTTGGAGGAATTAGCTATCGTGAAAGTCACCTTGCAATGGAAATGCTTGCCGAATCTGATATTCTCACATCAGCAGAGTTTGTAGAAGTTAATCCAATTCTGGATGAGAAAAATAAAACGGCTACTGTGGCTGTAGCTTTAATGGGCTCGTTATTTGGAGAGAAATTAAAATAAAAATAAAAGACAGCGGCTATCTCAATTAGAGAGCCGCTGTCTTTTGATTTCGACATAGGTCGTATTCGTTTAATAAAAAATCAAGATAAGTACTGATCTCTATAATTTCAGAAGAACTTAATGGCTGGTTTCTTGCTAACATATTCATTTTTTTCCTGGATTCTTCAATTTCATTTAATAAAATGTCTTTTTCCCGCCCGATTTGGAAGCTAATTCGCCGATTCACCCTTTGCATAAGTCGAATCACCCTTTCCATAATTTATTTTCTAAATACCCACTTCAAAATAAATATAAACTTTTTTATTAGAAATATATGTATTTTCATTAAATGAAATGAAATAAACATGCTAAAATAGATGAAGATGTAGTTAGATTTTTTTTTATAAAAAATGAAACTTTGTTTTTCCTGATACGTAACTATAAATAGCCGCAGGAATCAGCGGGGGTTGAGAGAAAATATGGATGCGATTGTAAAAAGAATCATTTTGCAAGTGAGAAAAGGAGATCATAATGCATTTGGTGAGCTTGTAGAACTCTACAAGGATAGAGTATTTGCTCTAACCTACCGAATGCTAGGAAACAGACAGGAAGCGGAAGACGTGGCGCAGGAGGCTTTTATTCGCGCTTATACGAATATCGATCGCTACCAAATCGATCGTAAATTCTCTACCTGGTTGTATCGAATTGCTACGAACTTATCTATCGATCGGATGCGTAAGAAAAAGCCAGACTACTATCTTGATGCAGAGATTTCAGGAACGGATGGTCTGACAATGTATTCTCAAGTTTCAACAGATGAGCGATTACCAGATGATGAAGTTGTGTCGTTAGAAGCACAGGATAACATCCATCGGGCAATTTTAAGTCTTCCGGCAAAGTATCGAAGTGCAGTTACATTGAAATACATTCAAGAACTATCGCTCAAGGAGATTAGTGAAATTCTCGATTTACCAGTTGGGACAGTCAAAACCCGAATTCATCGAGGGAGAGAAGCACTTAGAAAGAAGCTTCGAGAGCAATGAGAAAGGGGGAGAAGCTATGAAATGCCCTGCAGAAACAATTGCGATCATGCATGATGTACTTGATGAAGAGGCTACACAGGAGCAGCGACGTCAGTTATTCGATCACTTACAGTCATGCAGCGATTGCAAACAGCATTATGAAGAATTGAAGAAAACGGAATCGTTTCTCCTCAGCTCGCCTTCTATCGAGGCACCCGATGGTTTTACATCAAAGGTAATGAAACATTTACCACAGGAGAAGCGCACTGTATGGATTAAAAGATGGATGAAATCACACCCGTTTGTCACAGCAGCTATTTTGTTCCTTGCTTTGATGACAGGATCAGTGTATTCATCCTGGACAAGTGAAGATCAACTTTCTGCTCTTTCTGGGAATTTAAGGTTTGATCAGGATACAAATACAGTTATCGTACCTGAGGGTGAGGTTGTAGAAGGCGATCTTACCGTAAAGAATCGAAACCTTGAAATAGAGGGACAGGTAAACGGTGATGTTCTTGTTATTAACGGCGAACAATATATGGCTTCAGCTGGACAGGTGACAGGTGATATTGAAGAAGTGGACCATATACTCGACTGGACATGGTATCAGCTTAAAAACTTCTTCCATGACATAGGGAATTTATTTACAGGTGATAATCAGAAATAAACCGTCAATTCGGACGGTTTATTTTTATGGCTTCAGCTAGGAGAATATAGGGTTTAAACTAGCTCCGCGAACTCATATTTTAATCCAATTCTGAAGACGAAAGTCTAAACTCTAAATAACCTTTCCTAAAGTTCTAAGGGAGTTGCGTTTTTTGAACATGTGCTAAATATGATATAATTAAAAAGTTACAAATGTATTTTAGCGATACTAAGAAAATGAACTTCAGGCTAAATACAATACGTTTGGAGGAAGAGCCGTGCTGCCTGTTGGAAATGTTAATGTACTTGATTACATAACTGAGATTATAGATATTCTGCTTGTGACCTATGTGATTTATAAAATCATTATGCTTATTCGCGGCACTAAGGCTGTTCAGCTTCTTAAGGGAATAACCGTTATTATTGCAGCATGGTTTTTAAGTAGCTTTTTCGAGTTAAATACGTTGCATTGGATTTTGGAACGAGTGGTTCTCTATGGACTTCTTGCTATTATTATTATCTTTCAGCCAGAGCTTCGAAGAGCGCTTGAGCAGCTTGGACGTGGACGACTGTTTGCACGTACAGCTGTGGAAGAAGAAGAAACGACAAAAATGGTTGAAGCCATTATTAAATCTTCCTCATATATGGGGAAACGTCGCATTGGTGCTCTTATATCAATAGAACGTGAAACGGGTTTAAATGACTATGTAGAGACAGGAATTTCCATGAATGCTAAACTGACGTCAGAGCTTCTCATTAATGTGTTTATTCCGAATACGCCTCTTCATGATGGGGCAGTTATTTTGAAGAAAGATGAAATTCTGGCTGCTGCCTGTTACCTGCCACTATCAGAGAGTCCTTTTATTTCAAAGGAGTTGGGTACGCGACATAGAGCAGCGCTAGGAATAAGTGAAGTAACGGATAGCTTAACGCTTGTGGTTTCTGAGGAAACAGGAAGTATTTCCCTGACAAAGAACGGCGAGCTTCATCGAAATTTATCTGAAGAGGTTTTGCGTGAGTTGCTTATTGCTGAATTGAACCCTGCTGTTTCGAAAACCGAGACTTCCAACCGATTTAGTAATTGGAGGGGGAAAAAGTAATGGACAAATTGCTGACGAGCAACTGGTTTGTCAAAATCATTTCCTTTCTTTTAGCACTTATGTTGTACACAATTGTGGCGATGCCAAATGCTTCGACGTCAGGTTCAAACGCATTGTTGCAACCTGAGACAGAATCTGATCGTCTCCCTGACATGGAATTAGAAGTGCTATATGATGAGGAAAATGTAGTCGTATCTGATTTACCTGAAACGGTGGATGTCATTGTTAATGGTCGAACAGATGGTGTGATGCTTTCAAAGCTTAAGAATAAGGAAATTTATGTAGATTTGCGTAATCTAACCCCCGGTCAGCATCTCGTCACGGTGAAGCATCGAGATTTCCCTGAAAATGTTGATGTCACAATTGATCCTGCAAGAGTGTCTGTCACGATTGAAGAAAAGAAATCAGATACATTCCAGGCAGGTATTAATTTACTTAAATCAGAAGAGCTTCCTGAAGGGTATTCCACTGAAGAACCGATTGTTACTCCTAAAACGGTTACTGTGACAGGTGCAAGTTCTAAGCTCGACCAGGTTGCATTTGTTAGAGGATATGTTAACGTGAGCGGTGCAAAGGAAGAAGTGAACGAGCGAATTACACTAAATACGTATGATGCGAATATGGAAGAAATAGAAGGATTAACGATAGATCCTGCAGTTGTTGATGTGAAAGTTCCAGTCACAGCTCCTTACAAGAAAGTACCGATTAAGCTTGATCAAAAAGGAAAACTTCCAGAAGGTGTTAGTATTTCATCAATCGAACTTGATCCTTCTGAGGCATCTGTTTTTGGACCTGAAAAGGATTTAGATAAACTTGAATTTCTCGATGGCATTCCTCTTGATCTTTCGGAAATTTCGAAGGATACAACGATTGAACTTGATATTCCTGTTCCTAAAGGTATGAAAAAGGTAGATCCCGATAAAGTTAAGGCGAAAATTAAAATAGGTAAAGAGAACAAAAAGGCATTCAAAGACGTGCCGATTAAAGTCACAGGGGTATCAGACGGTCTAACAGCAAACATATCAAAACCCCAAAATGGCTCAACTGATCTAACCTTATACGGTGTTTCAAATATACTTGATAAGATTCAGAACAGTGACTTCCAGGCTTATATCGATGCAAGTGGACTTTCTGAAGGTGAACATGAGTTGAGTTTACAGTGGAACGGACCATCTTATGTTCGTTGGTCTGGTTCATTAAAGAAGGTTACTCTTACAATAGATAATAGTACATCCTAGTAATGGGAATTGCGCGATAATAAAGGAGAGAGTATAACGATGGGTAAATATTTTGGTACCGACGGAGTGAGAGGCATAGCGAACACTGAACTCACACCGGAACTTGCATTCAAACTGGGGCGCTTAGGTGGTCATGTATTAACGAAAAATGCTGAAAAACCTAAAATTCTAATTGGACGCGATACACGCATTTCAGGATATATGCTCGAGGGAGCTCTAGTAGCTGGTCTTCTATCAATTGGTGCAGAAGTGATGCGTCTTGGTGTCATTTCAACACCTGGAGTTGCACATTTGACGAAAGCACTTAGTGCACAAGCTGGTGTGATGATTTCTGCTTCTCATAATCCTGTTGGGGATAACGGGATTAAATTCTTTGGTCCAGACGGTTTTAAGCTACTCGATGCTCAAGAAGAGGAAATTGAAGCTTTGATCGATAGCGACAAAGATTCAGTTCCTCGGCCAACTGGATCTGATCTCGGGATTGTTAGTGACTACTTCGAGGGTTGTCAGAAGTATCTTCAATACTTGAAACAGACAATCGATGAAGATTTTTCAGGTCTTCATATTGCTCTTGATTGCGCACATGGTGCAACATCGTCTCTGGCGGCTCACTTGTTCGCTGATCTTGAAGCTGACATTTCAACCATCGGTACAAATCCAACGGGAACTAATATCAATGATGGTGTAGGTTCTACTCATCCAGAAACTCTTTCAGAATTCGTAAAAGAAAAGAACGCTGATGTTGGATTTGCTTTTGATGGTGACGGCGATCGTTTAATCGCTATTGATGAACACGGACAAATCGTTGATGGCGATCAAATCATGTTTATCTGTGCTAAATTCATGAAAGATCAGAAACGTTTACGACATGACACGGTTGTTTCGACTGTAATGAGTAATCTTGGTTTTCATAAAGGGATGGAACAAGTCGGCGTTACTTCGCTCCAAACAAAAGTTGGCGACCGTTATGTGATGGAAGAAATGCGTAAAGAGGGCTACAACCTTGGCGGTGAGCAATCCGGACATATTATCTTCCTTGATCATATTACAACGGGAGATGGCATGCTTTCAGCACTTCAACTTGCAAACATTATGCAGGTTACGAATAAACCTCTATCTGAACTAGCAGGTGAGATGAAGAAATATCCACAATCTTTGGTGAATGTTAAGGTAACAGACAAGACCAAAGTCGATTCGAATGAAAGCATTCAAGAAACGATTCAGCAAGTAGAGAGTGACATGAATGGAGAAGGACGTATTCTTGTACGCCCATCTGGAACAGAGCCTCTTGTACGTGTTATGGCTGAAGCGCCAACGAAAGAGCTTTGTGATGAGTACGTTAATCGTGTTGTTAAGAAAGTCGAAGAGGAGCTTGGGGCTTAATCGACAAAAAACAACTTTTTATACGAATGGTATGCATATGCGGCACAGTAGAAGCCGCATATGCATATGTTTTTATTAAAGGGTAAAATGGCTGTGCATTTTTCTAGACTGCTGTTGGAAACTAGAGAAGCGCATAGATTTTGTGTTGACTTGATTAATATCTCAAAAAAGAATTGACCGGCTTTTTACAAATGATGTAATATAGTATGAGTATGTTTCATTTTATTCTAGAAAGGAAAGAGAGGGAAGTTGGGTTAGGATAAAATAAAGCGCCTGGACTGTTTTCGAACGGAAGAAATCAGTTGACGAGGAAGAGGTTCATCGACTATCGGCGGATACCTCTCGATTGCTACACCACAATCGAACGGTTTTGTGAAAAACAGAGAGGCGACTTTCTGAACAAAAGCAAAGCCATGGTGACAAAGCTTTTAATCGGAAAAGAAGGGGCAGGTCTGCCCCAGATGTATACCTGCTCCTTCAATTGAAGGAGGACTTTTACATGTGTGGTATTGTTGGATATATTGGAAATCAGGATGCTCAAGAAATTCTATTGCGAGGTCTGGAGAAGCTTGAATACCGTGGGTATGACTCAGCTGGTATTGCTCTTCTTAATGACGGTGGATTACACCTTTTTAAAGAGAAAGGCCGCATCGCCGATCTTAGAAAAAAGGTAAACACAAGTGTTGAGGCAACAGCAGGTATCGGACATACACGCTGGGCGACACACGGTGAACCGAGTCAGATTAATGCTCACCCGCATCAGAGTTCATCAGAACGATTCACGCTTGTTCATAACGGCGTAATTGAAAATTATCAACAAATCAAACGTGACTTCTTATCCGAAGTTGATTTCGTGAGTGCAACAGATACAGAAGTGGTTGTTCAATTGATATCTAACCTTGTTGAAGAACAAAATATGACGGTTGAAGATGCTTTCCATCAAACATTGAAAGAACTTCATGGTTCATACGCACTTGCACTTATCGATAATGAAAATCCTGAAACACTATATGTAGCGAAGAATAAGAGTCCGCTACTCGTAGGAATCGGTGATGATTTCAACGTAGTGGCAAGTGACTCGATGGCAATGCTTCAAGTAACAAGTAAATTCATCGAACTTATGGACGAAGAAGTTGTGATCGTTAAGCGTGACTCAGTCACAATTAAAGATATGGATGGAAACGTGATGGAACGTGAGCCTTTCACAGCTGAAATTGATGCAAGTGATATCGAAAAGGGAACTTACCCTCACTATATGCTGAAAGAAATTGATGAGCAGCCGCTTGCAATTCGTAATATCATTACGAAGTACAAAGATGAAAATGACAACATCAAGTTAGATGAAGATATTAGAGAAGCGATGAAAGAAACCGATCGCATCTATATCATTGCATGTGGCACAAGTTACAATGCGGGACTTGTTGGGAAACAGCTTATCGAGAACATTGCAGAAGTACCTGTTGAAGTGCATATTGCTAGTGAATTCTTGTACAATATGCCCCTTGTATCAGAGAAGCCACTCTTTATCTTTATATCACAAAGTGGTGAAACAGCCGATAGCCGCGGTGTACTTGTGAACGTGAAGAAAAAAGGTTTTAAGTCTCTAACCATCACGAATGTTCCAGGATCAACGTTGTCTCGTGAAGCTGACTGTACGCTGCACACGCATGCAGGCCCTGAAATTGCGGTCGCTTCAACAAAAGCTTATACTGCACAAATGGCAGTACTAACATTGCTTGCTGTTGATACAGCACAAGCTAAAGGCATGAAGTTAGATTTCAATCCAATCCAGGAACTTGGAATCGTCGCTACGGCGATGGAGTCAATGATCGATCAGAAAGAGATGATTGAAACTGTTGCACGTAATTTTCTTTCTGTCACGCGTAACGCATTCTTCATCGGTCGTGGCGTAGATTATTATGTATGTCTTGAAGGGGCTCTTAAGCTGAAAGAGATCTCTTATATTCAAGCTGAAGGTTTTGCCGGTGGTGAACTAAAGCACGGTACAATTGCCCTTATTGAGAAAGGCACGCCTGTTATCGCTCTTGCAACTCAGAAGCACGTGAATGGAAGTATCCGTTCAAACGTACAGGAAGTGGTTTCTCGTGGAGCTTCACCATGCATCATCTCCCTTACAGGTCTTGAAGAAGAGGGTGACACCATCGTCCTTGATGAGGTTCATGAGCATCTAACGCCACTTGCCTCTGTCGTACCGCTTCAACTGCTTGCGTACTATGCTGCACTGCACAGAGAATGTGACGTGGATAAGCCAAGAAACCTTGCTAAATCAGTAACGGTTGAATAAGAAACTGAAATAAATCATTTACGAATATGTAATCAATAGCGTGTAGGCTTTGGAAATTCAAAGCTCTGCACGCTATTTTTTTGGATTATAACCAATCAAATTCCTCCTACACATCTAGCTTTATATTCTCCATAAAGTTTTTCAGCTAGATTTCATTTCTACCTGCTATCTTATAGTGAAAAGGGTTTAATGGAGGTAGGATAATGAAGAAACAAACTACGATGAAGTGGTTCTCTGGCATCATTGCCACGGTAACGGCAGCCTCGTTTATCGGTTTTGTGGAAGGCACTCCACCTAATGTGAATGACGGGTCTAATGGAGAGGTTGCCAATTATTCGCAATCTGACAATGGTGACCAAACTGTTAGCGATAATAACAATGGATATGATCACGAAGATCATGAGGACGAATATGATTATGAGTCTAATGATAGCGGATCGTTTCGGCAAGATCAGGGGGAGTCTAATCAGGGGTTTCAGCCATCAGAGAGAAGGACAAGGCATTCATGATGACTCCGTTAGCGTTTGCGTGTATGGGAACAAATTTCTTTGTTGAAGCTAGTAATGCAAGAAAACTTGAGCGGTGGTTTCAGAATGTTGAAGAAAAATATTCGCGATTTAAAAGTGATAGTGAACTTTCTTGGTTGAACGATCTGGAGGTCTCAAGTGATTGGATTCCCATTTCGAAAGAATTTTATCATATTCTTAAGGAAGTGGACCAATTCAGGCAAATGACGGATTCATTATTCAATCCATTTTTGGGCAACCAGTTGAGAGCTCTGGGGTACGATCGTTCCTTTTCTAATCGAGAAATATGGGCGTGTGAACCGAACGTGCGAGTTGTGGAAGAGACGCCGATTTTGTTTCATCAAGGGCGTCCGATGATCAAAAAGCTGAAGGACTCATCTGTGGATCTTGGGGGATTTGTTAAGGGTTGGAGTGTTGATGAGGCTTTTAACATGGCGAGTGAAGAAGACCTATTTATCGATGGTGGAGGGGATATGCGGTTTTCGTTTCGAGAGCCAACGATGATCGGTGTGATGAACCCTTTTCATAATGAGACGGATATTGTGCAACTGATTATGCGTGAAGGCGCTATGGCTACGTCGAGTGTTTTACATCGTCGCTGGCAAACAGAACATGGTGAACATCATCATATCTTAAATGGTCGTACTGGTAGAAATCCATTATCGAATGTCGTTCAAGTGACGTTGCTTGCACCGACTGTTCGGGAAGCGGAAGTTTATGCGAAGGTGTTATGCATGATGGATGTAGAAGAAGGGGTTATATGGATGAAGAAGCAGAAAGAATCGATTGGTGCGATTATCATTTCGGAAGATAAAACGATTCATCTTACAGAAAACATCCATCATATTTGCGAAGGAGTGGATACCGCATGGTCCTGACGACATGGGAGTGGACAAGAGCTTCTGGATTAACTTCATTTATGCTATTATTTCTATCAATATTTGCAGGTCTTTTGCATAGCTCTCCTGTGCGGAAAAAGTGGAAAGCATCATTGTACTTCTTTCATCAATTTACCGGGTGGCTAGGCTTTTTAGTTATTATTTTTCACGCAGTGATCTTATTATTTGATCAGTATGTCCATTACGAGTGGTATGAAGTATTTGTTCCGTTTATGTCTGACGAACATCGGATATTAACTGGGATTGGTACAATAGCTTTCTATGGCGTCTTCCTCATTTTGCTATCATCCGATATGATGAAGAGGATAGGGCGCTCACTTTGGAAAAAAATCCACCTGTTTTCATTACCTGCCTATCTTCTCGCGTTGGCGCATGGGCTTTTAATTGGGACTGATCGTATGACTTCGTCAATACTAATCATGTATGCAGGAACGTCCTTTTTGATTATCTCTGCATTCGTTATGAAGAGGATGAGTGTGGCGCCTAAGAGACAACCTACCCCGAGGGAAGGATGATGGACCGTGAACTTATTATTGGCAGAAGACGATTCGAAATTAGGTCGTCTTCTTGTGCATATGTTAAAGAAAGAATTTCATCAGGTTGATTGGGTTCAAGACGGGCAGTCAGCTTTTGATTATGCACTCTCTCAACGATATGATGTTATCATTCTGGATTGGATGATGCCGGAAATGACCGGTCAAGAGGTTTGTGCACACCTTCGAACAGAAGGATGTCCATCTTCAGTTCTCATGTTGACAGCGAGAGATAGCGTTGATGACCGTGTCCTTGGTCTTGATTCGGGAGCGGATGATTATGTAGTTAAGCCGTTTGAGTTTGATGAGTTATTTGCTCGTATTCGCGCTCTTGCAAGACGTTCAAATTTAAAAATTCTTGAAGAAATCGTTGCTGTTGGACCATTACATTTAAATAAATCGGCGCACTCATTGCAAGTTAATAATGAACCTATTACGCTAACCTATAAGGAATATCAGCTAATGGAATCACTGATGACCAACGCGGGGAGGGTTCTCACGAGAGACCAGCTCATTGATCGCATTTGGGGACTTGATGCAGAAGTATCAAATAATAATTTAGATGCATTGGTGAAGCTTACTCGAAAGAAATTGAAAGATGCTAAGGCTGACAAAATCATTAAAAGTATACGTAACGTAGGATATCAGATCGGATGAATAACATGGTAAAAAAAACGAAGCGACGGCTTATGTGGTTCTTTGCTTTCTTAACCATGTTGTTTTTAATTCTATTTGTTGTAATGACCTATGTGACAGTTTCTCATTCTATTATGAGCGATCAAAAAGAACAAGTGGTGAAGATGATTTCTGATGAATCGTTATCTCGCTTAATACATGAAGCGGGGGAAGCACATGAGAAAGCATTCGATCGCAATCTCTTTGCCCTTGTTCGTAAGTCGGGAGAAGTCCTGGAGAAAGAGGGGGATGGGATTCAGGAGATGATTGCAGATTGGAAGCCAACCTCTCTTGAAACCAAAGAAATAGACTGGAACAACCGTGAGTACTTGCTTGCTGGGAAAGCTATTAGTGATGTGGGGTATGTTTATAGTGGTGTGGATGTCACGGAACAAAAGAACGTATTAAAGCGATTGTCTACGGTTCTTCTCATGTTGACGGTCCTCTTTACTTTTGCTGCTATGCTTCTGTCCTTTTTTATGGCAGGTAAAGCGATCAGGCCGATCATTCAATCCATCGAAAGTCAGCGTGAGTTTGTGAATGATGCATCTCATGAACTCCGAACGCCGCTGAGTATTCTAACGTCAGGTTTTGAAATCATAGAAGCAGAAGAAGGTGATCAGCTTTCAGACTTCTCAAAGCAAACTGTCGAGGATATGGCAGGAGAAGTGAGGCGAATGAGCTCACTGGTGAACGACTTGTTGGTTCTTGCTCGATCAGACTCTGGAAAATTAGTACTTGAGAAAGAACAGTTTAATTTATCCGAACTTATCGCTAGCTCCGTGCGCTCATTTTCAAGAATCGGTGAAGCGAAAGGAGTTAGCTTCACAAGCAAATTAAAAAATGAGGTATATGTAGTTGGGGATAAGGAGCGGCTTCAACAGTTACTTTATTTATTATTAGATAACGCGTTGAAATATAATGTTGAGGGAGGGAGCATACACGTTCAGTTATCGGAATGTGATGCTGAAATCTTGATGTCAGTAGAAGACACGGGCATCGGGATTGCGCCTGAGCACCAGCAAAAAGTCTTTGACCGCTTTTACCGTGTCGATCAATCTCGATCTCGTAACCAGGGTAGTAATGGTATTGGTCTTTCCATTGCTCGTCTAATTGTCGAAGCACACGAAGGACGGATTGTGTTGAACAGTACAATTGATAAAGGAACCTCATTTACGATTATTTTGTCAAGGTAAGGTAGTATGACGAATAGATGAACCAAGTTAAAGCGCTCATTCAATAACATGAGCGTTTTTTGTTGTTCGTTAAGAAAAAGAGAAATAAATACTTCAGGACCTGTCTGAATACAATGAGATGAATAATGCTGAAAGGTGGATGGATAATGAGTATTTTTTTCAGTTACATCCTACTCGGGCTTTCGTTGTCTGCACCAATGGGTCCTATAAATGCTGCTCAGATCGACAAGGGAATCCGTTTTGGTTTTGTTAATGCTTGGCTAGTGGGTCTTGGCGCAATGGTGGCGGATGGGATCTTTATGCTGCTGATTTACTTTGGGGTTGCTCAGTTTGTGGACACGCCGTTTATGAGTACGTTTCTTTGGTTATTCGGGTTTTTTGTTCTGACGTATACAGGCCTTGAAAGTATTATGAAGTCAAAGCTATTGGTGGAGAAGCGGGAAGTGAATCGATATGAAACAAATGGAAAATCGTTTCGGACTGGCTTTTTTATGGCGATCTCGAATCCGCTCAACATTCTATTCTGGCTTGGCATTTATGGATCGATTCTAGCTCAAACCGCGAGTGAATATGGAACTTATTCTCTTCTGTATACCGCAGGGATTTTTGTTGGTATCACGTTGTGGGATTTGACGATGGCGGGGATAGCGACAGGAGCAAGACGATTGGTTAACCCGAACGTTCTTCAAGCAATATCCATCTTGTCTGGCATTGTTTTAATTGGGTTTGGACTATACTTTGGCGCCCAGGCACTTCGAGTGTTAGCATCATAGACAGACACCTATTTTTGTCCCTCCTAATAGGATAGGGCGTGTAGCCTTGAGGAGGGATTTGCGTTGGAATTGTTCACAAAAAAATGGCTTGAAGAGAATGGAAATAGTCTTGAAGAGTGGGAACAATCTGCCTTTCAAGCATTTCAAAATATGATAGAAGATCCAGATCATTTATATCCGTGTATACCAGGTAAGCAGGGATTCGCAAACCATTCACTACGTTTTGGGTTTGCGGGTAGTCCTGAAGATGATCAATCCTGTAAGCAATTAGGAGAACTTCTTAAAAAATATGGAGAGATCTCACGTGAGACGGGGAAGTATGCGTCTCTTGTTGTCTTTTTTGATTCTAGAGAATGTGCAGGAGAAGCAACAATTGATGATTTTGAAGCGAAATTTTGGTCAATTTTAAGTAAAGTTCATGAATTGGATGATGCCTCGTGGCCAGAACACATTCCATTGGAACCAGCAGATCATGAATGGGAATTCTGTTTCAACGAAGAGCCGTATTTTGCTTTTTGCGCGACGCCAGCGCATGTGATTCGTAAAAGCCGCCATTTCCCTTATTTTCTAATCGCTTTTCAACCAAGATGGGTGTTCGATGAGATTAATGCGTCAACGACATTTGGTCAGAAGCTAAAGAGAGCCATTCGAAAACGCCTCACAACTTACGATGGTGTTGATGCGCATCCATCACTGAAATGGTATGGACAGGAAGATAATCTCGAATGGAAGCAATATTTCCTGAATGACGATGCCTCCACTCCGTCAAAATGTCCCTTTACTGCGATGAAGAACAAACTTAAGAAAATACAAACTTAAGTAGGTGCTTTTCTGACTTTATAATAAGTTGCAATAGCAATGAGACAAATAAGCCCTATGCTAACAAAGAACCCTGGTCTACTGATGGTATCGAAAAGTGTTCCGCTGACAGCGAATAAAATAAGAATGAAAGCAGTGATGATTTTAATACGTTCAAATGTAGTACTCGCCATAAGTTTGCGATATGAAAATAGAATAAAGATCCAATTATATAAAAGCATCAATCCAGCAGCTGTAGTCATGTATTCAAAAATTTTCTCTGGCAGAAGCAGTGCAACACCGATTGAGAGCACGACGACAAATGCGGTCATACAAAAAGCAGGGAGAGGAATCTCTCCTCTTTTTTTTGCGAAAATGGTCGGCGCGTCTTTCTCTTCTGCTAACGTTACTAACATTGAAGTGACAGCATAGAGAGAAGCAACCATCGTGGAAAAACCAGCAATAATTAAGATAGCATTAAACAAATGAGGAATCCAAGGGAGTTCATAATGATTGAGCGCTGTTAAAAAAGGACTCTCATTTGGGTTGATCGATGAAAATGGGACGAGTTTGAGTACGAACATAAACGATAACAAATAGAGGATCGTCAGAATGATCAGCATGACTTTTCCTGATTTCGGGGCGTTCTTGGGATTTTTTAATTCTTGCGCCATTAAGCCCATCACCTCAACTCCACCAAATGCATAGAAAGCGTAAAGTAAAGCGCCCCATAAGCCTATTCCACCATTCGGGAAGAGCGAGTTTGACAATGATTGAGAAGGTGCCGAACGGGTGGTGGGATCAATCCAACCGACTATAGCCATTCCGGCAATGATGAGGAACATGATGATCGCTGCTGCTTTCATTATTCCAAATAAGTTCTCCATCTGTTCGACTAGGTTTACGCCTAACAAAATAATAGTGAGGCCTAGAGTGGCAAAGAATGCAGCGGAAATCCAAATAGGGATACTGGGAAACCAAAATTTTGCAAAGATCGCAAGCGCAGTTAATTGGCTCCCCATGATGAGCATTTCGGATGACCAGTAGACCCAGCCGTTGCTAAAGCCAGCCCAGGGACCATAAGCTTGTTTGGCGTATGTACGAAACGACCCTTTCTCGGGGTGGTGAGCCGTTAAATTAGCCAATGCTTCATATACTATCCAGGTTCCGATTGCAGCAGTTAGATAAGCAAGCAGAACGGAGAAGCCAGCTTTTTCGATTGCGATACTTGAACCGAGGAAATATCCCGTTCCGATCACACATCCGACACCGATGAATGACATCTGCCACCAGGTTAACTTCTTCTCTTGTTTCGACGGTTTACACACCATTGCGTTCACTCCTCTCGGTTAGTTTGAGAAGAGTGTAGGGTGTTTATGTGTCATGGAAGAATCTTTTTAAGAGGACTGGAAACAGTAAGAGGAGAATGCGTGATAAAGGAGTTTGAGCTAATGAATATCCGTCCGAACTGTTGGAATGAATATGATGAATTAAAGACAGTAGTCGTTTGTTCACCATCTATACTCGACGTTCCCGATCAACAAACTGCGACAGATGTCCAATGGGAAAAGGCGGTGAAACAAGAAAAGGCGCGTGCTTGCCACGAAGAGATGGTTCGAGCGATGGAAACAGCAGGAGTCAGTGTCTTAGATTACTCCGTACACTTGTCACCTGAAGATACTAAGCTGAACGAGCGATTGATTAATCGTATTTTTGTTCGTGATCTGGCATGTGTTTTTGGAAATATCATTCTCCCAGGTGCGGCCGGAACCTCCATGCGGCGACCGGAATACTTTCAATCACACAGACTATTTCAGCAGTGGTTTGATGAAGAGACGTTTCGAATTCGAGCAAACAATAACTTGAAAGCGTTGGAGTATGGGGATGTGATGGTCCTAAATAAGAACGCGGTTTTGATTAATGTAGGAATTAGGACGAGTATTGAAAGTATCGAAGCCTTGCAGAGTGATTTGTTTAAAGCCGGTTTTTCAGAAATCGGTATTATTGATTTGCCTCGTCGCCCTGATACGATGCACCTTGATATGAATTGCAATGTTGGCGGAGAGAAGCTTTTCATTGCAAAAAGCTATATGAATTATCTTCCGATTCAGGTTCGATCGGAAAAAACATTTCGCTATCAAATGGCCGGTGAGTTTTTGGCTCGACATGGTTTTGAAGTGGAGTGGACATCTGAAATAAAGCATACGGTGGCTGATATCAATTTTTTGAATCTTAATCCAGAAACATTGTTGATCAGTACGAAGGCGAATAAAAATTTATTTAAGCACCATCCCGTTTTAAAGAAAAAAAAGCTAGTGGAGATTGATGTCAATGAACTTGAAAATGGCGGTGGCGGCATTCGCTGTATGACATTGCCACTAGAGAGGAATTGTTGATTCGTAGTCATTTGTTTGCCATATGTATGAAGCCTATCTTCCTTGAAGGAATGGTGGGTTTTTTATATTTAAGAAGAAGCGTGTCGCTTGACTGTGTATACCTATAGGGGGTATGTTAGTTTAAAGATAATCAATAGGAGATGATGGGTATGGAAGATGAACAACAGCTGGCTATGCAACCAGATAAATGTCCCTCTGAGCCTAGAACGGAAGAAGAGAAACAGCAGCTCCAAAATCGCTTGAAACGAATTGAAGGTCAAATAAGAGGTATTCAAAAAATGGTAGGGGATGATCGGTATTGTGTTGATATCTTGATTCAATTATCTGCCATTCAAGCTGCATTAAAAAAAGTTGGATATTCATTACTTGAACGACATACCAAAACATGCGTGGCGAATTCAATACAAGAAGGAGATGGAGATCATCATATTGAGGAATTGATGAAAGTCATCCAACAATTCTCGAAATAAGAAGGTGAGCACATTGGGTTCAAGAAAACAAGTATCTCTTGATGTGACTGGTATGACTTGTGCATCTTGTTCAGCTAGGATTGAGAAAGTGTTGAACAAAGTCGATGGTGTTGAGGCAACTGTGAACCTGGCTATGGAAAAAGCAACCTTCACGTATGATGAAGAGAAGGTCAACACGGAAGACATTGTTCGCAAAATAGAAAAGCTCGGCTATGGTGTTCGCAAAGAGAAAATTGAGCTTGATATCCATGGAATGACATGTGCAGCTTGTTCGACTCGGATTGAGAAAGGATTGAGTCGAACGAAAGGTGTAGACACCGCATTTGTGAATTTAACGACCGAATCAGGGGTGGTCGAATATCAGCCTGGTGCGATTACGATCGAGGATATTTTACAAAAGGTTAAGAAGTTAGGGTATGAAGCTGTACTGAAGAAGGATCGAGAGGACCAGAAGTCTCATAAGGATGAAGAAATTAAGAAGAAAAAGCTTCGATTAATGATTTCTACAATCCTAACGCTGCCATTGCTTTACACAATGCTAGCTCATCTTCCATTCGAGACTGCCATACCGGTACCTGATATATTCATGATGCCGTGGTTCCAGATTGTTTTAGCCTCACCTGTTCAATTCTATATCGGCGCTTCATTCTACTCTGGGGCCTATCGGGCGCTTATGAATAAGAGCGCAAATATGGATGTTCTGGTGGTGCTCGGCACATCTGCAGCATACTTTTATAGCCTTATTGAAGGGATAAGAGGTGCCCTTCATTCATCTTATAATCCGTCATTGTACTTTGAAACCAGCGCGATTTTAATCACGCTTATTTTAGTAGGAAAGTTGTTTGAGGATCTTGCAAAAGGAAGAACAACGCAAGCGATTTCGAAGCTACTCAATCTTCAGGCAAAAGAGGCAAGTGTTATACGTGATGGGGAAGAAGTGAAAATTCCGATCGATCAAGTTGAGGTCAAGGACATGATTATTGTGCGTCCCGGTGAGAAAATACCCGTTGATGGGATCGTTGAAAAGGGCAGTTCCTCAGTGGATGAGTCGATGATAACTGGCGAATCGATTCCGATTGAAAAAAGCGAAGGTGCAAAAGTCATCGGATCCACAATGAATGAAAATGGAACGTTAACGGTGAGAGCGGAGAAGGTTGGAAAAGATACCGCCCTTGCAGGCATTATTAAGATCGTAGAAGAAGCACAAGGATCAAAAGCGCCGATCCAAAGGCTGGCGGACGTGATTTCTGGAATTTTTGTACCAATTGTAGTCGGCATTGCTGCAATCACGTTTCTTGTCTGGTATTTCGGTGTAAATCCTTATGATTTACCTCAAGCACTTGAAGTCGCCATTGCAGTTCTCGTTATTGCCTGTCCATGTGCACTTGGCCTGGCAACCCCAACTTCCATCATGGTGGGAACGGGGAAAGGTGCTGAGCAGGGAATTCTCTTCAAAGGTGGAGAATTTCTTGAGGGCACTCATCAGATCGATGCGATTCTTCTCGATAAAACAGGAACGATCACAAAGGGTAAGCCTGAGGTCACTGATTTTAGTGTAGTTGATCATGATGAAAAGGTAGTGCTAGAAAAACTAGTTGCGGCAGAAAAAGCTTCTGAGCACCCCCTCGCTCGTTCCATTGTGCAATATGGTATTGATCGAGAAATAGATGCACAAGAAGCAGATCATTTTGAAGCGATACTGGGTCACGGTATTGTAGCGACAGTTCAAGGTCAACAGGTTTTTGTCGGTACGAGAAGACTCATGGAGAGGGAACAGATCGCCTTCTTACCTTATGAAGAACAAATGATTAAATATGAAGCGGCTGGAAAAACCGCTATGTTTATTGCGTTTGATGGTAAAGTGAAGGGAATTATTGCGGTAGCTGATACGGTGAAAGATACGTCGAAAAGTGCCATTCGAGAATTGCGATCACTTGGTATAGATGTGTACATGATTACCGGTGATAACAAAAGAACGGCTGAGGCAATCGGTCAACAAGTAGAGCTAAATGGCGTGTTTGCAGAAGTCCTCCCTGAGGAAAAAGCTAATAAAGTGAAGGAATTGCAAGAACAAGGAAAGCGAGTGGCGATGGTTGGAGATGGGATAAATGATGCACCAGCACTCGCAATAGCTGATATTGGGATTGCGATTGGGACAGGAACAGATGTTGCGATTGAAACAGCAGACGTTACGCTTGTTGGTGGAGATCTTGATCATATTCCTAAAGCGATTCATTTAAGCCGTAAAACGATGCGAAACATCCGTCAAAACTTATTTTGGGCATTATTCTATAATTCCATTGGTATTCCAATCGCGGCTATCGGTCTATTAGCACCGTGGGTCGCTGGAGCTGCAATGGCGTTCAGTTCAGTTTCCGTTGTATCAAATTCACTTCGCTTAAAGCGGATGAAGTTATAACAATTTTCGAGAGGAGAATGACTAATGGAAAACACAGTAATAAAAATCGAGGGTATGACGTGTGACCACTGCAAATCTGCAGTGAAAACAGCTTTGAAAGAGCTTGATGGCGTTTCAGATGTGGAAGTGAATCTAGAAGAGGGCACAGCAAGTGTCTCCTATGATGCTTCAAGCGTTTCAGTTCCAGCTATGAATGAAGCTGTCGAAGAACAGGGATACGATATTGTCTAAACAGAAAGCCGGAGAAGGGAGAAATCCTTTCTTCGGCTTTTTAAAATCATAACTTTCTGTTTTGGATAATATAATGCAGGGGGGTCAGGCACGTGCCTGACCCCCCTTATAAAGGAGTGAAATAATCCAATGATCATTTCAGTTTTCATTAAACTATTCTGTATTGGTTTTGGCGGATTGATCCTTGGTGCTTCTGCAGGGAAATGGGCTTATACTTACTATCAGCACAGGTTAGAGGCGCTCTATTTAATTTGCGGAGGAATGTTAATTGGTGTTATTGCACTTGAATTGGTACCAGAGAGTATCGAGGCATTTAATTCATGGTCGCTCATATTTGGAGTTTCTCTTTCGTTAATTCTCTTTATTTGCATGGATAGTGTCCTACATACGAAATATAGCGAGAAAAGTTATCTACCATTAATGGTTTTTGTATTTGCAATTCTTTCTCATAATATTCCTGTAGGCATCGCACTTGGGTTGACGATTAACAGCGGAGGGTTTGGAATGGGGTTGCTCCTTGCATTGTTTATTCATCATTTGCCAGAAGGTATCGCATTGTATGTTCTGACTCGAGTGAGTAGGGTCAGGGGTCATTTTGTAATTGCATCAGCAAGTATGGTAACGGCTGTCCTCTTACTTTCCGCTTGGCTTGGAATGGTTTCGATACAGTCAAATCATATGAATGGGGTTTTTATGGGGATTGCGATCGGTTCCATAGCTTACGTCGCGGTTCATGAAATGATCGGTAAAGTATATGGGCGGGTGGTTAAAAGAGAATTGTTTTTATATACAATTCTGGGAATACTGGTGTTAGCTAGTTATCTTCAGGTTGCCCATAAATTCTTTTGACACCACCAATAATATTCAGTAAAATTGTACATAGGTTAATATGAACACATGCTCATGTATTGAATATAATGAAAGAAAGTTCTTATAGAAGGGAGTAGACATCGATGAAGGAGTATCGCCTCACTGGACTATCCTGTCCAAATTGTGCAGCCGGTATGGAGCAACAGATTCATAAATTAGAATATGGCGAATCCGCTCGTCTGCAATATAATTCCGGAAAATTAAAGCTAGATGAAAAAGTCGACATTGCTCAAGTAGAGAAAATTCTAGCATCTGATCATGCTGCCCTCATTAAAGAAGATGAGGGACATACCCATGAACATCATCACGATCATTCCAAAATAAAGATGTACCTTGGTATTTCCACTGGTATCTTCATTTTAGCTCTTCTTCTGGATGGATTGAGCTCAGTTCCGGCAATTCCATTTTATCTCGCTGCGATTATTTTGAGTGGTTATCAAACTTTTATTAAAGGGCTTAGAAATTTAACGAAGCTTACATTTAATATTGAAACCCTGATGACAATCGCTTTAGTAGGTGCTGTATCGATTGGAGAGTGGAAGGAAGGGACGCTCGTAGCGATTTTGTTTGGTTTAAATGAGTTTCTAGAAGGTCTAGGAATGGAGAAAGCAAGAAAATCGATGGAATCGCTTATGAAGATTGCACCAAAAGAAGCTCTTCTAATAAGAGATGGAGAAGAAGAAACGGTTTCGATCAATGATCTTAAGGTAGACGATCTTGTTCTCGTGAAATCTGGTGCGAAGATTCCCTCTGATGGAATTGTGAAGACCGGAAACAGCTCAGTTAATGAAGCGGCGATTACTGGGGAAGCTATGCCGGTTGAAAAAAGCGCTGGGGAATCCGTGTTTGGTGGAAGTATTAACAATGAGGGCATTCTTCGAGTCAAAATCACGAAAGCTTATGATGATTCATCTCTTGCAAAGATTTTGCATTTAGTTGAGGAAGCACAGGAAACAAAGACTCCAACAGAACTATTCATCAACCGGTTCTCACGTTACTACACGCCGATTATTATGCTCATCTCAGGACTAGTCATGCTTGTTCCCCCAATGATCTTCGGTGGGATTTGGACCGACTGGTTTTATCAAGGACTTGCTGTACTTATCGTGGGGTGTCCATGTGCCCTCATACTTTCATCTCCTATTGCCAATATTTCAGGTATTACGAGAAACGCTAGGAATGGTATTTTGGTGAAAGGATCTGTGTATCTGGAGCAGCTAGGAAAAATTGATACGCTCGCTTTCGATAAGACAGGGACACTTACAAAAGGCGCTCCTTATGTTGAAAAGTATGAAAGTTATGATCAGGAACAGTTCCTTTCTGTAGCAGCAGCTGTCGAAAAGCACTCCTCCCATCCTTTGGCTAAAGCCATTATGACGAAAGTAAATGATTTTCCTTACCGTGAATTCGAAGCAACGAACATAGAAACGATTTCAGGTCAGGGGATCATGGCAGAAGTGAATGGGAAAGAGTACTGGGTTGGGAATGAAAAAAGTGTTAGTCATGTGATGATTCCACCAAATATCCAATTAGCAATTGACGAGATGAAGCGTGATGGGTTAACACTTGTCCTTGTAGCGGATGAGGCGAAGATTCTCGGTATGTTTGGCGTTGCAGATGAAATTAGAGAAGAAAGTGAGTCTGTTATTAAGGCGCTGCATCAGGCTGGTATTAAAAATACAGTGATGCTGACGGGAGACCATGAGAAAACGGCAGAGAAAGTAGCTGATCGTGTAGGGGTTCGTACTTATTTTGGTGGTCTTCTACCTGAAGACAAAGTGAACAAAATAAAGCAATTAACAAGCAAAGGCAAAGTAGCCATGATCGGCGACGGTATTAATGATGCACCAGCCCTTGCTTCAGCTGATCTTGGAATTGCAATGGGGAAAGGGACGGATAGTGCGATTGAAACGGCGGATATTGTTCTGATGCAGGACCATCTCGGAAAATTACCAGAAGCTGTGTCGATTGCTAAACGCGTTAATCGCACGATTCGCCTAAACATTGCACTTGCACTCGGCTTGAAGTTGATTGCACTTCTTCTCACCATTCCAGGACTATTGACGTTATGGATAGCGATACTGTCTGACATGGGGGCAACAATTCTCGTAACGTTGATTAGTTTAACAATTCTTTGGGAGCGGAAGAAAATAGAAAGAACGAATTTTAATAAAGAAGCAGAACCACAGCATTCGTAAAACCTCTGGCTACCCAGAGGTTTTTCTTTATGGTTACCGTTTGTACAAATAATTTAGATAGTAGTAGAGCAAACCTCTTTGTTTAATCATGTCAACAAGTGCTATGCCGAATTTGAGTTTGGATTTCATTGTATCAAACTCCATCCGGGATTATCATTATAAGTAATAAAGATAAACAATGCGTACCTGCGAATAGGGGTTCCAGTTAAACGGGAATATAAGATCATGTCAACAAGTCTCCTAAAAAAATGAAAACGCTTTAAAGGGTACGGCAGAAAGGGAGGATATATCATGAGTGAACAGAACACAGCAGATAAAGCTGGATTCAAAGTGAAAGTTCAGCGGTTCGGCAGTCATTTAAGCAGTATGATTATGCCGAATATTGGTGCGTTTATCGCATGGGGGTTGATTACAGCACTATTTATACCTACTGGGTGGACACCAAATGAGAATTTAGCTGAATTGGTAGGTCCGATGATTACCTACTTACTTCCACTCCTAATTGGTTATACCGGTGGTAAAATTGTGTATGGCGGACGAGGCGGAGTAGTTGGTGCAACAGCTACAATGGGTGTTATTGTCGGAGCGGATATTCCAATGTTCCTCGGCGCTATGATCATGGGGCCACTTGGAGGATATTTAATTAAGAAATTCGACGAGGCCATTCATGGCAAGATTAAATCAGGTTTTGAAATGCTTGTTAATAACTTTTCAGCAGGGATTATCGGCGGTATTTTGACAATATTAGCTTCAGTAGCAATTGGACCAGTCGTACTTGGTCTGAATAAAGCACTTGCAGCAGGAGTACAAGTTATAGTTGATGCAGGTCTTCTACCTCTTGCAAGTATTCTAATTGAACCAGCTAAAGTACTATTTTTAAATAACGCGATTAACCATGGTATATTGAGCCCGCTTGGTATTGAACAGGCAGCTGATACTGGGAAATCAATTCTATTCCTACTAGAAGCAAACCCTGGACCAGGTCTTGGTATTCTACTTGCATTTTGGTTTGTTGGAAAAGGTTCAGCGAAACAGACAGCACCAGGTGCCGCAATTATTCATTTCTTTGGCGGTATTCATGAGATTTATTTCCCTTACATCTTGATGAAACCAGCACTTCTTCTTGCTGTTATTCTTGGGGGAATGAGCGGGGTATTTACTTTAACGATTTTCGGTGCTGGGCTGATCGCACCACCTTCACCAGGCAGTATCTTTGCTCTAATGATTATGACGCCACGTGGTGGTTACCTTGGAGTTCTAGCCGGTGTTCTTGTAGCGACTGTTGTTTCCTTCCTTGTCGCATCCTTTATCTTAAAAAGATCAAAAGATGATGGAGAAGACATTTCAGAAGCAACTGAAAAAATGGAAGCGATGAAAGGAAAGAAAAGCAGCGTATCATCTAACCTTAAAACAAATACGGAAGAGCCAAAAGAAGAATCAACATCTTCTTATGGCAATATAGCCAAAGTAGTCTTTGCATGTGATGCTGGAATGGGATCAAGTGCAATGGGGGCATCCGTACTACGAAATAAATTCAAAAAAGCAGGGTTAACGGATATTGAAGTAATAAATACTTCGATTAGCAATTTGCCTAATGATGCGGATCTTGTTGTAACGCATCAGGATTTAACCGATCGTGCGAAGGATAAGCTTCCAGAAGCGAATCACATTTCGGTTAAAAACTTTATGAATAGTCCGAAATACGATGAACTTGTTGCTGAGTTAACTTCCGCAGGTGAAGCGCCAGTGAAAGAAGAGGTAGAGCCGGTTGAGAAGAAAGAAATTAATAAAGTAGTCTTTGCATGTGATGCTGGAATGGGATCAAGTGCAATGGGTGCATCCGTCCTTCGGAATAAATTCAAGAAAGCAGGACTACAAGATATTGATGTAACGAATACGGCTATTAGCAACATACCGGATGATGCCGACTTAATCGTAACGCATCAAGACTTAACAGATCGAGCAAAAGCAAAACGTCCTGATGCTGAGCATATCTCAGTGGCAAACTTTATGAATAGCCCGAAATACGAAGAGCTTGTTGAAAGACTTAAAAAGTAGGTATAGCCAGAATTCGAGGTGAACCATGTGTTTATTTCAGCAAGGGAACGAAGAATTCTTCAGCTTCTATTAGAGAGTAATAACTATTATACGGTCAAAGGGATCGCTCAAGAACTTGAGGTAAGCGAACGAACGGTTCACCGTGATTTAGTAGGAGTAGAAGATATTCTCACTCAGTATGATTTAACCTTAAACAAGAAAGCTGGAGTAGGGGTTCAGATTGATGGTGAAGAAACCAACCGAGATGAGTTGAAAAACTATCTAGTTGATCTAACCATTACGGAATATACGCAACAAGAAAGGGAGACGCTGATTCTATGTAAGCTATTGGAATCAGCTGATCCTATTAAGTTAATTGGTCTAGCGAATGACTTGAGAGTGACAGTTGCTACTGTCAGTCATGATTTAGACAAAGCAGAAGAATGGCTTGAAAGAATGCAGCTTTCATTAATACGAAGGCGGGGATATGGCGTGCAGGTTGAAGGGACTGAAGCCCTGAAAAGGCACGCCATGACCTCCTTGCTTGCTTCTGAGTTTAATGATTCTGACTTTTTTACGTTGTTAAAGAAGTCGATTCAAAAGAAATCTCAAGGCAATGTTCTCGAATCTGCTTCCGAACGATTGCTAGGTTTAGTAGATCGAGATAAGCTTTTGAAAGTTGAAACAATCGTTGATGATGTAAACAATGAGTTACCATATATGATCGCTGATAGCGCATATATTGGTTTGATTGTCCATTTGACTCTGGCTGTTGAGCGTATTCAAAAAGGTGAAAAAATCGAGATCGATGAAGAGTATTTAGCCACGCTAAGGAATACGAAAGAGTTTGGTTTTGCTAGAATCATCGCTACAAAACTTGAAGAATCGTTCAGGGTATTAATACCTGAGGCAGAGATCGGTTATATCACTATGCATTTACGCGGAGCGAAATTAAGAAACACTGGAGACTACTATTTAGAAGAAACGAATTATCCGATCCTTGTTAAAACAAAGGAGTTAATCCGCTATGTAGATAGGCATCTCAATGCGGATTTAGAAACGAATGAATCACTTCTAGAGGGATTAGTAACGCATCTTGGTCCTGCTACGCATCGTGTTAGGCAGAACATGAATATCCATAATCCTTTGCTCACAAAAATAAAAGCAGATTATGCTGACTTATTTCAACTGCTTGAAGAGGCGCTAAAAGAAATTTTTCCAGGTGTTTCCATACCTGATGAAGAAGTTGGTTTTCTCGTTCTCCACTTTGGTTCAGCGCTTGAAGGTCGCTTTCAACATAACGAGGTGACTATTCTTGCCGTTTGCTCAAGTGGTATCGGTACATCCAAAATGCTGGCGACCCGCTTGAAACAAGAATTACCAGAAATTCAAACGATCAAAAGCACTTCATTATTTGAGCTGAAAGATGAAGATCCCGAGAACTATGATTTGATTGTTTCAACCATCCCTCTCCCTGAGTATGAAGGCGAATATATTAAGGTAAATCCTTTTTTAACGGAGGAAGAGGCAACACGCATCCGCTCGACACTTCAAAAGAAGTCGATGATGAAAAAAAGAAGCACGGTCGAGAAGTCAAAGACGGATAAGGAATCCCTGTTCTTTTCAAATGATGAAGCGAGTACCTGGTTTCGTAAAGCTGAATTATATAGCACGACTGCAGCTTCGGTAGTGGAATTTTTTCGAGTAAATCAATCTGTTCATACAAAGGTGGAAAAGCTTTTAGCAGAAGAGTGTAGGCGTCTAGAAACACTTGGTGCGATCAGCGATTCATCAGAAGTTAAAGACGCGCTTTTGAAGCGCGAAACCATTAGTGGAGTGGGGATTCCTGAGACTTCACTTGCATTGTTTCATACGCGGACACCTGAAGTTAAAAAGCCTGTGTTTACAATTGTCCGATTAATGGAACCTATTCAGAGAAAGGCAATGGATGGTTCATTCATAGAAATGGACACCGTTCTTTTACAACTAGCACCAGAGGATTCGCCGGTTGAAAGTATTGAAATCATGAGCTACATTAGTTCTCTTATCATTGAATCAAATGAAAGTATCGCGCTTTTTTCGGGGAGCAATCAAGAGTCAATTGGATTGTACCTTGCAAACAAAATGAAAAGTCATGTAGAAAAACAATTAGGATTTAAAGGAGAAGATTAAAATGGCAAAAGAAATTCTATCAACTGAGAACGTAGTACTAAACGAAACGGCAGCAACAAAAGAAGAGGCAATCCGTATGGCTGGCCAGATCCTAGTCGACAACGGTTATGTTGATGAAAGCTACCTTGAACAGATGCAAGAACGCGAAAAAATTACAACGACTTACATGGGTAACTCTGTTGCTATCCCTCACGGCACGGAAGATGCTAAAAAAGCAGTTAAGCATTCAGGTCTTTCTATTGTCCAACTTCGTGAAGGTGTAGACTTTGGGGATGGGAATATCGCCAAAATCATTATCGGAATCGCTGGAAAAGACAACGAACACTTAGAGATCCTTTCTCAAATTGCCATTGTTTGTTCTGAAGAAGAAAATGTGGAAGAGTTAATTCAAGCGGATTCCAAAGAAACGTTAATCTCAATGTTTAACGAGGTGAATTAATCATGCTTGCCGTTCATTTTGGTGCTGGAAATATTGGAAGAGGCTTTATTGGAAAGCTTCTTTCTCAATCAGGATATGACGTATGCTTCGTTGATATCAATGAGACTGTGATTAATGAGCTTAATGAACGAAATAGTTATACGGTAGAAATATTAGGTCAGGATAAGGAGCAGATTGCTGTTGAAGGCGTGAGAGGTATTAACAGCCAACAAGATCCTGAGGCAGTGGTCGATGCGATCTATCAAGCTGACCTTATTACGACCGCAGTAGGTCCCACCGTATTGAAATTAATTTCTTCTGCTATCAAAGAAGGCATTTCAAAACGCATCGCAGATGGAAAAGCTCCGGTTAACGTAATTGCATGTGAGAATATGATCGGTGGCAGTACAATGCTTCGAAATGCGGTTGAAGAAAAGATGGATGAAGCGGATAGTAAAGTGCTTGATCAGTACGCTGGTTTCCCAGATGCCGCAGTGGATCGCATCGTGCCAAACCAGACGCATGAAGATCCGTTAATGGTTGCGGTTGAACCGTTCTATGAATGGGTAGTCGATCAAACCATGATGGCTGGAGAGGTTCCGGATATTGCTGGCCTTACGTACGTTCAAGATCTTGCTCCTTACATTGAGCGGAAGTTGTTCACAGTTAACACTGGACACGCAGTGACAGCATACCTCGGTTATCAGGCAGGGTATGAGACAATAAAAGAAGCACTAGACACCGAAGATATCTATCATGATGTTAAGAATGCTCTTGAAGAGTCCGGTGAATTACTTCAACATAAGCACGGTTTTGAAAAAGAGGCACATGAAGCTTATATTACAAAAATTCTTGGTCGTTTTCTAAATCCACATTTAGTGGATGAAGTTACACGAGTTGGACGGGCTCCAATTCGTAAAATTGGACCTGACGACCGCCTTGTGGGCCCGGCACGCCAGCTTGCGGAATTAAATAAAGAACCAAACTACCTTGCGAAAGGAATTGCAGCAGCATTGCGATTTGATCCTAAAGAAGATGAAGATGCTGTAACGATTCAGAGTAAAATCGAAAATGAGGGTCTTTCTAGTGCGATTACTGCTTTTACAGGAGTAACCGAGGGAGAAACTCTATTTGATCTAATTAGTAAGCACTATAAAGAAATGGCGTAAATTCTAAGAATAAGGGAGGCTCCACGAACGGAGCTTCCCTTTATGTGTTAAAAAATCCATTCATTATCACCAATACAAGTTGTCTTAATTCGTATATTTTTGTTACGATTTGGCATTAGGACTTGTGCCATTCTCTATACAATTCTACTATTAGGGTATGACATAAGTCATATCCATTTTTAATGGGAAGGGGAACACGAATGTTTAATATTTTGTTACAGTCTCATTCCGGGTCATGGGCGATCCTTGTTTTGCTTTTAGTAATCAGTTATTTTGCGCCAAAGCAAAAGATCTCGCTTATGATTCAACGCTTATTTTATCTGATTATGCTTGGTACAGGTATTGGGATGCTATTCATCCTTGGTTTTCCACTGCTTTATGTATTCAAAGGGATCCTGGCTATTGTTTTAATCGGGGTTATGGAAATGATTGTTGGAAAAAGAAAACGCGGTGAGTCGACAAAGATGCTTTGGCTCGCGTGTATTGTTCTTATTTTAGTGATTATTTCAATCGGATATAACTGGATTTAACACGAAAAAGCGACGGCCAATTTTATTGGCCGTCGCTTTTTTCGTATTGCCCCAGTCCCTCGATCGCTTCACCATATGAAATGAACACAAAGGGCGTGTTCTTTTCATATGGCTCCAGCGCTTGTCGGGCCTATCGGGTCCCTTCCGCTTTTGTTATCATCTAGCTGCAGGGCCCAGCCTCTCGATCGCTTCACCATATGAAATGAACACAAAGGGCGTGTTCTTTTCATATGGCTCCAGCGCTTGTCGGGCCTATCGGGTCCCTTCCGCTTTTGTATCATCCAGCTGCAGTGACCAGCCTCTCGATCGCTTCACCTCATAAAATGAACACAAAGACCGTGTTCTTTTTATGAGGTTCCAGCGCTTGTCGAGGCTAACCGGTCCCTTCCGCTTTTGTTATTCCCAGGGTTTTTCTGTGGTTAGGAGGCCGGCTAGTTCTTTACTGGCCTGGCGGTGTTCTTTGCGTTTTTCTGCTCGAGCGGGAGCTGTTTCGTGTAGGTTTTTTTCTTCTTCTAATTCAGGGATGACTTTTGGAACGGATAGTGGTTTTTTGTTTTCATCCAATGCGACAAATGTAAGGAATGCTGTTGCTCCGATATGTCGTTCACCTGATAGGAGATGCTCCGCAATTACTTTCACGAACACTTCCATTGAAGACTTACCAGTGAATGTCACGTATGCTTCGAGACAAACGGAATCGTCCGGTGTAATTGGGTGTAAGAAGTCGACAGAGTCAGTTGAAGCTGTTACGACTTCACTGCGGCAGTGTCGCATGGCCGCAATTGAAGCAATGTCATCGATGTCTCTCATAAGTTGGCCACCGAAAAGGGTGTTGTGGTTATTTGTTGCTTCAGGGAATACGTGACTTGTTTTCACAACACGCGATTCACGAATATATTTACTCTCCATATTTGTCTCTCCTTATTATGCTTTTCTTATGGTCTATCCTTACTATGCCCTTGAATGAGCAGTGAAAAACCTCTGTCTTACATTGAAGATGAATGGTTTCTTCCAAAATTCTCTTCATATAAATTATTCCACTCGTGCTCCTTCACGTCAATTACCGTCTTCTTTTCTTTGTTTGTTCTTACCAAAGAATCCGCTGTTAACGTAGTGCGCCCATTTTTAGAAGCAATCGTAATGAATGGCCCATTAGTGAATGGAGAGTCAGGATTCGTTTGAATGAAATCGCTTAATGGCTGATAAAAGGAAAACGTACGTGGGGAAGTAGTGAACTGCAATTGAGTAGACCACTTTCCATCTATTTCTTTCTGAAGCATATAGCGGTCTTGCTTGTCATGTATCACACGATAAAATCCACTTTCGTCAGGAATTGTTTCTCCTGTTAAAGGGAGGGGAGTTAAGCTTGAGTTGCCAAATCCAACATCAGTCAAATAAGTGATGTCATCAAGGTTAACAAGTGTTGTTAGATGAGTGTTTTCTTTTCCCCACATCTTTTCATTGATTGCTACTGTTCCAGTAACCATCGTGGCTTTGAATCCAAGTTGGTTTAAAAGCCAGTGAAACAATGGGTTTAGTTCAAAGCACAAACCTCCACGCCGATTTTCAATGATTTTTTGGTACATCTTATTAAGGTCTAGAGGGATCGGTTTACCTCTTGAAATGTCCAAGTTCTCAAAGGGGATCACGGTCATATGGTATTTTTGAAGAAGCTTCAGACTCTCAAAATCAGCATCGACCTTCTCTATACCTAGTCGTTTTAAATAGTGTTTCGCATTCATAAGTTCTCCTCCCTTTTATTTATTTTCACGCAGAGGATTTGAGAAAGCAACTTATCTACCTATACATTCATTAACACTCTTGTGATAGGGGATAGTAAGAAATAAAAGGAGTTGTGAGGAAGTGAGAAAATTTTTTTGTGTGATCATGCTCGCTTTGTTCCTGCCGAATCAGGTGTACGCGGAAAATGTGGGAAGTGATCGAGAACTTGCGATCGTCATCGATGATTTTGGAAACAACATGGGTGGGACGGAAGAAATGCTCCGTCTTCCGATTACATTGACCGTTGCGATCATGCCATTTCTTGAAACAACGGAACATGATGCAGAACAGGCGCATCGATTTGGGCATGAGGTCATTGTTCATATTCCAATGGAACCAGTGAAAGGGAAAAAAAGCTGGCTCGGTCCTGGCGCGATAACGACGGATCTATCAAATAAAGAAATCAGGAAGCGCGTGAATGCGGCTATTGATGCTGTTCCTCATGCTGTTGGTATGAACCATCATATGGGGTCTAAAGTCACAGCGGATAAACGAATAATGAGAATTGTCCTTGATGTATGTCGAGAGCGAGGTCTGTATTATCTTGATAGCAAAACAACTGGAAAGAGTGTTATTCCTGAGCTTTCAGAAGAAATAGGAGTACCTTACCTCGAAAATGAATTGTTCTTCGATGATGTTTACACGATGCAACATATGAGTAGACAGGCACAGGAGCTAGCGCAGCGTTTGAAAGATAACCGAGCTCATATCGCAATTGGCCATGTCGGTATTGCAGGTGAGAAAATGGTAGCTGTTTTAAATCAATTTATTCCTCTATACAAAAACGAGGCCATCATTGTACCGTTATCGCAGATGATTCCGGGGTTCGAGATGATTGATGAAAGCATGCCTTAAAAAAATCTATCCTACTCCGAAAAATAATGTTAACCTATTTTATGAGTAGGTTAACTTTTTAGGGGGTGCGCTATGAAAAACAAGAACAAACTTAGAATGACGATCCTATGTGGCATGTTCGCTGCGATGACAGCTATTCTTGCTCAAATTGAGATTCCGTTACCGCTTGTACCGATTAGCGGTCAGACGTTAGCCGTTGGTTTAACAGCGACGATCCTCGGTAGTCGCTATGGCGCAATTACGATGATTTGCTATGCGACGCTTGGTGCAATTGGGTTACCTGTATTTGCACAGGCAAAAGGAGGACTCGGCGTTTTATTTGGACCAACAGGGGGATATATACTTGCTTTTATTGTGGCGGCATATATAACAGGTCTTATTCTAGAAAAGTCGTCCTTTACTGTGGTGAACGCGTTGATCGCTAATATAGTTGCCATGTTAGTGATCTTATTATTAGGAACAATTCAGCTGAAAATAGTTGCAGAGTTAACCTGGAATGCTGCCTTGGTTTCTGGAGTGTACCCTTTTATTATCGTGGGTTTGATCAAGGCATTTCTTGCTAGTTGGCTAGGGGTTATCGTTAGGAAACGGCTCGTTCAAGCAAGGTTATTGAGAATAACATCTGGATCTTATCATACGTAAAGTGATCCATCTGTATGGCTGACACGTTAGCTAGGAAACAAAAAAGTGAGGTGTTAGTTATGCGAGCAAGAGTTGAATGGGGCGTATTAGGTGGAAGACTGATCCTTGGAATTATTATGTTAGCACATGGTATCCAGAAGCTTGGTGGGATGGAAAATACAATTGCAATGTTTGAGAAAATTGGTCAGCCAGCCTGGCTAGCTTATACTACAGCTATTATTGAAGCCGTTGGAGGTGCGTTTCTAATTGCTGGTATTTTTGTTATTCCTTCCGCTATCTTACTCGGTCTTACTATGATTGGCGCCATTGTGCTTGCGAAGCTTCAAACGGGATTAATCAATGGATATGAATTTCCGCTCTCTCTTCTTGGATTATCGATGATTTTAGCAGTAACTGGTAGTAAGAAGCTCTCTCTTTCAGAAATAATGGTTAATTACAAATAACCCATTAAATCGGGACTTCATTGAAGTGCTGATTTTTTTTATTTGAATGATTTTGAGATGTTGATTGTGTAATGAAGAAGTTGAAAGGAATGTAAAAATCACTTTATTTCAATTTAGGACTCAAATGAGGCGCAGTTCGAAATGTATATTCGAGCTGAATTAAGAATAGTAATCTATATTAAAACTTCCTATAGAATGTCATACCTCATAATAGCTAAGCGTCATCAAATGATCATGGTTGTGATCGATGAACCATGACCCATCATGATCCATCGCTAGTCTGGTTGTTAGACAGTATAGCACGCCTCAATGATAATGCTTCTCATTATCATTGAGGCGTGCTATACTTATGAAAATGAATGAAAAAGAGGTGTGGAAAATGGTTGAAACTTTACAAATCTCAATGTTTTTCTTGATTTTGTTCCTTTCCTTCGCTGTGTTTGCAGTCGTACTTAGAGCAGAAGCCATTCGAAGTGGTCAATTGCGTGAGAAGAGCGAACATTCATTCAAACAGGCATCTTCCCTTTTATATAAGAAAACGTATTGACATTTTAATTGATAAAGATTATCATTATCAACATAGAAGAGAATTAACATGAATGGTGTTCCCCGACACATATAGTCATGTTTCACTCAAACAAAGCCAAAGAAGTTCCCCTTCTCTAATTGTTTGAATCGTATAGCTGCCAATCCTGGCAGCTATTTTTATTTGCTCTACTTAATAAATATACATAAATACCTTTATATCAGTGATCTAGTGGTCTGTCCTATCCATATATTCTCATTTACAAAATCAAATAACGTGCTAAACTATTTTTTGGAAGTCTACATCTATAGGGGGTTAAATAAATGAAGAAACTCTTATCAATTTTAAGTTTATCGATGCTTCTGCTCGTAGCAGCATGTGGTTCTAATACAAATAGTGGTGATGAGGCAAGTGGAGATGCAGAGCAGGATGACACAAAAAGTGTTCTACTAGATTTTCAATCTGAAATTGTTAGCGTTTTGAAAGAAAATAATGAAGACATAGCTTCATATGAGTCAGCCAAACAAGCTGTGAATGACAGTGAAACACCTGAAGAAGAAAAGCCTTCAACTGAAGAGCTTGAAGAGTTGAAAGGGAATGCTGTTAAAGCAAGTGAAGCTACAGTTAAAGATATTAAAAGCCTTAAAGTGCCATCTGAATTGAACGACTCGAAAGAAGAAATTGACGGCGCGCTTGAAGAGCTAACGAATGCGTATGAAATTCGCGCAGAGCAAGCTGCCATTGATGATCCTTCAGTACAGGAGAAGGCGTTAGAACATTTTACTAAGTTTGAAGATCAAATGGGCAAAGTCTTTGAAGATGCCGGTTTAATTAAGCCAAGCTTTGCGAAAGAATTAGAATAAATTTTAACCCTGCATCTGTATGCAGGGTTTTTATTAGTGTGTTTTATGACGTTTAAGATTTCACGTATGATAAGCTAGGAATGGAGAATATCAAACTGTAAACCTTGCTTCTAGAAGGATTAGGAAGTGTACAGGTTAATTATTGAAAAGGAAGTGGCAGCATGAACGCACGTTTATCAAAATTCACAAATTGGCTTATCGAGCAAAATCAAGATTTTGCTTATATTCATTCACCATCTAATGTGTTCTATCTATCAAATTTTCATTGTGAACCTCATGAAAGATTACTTGGTCTTTTTGTGGTACCAAATCATGAGCCTTTCCTCGTTTGTCCTGGAATGGAAGTTTCTCAGGCTAGAGATGCAGGTTGGGAGTATGACATTATCGGCTATAGCGATTCTGATCAACCCTTTGACTTCATTTATGAAGCACTGAAGGAGCGTGGGGTACACCAGCCTGCAAATGCATCAATTGAAAAAGGCACTCTTGCTTACGAGCGTGCTGAAGAACTTCAAGCGCGCTATCCAGAGCTTCGCTATCATTCAGCTGAGCTTGGATTGAACCCACTGCGCCTCATTAAAGATGAGAAAGAAATTGAAGTGTTACGTGAAGCAGCAGCACTAGCTGATTTTGGTGTGGAAACAGGTGTAGATGCATTGCGTGAAGGCGTTACAGAAATGGAAGTACTCGCTACGATTGAATTTGAATTGAAGAAAAAAGGTATCCGAGAGATGTCATTTTCGACAATGGTACTATTTGGCGAGAAATCGGGACAACCTCATGGTAATCCGGGGGAGCGTCAATTGAAAAAAGGCGACTTCGTCTTATTTGACCTTGGTGTAGTTCTAAATGGCTACTGCTCTGATATTACAAGAACAGTGGCATTTGGCGAGATTAACGAGAAGCAAAAAAAGGTATATGAGACAGTATTAAATGCTCAAACTGAATCACTTACTATCTCAAAACCTGGAACCCGTCTCGGAGATATTGATCTTGCAGCAAGAAACATTATTTCGAATGCAGGATTTGGAGAACATTTCCCTCATCGCATTGGACATGGAATCGGAATTGAAGTACATGAATACCCATCCATGAGTGAGAAGAATGATAGCTTACTGCAAGTAGGGATGACGTATACAATTGAACCGGGTATTTATCTGCCAGACCTTGGTGGTGTTCGCATTGAAGATGATGTGTTAGTAACAGAGGACGGTTATGAGACATTAACGAAGTATCCAAAAGAATTACAGATTATTAAATGATGAAAAAGCCGGCTCTTAATAAGAGTCGGCTTTAAATAGAATTGGGGAGATTGTCATGATTCTGTTTCTTTCATAACATCTCCTGTGGTGTATAATGAGAGTATATTTTGTCTTGAAGAGAAGAGAGGTACAGCTGTGAATACTGAGAAAAGAAGTGAATATCTGTTATTCGGTGCCTGGGCTATGTCTGTCCTTGCTGTTGCAGGAAGTTTGTATTTTTCCGAGGTCCTTAATTATGAACCTTGTGAACTATGCTGGTATCAGAGAATTCTCATGTATCCTCTGGTTATCATCCTAGGTATCGCCATGGTAAGAAAAGACGCATCGCAATATCTTTATGTCATGCCGTTATCACTCATTGGTACTTGTGTATCGCTTTACCATTATTTAATTCAAAAAACATCATTTCTATCAGAATCAGCTCCGTCATGTGGCCGAGTTCCGTGCACAGGCGAGTATATTAATTACCTAGGATTCATCACAATTCCGTTTCTTGCATTCATTGCATTCATTACGATTACGATTCTAATGATGGTCTTACATAAGCAAACAAAGAGGGAGGAAATCGCATGAAAAAAGCTATTATTTTTCTTGGTATTATTATCGTGTTATTCGGAGCACTCGCCTTCGTCACAAATTTGAGTAATGATGAGAAATCGCAAGGGAATCCATATGGTAAAGACACTCTCGACCCGGCTACTGTAGATCAGCTGGACGACCCCCTTTACCAAAATCAAATTCTTCCTGATGAACTTGATAAAGCATTGTCTAATGATGAAGATGTTTTCGTCTATTTCTACAGTCCTACATGTATTCACTGTAAACATACGTCACCAGTTCTTGTCCCACTTGCGGAGGATATGGGAATTGACCTTAAGAAGTACAACATTCTTGAATTTGAGCAAGGCTGGAACGATTATGGAATAGAATCTACGCCTACGCTTGTCCGATTCAAAGATGGTAAAGAAGTGGATCGTATCGTCGGTACTCAGACTGAAGATACGTTCAAGCAGTGGATTGAGGGCAATAAGTAACACGCAAGAAGCACCCTATTGGGGGTGCTTTTTGTGTACGCTGAAAGCATTCAGATGTTTATACGTTATACAACCGGGAACTAGAGAGGTGAGGAAAAAAGAAAGGTGGATAATCATGAGTCATATTAATGGTAAAGTTGTCATTATTACAGGTGCAAGTAGTGGAATTGGCGAAGCGACTGCGAAGAAACTGGCAGGAGATGGAGCGAAAGTCGTACTGGCAGCTCGTCGTGAGGATCGCCTTGAAGAACTGAAGAAAGAAATTACAAGCAATGGCGGAGAAGCGATTATTCAAAAAACAGATGTTACGTCAAGAGAACAAATGCAGTCTCTTGCAGATAAAACAATCGAACAGTACGGTCAGATCGATGTTATCGTTAATAACGCTGGTTTGATGCCATTGTCATTTTTAAATAAGTTAAAGATCGACGAGTGGGATAAGATGGTAGATGTTAACATTAAAGGCGTGTTATACGGCATTGCAGGCGTATTGCCACATATGGAAGAAAGAAAATCAGGACATATTATCAACGTATCTTCTGTTGCTGGCCACGAAATCATGCCGTCAGGTGCTGTTTATTGCGGTACGAAATTTGCTGTCCGAGCGATTACAGAAGGACTTCGTAAGGAGATGTCTCCTTCTACAAACATTCGTGCAACCATTATCTCTCCAGGAGCGGTTGCTACAGAGTTAACAAACACGATTACAGATGAAGACGTACAGGAGAAATTAAGCAACCGTGGTCCAAGTGGTCTTGATCCACTAGATCCACAGGCGATTGCTGATGCGATTTATTATGCTGTTGGTCAGCCAGACAGTGTCTCTATCAACGAAGTGCTAGTTCGTCCAACATCTCAAGGATAACAGAAAGCACAAAAAATCCGTCCTCTAACGTAGAGGGCGGATTTTTTGTGCTTTCTAGATTCTAGAGCATTGTGGCGACCATCTTGGCCAATTGTGCACACAGGACCGCTGCATAGCTACCGACAACGTTACCGACAATTCCCATCAATAGTCCAACTGGAGCTAGGGAAGGTTGAAAGACTGATGCAACAATTGGAGCGGAACTAGTACCACCAATATTACCTTGAGAACCGACTGCCACGAAGAATAGCGGAGCACGCAGTAATCGTGCTGCAATGAAAATTACGAGAATATGAATACTTAACCATACAATTCCCATTAATACATACTGTGGTGAATCAATCACATAGGTAAGGTCAGCTCTTGCACCGATTGTAGCAAGTAAGAGATAGATGGCGGTGTAGCCGACTTTACTAGCTCCATAACCCTCTAGCTTCTTAACAGGCGTGAATGAGAACAAAATACCGATCGCAGAAATGATCATAACCGTCCAAGTTGTCGTTGAAAGGACCGCTGATTGTGGAAGATTTTCAGAAATTCTCAAAACGATGTAAGATACGCCAAATGCGAGACCTAGTAATCCAAGTAGCTGTGGCACTTGGATTGGACGCTCATTTTTGCGTTGGAGATCGTTCATTTCTTTATTCACACTTTGGATGATTGAATCATCTGCTTTGTTCCATTTATTAAACTTATGCTGGAATCCAGCAAGGAAAATCATAATCCCCATCCAGCTATAACCAACGACTGTGTCGACGACAATAATTGGTGAAAGAATTTCTTTCGGGGTTTCAACGGATGCCATCATCGCCGCCATGTTCGCTGAACCACCAATCCAGCTCCCGGCGAGCGCTGCAACTCCTGTCCAAGCATCAGCCGGTAGCCATGGCTGGAATATACCCAGCGCAATGGGCCCACCGATAATAACACCGATCGTTCCGGCAAGGAACATTAATAGTGCTTTCGGTCCTAACCTTAAAGTAGCAGGAACGTTAGCTGATAAAAGTAGCAGTAATAATCCAACCGGTAAAATGTATGTTGAAACAAACCCATATAGGGACGACTCTTGCGGAATAATAGCAAATGTCGTTGAGAGCATTGGGATAAAATATGTCCAAATTAGCGGTGGGGCGTAATGAAAAATCTTCTGCATGAAGTTGTTCTTAGATTCGCCAAGCATGAAGATAAATCCAACCACAACCGTTAAGTAGACAAATACGGCCATAGGATCCTCGATTAGTGGATTAGCCTTTGACCAGGCTAGTGCTAATGTCAATGTTGTTCACTCCTTGATGTTAGACTATAGTCGCAAAAAACACATTATATCACCTATCAACCTTTCTACGCTTTTAAAAGGTATTAAAGGAAAATTACGAGGATTAGAAAAATTCATAGCTTGTATGGGTGGCGCATACATATTGTGTAGAGCACGCGTAAAGGAGTGGATTCCCATCGGTCTATTAAATGAATTTCGTCATTTTGCGATAAGGGGTAATGCGGCTGATATGGGAGTAGGAATTGTTCTTGGTGCTGCGTTTGGTCAATTTATTGACTCGCTCGTATCTGATATGATTCTCCCGCCGGTAGGGTTGGTGTTAGCAAGAATCAATTTCTCTGAAATGTTTATTAGCTTAAATGGTCACTATTATCCATCGCTTTCAGATGCGAAAGAGGCAGGTGCTGCCACAATTAATTATGGGGTGTTTTTAACAACATCCATTCGATTCCTTATCATCTTCTTTGCGGTGTTCCTAGTCGTTCGCCAATTGAACAGGTGGCGGAAGCCTGGTCAGGATCCAATCAATGCGATGACGCGTAAAGAATGTCCTTTCTGCTGCACATCAATTCCAACTCGTGCCATCATTTGCCCAAATTGCTCAACTTCTCTTGGTCAAGAACCCCCTTCCTTATCAGTTCATATTGGTAAAGCATCTTCCTCTCGAAAGCCGTAAGAATCGAACCTTACATAGGTGGAATCCATCTGGTTAACTTTTTTCTTGTAGTGGTATCATAATGATATAAACTACGGGAGGAAAGGCGAGGGGACAAATATGGTAGGTTGTTTGCTCATTCATGGGTTTACCGGAGCACCTTACGAGATTGAGCCATTGGCGGAATACTTTCGACATCATACGAATTGGGTAATTTCTTCTCCAACACTTCCGGGTCACGGGGAGGAAGATACTTTGCAGGGAATTACGTTTAATGAATGGATCAGTACAGCAGAAACCAATCTGCAAGAGATGCAAAAACAGTGTGACACAATCTACTTAGTCGGATTTTCAATGGGGGGAGTACTAGCAGGTTACTTAGCGTCAAAATATAAAGTTGATAAGCTAGTATTATTGAGTGCAGCTCTTCAGTATATTCAACCTATTCAGATGGCTAAGGATGTATGGGAAATGATGACAGATTTGTGCAAAGGGAAACTGCGTCAAAATGAGTTATTTATTCGTTATAGTAAAAAGTTAAAAACAACGCCTTTTCTCGCATCTCTTGAATTTCGTAAACTTGTTCAGACTTTAAAACCATCTTTTGAATTAGTATCCATACCTACGATTATCCTTCAAGGAAAGCTCGATGGAATGGTTCCTTATAAGACAGCCAATTCGATTTATCGTTTGATTGGTTCAGATCAGAAGCAGGTGTATTTGATGGAAAATTCCAAACACCTCATTTGTCATGGAGAGGATCGTCAGGCCGTTATAAATACAGTGTATCGGTTTTTGAAAAGCTAATGCGATTAGAAGGAAGAGTGGCAGATCCAAAGCAGGTAAAGTTTTTATTCTAAGGGTCAGCCTCACATTTGCGACCTTTTTCTTAAAGGTATTGTAACGTGAACTTTCCATCAGAGGGAGTTTTACTGCCTCTTAAGGGTGGGGTAAAGGAGAAAGGAATATATGTTAAACCCACTAATAACTCCATTAACGATTGAAAAATATGCAAAGCGTCTGGTTGCCAGGTTGAAGTCGCCTTCACTTCGAGGTGTGGTCCTAACGGGAAGCTTTGCGCGAGGCGAAGCAGGTCCATTCTCTGATCTTGACGTATGGTGCTTCTATGATGGGATATCAAGAAAAACACCTTCTCTTCCTGAACTAACCGGCCACTCCCTGGACTTACGAGAGGTATGTATCGTTGACTTCAGGAAAGCAGCTGATGGATCTCGAGAGTATGTGTCCCCTTGCTTTGAGCAGTTGAAAGTATTTGGGGAGACGCCGTTTGTTCTTCCTTCTCGAAAAGAAATAAGGGAAGGGGTTATGAAGCTGCTTCATTCGATCGATACACGACTAAAATGTATTGTTCCACCTGTTAACCATTACGAAATATTAAATGATATTATGTATTTGCTTCGAATCGAATGGTATTTTGCTACTCATGAGTATCCTTTAACGTTGTCGGAATTGTACACGATACAATTTGAGGAAAGTGATCGTATGCTCGTTGAGTACTTTGCTTCTTATTTATTTGGTGAAGGGGAAGAGAAGAAAAGCGGAGATGAATTTCGTAGTGTTATTAAAACATTTCTAGATAAGCGTTTATAAAAGCAGGGATTTAATTACAAAGAGAGAATTGAGATGGAGGGAAGATAGTTACGAAATAGAGGTAGGGTGAATAGCATGGCAACGTTTGACGATTTCATGAAGCTTGATATTAGAGTGGGTGAGATAGTTGAGGTCAATGATTTTAAGAAAGCTAGAAAGCCAGCTTATCAATTGAAAGTAGACCTTGGTGAGGAGATAGGTGTAAAGAAATCCAGTGCTCAGATAAAGGACTTATATGAGCAAGAAGATCTGATAGGGAAACAAGTGATGGCTGTTGTGAATTTTCCTCCACGACAAATAGCTGATTTCATGTCTGAGGTACTTGTTCTCGGAGTATACGGAGATAAAGGTGTCGTACTGATTCAACCGGATCAAAATGTGAAAAATGGAGATAGGCTTGGATAAAGGGTGCTTAACGGCACTCTTTTTGTCTTGTAATACGAGTTTATTTTCAGATAAGATGATGTAATATCTAAAAGTTGGGAAAGGGTGTTAGACGTTGAAACAAGAAGAAGCGGTTAAGGTCATTACTGAGCAATTAAAGCAAGATGCTTGTGTGAAAGCTGTTTTTTTGAAAGGATCGATGGGAAGAGATGAGCATGATGAAAACTCAGATGTAGATCTCTATTGTTTGGTGGATGAGAAAGGCAAAGAAGGTTTTCTTAAAAATCGTAAATCCCATGTAGAAGCGTATGGAAAATTATTGTTTTATGATGAAATTTTCATTGTAGCGCCACAGGTTCTAGCCGTTTATGACAATATGCTACACTTGGATCTATTTACGGTCACGGATGACACACTTATCGAGAAAGATTATTTCAAGGTTTTGTACGATCCGGAAAATCGCATGGAGAAATACAACCAGCATTTAACCATATCTGCTCAGGAATTCATCGATAGTGTAGATGATACAGCTTTCTTCTTATTTCAATATGAGAAGTCTAGAAGAAGAGGGAATGCTGAATGGTCAGTACATATGTTACATAACGTCATGGTTCAATTCTCGAAAGTACTAATGCATCATCATTATCCAGATCGAGCTCAACTTGGATTGAAAACGGTGAATGCAACGTTTGATGATGAGAAGTCCGATCGAATAAAAGAAATTTTCCATAACCTTACCATCGAGGATTATATGATAGCGGCTACACTTATTAGGAATTGGCTGAAAGAGGAAGAATCTTGGATTGTGATGCAACTTGAAGATACCCTTTATACAAAGGAGTTTCTTAAGCGGATGATTCATGGAGAGTAGAAAAGGCTGTTTTGCATTCTGTTGAGATTTTTCATTGTGTTTAACTCTCCGGAACCGTTAAAAAGAAGAAGAGATGCCCTAGCATCTCTTCTTCTTGTCAATTTAGGATGGTTTTAAGCCTGAATTCGATTTTATGAATGGCTCACTGGAATCGTCTCGGGTTCAAAAGCGATTTTTGCTCCTTCATAAATCGCACGTTTGGCATCAAGCTCACCTGCAAGGCGGGCACCACCGATGACAGCAACTTCAATGCCTTTTTTTGCTAGACTCCTATATTCTTCTGGAACGTTGGATTCTTGACCTGCTGCAAGAATGATTGTGTCAGCTTGCAGTGTTTCTTTCTCGCCAGTCTCAACGTTTGTGATGGTAAGTCCTTCTTCTGTTATTTCTTCATAAGCAAGATTAGTACGGAATCGCACCCCATTTTGTTTAAGTTCCTGAAGCATCGCCCATTTTGTCGTTTTACCGAGACCTTCACCCATTTTCCCATTTCTTCTTAAGAGAAGAATGTCTTTGATTCCTTTATCAATCAGGAAGTGGGAGACGTCACATCCAATACCACCTGCGCCAATGATGACCACTTTTTCACCAACTGTCGCCGTCCCTGATAGCACTTCAGGATAACGAACAGCGTGTTCGATGCCAGGAATGACAGGTTCCCTAGGCACAACTCCAGTTGCTAGTACCACCAAGTCCGGTGAGTGGGATAGAAGATCATCAACACCTGGCTTTTGATTGACTAAAATTTGAACACCTAAACGCTTTAATTCAGTCGTATAGTAACGGATGGTCTCATCGAATTCTTTCTTAATTGGGATCTTGCGGGCAAGATTGAACTGTCCGCCAATAGAAGGACCAGCCTCATAGAGAACAACTTGATGTCCAAGCTCTGCATGAGCACGAGCTGCTTCCATTCCGGCAACTCCACCACCGATTACCACTACAGTTTTCACCTGTTCTGCTTTCTTAATAAGCCATTTGTGTTCTCTGCCAGCCCGTGGGTTAACAAGACATGAGACGGCTTTTCCTTCAAAAGCATGATCAAGGCATGCCTGATTACAGGCAATACACGTATTGATTTGATCAAGGGCATTTGTTTTTGCTTTTATAAGTAAGTGAGGATCCGCAAGAAATGGTCTTGCCATTGAAACCATGTCCAGTTTCTGTAGAAGTTCCTCAGCAAGAACAGGATCATTGATCCGGTTGCTTCCGATGACTGGGATTGTAACAGCTTCTTTAATTTGGAGCGCAGGTTGAATAAAGCCAGCTCTTGGAACCATCATGGAGATAGTTGGAACAGTCGATTCGTGCCAACCAATCCCAACATTTAGAATATCGGCTTCATTCTCTTCTAACCGTTTGGCGAGTTGAATGGTATCTTCCGGGGTTGAAGAATCGGGCACAAGATCAAGTCCTGACATTCTAAAGATGATCGGATAATCTTCACCAACTGCTTTACGTACAGCTTTCAGAACTTCAATAGCGAACCTTGTCCGGTTTTCAAAACTCCCGCCCCATTTGTCTGTTCGCTTGTTCGTTCTTGGAGAGAGGAATTGATTGATTAAGTAACCCTCTGATCCCATAATTTCAACAGCATCGAAGCCAACTTCCTTTGCTTTTCTCCCAGCTTCAGCATACGACTCGAGTAAATTAAGGATATCTAGCTCGTTTAGCTCAACTGGTGCTTCTTTATGAATCGGTGATTTAATCGGTGATGGCGCAACTGAAGGTACGCCGTTCATCTCAGAGTAAGCATAGCGTCCTGCATGGAAGAGCTGAGCGGCGATTCTCCCATCCGTTGCGTGCACGCTAGTTGTAAGTCGTCTCATTACGTTAAGGTCTTCATCACGATAGAAACCCAGAAAATGGTGACCACCGTCGCCTTCAGGTGAAACTGAGATGCCGCCTGTCACTATAATACCTGGGCCGTTCTCTCCTGACCGTTCAGTATAAAAAGAAATCATTGCGTCTTCCTGATCTTTGCTTCCTTCCATTCCAAGATGCATGGATCCCATCATGACTCGATTGGGCAATGTTAGTCTTCGCAATTGAATTGGTTCAAATAATTTTTTCCACTGCATTTCTATTCACCACACTTCTCCGTTTTGAACACAATTCGATGAATGACCATTCATTTCCTGTAAAGAAAGCGCTTTTTTATAAAAGTATTTGTTACTAGTAAGTTATGATGCAATAAAAAAAGAACGCTTTTGCGTTCTTTTAGATCTTAGTTTTTTTTGAATGCGACGAGCAGTCCGCCTTCGCCTGCATAAGTTCCGATGAGTGGTCCCATCGTTGAGAGAATAACGTCTTTAAATTTGTATCGCTCCTGAATTTGATCGATAAGAGCTTTAGCTTTTTCCTCGCAATTACTATGTGCAACAGCGAGAACCTTATCTTCAAGGTTATGCCCATATTCACCAATCTTTTGGATAAATTGGCGAATCGCTCGCTTGTTACCACGAACTTTATCAAGAACTTCAAGAGAGCCGTCATCACTTGCTTTCATTAATAGCTTAATATTTAACGCAGAAGCAATTGTTCCTCTTACTCGGTCCAAGCGCCCACCTTTTATAACGTTATCAAGAGTGTCGAGCAAAAACATGGTTAGCGTATCTTCTGTATACTCGTGGGCTTGTTCGACAATAGATTCAAAGCTTTCTCCGTCCCGAGCCATTTCGGCTGCATGGCAAACAATGATTCCTAGTCCAGATGAAGCCGTGTTTGAATTGATCACTTCTATTCTGCGATCTGGCTGTTCCTCGTGAAACATTTTTCTAGCTAGCACAGCATTATCATAGGTTGTACTCAGTGACTGCGAAAGTGCAATGACAAGAATGTCATCTTCTGCATTTGATTCTTCGTATTTTGTTAGAAAGTCCTGTGGTGAGGGGGCAGAAGACTTTGGAAGTTCTTTTGATTTTTTTAATTTTTGATAAAAAGTTGATGTATCTAGATCAAGTCCAGCTTTGTATTCTTCGTCGCCAAAGAGAAGGTTAAGCGGGATGATCGTAACGTTTAATTCATTTAGCAGATCTTCAGGGAAGTCAATGCTGCTGTCCGTAATGATTCGAGTTGCCATTCAATTACCCCTTTTTTAAAATTATCAGCATACAAATATTACGTATATTGTACCATGCTTCTAGTCTTAATTGATGGTAAGTTATCGTTCATGGAATCATAACGTAATGGACAGCCTAATAGAAGAATTTTAGAAAGGTGAGACGTCTATGACAATGATTCGGTTAGGATATGTGGCGATGAGTACGGAGCTTGTAAATAGTTCTCCGTCTCAGACGATGACCTTCACTCAATTTCAGAAAATCGCTAATCGAGAAGCTGCCATACGTAAGCTTGAACGAATTGCTAAATCAAACCTAGAAAATTGCCTCCGTCTTCTCAAACATAACAAGGGGAACGAGATTCACTTCTTTCGTTTCAGTTCGAGACTGATTCCGCTTGCCAATCATGAAGCACTTAGAGACTGGGATTACTTGCTACCATTAAGGGCTGAGTTAAGAGAGCTGGGTGATTTCGCGAAGAAAGAGAAAATGCGAGTAGATTTTCACCCTGATCACTTTGTCTTACTCAATTCACCTAAAAAGGAAATTCTTCAAGCTTCCATAACGATGCTTGGGCTGCATGTAAGACTTCTTGAAGGAATGGGGTTGGACGCTACACATCGCTGCGTGTTACATGTAGGCGGAGGATATGATGACAAAGAGAAATCACTTGAACGGTTTATACATAATTGGATGTATACTCCACAGAAAATACAGCAAACCGTTATCCTCGAAAACGACGACACAACGTTTACTCTACTTGATACGTTATATTTGTGTGAAAAATTAAATGTGCCGATGGTATTCGATTATCACCATCATCTTGCCTGCCATGAATCAAAGGAATGGACAGAGCATTGGGAGAGGGTAGTAAAAACATGGAGAGATTCTCCATTACCTGTTAAGATGCACATCTCCTCTCCAAAAAGCGAAAAGGAATTTCGCAGTCATGCAGATTACGTAGATAGTGAACTTTTTTTTGCATTTTTGAATGAAGTGAAAGGGAGTACACCACAAATCGATTGCATGATTGAGGCAAAGCAAAAAGATGATGCCCTTTTCAAATTAATAGAAGATATCAAGAAGAGGGAGGATGTTGAAATCATTGATCGCTCTACGTTTAGACTAAAGTAAAACCGGGCTCAGATGAGCCCGGTTTCATTCGGTTATTTTCTTGCTTCTTTGTTTAGTAGAAGGCTTTGTTTGGTTTGCGTGCTCAACTGACTGAGCAAGTTCTTTTTTCATCCCCTGCTTTTTATCCTTAGCCAAAGAGAATCACTCCTTCGTATGCGTTTAGCTTGTCCTTCATTTCGTTCTTTATCCTTAGAAAGGCTAGCGTTGTAAGTACGAAAAACTTTTCGATGAGGGTATGTGAGGCAAAGGGATTGAAATGAATGCGGCTTTCTAATCCAAAGCGGTATTCGTTTTTAAATAACGGTTAATCGCATGAAGGCACGCTGCTCTATAAGTATGATGTATTGTATGATCGGCGCTCATCATCCATTGAATCATATAGCCATCGATCATCGACCGAATCGCTTTCGCTGCCTCATCAACATCCACTATGTGAAAGGCACCTTCTTCGTTACCATGTGTAATAATAACTTCGCAGATAGAAGAACAATTTTTATAGAAGCGAGCATTTATTTCGCGATATCTTTCATTCCTGGTCGCTTGAGCGAGAAAGTCGAGGTACACTTTGTAGAATTTCTCATTTTCTTCAGGGCCAGGAAAAACTGTATTTAAGTAGGCTAGAAGCATGTTTTGCGAGTTCGTTTCATTCTCAACTGCTTCTTTCTCCTTCTCGAAAATCCGCTTGGTTATTTCGGCAAGTAAATGTGCGAGAACATCCTCTTTATTTTGAAAATAATAATTAGGTACGCCTTTGCTAACGGTCGCATAATTGGCGATATCCTGCAGGGTAACAGCTTCGTATCCTTTATCTGCAACAGCCTGATAAGCTGCTTGAATGATCTGGTGTCGTTTTAACTCTGCTTTGCGATTCATCAATCTCAACTCCTTACAGTGCTTATTATACACATTCTAAGATTCTGGTAGAAGAATTCAGATTAATTGACCAGTCAGAATAATTGCTGATAAACTAGTTTCAAATGAAAGTAATGAGGAGGAACGTATGATGGAACCGTTCAAAGCATTAGTAGTCGATAAAGTGGAAAACGATACGGAAGTCTCAGTAAAAAAAATGACCAAAGAAGATCTTCCAGCAGGAGATGTTCTTATAAAAGTGCAGTATTCAAGTGTCAATTATAAAGATGGCCTTGCGACGCACCCGAAAGGGAATATAGTGAAAGAATATCCTCACGTCCCTGGGATCGATCTTGCCGGCGTTGTAGTAGAATCTGATCACCCAGAATGGAAAGAAGGAGATCGAGTTATTGTAACAAGCTATGAACTTGGTGTTTCTCATTACGGTGGTTTCAGTGAATATGCACGAGTGAAAGCTGAATGGATTGTACCACTTCCAGAGGGGCTTTCAATGAAAGAAGCAATGGTTTATGGGACCGCTGGGTTTACAGCAGCACTCTCTGTTTACCAGCTGGAACAAGCTGGTTTAACTCCAGATAGAGGACCTGTCCTCGTAACAGGTGCCACAGGTGGTGTTGGCAGTATGGCAGTAGCTATTCTTGCAAAGAAAGGGTACGAAGTTACTGCTAGCACTGGAAAAGAATCTGAACATAGCTACTTAAAAGGGCTTGGCGCTACTTCGATCATCAATCGTGATGAAGTGGCACCAGAAGGATTTAAACCGATTGGCAAACAAAAATGGGCAGGAGCTGTCGATCCTGTTGGTGGTTCGACTCTAGCGGCTGTGCTTAGTAATACAATGTATGGTGGAGCAGTTGCGGTAAGTGGTTTAACTGCAGGACCTAAAGTTCCAACCACCGTTTTTCCATTCATTTTGCGGGGTGTTAATCTACTTGGAATAGATTCCGTCTATTGTCCGATGGAAAAAAGAAAGGAAATTTGGAAAAAAGCAGCAGGCGAGTACAAGCCGGCTGAACACCTTGAGGCAATTCAACATGAAATTTCCTTCGAGGAGCTACCAGAGGTATTAAGTTCCATATTAAGTGGAAATGTTCGAGGAAGAACAATTGTAGCGTTCGATTAGTCCCGACAAGCGCAATGGTTAGATCTCATCGAATGTGTTATACTTTCTTATCTTTTATGAAAAAAGGGAGAGCCAGCGCTCTCTCTTTTTCACATTCAATGAAAGAGTTTGCGAAGAATTGAAGGAGGTTGTACTGAGAGCTTAAGCCTTCACTCGACCAACGATCAATCCGTCACAGAGCGGGAGCATGATTGCTTCAATTCGTTCGTCTGTCGCCATCTTTTCGTTGAATGTTCGGATGGCAGCTACGTTCGGATCCGATACATTTTCATCCATGACTCGGTCGCCCTGAAGCGTGTTGTCCGCAACAATAACTGCTCCTGGTGAAGCGAGCTTAAGTGACATATCAAAATAATTCGGATAGTTTACTTTATCTGCATCAATAAAAAAGAAATCATATTGCTGCCCTGCGCTATGAAGAGATTCCATGTTTTGAAGCGCCGGTCCTATTACATACTTTACTTTGTCACCGAGACCTGCTTTGGTTAAGTTATCTTTTGCAACGTTTGCGTAGGTCTCATCTAACTCTAGAGAAGTAAGGGACCCCTCTTTGTCCAACGCTCCAGCAAGCATTATTCCACTATACCCACCAAGTGCACCGATTTCCATAATATTTCTAGGTTTTGCGATGCTTACAAGGAGTGCTAGCAGGCGCCCAATTTCTGGCTGAACTGAGATGGCAGGCATTCCATGTTTACGAATACTTTCATTTACTGCTTGTAAGGCTGTGTCTTCATTTCCAAATAGTTGACGAATATAATCATCGTGGTTAAGTGCCAAGCGAATCTCATCCTTCCTAATAGTAGTGGATTTGTTTTTATTGTTAAGCAGTGTATGAAGACTGTCAAGGAAAAGCTAAAGGAAGAGTAAGTGTATCAGTTTTTTAATAAGTTAAGTTAAGTATTGTTGTTTTTAAAAGGAAAATTGTATACAATTTTCCTTTTAAAGGTGATTCGAGCGGAAATCTCCACTACTCTTATAATAACACCGTCTGAAAAACTACTTAAATTTAGAAGAAAAAAGGTTTTTAGCTAACAAAACAGGGTATAGAGCTAAAGTCCTGCTTTAAAAAACATAACTTGGGAAAGTAGGAAACTAAAAACGTAATTAATCCGACGAAAGTTATTGTTATTTCCCAATACCCCCTTGACGGATTGTTTGTTAAACTAGTACTAACAGCAAGGGTCGGTTTTAAATATCTATCCTTTTTCCTACTTGCCTAAACGGAAGAAGGCAGCTGAATATGAAAGGGGAGTTTAGAATGCCGTTTGAGCAAGGGAACAAAGTACTAAAAACTGATGGACATGATTCACCTAGCGCAACACATACATCTGAGCGGGTCAATGTACCCAAACTACCTATCGCAAGTGATGAAGGCTTTTCTAATGTTGTAAGGGATTCCAACCAAAATTATTGGTTCACCAAACAGCTGTCGCCAAATCATGTCGAGGTTTATGTCTTTGTTCATAGTCTTGCTCAACTAAGAACCTTTCAAGTGAATGGGAAGCCGAGTTTCTACGAATTCTCTGAATCAATTTGCATTGCGTGTGAAGGCGAAGAGTGGAACGGCTGGATTTATGAGTTCTCAAAAGATGATCCCCGGATGACCCACCAGTGGCATGTTAATGGTATTTTTTGTGATTTGAAGCGCAAAGGAAATCAGCTTATTGTTTCTTCTTATCACGTTGAAGGGGATGAAGCCCTTCTAACAATATTCGGCGATTCGGGTAAAAAGGTGATTCCTTTAGAAGAAGGCTACTCTCCGGTAAATATGATGATTGCTGAGGAAGGCGTCTATATTGCTGCGCTATCCATTTCAGCCTCATATCAGGATCAGATTCTTTTATTAGATGATTCTTTTCAAATTAAAAATTCGTTCAAGCTTGATTTCTCGCCTCGAACGATTCATTCCTGGAATGGCTGCTTAATTGTACATGGAATCAATGGCAGAACCGGTAAAAGTGATCAGCTAGTTTATATCTGTTCAGAAACAGGACAGCAGGAGAAATTTCCGATTCCAAGCAGCGAACTAATCACATGTACCGATCAGCATCTAACGTTCTATAACACAGAATCTCAAATACTGGCGATTTGGGGTCATCAACAAAAAGAAATGATTAGTATGAGGGAATCAGAGCGTCCGTATACTTCGAATCATTTCTAACTAATCAAATCAAACTTGGGCAGATAGTGGCTCAAGTTTTTTTGTTGGAGAAAGTTTGGTGGAATCAATTTCGCACCTTTATATTACAGGGAATAGTAGAATGTAAAAATCTTTGGATTCAAAGGGAAAATGTGAATAGAAGGTGCTTTGTAACCGTGATATACTAACTTAAAGAGAACGGAGAACTTGTTATTTTTAAAAAAACTATGTTCGCATATATTGTTGATTTTTCGATTTTTGTCGTAAATGAGTTAATAATCAACGCAGTTCACGAATATATCCTATGGAAAAAGGAGGAAACAAATGCGCCATTTACCTTCAAAGCGAATTGATCCAAAAGGGTTAAAGGTTTGGCAGATTACCGGTGGGATTGTTTCGTTGTTTACGGTTGTTCTCCTGGGCGGAGTATTTGCTATTCACTTACTCCTTCGCTCGCTTCCATTTTGGGTATTACTAGTGAGCTGTATCATTACTGTTTTATTTATTGTAATACTAACTTGGGTCCTACCGAATCTACGCTGGAAAATGTGGCGATACGAAGTCACTGAGCATGAAATTGAGCTCAAATATGGGGTGATTGTGATAAAGCGAATGCTAATTCCAATGGTGCGCGTACAACATGTGGATACGAGACAGGGGCCACTACTTAGGGCGTATCACTTGTCCTCAGTCACCATTTCGACGGCAGCTACTACTCACGAAATTCCCGCTCTTTCAAATGAAACAGCAGACGAATTAAGAGATCGTATTTCAGTTCTAGCAAGGGTGGCGGAAGACGATGTCTGAGAAGAAGCGGCTTCATCCTGTAGCCATGTTATTATCTCTTATCAGACACGTGAAAGAGGCGGCGCTCCCACTTCTGTTTTTTGTTTTTGTCGGTGGTGGAAATGGCTATTCGTGGTGGCATTTTCTAGCTATAGGAGCACTAGTCATCTTTACCATTGGGAATGGAATCCTTGGGTGGTTTTTCTATACATACCATGTCAAGAACAAAGAACTACGCATCCATGAAGGGTTTATTTTTCGAAAAAAGCGATTCATACCTAGCGAAAGGGTTCAATCCATTGATTTCTCTCAAGGTATCATTCAACGACTGTTAGGGCTGGTCAAAGTTCAAATTGAAACAGCCGGCGGTGGAGGGGAACCAGAAGTTGTTATGTCAGCTTTACGACGTGCGGATGCAGAAGAACTACGTAGTGAACTCTATGAAAAAAGAAAAAATGAGAAGGATGAGACCTTTGAAATAATTGAAGAAGCGGAACAACTTCAATACCAGTTATCATGGCGAGATCTGCTCATAGCAGCTTCTACTTCAGGAGGCATAGGAGTGGTAATTTCCTTCTTGGCAGCAATCGGTTCCCAGGTCGAGAACCTCATTCCTGATGAGTTCTATCAATCAGTAACCGAGAGAGTCATGGATGCAACACTGACTTATGTGTTACTAGCTGTAGCGCTCGTTTTACTAATTTCATGGTTTTTTTCTGTCTTAGGTACAGTTTTTAAGTATGGAGGTTTTATTCTCTCACGTGTTGATGATGATTTAATTATTAATAGAGGCATAATAGAGAAAAGACAATTAACAATTCCAGTGCATCGGATACAAGCGATTCGGATTGTAGAAGGCGTCCTTCGTCAGCCTTTAGGGTATTCGACACTTTATGTAGAAAGTAGTGGTGGAGGAAGAAAAGAAGAACAGTTTTCAACGATCCTCTTTCCGCTAATTAAACGTAATAAGGTGAGAGATTTACTGGGAGAAATCCTACCTGAAGTGTCTATACATGAAGAATGTACCTCGCTTCCAGTTCGTGCTAGAAGAAGGTACTTATTTCGTTTTATGGTACCAGCTATACTACCGGTAGGCTTGTTGACCTACTTCTTACCATATGGTGCATTTTCGTTCTTGTTGCTTCCTATTGCTGGGGTTATCGGGTATCTCCATTATCGTGATGCTGGATGGGGAGTGAAGGAAGGCGTAGCTCTGTTGCAATTTAGACATATTGGAAGAACCAGGGTCTATGTAGCTCGAAATCATATTCAGTCCATGGAGATGGATACCACTCTACTTCAAAAGCCACGACAATTGACTACCTTTAAAGTTTCTATTTTATCTAGCCTTGCAGGAAAACAATTCAGAGTGAGAGATCTAGAGCAAGATAGTGGAGATGCCCTTATGAACTGGTATTCTTACAGAAATGACAATAATAACTCAAAAGTGAATGATGATGGAGTGAGGGTACAAGATTGGATTAGTGACTTTAATAGGTCATCAAAGAAAAAAACCAGTGATTAGATAGAGATCACTGGTTTTAACTATATACAAAACGTTTTATAGATATCTGGCGAAAAATCCAAGGATGACCAGAGCAATAAATATCCCCCAGAGAATCTTGCCGCCACTACCAGATCTAGTTGGTGTTGTTCTTCTCTGCCAGCGGTTGGGTTTGAATTGAATATCTCCACTATCTTCAGCGGTTCGCCTTATTCGTACGATTCCACGATTAACAAACGGTTTAGCTCCGGCCAACAGAATGGGTGCAAGAGCAGCTCCTCCAATGAATCCAAAGAGGTGCCCGAGTATATTGATATTGGGACTGACAAACGTCATAACCAGACCAATCCCAAGAATCATTAAGATCAGCTGCGAGTTTGCCTGATCGATTAATTCTTTACGATAGAAAGCCATGTAGAAATAGATACCGAATAAGCCGAAAATTGCACCGGATGCTCCAACATGACTGAACGTGCTATCTTGCAAATAGAAAGTGGCGATATTCGCAATGATCCCAGCTCCAAAATAGCCGATCAAAAATTTAGCTTTTCCCAGCATTTGTTCGAGAGCAGGTCCAAAAAGATAGAGTGAAAACGAGTTGAACAGCACGTGTGCAAATCCACCGTGTAAGAAGATTGGTGTAACAAGTCTCCAGTACTCTCCTGCTTCAATCGCTCTATTAAAGCCCACCCCCAACCTTAAGATGGAATACATACCGAATAGGTTTACAAGAATAAAGAGGAGGATATGTATACCAATAAGTGTGGAGATGATAGGGTAATAACGGATAAATGAGCGAAAATCTTCATTTCGCACAAACATAAGTTGACCACCTTTTTTAGGGATTTAGAATATATGTGTTTCAGTGAAACGATTGTGAATGGTAGAAGGTATAAAAATTCGACACGCAACATTTCTTATTAGTTTAGCATAGCTCGCTACTCGAGCACTATTGATAATATTATGCAAATGACCGATTATTTAGTACGGAGGAGGTTTTTCATGATTAAAGGAATTGGTATCGATATGATTGAGCTTGACCGCATTAAAAAAGCTGTTGAACGGAACGGTTCTTTTTCTGAACGAATACTGACTGACAGTGAACTTGTAGAATATCGATCCCTTAATAGGCATCGTCGCGTGGAATTTCTTGCTGGTCGGTTTGCTGCGAAAGAAGCTTATGCCAAAGCAAGAGGGACTGGAATTGGAAAACTCAGCTGGCATGATATAGCTGTGAAAAAGACACCTGCTGGGGCACCATATATAGAAACGAACAACGAGAATGAGCAAATACATATTTCAATATCACATACGAGGCAACATGCGGTGGCACAGATAATTATTGAGTGCTCGTCAAGCTAGTCTGCATAACATGGAGACTTGCCTCATATATTTTACCACGGTCAGGAGGGACCTGTTGTGAGAATCGTATCCGGAGAAGAAATGTATGAAGCGGACCGGTTTACTATGGAGGAGATCGGAATAAGTGGCGCGATGTTAATGGAAAATGCGGGGAAAACTCTCTTTGAAGCGATGAAGAATAAACTAACAATGAAAGAGCGTATTGCTGTGCTGATCGGTACAGGGAATAATGGTGGAGATGGTTTTGTTCTTGCCCGGTATTTTAAAGAGCATGGATATAATGTTGATGTCTGGTTGATTCCTCCCGAGTCGAAAGTGAAGGGAGATGCCAGTACTCACTTTGGTATCTATAAGAGCTTATCTCATTCCTGGAAGGCATATGAAGAAGGAGAAGCATTCCATAACTCTCTTTCCGACTATACAGTGATCATCGACTGCCTTCTAGGGCTGGGGATAGCGGGAGAGATTCGTGAGCCGTATGATGATGTCATTCAACAGGTTAATGCTTCTTCAGCAACGGTGTTTTCCGTTGACCTTCCAAGTGGACTTAATGCCAATGGAGGCTACGAAGGAGAATGTGAGCCAATTCGAGCTGATATCACTTATACACTTCAATGCCCAAAATTGGGAGCCTTCCATTACCCTGATGCTGATTATTACGGTGAACGCGCTGTCGTTGATATTGGGATTCCTCAACTCGCATTTTCAAAAGCTTTACAAAGGAAACTGTGGACGGAAATAGATGTTAAGCGCACACTTACTGATCGATCGGCATCCTCCCATAAAGGAAGCCATGGAAAAGGTCTGGTGATTGGCGGATCAAGGGGAATGGCTGGTGCGCCGGTTATGTCGACGAAAGCAGCTTATCGAAGTGGGGCCGGATTAATACAGGCAGCTGTGCCTGATGATATCCTTGCAATGACGGCTGGTGCGACGTTGGAAGCGATGTTTCAGGGGTGGGCTTCAGAAAGTGGATTTTTCTCAGGAGAGGTGGCACAAGATCTTTCTGCATTTGACGGTATTGCGATCGGACCTGGTCTTGGAAGAACAGAAGGGGGAAAGAAGGTCGTTCAGGCTACACTGGCTTCGACCGTCCCACTCGTTATGGATGCTGATGCACTTTATCACCTGAGTGAATTGAAAGCACCTCTAAAAGCAAGAGCAGCACCGACTGTATTAACTCCCCACCCAGGTGAAATGGCAAGGCTAACCGGTTTGTCCGTGCAGGAGATCCAGAAGAACCGATTCGACATTTCTCGCTCGTATGCCCGGGAGTTTGGTGTTTATCTTGTTCTGAAGGGACCCTATACCGTTGTGACTACACCGGACGGAAGTCAGTTCGTCAATACAACAGGTAACCCTGCCTTAGCAAAAGGTGGATCTGGTGATGTTCTAACTGGTATGGTACTTGCTTTCATTATGCACAGTCGTTCCATTAGCGAAGGGATAAGTAATGCCGTACACATCCATGGGAAAGCTGCCGATATCCTGGTTCAAAAAGCCCATTCAACCTTTGATGTTCTGGCAACAGACGTTATTGAAACCATACCTGCTGTTCTGCATTCATTTCTCGAGCAAAACCACGGATAGGTTTTTCATTATGCAGGAACCTCCTTTGTCGTTTTAAATGAGGCAAAGGAGTTGGATACAGTGAAAAGGTTCGGTTCTGTTTTACTTATCGGAGTACTGATGCTTGCTGTGCTTGCGGGCTGTGGACAAAAAAGTCAGCAGGATGTCGTGGACGCCCTTGATAAAAAGTTGAATGAAATGGAAAGTTACAAGGTTAATGCCAAAATGACGCTTGAAACAGGAGAAGAGCCTCAACGTTATGATGTGGAAATCTGGCATCAGAAGCCATCTTATTATCGAGTAGAGCTAAAGAATGCAACGAAAGAGCAAAGCCAAATCATATTGCGGAATGATGAAGGCGTCTTCGTGCTCACTCCAGCGCTAAATAAGAGTTTCAGATTTCAGAGTGATTGGCCAGAGAATGGAAGTCAAGCCTATCTCTACAATACACTTGTGACAGATATCTTGAACGACTCGGGTGCAGTCTTTGAAGCGAAGGATAATGATTATGTTTTCACTACGAAAACAAATTATCAAAATAAAAATTTAGCAAAGCAGTCGATCCAGATAAACAAGAAAGATCTTGCTCCTGAAAAAGTAACCATTATGAATCAGGATCAAAAGCCGCTCGTGAAAATTGAGTTTTCTAATATGAAATTCAATCCTTCATTTGATAAAGGTGCGTTTGATATGGAGCGAAATATGACAGCTGCCCAGCTTGAAGTGCCAGTGATCGCTGCAACGGATGAGCCTTTCGAAGTGGTGTATCCCATGTATGAGCCTCAGGGTAGTGGCTTAACTGATGAGAAAGAAGTTGCTACAAATAAAGTGTTGCTAAGCTTTACAGGTGAGAAGTCGTTTACGTTAATTGAGGAGAAGAGTGAAGCTGCGCTTGAGACGAGTGCGCCTGTCTCAGTCGGAGCAGGAGAACCGGTTGATCTTGGATTTACAATGGGTATTATGACAGATACGACTGTGACGTGGAACCATAATGGTGTTGATTTCTTCCTAGCTTCAAATGACTTATCGAAAGAAGAAATGGCCGCCGTTGCAAGATCAGTCTATGGCATGACAGAAATTAAATAATCCTTCAAGAAGGTTCAGCTGTGTATTCATGGCTGAACCTTTTTTAGAAAATGTATCGTTGGATGTAAGTTTACTGAGGAACTAAAACACATTCCGTAACTGCTTTCTCTAGCTCATGGCTCTTGCGCTTTTTATAAAAACTCCTAAAATAGAAAGCAGAGTGATTTGTTGTTTGGAGGAAGTAAGTATGGAAAATCAACCGTTTTATCGAGGTACTTGGGCAGAAATTAATCTCGATGCTATTGAAGCTAATATTCATTCATATAAACAGTATGTGCCTTCACATGTATCGATCATGGCTGTTGTAAAGGCAGATGGTTATGGTCATGGCGGCGTAACCACAGCTGAGACAGCGATACGAGCTGGTGCATCTTACCTTGCTGTTGCGATTCTTGACGAGGCACTAGCATTACGTGAAGAAGGAATTACAGCCCCGATCCTAGTGCTTGGATGGGTACCCCCAATCTATGCTAAGAAGGCTGCCGAGAATAGTATTACCTTGACTGTGTTTCAAAAAGATTGGATTGAAGAGGCAGCCGTATCCTTGAATGGTTTGTCACTCACCATTCATTTAAAAATTGATACTGGAATGGGACGTTTGGGTATAAAGGAAGAAAATGAAGCTAAACTGATAGTAGAGTGTTTAAAAAAACATCCTTCCTTTTTCGTAGAAGGACTCTTTACACACTTTGCGACTGCCGATGAACCGGACAATCCATTTATAGAAGAGCAGGTATCTAGATTTGAAGGAATGGCGATGTATCTTAAGGAAAAAGGAATCGAACCTGAATGGATTCATCTTGGTAATAGTGCAGGCTCCGTCCGTATTCCTGACCGGATTGGTAATTTAATACGGGTCGGCATTTCAATGTATGGTCTAAGCCCATCGCTAGAGATGAAGCCCTTGCAACCTTTTGAACTACAACCTGCTTTCAGTCTTCATAGTCAGCTAGTCCATGTAAAGCAAATGAAGGAAGGAGAACCGATCAGTTATGGTTCAACTTATCATACTGGTGAGGGAGAATGGATTGGGACTGTTCCAATTGGGTATGCAGACGGTTGGATTCGGAAGTTAAGAGATGGATACGTTCTAGTAAATGGTAAACAAGCCCAAATTGTAGGTAGAATATGTATGGATCAGTTAATGATTCGTCTTCCAGAACCGGTATCGGTTGGAACCTTTGTCACTTTAATCGGACGTCAGGGATCTGAAGAAATTACAATAGATGACATTGCGGAGCGACTTGAAACGATAAACTATGAAATTCCTTGTATGATCGGACCGCGTGTTCCGAGAGTTTTTCTTCAAAATGGAGAAAAAAAGGGCGTAATGAATACAATTTTAAAAAAATAATAAAATAAAAGAAGGATTTTGCAAGAATTTGATGAAATAGTCTTGTGGAAAGTTGTTTTGCAATGAGTCGATTGCAATGGTAAGATTAAAGATGGAATACAATACGAGTAGCAGTGCTTCGGAGGTGTATGTTTGTGTCAGAGGCAAACAAAAAGTCGATTGTTGTAACTCTCCCACAACATATTTTAAATGAGGTGGATGGTATTATTCAACAGGAACAGCTTGATCGTAACGAGTTCATATCACAGGCCACAACAATGTATATTCGCGAACGTAAAAAGCGGCAGATTCGTGACGCCATGCGCCAGGGATACATGGAGATGGCTAAGATTAACTTGAACCTTGCAGCAGAAGCCTTTCTTGTTGAGGAGGAAGCAGAGCACACCGTGGACCGCTTAGTAAGCGGGGTGTAATGACTTGATTGTCAAACGAGGTGATGTGTATTTTGCTGACCTTTCTCCTGTTGTAGGTTCTGAACAGGGTGGTGTAAGACCTGTACTGATCATTCAGAACGACATCGGGAATCGTTTCAGTCCTACTGTCATTGTTGCCGCAATTACTGCCCAAATTCAAAAGGCGAAATTACCTACACATGTGGAAATTGATGCCAAACGGTATGGGTTTGAACGTGATTCGGTTATTCTCCTTGAACAAATCCGTACCATCGATAAACAACGTCTAACTGATAAAATCACTCACCTTGATGAGGGTATGATGCAACGGGTACAAGAAGCCCTGCAGATCAGCCTTGGACTAATTGATTTTTGAAAACGTATAGTATCCAAGCGAAGCTGCTCCTATGAGCAGTTTTTTTTGTGTAACAAATTTTTTGATATAAATTAGAGATGTGCCCCTTATTATTCGTAACATTTAGTGTGGCCGATGGCAGGGAATTTTTAAGTTATGTCGAAAAGTGTGTTAAGATGAAAATGATGTGATGCGCTTATACTAGAAAAGCATAAAGATTGCCAGGATTTCCTTGCAATGAGAAGATAAATGAATGTAGTAAGATCGTAGGGAGGAGCACGATGGACAAGTTAGTCATACAATTATTGAATGAAAGTCGTGAACGCATCTATACCAGATGGATGGATGAGATGGAGAGAGTGCGTGATGAACATCGGCTGCAATTCATTACTGATTCAGCGTACGAAGAGACGAACGAGGAACTATTTGAAATTATTTACACGCATATAGAACAGAACGTGCATAAGCCTACTGATCGGATGACCCAGTTTGCTGAACACTTGATGAAGATTGGGTGGAGACTTAGCTACATTACGCAGGGATTGCAAAATTTCCGTCGTATTATCCTGGCAGTTCTACTTGATGCAAATCAGTCTAATGAAAAAGTGTTTAGTATGTACGATGAAATTGATCGCTGGATTGACCCTATTGTGAATCAATTGATCAATGAAAGTGCTAAAAACTGGGAGGATACAGTTTCGATTCAGAAAGTTGCGCTTCAAGAACTATCGGCTCCGCTTATTCCAGTGTTTGAGAATATTAGCGTTATGCCTCTTATCGGTACAATTGACACAGAACGAGCCAAGCTTATTATGGAAAATCTATTGACTGGTGTGATTAAACATAGATCTCAAGTTGTTCTGATTGATATAACAGGTGTACCCGTAGTTGATACGATGGTCGCTCATCACATTATTCAGGCAGCAGAAGCGGTTCGACTTGTTGGAGCCCAGTGTATCCTTGTTGGTATTAGACCAGAGATTGCTCAGACGATTGTTAACTTAGGAATTGATTTAGGACAATTTCCGACGAAGAGTACGTTGTTTAAAGGCATGAAAACCGCACTAGAAATGACTAAACGACAAATGATTGAGCTTGAGTAAGGGGGGGAAACCATGCGAATTCCTATATTGAAACTTAATGAGTACTTGTTAATTACGATTCAGGTAGACCTCGATGATAAAACAGCACTTCAATTTCAGGAGGATTTGCTCGAAAAGATTCATGAGACAGGAGCAAAGGGCGTTGTAATTGATCTGACATCTGTGGATATGATTGATTCATTCATTGCTAAAGTATTAGGCGATGTTGTACGCATGTCGAATTTAATGGGGGCAAAAGTAGTGCTGACAGGAATTCAACCTGCCGTAGCTATTACACTGATCGATTTAGGTATCATGATGAAAAATGTCCCAACAGCATTAGATTTAGAACAGGGGTTAGAGAAATTACAACAGGAATTGGGGGGATAAGCTATGAATATCCAATCCTGTGTGGAAGTTCGAAATGAATGGGATATTGTTAAAGCGAGACAGTCGGGTAGAAATATTGCAAAAGAACTCGGGTTTGGTACCGTGGATCAAGCGCGAATTACAACTGCTATCTCCGAACTCGCTCGTAACATATACCTATATGCTGGAAATGGCGAAGTAGCCATTGAACGTGTGGAAAACGGTGGGAAGTTAGGACTTAAAATTGAAGCGTCTGACTCAGGACCGGGAATTAAAGATATCAGAAAAGTAATGGAAGATGGCTTTACTACATCTGGTGGTCTTGGAGCAGGTCTTCCTGGTGTCAAACGGTTAATGGATGAGTTTACGATTGATTCGAAAGAAAATGAAGGAACAATTATAACTTCTATTAAATGGCTCCGTTAAGGAGGGTAGGCCACAATGGATGACCGAGATCTTCAATACCAAAAATACAAAGCGATTTTAGAGAACTACTTAGAAGAGCAGTCTGAGCAAACGCTATACAAAGGGCAGCAGTTTAGTCGGAAGATGATTGAGCAGAAAATATCTCCTGAAGAAGCTGTTAGCCTTCACGTTAGCGTGCTTGAGGAGCTTTTCCCAGACATTCCTGAGCCGCTTAAAAATTCATATGATTTTTTGCTTGAAATGATGATTGGTTACGGTTTTGCTTATAGAGAGCATCAGAGTCTTCGAAGCCGTCAACAGCAGCTTGAATCCGAGATAGAAATTGCTGCTAATATGCAACAAACGCTGTTGGCGGGTGATAAGCCTGACGTGCAGGACCTTGACATCGGTGCTATAAGTAAACCGGCTCAAAAGATGAGCGGAGATTACTACCATTTCGTACAGGATGAGAACAATTGTGTGAGTGTAGCGATTGCTGATGTTATCGGAAAAGGCATTCCTGCGGCATTATGTATGAGTATGATTAAGTACACGATGGATAGTGCACCTGAGCAGAGGATGCAGCCAGGGGCTGTTCTTGAGAACCTAAACCGAGTTGTCGAGCAGAATGTTGATCCTAATATGTTCATTACAATGTTTTATGGCTTATATGATCAAAGGGTCCATTCCTTCTATTACGCAGGCGCCGGTCATGAACCGGGCTTTTTTTACGACGCTGAAAAAGATGAATTTGAGGAATTGTTTACAAAAGGATTAGTGCTTGGAGTTTCAAAGAAAACATCTTATCAAGAATACCAACGCGTGTTACATGGAAATGATATGGTTATCATGCTTTCTGACGGTGTCACAGAATGTCGCTCAAGTAATGGGTTTATTGAACGGGATGAAATCGTCGCATTGATTCGTAAATATATTCACCTTTCCGCGCAGGAAATTGTAGATGAAGTATACAGAGAACTTGAACGGTTGCAGGAGTTTGAACTTCGAGATGATTTTACACTCGTTATTTTGAGGCGAGAGGTTTAACTTCCTTTGACTAGTGGAATAACAAACTAATGGTTTTATTTAATATTAGAAGCGACCTACAGGGGGTAATGTTATGAATTTGCAGATCAAACAAGAAGATCATGAGAATACACATCATTTACATATAGCCGGAGAAATCGATGCTTATACAGCACCTCAACTACGTGAAGCTCTTCTTCCGTTAACTGGAAAAGAAGGCCACGAAACACTTGTGCATCTTGGTGAGGTTAATTACATGGATAGTACAGGTCTTGGAGTGTTCGTAGGTGCACTTAAATCATCTAAAGAGCACGGAAGCTCGATTAAGTTGACAGGCATGACATCACGTGTGCAGCGTCTCTTTGAAATCACTGGATTAGATGAAGTGATTGATATCGAAGACGTAAAGGGGGGATCCAAGTGATAAACATTTCAGATTTTGTTGAAATGAAAATCCCCGCTCAAGCAGAGTTTGTTGGTGTCACAAGATTAACTGTTTCTGGAATCGCAAATCGTATGGGATATTCCTATGATGAGATAGAAGATATTAAGATCGCTCTTTCTGAAGCATGTACAAATGCTGTTAACCACGCTTACAAAGAAGGCGAAAAAGGTCAGATCACCATAGGCTTCGGAATTTATGAAGATCGCCTTGAAATGATGGTCCTTGATCGTGGCCAAAGCTTCGATTACACCAAAGTTTCTGAAAAGCTCGGGCCGGTTGATAGTGATAAGTCTGTCGAACAGCTTAGTGAGGGAGGATTAGGACTCTTTCTCATTGAGTCACTGATGGATAAAGTTGAAATCAGTGGAGAGGACGGAGTAGTAGTTATGATGACGAAGTTCCTCCATAGGGATGGGGTGGAAGTAGATGCCGACACAATCTCCTCATCCCCGAAATAATAACAATAATGAAGTGTATGAGTGGATTGAACAATATCAGAATGATCCAACGGATGAAGTCGTTCAACTGAAGCTTGTTGAAAGGTATCAAGATCTTGTTCAATCACTTGCTCGTAAATTTTCTAAAGGGAAAAGCATTCATGACGATCTTGCACAAGTTGGAATGATTGGATTATTAGCTGCACTTCGTCGCTTTGATCCTGAATTTGGTAGAAGTTTTGAATCTTTTGCTGTACCGACCATTGTAGGTGAGATCAAACGCTTTATTCGAGATAAGACATGGAGTGTTCATGTTCCACGAAGAATTAAAGAACTAGGTCCTCGTATAAAGAAAGCGGTAGAAGAGCTTACTAACGAGATGCAGCGTTCACCAAAGGTTGACGAGCTTGCTGAGTATTTAAACGTCTCTGAAGAAGAAGTGCTTGAGACGATGGAAATGGGTAAAAGTTATCAGGCGCTTTCTGTAGACAGTTCTATTGAGGCTGACCAAGAAGGAAGTACAGTCACATTACTAGATCTTGTAGGTGACCAGGAGCAAGGGTTTGATCTGGTTGATCAGCAAATGCTTCTTAAAAAGGCTTTTGCCGTTTTAACTGAGCGTGAACAGGAGATTTTGAATTGTACTTACTTTGAGAATATGAGTCAGAAGGAAACAGGAGAGAAGCTTGGTATATCGCAAATGCACGTTTCCCGTTTGCAGCGTAGAGCACTTGAGAAACTCAGACAAGCTATTCGAATCGAACCTACGGAGGCCTTTTAATCATGATTCACCACCACGATTTTAAAAAGCTCACTGTAGCGGCATATCAAAAACCTAAAGCAGGTAATCAGATGTGTGGGGACAGCTATTATGTAGCAGAAACGGCAGATTATTTTATTTGCGCTGTCGCAGATGGACTCGGTAGTGGGGATATGGCTAAAGATTCATCGCTTGCAGCAATTAACGTCGTGAAAGAACATCGGGATGAGGATGTCGAATCCTTGATGAAGAGGGCTAATGAAGAGATGAGAGGTAAACGAGGTTGCGTTCTTTCTATTTTTAAGCTTGATCTTCAAACAAGACAGATGGACTTTAGCGGCATAGGTAATATTAACTTAATTATCTATCAAGCAGATGGGCGGATTACTCGGCCGATATCCTACTCTGGCTACTTATCAGGAAAGCTTCAGAAGGTTAAAGTGCAAACCATTGATTATCCTTCGGGTTCTTCGTTTGTTACTTATTCTGATGGCGTTCAAATTAGTTCGAAAAATTACTCCATGATCGCAAAATTTGATTCAGTACATGAATCATTTCAGCATCTAACGGATTCGCTTCCTTCAACCAATGATGATATTACTCTTCTAGTGGGTAAAACTGTATAAAAAGCTCTTCCGCAGTTTGAGGAAGAGCTTTTTTATTTTGGATATTCCGTGTCCCATTGTCATTCTTTACGGTAAGACTGGAGTGGATCTTGAACTTAGGTTTTAAGTGCGGGCTTTTAACAGTCTGTCTTATCCGGTAAACTGGTACTATTATTGAATTGTCCTTAAGGAGGAATAGGTTTGGGAATAACTGAAGATAAAATAAAACCACAACAGTTTCATAAAGTGGCGCAAAATTTGAATATTGCTGAACATAGTGTTAGAGAAGTGATAACTCTTCTAAATGACGGAAATACAGTTCCATTTATTGCGCGATATCGAAAAGAGCTAACTGGCGGTTTGGATGAGGTCCAACTAAGAGATATCCAGGAAGCGTGGAACTACTTACAAAATCTCGAAAATCGTAAAGAAGAAGTGATTCGCCTTATTCAAGAACAAGATAAATTAACTGATGAGTTGAAAGGCCAACTCATCAAAGCAACTAAGCTGCAAGAGATAGAAGATCTGTATCGTCCTTATAAACAAAAGAAACGGACGAAGGCGACGATTGCTAAAGAAAAGGGATTAGAGCCTTTTGCTAAATGGATTTTTACCAAAGGGGATGAGGAACCTTCAAGAGAAGCTGTGAAATACATTTCTGAAGAAAAAGAAGTTTCCTCCGTTGAAGATGCGATTCAAGGAGCAAAGGATGTCATTGCGGAATGGCTCTCAGATGATGCGGACGCTCGGAAATGGATTCGCTCCAAAACTTTCCAATATGGCATGTTCCAAACAGCAGTTAAGTCCGAGGAGGATGATCCAAAGAACATTTTTGAGATGTACTATACTTACCAAGAAGGCATCGCGAAAATTGTTCCTCACCGAATTCTAGCTATTAACAGGGGAGAAAAAGAAGGTGTGCTACGGGCATCAGTTATACCTCCCGTTGATTCAATCCATGATTATTTGAAAAGAAAAACGATTAAAAATCAGCAGCCAAAGTGTGCCGCTGTTCTTGAAGAAGCCATTGTTGATAGTTATAAACGTCTTATACAGCCATCAGTTGAAAGAGAAATCCGTAAAGAATTAACGGAAAAAGCCGAAGACCAGGCGATTCATATTTTCTCGGAAAATTTAAAACATCTTTTACTTCAACCACCGTTGAAAGGGAAACGAGTACTCGGAGTCGATCCTGCCTTTCGAACTGGCTGTAAGCTAGCTGTCGTTGACGATACAGGTAAAATGTTGAGTGTGTCAGTGATTTACCCGACACCGCCAAGATCAGAAGTGGAGAAAGCTAAAGCGGTTGTTAAACAAATCATCAAAGATCATGATATTGAAATGATCGCAATTGGGAATGGAACCGCATCTCGAGAAACGGAACAATTTATAGCTAGCGTGATCCAGGAAGTGGAGGAAGAGGTAGTCTATTTAATCGTTAATGAAGCAGGGGCAAGTGTCTATTCTGCCTCGGATCTTGCGAGAGAAGAGTTCCCCAATCTACAAGTCGAAGAGCGTTCTGCTGTTTCCATTGCGAGAAGAGTTCAAGACCCACTAGCTGAACTTGTAAAAATAGATCCTAAATCTGTTGGTGTCGGACAATATCAACATGATGTATCCCAGAAGAAGTTGAATGATCAATTAACTTTTGTTGTGGAGACAGCGGTTAACCAGGTTGGTGTTAATGTCAATACGGCATCTGTATCGCTTTTGCAATATGTAGCTGGACTTTCTAGAGCTGTTGCAACAAATATTGTGAAAAAACGAGATGAAGAAGGAAAGTTTACAAGTCGGGTTCAATTAAAGAAAGTTCCTAGACTTGGCGCTAAAACATATGAACAGGGTATTGGTTTCCTTCGAATAATGGGTGGGAAGCAACCACTTGATCGTACCGAAATCCATCCAGAAAGTTATGATGTTACGAAAGCACTATTAACTCAGATTGATTGCAAACCTCAAGATATCGGATCAGAAAAACTGGTTCAGTCACTCTCATCTCTATCTATCAAAGATACGGCAGCTGCTCTTGGCGTTGGAGAACCTACTCTTCAAGATATTGTTGCTTCTCTTCAAAAGCCAGGAAGAGATCCAAGAGATGAACTTTCGCAACCAATTTTAAAAACGGATGTACTAAAGATGGAAGATTTAGAGCAGGGGATGGAACTAGAAGGCACGATTCGAAATGTTGTTGATTTTGGAGCCTTTGTCGATATTGGTGTAAAACAAGATGGGCTTGTTCATATTTCAAAATTAACGGATCGCTATGTGAAAAATCCAATGGATGTTGTCCATGTTGGACAAGTTGTCACCGTATGGGTCGATAGTGTTGATCTCAAAAGGGAGCGAATTGCTCTTACGATGCTCAATCCATCATAAGCACTGCCCTCAGGGGCGGTGTTTTCTTCTATAAAAGAACCAGCATTGGTTTAGTAATTTAATTTGGCGACGATCTTTATCCAAATAGGCTTGCTTTAGCTGCCTTTTAAACCAGACGGGCATGTTGATCTCCTCCTTTAGAAGATGACACATCCTTAATGATGTTGTAAATTAGTTTATGAAAAGCTGCTTGTATATGTTCAATAGGTTAGGAGGTAAGGAAGTGAAAGACGAAGAGCTACAAAAAATTGTGGAGACAATATCAGATAAATCGTTTGGATTGCCGTTCCTACATGTTGCAACATTTAACGGTCGGTTGAGAACAACAGGTGGGCGTTACTTGCTACGTTCTCACAATCTAGAATTTAATAAGAAACATTATGATCAATATGGTATGAAAGAACTGATCGGTATTATTAAGCACGAACTCTGCCATTATCATCTACATATACAAAGAAAGGGGTATAAACATCAAGATCATGATTTCAAAAAACTTCTTAATGAAGTGGGTGGTTCGAGATATTGCCAGGTAGTTCCTGGACAAAGAAGGGTAGAACAATACAAACATCTTTATGAATGCCGACACTGCAAGACAAAATACCGGAGAAAGAGGAGGATGGATACATCCCGATATGTATGTGGCAAGTGTAGAGGAAAGTTAAACAAGATTTCTTGAAAGTTATTATTGACGACCTTGAACGTATGTGGTAAATTAATAAAGTCTCTTCGGAGCGCACGTCCAAATTACATACATAACGGTTTAAGAAAATCATAAAAACCTGTTGACTTTGAATGATGGATGAGTTATTATATTAAATGTCGCCGATAACGAAGGCAACAAATTATATACTATTCCACAGTAGCTCAGTGGTAGAGCTATCGGCTGTTAACCGATCGGTCGTAGGTTCGAATCCTACCTGTGGAGCCAAACGGAGAAGTACCCAAGTGGCTGAAGGGGCGCCCCTGCTAAGGGTGTAGGTCGTGTGAACGGCGCGAGGGTTCAAATCCCTCCTTCTCCGCCATTTTTATGGCCCGTTGGTCAAGTGGTTAAGACACCGCCCTTTCACGGCGGTATCACGGGTTCGAATCCCGTACGGGTCACCAACTTAATTTCAATAACATATTTATTCTTCATCAACATGATGTGTAATCAGTATAAAGGTCTCGTGGTGTAGCGGTTAACATGCCTGCCTGTCACGCAGGAGATCGCGGGTTCGATTCCCGTCGAGACCGCCATTTATTTTAACGTAAATCTGATTATATAAATTGTTGGGCTATAGCCAAGCGGTAAGGCAACGGATTTTGATTCCGTCATGCGCCGGTTCGAATCCAGCTAGCCCAGCCATGTTGAGCCATTAGCTCAGTTGGTAGAGCATCTGACTTTTAATCAGAGGGTCGAAGGTTCGAGTCCTTCATGGCTCACCACTTATTTGCGGGTGTGGCGGAATTGGCAGACGCGCTAGACTTAGGATCTAGTGTCTTACGACGTGGGGGTTCAAGTCCCTTCACCCGCACCAATTCTTTTATAACAGTTTTCATCAAGTAACGATGTGCGGTTGTGGCGGAATGGCAGACGCGCTAGCTTGAGGGGCTAGTGGGGGAAACCCCGTGGAGGTTCGAGTCCTCTCAACCGCACCAAATATAATATGCGCCCGTAGCTCAATTGGATAGAGCGTCTGACTACGGATCAGAAGGTTAGGGATTCGACTTCTCTCGGGCGCACCATTTCTTACTTAATAAATGTCGGGAAGTAGCTCAGCTTGGTAGAGCACTTGGTTTGGGACCAAGGGGTCGCAGGTTCAAATCCTGTCTTCCCGACCATTGATTTCGCGGGTGTAGTTTAGTGGTAAAACCTCAGCCTTCCAAGCTGATGTCGTGGGTTCGATCCCCATCACCCGCTCCAATTAAGATGGGCCTGTAGCTCAGCTGGTTAGAGCGCACGCCTGATAAGCGTGAGGTCGGTGGTTCGAGTCCACTCAGGCCCACCATCTTTTATAAAAAAAGTTGTTGACACTGACGAACGCATCATGCTATGATGGTTTGGTCGCTGAAAACGACAACGAAAGAAACAAATCGATCTTTGAAAACTGAACGAAACGCCATGTAAGTAGTTGTTTCTACGGAAACAAAACATTGTTTTAAAAGCTAGATTAAGCTTTCTATCGGAGAGTTTGATCCTGGCTCAGGACGAACGCTGGCGGCGTGCCTAATACATGCAAGTCGAGCGAAGAGATGGGAGCTTGCTCCCTGATCTTAGCGGCGGACGGGTGAGTAACACGTGGGCAACCTGCCCTGCAGACTGGGATAACTCCGGGAAACCGGAGCTAATACCGGGTAATACATCGCACCGCATGGTGCAATGTTGAAAGTTGGCTTTCGAGCTAACACTGCAGGATGGGCCCGCGGCGCATTAGCTAGTTGGTAAGGTAATGGCTTACCAAGGCGACGATGCGTAGCCGACCTGAGAGGGTGATCGGCCACACTGGGACTGAGACACGGCCCAGACTCCTACGGGAGGCAGCAGTAGGGAATCTTCCGCAATGGACGAAAGTCTGACGGAGCAACGCCGCGTGAGTGACGAAGGCCTTCGGGTCGTAAAGCTCTGTTGTTAGGGAAGAACAAGTACCGTTCGAATAGGGCGGTACCTTGACGGTACCTAACCAGAAAGCCACGGCTAACTACGTGCCAGCAGCCGCGGTAATACGTAGGTGGCAAGCGTTGTCCGGAATTATTGGGCGTAAAGCGCGCGCAGGCGGTCTTTTAAGTCTGATGTGAAAGCCCACGGCTCAACCGTGGAGGGTCATTGGAAACTGGAGGACTTGAGTGCAGAAGAGGAGAGTGGAATTCCACGTGTAGCGGTGAAATGCGTAGATATGTGGAGGAACACCAGTGGCGAAGGCGGCTCTCTGGTCTGTAACTGACGCTGAGGCGCGAAAGCGTGGGGAGCAAACAGGATTAGATACCCTGGTAGTCCACGCCGTAAACGATGAGTGCTAGGTGTTGGGGGGTTCCACCCTCAGTGCTGAAGTTAACACATTAAGCACTCCGCCTGGGGAGTACGACCGCAAGGTTGAAACTCAAAGGAATTGACGGGGGCCCGCACAAGCAGTGGAGCATGTGGTTTAATTCGAAGCAACGCGAAGAACCTTACCAGGTCTTGACATCCTCTGACAATCCTGGAGACAGGACGTTCCCCTTCGGGGGACAGAGTGACAGGTGGTGCATGGTTGTCGTCAGCTCGTGTCGTGAGATGTTGGGTTAAGTCCCGCAACGAGCGCAACCCTTGATCTTAGTTGCCAGCATTTAGTTGGGCACTCTAAGGTGACTGCCGGTGACAAACCGGAGGAAGGTGGGGATGACGTCAAATCATCATGCCCCTTATGACCTGGGCTACACACGTGCTACAATGGACGGTACAAAGGGCAGCGACACCGCGAGGTGAAGCGAATCCCATAAAGCCGTTCTCAGTTCGGATTGCAGGCTGCAACTCGCCTGCATGAAGCCGGAATTGCTAGTAATCGCGGATCAGCATGCCGCGGTGAATACGTTCCCGGGCCTTGTACACACCGCCCGTCACACCACGAGAGTTTGTAACACCCGAAGTCGGTGGGGTAACCTTTATGGAGCCAGCCGCCGAAGGTGGGACAAATGATTGGGGTGAAGTCGTAACAAGGTAGCCGTATCGGAAGGTGCGGCTGGATCACCTCCTTTCTATGGAGAATTACGAAGGTAACTGACGTTACCAACCTTACATGAGCGTTTCGTTTAGTTTTGAAAGAATGATTGTATTCTTTCAAAACAGGCTATTCAATGAAGCAGCAATGCAGCATTGATGATCAGCCATGTTCCTTGAAAACTAGATAGCACAAACAACGACATCCAATAATTATTTTTTATGCAATAACTTAGTAATAACTGATGATTTAGCTTGAGCAATCAAGACTAATGAATCGAAGGTTAAGCTACTAAGGGCGCACGGTGGATGCCTTGGCACTAGAAGCCTAAGAAGGACGGGACGAACACCGATATGCTTCGGGGAGCTGTAAGTACGCTTTGATCCGGAGATTTCCGAATGGGGGAACCCACCATCCATAATGGGATGGTATCCATTTCTGAATACATAGGGAATGGAAGGCAGACCCGGGGAACTGAAACATCTCATTACCCGGAGGAAGAGAAAGCAAATGCGATTTCCTGAGTAGCGGCGAGCGAAACGGAATCAGCCCAAACCAGAGGGCTTGCCCTCTGGGGTTGTAGGACGTCTCTTTGGAGTTACAAAGGCACGGATAGACGAAGCGACCTGGAAAGGTCCATCAGAGAAGGTAACAATCCTGTAGTCAAAATCCGATGCCCTCCGAGACGGATCCTGAGTACGGCGGGACACGTGAAACCCCGTCGGAATCCGGGAGGACCATCTCCCAAGGCTAAATACTCTCTAGTGACCGATAGTGAACCAGTACCGTGAGGGAAAGGTGAAAGAGCACCCCGGAAGGGGAGTGAAAGAGAACCTGAAACCGTGTGCCTACAACTAGTTGGAGCCCGTTAATGGGTGACAGCGTGCCTTTTGTAGAATGAACCGGCGAGTTACGATCCCGTGCAAGGTTAAGCTGATAAGGCGGAGCCGCAGCGAAAGCGAGTCTGAATAGGGCGAAATAGTACGTGGTCGTAGACCCGAAACCAGGTGATCTACCCATGTCCAGGGTGAAGTTCAGGTAACACTGAATGGAGGCCCGAACCCACGCATGTTGAAAAATGCGGGGATGAGGTGTGGGTAGCGGTGAAATGCCAATCGAACCTGGAAGGATAGCTGGTTCTCTCCGAAATAGCTTTAAGGCTAGCCTCGCGGGCAAGAATCTTGGAGGTAGAGCACTGATTGGACTAGGGGTCCTTACCGGATTACCGAATCCAGTCAAACTCCGAATGCCAACGATTTATCCGCGGGAGTCAGACTGCGAGTGATAAGATCCGTAGTCGAGAGGGAAACAGCCCAGACCACCAGCTAAGGTCCCAAAGTATACGTTAAGTGGAAAAGGATGTGGCGTTGCTTAGACAACCAGGATGTTGGCTTAGAAGCAGCCATCATTTAAAGAGTGCGTAATAGCTCACTGGTCGAGTGACGCTGCGCCGAAAATGTACCGGGGCTAAACGTATCACCGAAGCTGTGGATTGTCTTACGACAATGGTAGGAGAGCGTTCTAAGGGCTGTGAAGTCAGACCCGAAAGGACTGGTGGAGCGCTTAGAAGTGAGAATGCCGGTATGAGTAGCGAAAGACGAGTGAGAATCTTGTCCGTCGAAAGCCCAAGGTTTCCTGAGGAAGGCTCGTCCGCTCAGGGTTAGTCGGGACCTAAGCCGAGGCCGAAAGGCGTAGGCGATGGATAACAGGTTGATATTCCTGTACCACCTCCTTTCCGTTTGAACGACGGGGGGACGCAGAAAGATAGGGAGAGCGCGCTGCTGGAAATGCGCGTCCAAGCGATTAGGCTGGTGAATAGGCAAATCCGTTCACCGTGAAGGCTGAGTCGTGATGGCGAGGGAACTAAAGTACCGAAGTCCTTGATTCTACGCTGCCAAGAAAAGCCTCTAGTGAGGAAAAAGGTGCCCGTACCGCAAACCGACACAGGTAGGCGAGGAGAGAATCCTAAGACGATCGGGAGAACTCTCGTTAAGGAACTCGGCAAAATGACCCCGTAACTTCGGGAGAAGGGGTGCTTCCTTGGGTGAATAGCCCAGGGGAGCCGCAGTGAAAAGATCCAAGCGACTGTTTAGCAAAAACACAGGTCTCTGCAAAGCCGTAAGGCGAAGTATAGGGGCTGACACCTGCCCGGTGCTGGAAGGTTAAGAGGAGGGGTTATCCCTTACGGGGAAGCTGCGAATCAGAAGCCCCAGTAAACGGCGGCCGTAACTATAATAACGGTCCTAAAGGTAGCGAAATTCCCTTGTCGGGTAAGTTCCGACCCGAGCACGAAAGGTGCAACGACTTGGATACTGTCTCAACGAGAGACCCGGTGAAATCTATAGTACCTGTGAAGATGCAGGTTACCCGCAACGGACAAGAAGAAAGACCCCATGGGAGCTTTTACTGTAGCCTGTGGATATTGGATTTTGGTACAGCTTGTACAGGAAAGGTAGGAGCCATAGAAGTCGGACCGCCAGGGTTCGATGGGAGGCGGTGCGGTGGATACTACCCTGGCTGTACTGAAACCATTCTAACCCAAGCACCGTGGAGTCCCGGTGGCGAGGGAGGACAGTGTCTGAGGTGGGCAGTTTGAGCTGGGGCAGGTCGCACTCCTCCTAAAGTGTAACGGGAGAAGCGCCCAGAAAGGTTCCCTCAGAATGAGTTGGAAATCATTCGCAGAGTGTAAAGGCACGAGGGAGGAAATATTGACTGCCGAGACCTACCAAGTGGAGCGAGGGACGGAAAGTCGGGCTTAGTGATGCGGGTGGGTCCGCATTGGAAGGGCCATGGCTCAACGGATAAAAGCTACCCTGGGGGATCACCAGGCTTATCTCCCCCAAGAGTCCACATCGACGGGGAGGTTTGGCACCTAGATCGTGCGGCTCAGCGGATCCTGGGGCTGAAGCTTGGTCCGAGGGGTTAGGGCTGTTCGCCCGTTAAAAGCGGTACGCGGGCTGGGTATCAGAAAGCATGGTCAGACAGGTCGGTCCTTATCCGGTCACAGGGCGCGGGAAATATGAGAGGCTGTGCTCCATACGAGAGGACCGGGATGGACACACCGCTTGGTGTACCCCGTTTATTTTTTACACCCAAGGAGCATTAACTTTGGGTAGCCTACGTGTGGAAGGGATACAGTGCTGAAAGCATTCTAAGCATTGACGAAGCCCCCCTCAGAATGAGATTTCCCACAGCATTAAGCTGGTAAGATCCCTTAGAGATGATGAGGTAGATAGGTTTAGGGTCGAAGCGTGGCAACACGTGGAGCTGACGCAGATACTAATGGATCGAGCTAACCTAAAACATTTGAGATGAATTGTGCAGTGCTATCTAGTTTTCAGGGGAATAAAAATTTCTGTTGAAAACACTGATAAAATAGTAGTAAGATATATTTTTTGTTCTCTGGTTAATCACATTGATGTGGAAACCAGTATAAGTCTGGTAATGTAGCAGAAGAAGGTCACACCCTTCCCCCATGCCGAACACGGAAGTTAGAGCTCTTCCAGCGCCGATTATAGTGGCGATATCCCCCTGCAAGAGCAGCAGCGTTGCCAGGCAACAGAAGAAGTCAGGCAAGAGATGAAGTTATCGTTTATTGGCTTTTTTGTATTTAAAAGATGTTGAAACCTGGAGAAGAGGAAGAACTTCTCATGAAAGACAATAAAAGACTTGTTTTCGAAGGCTTGGTGGGGGTGGGAGAAGGCGAAATTCGAGGAAGCAGACGGGATGGCGAGCCCGGAGTGGATATTGGATAAGATCCATGGAGGATCTGTCATCGCGCCGCTGACGAAGAAGTTCGCCGCTTTCTGCTGGCCCTCCCCGTATGAGAAGACCCGGAAGTGGAGCTCTGAGCGCCAATCGGATTCGGGATGCCCCCCGGAGAGGACAAGACACGGCTGGGCAAGAGAGAAAGGCAAGAGACCTTGGTTCTCTCGCTTTTTTTGTATGTTTTTTGAATGGGTTCAAGTCGCTAAAGATCCTGTTTTTCAGTTCGCGGATAAAATTCCCGGTTTCGCGGATATAACTCGAAAAGCGCGGATAAAATCCATTTTCGCGGATATATCTCAACTAT
>CAWDWH010000010.1:0-216820 GCA_963805895.1 uncultured Bacillaceae bacterium
CGGAATAAGCCCTTTCTTCAGCAAAGAAAACTCACTAGAATCCACTTCTATAATCGACAACAAACCTCTCTGTATCAATAAATTGAAAATTTCGAACCACTTCTCTTGATAATCGCTACGAGAAGACGTACAGTTAATGAAAATGAATTTTATATAATGGAAGGGGAAAATAAATGGATTTTCATTTCGACACAAAAGCGGTACGCTTTCCTAGAAAGACAAAAGCAGATACAGTTAGCAAAGTGCAACCTATTTATCAAACATCATCTTTTGTATTCGAGGACCTCGATGATCTAGAATCTTTTTATGAGGGAAAGAAAGATTATCTATACACTCGTGTAAGCAATCCGAATACAGATGATTTGGGAATGGGTGTAGCGGACCTTGAAGGGGCGCCTAAGGGGGTTGCAACTTCTTCCGGCTTATCTGCTATTCTTGCGGGAGTACTTGCGGTTGTAAAGGCTGGAGATCACGTAATAGCCTGTGAAGATCTCTATGGCGGTACATATTCTCTTTTTAATGGTGAACTCCCCGACTTTGGGATAGAGGTATCTTTTGTAGATTTTACAGATAAAGAAAAAATCGAGGAAGCAATCCGTTCGAACACTAAATTACTTTATACAGAATCAGTAACAAACCCTTTGCTAAGAGTAGAAGATTTAAACCTTTTGAAAGAGTTGGGTCAGAAACATGACCTTGTGACCATGGTAGATAATACATTCGCCACTCCTTATCTGCTTCAACCCTATCAATCAGGTATTGACCTGGTTGTTCATAGCGCTACTAAGTATATTGGTGGTCATAGTGATGTAACGGCAGGCGTACTTGTGGGGAGAGAGGATCTTTTAGCGAAAGCGAAGGCAAAAGTGATTAACCTTGGGGCTAATCTAAGTCCGTTTGAAGCTTGGCTTGGATGTCGCGGATTAAAAACGATGAGTGTAAGAATGGAACGCCATATTCGAAATGCTGCCTTTCTTGCAAACCAACTAAAAGGTGTCCAAGGAATTAAGAATTTATATTACCCAGAATATGTGGCTGAAAGAGGTTCTGGAGCAATGGTCTCCATTGAATTAGATGAAAAAGCAGATGTTAAAACATTCTTCAAATCCCTGGGGTGGGTGAAAATTATACCTACTTTAGCTGGGTTAGATACAACCGTTTCCTATCCAATCGCAACGTCCCATCGCACGATACCAGAAGATACTAGACAAAAGCTTGGAATTAATAAGCAGGTCGTACGTATTTCTGTAGGAATTGAAAACGAACATGATATTTTAGAAGCATTCAAAAATGCTGTGAAGAAGTCCCTGTAATAGGGGATTTTTTCTTTTTCTTCTAATGCTTGCACTCATTACACTTATCTGGTATAGTATTACTTGTGTCCGAGAGATATTTAAACAGTAGTGCACCGCATTTTGAAGAAGTGCAACATATTTACATTCATATCGTCGCGGGGTGGAGCAACGAGCGTTACATCTAAGAATCAACATCGAGTTGTTTCGACGGATACGCATCGAAGCATAACCTTGTAGAGGAAGAAACAGTGCACAGCATAGTGAAGCAAGTGTAGCATTATTACATTCATATCGTCGCGGGGTGGAGCAGTTCGGTAGCTCGTTGGGCTCATAACCCAAAGGTCGCAGGTTCAAATCCTGCCCCCGCAACCAATTTTAAAAAATTAACTACGTTGAATAATATTCTTCGTTAATTTTTAATCGGGGTCCCTTTAGGGGCAACCAATTTTAAAAAATTAACTACGTTGAATTTAATGGCAGTACCAATGGTACAGATTTCTAATAAACGTAAGTGAACAATCCATACTTGGTCTCGTGGTGTAGCGGTTAACATGCCTGCCTGTCACGCAGGAGATCGCGGGTTCGATTCCCGTCGAGACCGCCATTTTTTTAAGCGATATGATCGCTTTTTTTTTATACACTCAAAAGGTAATGACTAAGGATAAAAGACTTATTAGAATGCTAGATAAAGCATTAACGGAGTTCCTTATTTATAGTAATAGTTTAAGGAAATATAATTCATTTTATCCATCTGTTCATAGGTGAAACACAAGTTTTTCTACACAACCATGTGAATTTGTTCTTAATTAAGATAAACTGATAGAAAAAGCACCTTAGGATGAAATTCCTAAGGTTTTTTTATAAAATAGAAAGAGAGATGAGTTTGGTGAAAGATGAATTTGCATTTATTCAATCCATTAAACCTACTTATACGTTTCGTGAAGAGCTAATTCAGGGCATTGGGGACGATGCTGCCCTTTATCGTATTGAGTCGGAATGGGATGAAATTGCCAGTGTTGATACAATGGTGGAAGGCATTCATTTCAAGAAGAATACTCTTTCTCCTTTTCAAATTGGTCGAAAAGCGCTCGCTGTTAACATTAGTGACGTTGCGGCTATGGGTGGAATCCCAATGTTTTATCTCGTTTCGATTTCCGTTCCTCAAACAGGCTGGTCCTCAAAACAACTGAAAGAAATATATAAAGGTTTGAAAGCTATTGGCGATGAATATGAAATGGATATGATTGGTGGAGATACGGTTTCTAATCGAGGAGATCTTCACATTGCGGTGACTGTTATTGGTAAGATAGAGAAGGGACGCAGGCTTCTCAGGAGTACGGCGAAAGCAGGAGATGTTGTTTTCCTAACTGGACCAGTTGGTGGTTCAGCAGCTGGGCTTTCTGCTTTACTAAAAGGTGAGAAGGAGGATGCGCCATTTGTTAAGTATCACCAGGAGCCAAACCCTCGAGTGAAGTCAGGACGTATTCTTTCAAAGAGTGGCTTCCGCATCGCGCTGAACGATGTGAGTGATGGAATAGCAAGCGAGTCCCATGAGCTCTCAGAAGCGAGCGGAGTTTCGATTATACTAGAGCAAGATTTAATTCCGGCACCAGATGGATTGGATGCTTATTCCTCCTTTCAAAAGTTAGAATGGATGTTAAATGGGGGAGAAGATTACGAATTAATTGGAACAGTAGCAAAGGAAAACTGGATGAGTATTAAGGAACTTTTTCAAGAAAAGAACGAAGCCATTTATAAGATCGGTTATGTTGAGGATGACAGGCCGAGCGTATGGATGAGTTATAAAGATCAAAAATTCAAACTGGATAAGAAGGGATACAATCACTTCTCGTCTAAGGAATAGGTGATGAACATGAGTGGATATGCTTTCATCATGAAATCTCCAGAAGAAACAATGGAGTTTGGCAGGAAACTCGCTGAGAAGTTGACGCCGGGCTGTGTATTAACACTTGAAGGAGATCTAGGTGCAGGCAAGACGACGTTTACGAAAGGAATCGGAAAAGGACTTGGCGTTACGAAAGTGGTCAACAGTCCAACCTTTACGATTATAAAGGAATACCAAGGAAACATTCCTCTTTACCATATGGATGCGTACCGACTTGAAGAAAGTGATGAAGACCTCGGTTTTAGTGAATACTTTGAGGGCGATGGTATCACGGTAGTAGAATGGGCGAAGTTTATTCAGGACATGCTTCCGAAAGAACTGCTCAGGGTAGAGATCTACCATCAAAGAGAATCAGAACGTAGGCTCATATTAAGACCATTTGGGGATTTCTATGAGTCTGTATGTAAGGAGTTGCAGCATGAAAGTACTAGCAATTGATTCTTCGAATTATTGTATGGGTGTTTCAGTTATGGATGGAGATACCATTGTCGGAGAAATCATTACAAATTTAAAGAAAAACCATTCCGTACGCTTGATGCCAGCGATCGAACAGATGTTGGAAGAGGTTCAGATTAAGCCAGATGAACTTGATAGAATTGTAGTAGCGGAGGGACCAGGATCTTATACTGGTCTTCGGATTGGTATAAGCATTGCCAAGACGTTAGCATGGACATTAAATATCCCACTAGTAGGGGTTTCTAGTCTTGAGATATTGGGACAAAACGGACGGTATTTTAATGGTGCAGTCGTGCCATTCTTTGACGCAAGACGCGGTCAAGTTTATATGAGCCTATTTGCAGCAGAGGGAACAAATGTAGAGAGATTAGTGGAAGATCGTATCGTAATATTCGAAGAATGGTTAAACGAGAACAAAGACAGTTACGAACGCTTCTTATTTATTAGCAATGACCTCGCTTTGCACAGGGAGCGAATTGAAGCGATAATAGGGGAAAAAGCTTCTTTTGCACCGGTTAGTACTGTAAATGCACGCCCGTCTGACCTTGCTAGGATAGGATCTACTAGGGAGCCTGTGGAAGATGTACATCAGTTTACACCAAACTACGTTAGAATGGCTGAGGCTGAAGCGAAGTGGCTGGCTTCACAGAAAAAGTAGGGGATTAGCGATGAACAAAACGGTATCCTTTCGGTCAATGACCGTGGAAGATATAGAAGCTGTTATGCGAATTGAGCACGAAACATTCCCAACACCATGGAGCAGAACGGCCTTCTATAATGAAATTGTCATTAATCATTTCGCTACTTATCTTCTCCTTGAAGTAGGAGAAGAGGTTGCGGGATATTGTGGTGTTTGGGTTATTATCGATGAAGCGCATATCACAAATATAGCCTTACATCCTAATTACAGAGGGATGAAACTTGGTGAAGCATTGCTGAAGAAATCAATTAGTTTTGCTAAATCGCGTGGTGCATTAAAAATGACGCTTGAAGTAAGAGTATCAAATAAAGTGGCGCAGAACCTTTATCGTAAATTTGGTTTTGAAGATGGTGGCATTAGGAAAAATTATTATACGGATAACCAAGAAGACGCGCTAGTTATGTGGGTGAATTTAAATGGAAAATAGACAGGAAATCATATTGGGTATTGAAACAAGCTGTGATGAAACAGCAGTAGCAATCGTGAAAGGCGGCAAGGAAGTTATTGCTAACGTAGTAGCTTCTCAAATTGAGAGTCACAAACGATTTGGTGGAGTCGTGCCTGAAATTGCTTCAAGGCATCATGTGGAACAAATGACCCTTATTCTCCAGGAGGCTTTGGATGAAGCAAGTATGACGATGGATGATATTGATGCAGTAGCTGTTACAGAAGGACCGGGGTTAGTGGGTGCTCTATTGATTGGCGTTAATACGGCAAAAGCACTTGCGTTTGCCCACCAGAAGCCGCTTATTGGAACACATCATATCGCAGGGCATATTTATGCTAATCAGCTGGTTGCAGACCTCTCCTATCCATTGCTTTCTCTTGTCGTATCAGGTGGGCATACGGAGCTAGTCTATATGCCTGCTGAAGGAGAATTCGATGTGATTGGTGAGACTCGTGATGATGCAGCAGGTGAAGCCTACGATAAGGTGGCAAGAACATTGCAACTCCCTTATCCTGGTGGCCCCCATATTGACCGGCTTGCACAAGAGGGTGAGGAGTCGGTTCCACTTCCACGTGCATGGCTAGAAAAGGGATCCTATGATTTCAGCTTCAGTGGTTTGAAATCAGCAGTCATCAATACGGTTCACAATGCCAAACAACGGAATGTGGAACTGAAACCAGAAGATCTTGCAGCTAGTTTTCAGGCATCGGTTGTTGAAGTACTCGTGACCAAGACATTACGAGCCGCAAAAGAGTACGGAGTGAAACAGGTGCTTCTTGCTGGAGGGGTTGCTGCTAACGAAGGACTCAGAAGCTCTCTAACAGAGGCGTTTCAAGGAACTGAGACAGAGCTTGTGATTCCGCCTTTATACTATTGTACCGATAATGCAGCTATGATCGCAGCAGCAGGAACAATTGCTTATCGAAAAGGCAAGCGATCTTCACTTCAACTTAACGCAAATCCAGGATTAGAACTAAAGATCTAATCCTGGATTTTTTGTGTTGAAATGGTTAAATCGTTTCCAACGTTAGTTATCTCCGACTGTGGTCGATTTAAGGAAGGTTTTTTCCTTTGATCAACCAATTGAATCTTAAAAAGAACGGATGTCCACACTTATGTGGACAATGTGGACAAATAAGTTGAAAGCTCATTATTCTAGCTTTTAGCAAATTGGTAATAGCTTGTGCATAAGTGAGTGGGTGGTTGTGGATAATGTGGATAAATTTTAGAGTGTAAGCTTTATTAGGCTTCTTATTGTGCATAAGTATGTGGATAGTGTGAATATGTCGGAAAATTCCCTATCTAAAGAAAAAACAGTCCACAGTGGACTGTTTTTTTATGCTTCCTGTAATTCTTCCCATTCTTCCATTAGTGAATCTGTTTGCTTCCGAAGATGATCCATTTCTTCATTTAATTTCATGACCTTTTCGTGATCTTCAAAAATTTCAGGGATACATAGTTCTTCTTCAATTTCAGAGATACGACTTTCTGAGGAATCTACTTCTTGTTCAATTTCTTCAATTCTTCTCATCATCTGGCGCTCTTGACGTTTTGTTTCTTTGTCCTGCTTGAAGCTAGTTTTACCAGATGGGACTTGTTGAGCCACTTGGCTTTCCTGTTGTTCGAGTGCGGCTAGCTCAGACAGTTCCTGTTTTTTCTCTACGTAATAATCATAGTCGCCAAGGTAAGGCGTTACGCCATCTTTTGATAATTCGATTACTCTAGTAGCAATTCGATTAATAAAGTATCTGTCATGTGAAACGAAAAGGATGGTTCCAGGAAATTGAATAAGCGCCTCTTCAAGAATTTCTTTGCTATCAAGATCAAGGTGATTTGTTGGCTCATCCAAAATAAGAAGATTTGATTTTTGCATCATTAATTTTGAAAGGGCTAGTCGACCTTTCTCGCCACCACTTAAATCGGAAACTGTTTTTAGAACATCATCTCCTGTAAAAAGGAAGCGTCCAAGAACAGCGCGGATATCTTTTTCATCGGTGAGCGGGAAGTCATCCCAGAGTTCTTTTAGAACGGATTTATTAGAGTTAAGATTCGTTTGTTCCTGATCGTAGAAACCGATTTGAACATTACTACCATGATGAATATCTCCACTAAGGAGAGTCTCACCAGAAACAATAGCTTTAAGTAGTGTGGATTTACCAATTCCGTTCGGACCGACAAGTGCAACACTTTCTTGACGTTTCAGATCGAATGTTAAGTGATCATTGATCACGTTATTAGGATAGCCGATTGATAATTCTCTCAAAGTTAATACGTCATTACCTGTCTGTTTATCGATACGGAATGAAATATTGGCTGACTTCTCATCACCTTTAGGCTTATCGAGGCGTTCCATGCGATCGAGCTGCTTACGACGGCTTTGCGCTCGCTTCGTTGTTGAGGCACGTACGATGTTTTTCGCAACGAAGTCCTCTAGCTTCGCAATTTCTTTTTGTTGTTTCTCAAACTCTTTAAGCTGCTGCTCATAGCGCTGTTCTTTTTCATCAAGGTAGTAACTATAATTGCCTTCGAAACGTTCTGCTCGATGTCTTGAAATCTCATAAACTTTTGTTACAATCTTATCTAGAAAATACCTGTCATGAGAAACGATTAACAAGGCACCGGAATAGTTTTGAAGATAGCCTTCAAGCCATGTAAGTGTTTCAATATCCAGGTGGTTAGTCGGCTCATCTAAAATAAGTAACTCTGGTTTTGTAAGCAGAAGTTTACCAAGAGCGAGTCGTGTTTTTTGTCCACCACTTAGCGTAGAAATCTTTGTGCTGTAATCAAAATCCTTAAAGTTGAGTCCGTGCAATACGGTTCGAATATCTGCTTCGTATTTATAACCACCCTGATCTTTAAAGGCAACTTGAAGCTCGTCATATTCTTTTAGAATTCGCTCATACTCAGTCGGATTCTCGTAAACTTTGGGGTTGCCCATCTTTTGTTCATATCGTCTGAGTTCAGACTCCATCTTTCGCAATCGTTCAAAGACACTTAGCATTTCATCCCAGATCGAAAGTCCAGATTCAAGCCCTGTATCCTGTGCCATATAGCCCATGGAGACATCTTTAGGCTTAATAATATCACCAGAGTCGTGTGAAAGTTGTCCCGTAATCATCTTCAGAAGAGTTGATTTACCTGCACCGTTACGTCCAACAAGCGCAATACGGTCGCGGGATTGTACTTCTAATTTAATATTCGATAAAATGGTATCAGCACCGAATGATTTGGTGAGCCCATTTACTTGCAGTACGATCATGTTTGTTTCACCTCTAATTCCTTCCTTATACCTTAAAACGTTTCTCTTCTCGTTCATTAGAGAATAGAACGCTAATATCAGGTGTATTGCTTTCGTTCGGCAACCTCATGAGTTTGCTTTTAGTTTACCGCAGAGGGCATAGGCTGAGCAACTAAAGGAATGTTCATGATTCAGCAAAAAATGTCAGCGAAAAAACAGCAAAATAACAAGAAATGGTGTATAGTCACAAGTAGTAGTAGTAACCTTCTATCATCATTTGATGAAGAAAGGGGCAAATATGAGTTCATTTACTCACTTTAATGAAGATGGCCGCGCAAGAATGGTCGACATTTCTGATAAAACTCCCTCTGTTCGGACAGCAGCTGCGCGTACGAGCGTTCAGGTGAGTGAAGAAATTTATTCCGGTATTAATGCAGGAACGATGAAGAAAGGCGACGTGCTTCAGGTTGCCCAGATAGCCGGAATTATGGCAGCAAAAAAAACATCAGATCTCATCCCCATGTGTCATCCGATAGCGCTTTCTGGCGTTGATCTTCATTTTGATTGGCAGGCTAAATCTCCATCATATGAGCTGATCATTGAAGCTCATGTGAAGACGAGCGGAAGCACTGGCGTTGAAATGGAAGCGCTGACGGCAGCATCAGCGGCAGCATTAACAGTTTATGATATGTGCAAAGCGGTGGATAAAGGCATTGTTATCGGGGAAACCTATCTCGTTACCAAAACGGGAGGGAAAAGCGGGGATTACACGCGCGATTAAGGTAACGATGGAGCGCTGAGATCAATATGGAGGATGGATATGAATATTGATCAGGCAAAAATTCCGCAGGCGACAGCGAAGCGACTGCCGCTCTATTATCGCTATTTAAAGAATTTAAGTGCATCAGGTAAACAACGCGTTTCTTCAGCTGAGCTGAGTGAAGCGATCAAGGTAGATTCAGCTACGATTCGTAGAGATTTTAGCTATTTTGGTGCACTAGGAAAGAAGGGATATGGATATAATGTTCATTATCTATTGACCTTCTTCAGTAAGACGCTTGATCAGGATGAAACGACAAAAGTCGCTCTGATCGGGGTGGGAAATCTTGGGACAGCCTTTCTGCACTACAATTTCATTAAAAATAATAATACAAAGATTGAACTTGCATTTGATGCTGATTCTGAGAAGGTTGGACAGGAGATCGGCGGTGTCCCTGTCTATCATATCGATGAATTTCAGAAGCGACTTAAGGAAAATGACATTTCAGTCGTCATTTTAACCGTTCCAGTTCATGTTGCACAGTCAATCGCAGATCAGATGGAGCATACTGGGAATCAGAGGAATATTGAACTTTACTCCTGCACGTTTAACTGTACCTGAGCACATTCGTGTGCATCATATTGATCTTGCTGTTGAACTACAGGCACTGGTTTATTTTATGAAACATTACCCAGTTTAAACAATTTGATAAGGAGGTGACACGAATGGGATTAGGTGGCGGAAGTATCGCTCTAGTTGCAATTGTTGCTTTGATTATTTTTGGGCCAAAGAAATTACCTGAACTTGGTAAAGCAGCAGGTAACACGCTTCGTGAGTTTAAGAACGCAACAAAAGGTTTGGCAGATGATGATGACGAGCCAAAAGACAAGAAAAATAACGACAAGTAATCGGTTAGGACGGATAGGGAATGGAGGATCAGAAACAATCCATCTATGATCATTTAGAAGAATTAAGAAAGCGAATTATTATTACAGTCGTTCTCTTAATTCTTTCCTTTGTTGCTGGACTGTTTCTGGCTAAGCCAGTTATCGTGTTCTTGCAACATGCTCCTGAAGCACAGGGTATAGCGATGAACGCATTTCATCTTACTGACCCATTGAAAGTATATTTCAGCTTCGCTTTTTTGATTGCTTTTATTATGACGTCCCCGCTTGCGCTTTATCAGCTTTGGGCATTTATTTCGCCAGGACTATTTGAACACGAACGGAAGGTTACGTTATCTTACATTCCTGCCGTATTTATTCTGTTTCTTGGTGGAGTTTCCTTTTCTTATTTTGTTCTGTTCCCATTTGTAATCAATTTCGTCGGGAACCTTGCGGAAAATCTAAACATTCAAGAAATGTATGGAGCAAATCAATATTTCAGCTTTTTGTTTCAATTAACCTTGCCATTTGGTTTTGTATTTCAGCTACCTGTGATTGTTCTGTTCTTTACGAGGTTAGGGATGTTAAATCCGGCTATGCTCGTGCAAATCAGAAAGTATGCCTATTTCGTTCTTCTCGTAATTGCAGGAATGATCACACCACCTGAGATTATTTCACATCTAATGGTAACTGTTCCGCTTTTACTTCTTTATGAATTTAGTATCATCGTTTCGCGATACGGATATCGCAAAAGGTTACAGGCAGAAGCGAAGCGTATACTAGAAGAAGCAGAAGAAGCAAATAAGACAAGTTAAAAGCATATCAAAAAGCGATAGGGGCAGCCCCCTATCGCTTTTTGTTTTGTTCTTTCTTCTTGAGTTGGTTAATCTTCTTCTTCAATAAGAAAAAGCGGATGGAGTAGACAAAATCAATGGTAGCTAGAATCATCAAGATAATTGTCCAAATGCCCCACATCTCGCCATCAGAACCTGCGCTTTGAATGGCAAGGTAAGTAAAGATGGAGCCGATACCCGCATAGAAAAACCCCATTAATATTGGTGAAAATCTCATTAAAACAGTCCTCCAATAAACGATTGCATTTGCTCAAGCTGTTTTTGCATCTTCATAATATCATCAGCTAAATAAACATTAATTAATACGACAATCGTATTCATGGTCATATGGGCGATGATTGGAACAATGAGTCTTTTGGTTTTAACATATAGAAATGCGAATGTTAGTCCCATTGCCGCATAAACCAGAATATGAGAAAAGTCGAAGTGAATCGCGGCGAAAATGACAGAGCTTAGTATGCCAGCAATCCAGAAATTAAATCGTTTGTATAATGACCCGAAAATAACTTTTCGGAAAACAATTTCCTCAAGGATCGGTCCTATAATCGATGTTACGATAATGAAAATTGGTGATGCTTTTGCCACTTCAATGAGCATTTCAGTATTTTCAGAACCTGGATCGATTCCAAGTACATTCATCTCAATCATTGCTGCAATGATTTGTGATGCATAAGCCATGAACACACCGAGAATACTCCATCCGATTGTCTGTCCTACTGAGACGCGCGTTGAGCGCTCAAAAGGTACATCAGGAGTAGAGCGGAGAAGAAACAACATGATGATCAGTGCCGTAAGAAAGCTAAAGACTGACCAGGTTACAACTGGATCGGGAATATTTAGTGCTTGAAGTAAACTTACACCAACGAACCCTGAAAGCTGCATGACGATATAGGTAATCAATATAGTCCAATAATGTTTTGCCAAGAAGCATGACTCCTTTTAGTGGTTTGCATACTCGTATTAGTTTAACACACTTACTAGAGGGAATGCCGTACATAAGGCTTCTGCTAACTCTCTGTATGGAAGCATCACAAGAACCTTTTTGACCTAGTTCATAAGACTTATCTTTTCTTCGCAAAATGCGTACATTTCAAGAAGTGAGAAAATTCCTTCAAAAAATATCAACTTTAATACTTGCAAAAAAATAGTGAATTATTTATTATATACTTGTGTTAGCACTCGACGATGGTGAGTGCTAATAAGACAGATCAAACCATAAATTCCATCTGAGGAGGGTGTTTGAGTTGTTAAAACCTTTAGGTGATCGTGTAGTAATCGAACCAATTCAATTAGAAGAAAAAACGTCTAGTGGGATCGTGCTTCCGGATTCTGCAAAAGAAAAGCCACAGGAAGGTCGCGTCGTAGCTATTGGTAGCGGTGCACTAACTGATGGTGGAGAGCGCGTAGCTCTTGAAGTATCAGAAGGAGACGCTGTTATCTACAGCAAGTATGCTGGTACTGAAGTAAAGTTTGACGGTAAAGAGTATTTGATTCTTCGTGAGAACGATATTCTTGCAGTTGTAGGTAAGTAAAAATAAAAGAACTACATACATTTAGGAGGGTAACAAATGGCAAAAGATATTAAATTCAGTGAAGAAGCCCGTCGCGCAATGCTTCGCGGTGTTGATTCTCTTGCGAACGCAGTTAAAGTTACACTCGGACCAAAAGGACGTAACGTTGTCCTCGAGAAGAAATTCGGATCTCCACTTATCACAAATGATGGTGTAACGATCGCGAAAGAAATCGAGCTTGAAGATGCATTCGAAAACATGGGTGCAAAGCTTGTAGCCGAAGTAGCTAGCAAAACAAACGATGTTGCCGGTGACGGTACAACAACTGCAACTGTTCTTGCACAAGCTATGGTACGCGAAGGACTTAAAAACGTAGCATCTGGTGCGAACCCAATGGTTATCCGCAAGGGTATCGAGAAAGCAACTAGAGCTGCTGTTGAAGAGCTTAAGAACATTTCTAAGCCAATCGAAGGCAAAGAGTCGATCGCACAGGTTGCGTCAATCTCTGCTGCTGACGAAGAAGTAGGTCAATTGATCGCTGAAGCAATGGAACGCGTTGGTAACGACGGCGTTATCACTGTTGAAGAATCAAAAGGATTTGCTACTGAGCTTGAAGTAGTAGAAGGTATGCAGTTCGACCGTGGATATGCATCTCCTTACATGGTTACAGATTCCGACAAAATGGAAGCTGTTCTAGAAGATCCTTACATTCTTATCACAGATAAGAAAATTGCAAGCATTCAGGATGTACTTCCAGTTCTTGAGCAAGTTGTACAACAAGGTAAACCACTTCTTATGATTGCTGAAGACGTTGAAGGTGAAGCACTTGCAACGCTTGTTGTGAACAAGCTTCGCGGAACGTTCAATGCAGTAGCTGTTAAAGCTCCTGGATTTGGTGACCGTCGTAAAGCAATGCTTGAAGACATCGGTACATTAACTGGTGCTGAAGTCATCACTGAAGATCTTGGTCTTGATTTGAAACAAGCGAACATCACTCAGCTTGGACGCGCTTCGAAAGTTGTTGTTACGAAAGAAAACACAACTATCGTTGAAGGCTCTGGCGAATCTGACAAGATCGCTGGTCGCGTAAATCAGATCAAAGCTCAGCTAGAAGAAACAACTTCTGAATTCGATAAAGAAAAGCTTCAGGAACGTCTTGCTAAGCTTGCTGGCGGCGTAGCTGTCATCAAAGTTGGTGCGGCGACTGAAACTGAATTGAAAGAGCGTAAGCTTCGTATCGAAGATGCTCTTAACTCGACTCGTGCAGCAGTTGAAGAAGGCATCGTATCCGGTGGTGGTACAGCGCTAGTGAACGTCGTTAAGGCTGTTCAAGCTGTAGAAGCAACAGGAGACGAAGCAACTGGCGTTAAGATTGTTCTTCGTGCACTTGAAGAACCAATCCGTCAGATCTCTCACAACGCTGGTCTTGAAGGATCAGTAGTGGTTGAGCGCCTTAAAGGCGAGAAGATCGGTATTGGCTTTAACGCCCTTACTGGTGAATGGGTAAACATGGTTGACGCTGGTATCGTTGACCCAACTAAAGTAACTCGTTCTGCTCTACAAAATGCAGCATCCGTATCTGCTATGATTCTTACTACAGAAGCAGTAATCGCTGATAAGCCTGAAGAAAATGCAGGCGGCGGTGGCATGCCTGATATGGGCGGCATGGGTGGAATGGGCGGTATGGGCGGCATGATGTAAATCATGCTCCCATCCGTCCGGCATATCCGGATAGATTTCAAAAAGCTTCCTCCACATGATAGACGTGGAGGAAGCTTTTTTGATTAAAAATCGTATGATAGTAGATGATCCTTTGAGTAAATCAGCCTTAAGACGGAGCGGATTTCAATCTGTGGGTCATCGTCTGATGGTTCTGCTTTTCGATATACTTAATGTATCAAAAAGCAGGGGTGTTGGGGATGGCGTTAAATGAGACGGTACTCGAAAAAACGAAGAGCATATCAAATAGTGAGGGTGAATCACTTTTTAGAAATCGAAACTTTCTACTTCTTTGGGGTGCAGCATTTCTATCAAGTTTTGGAATTTCATTTTTTCTGTTTTCAGAAAGCTGGTACATTGTTAATGTATTGAATCTTGAAGCTTCACTTGGTCTTATTTATATTGCATCGAGCATTCCAAGACTTTTGTTTATGATTATCAGTGGAACGGTTGCTGACCGTATGAGTAAAACGAAAATTATGTTTCTATCGGATTTTTCTAGAGGGATCTTACTTGGCGGGCTCGTTCTCTGGTTTATCTTCGGTAATGTCACGTTCTGGACGTTTGTAGGAGTTGCTTTCTTCTTTGGAATCCTCGATGCGTTTTTCTGGGCAGCAGAGACTGCAGTCATCCCATCCATAATACGAAAAGAAAATCTGACCAGGGGTAATTCCATTATTCAAATGACAAATCAAGCTTCTTTTATTATTGCTCCAATGTTAGCTGGACTCGTCATTGCTTTTGGAAGCTATGAAATTGTGTTCGCGATAACGGCGATCATGCTTTTTCTAGGTAGCATGCTTATTTATCTTATGAAGATTCCAAACCGTTCAGTTGAACAGGTGACTGGAGAGCGATCTTTTTTTGAAACCTTTAAAGAAGGGCTTCTCTATGTAAAGGAATCAAGAGTATTAATAGTTGTTGTACTTACAACGGTCTTTATGAATCTATTTCTAGTTGGCCCAATGTCAATGGGACTCCCTCTTTTTGTAAAGGCGATCCTGAATGGTGATGCGGTGACGTTTAGTTTGTTAGAAGCTGGAGCTGCAGTAGGAATGCTAATTGGCTCTATTATTGTCGGTATACTTAACTTAACGAAAAAGCGGGGAAAGGTCGCGTTACTTGCCCTCATTTTCTCAGGTCTTGCTTTTATCGGATTGAGCTTCTCTACAGTGCTTTGGGTGAGTATTCTCATGCTTGTGATTTTTGGTGCGTGTCTTTCTGGAAGTAACATTCCTTTTCTATCTGCCATCCAGGGAATGATTGAAGAAAAGGTATTAGGACGTGTAATGGGGCTGATCTCGCTTGCTTCAATGGGGCTTATCCCGGTCAGCTATGCCATGACGGCCCTTCTGCTTTCAACAGGGATCGGCATCCAACATATTATGGCTGGAGGAGCCGTGTTAGTTGTTTTGTATGCGTGCTTCGTTTATATGAAATTTCATGAGTTGAGAAACATAGATTAATACAATGTGGAAAAAGGTTTTTATCGTAGATTATTCTCCGTCATCTTTTGAGATGATGGAGTTTTTAAATTAGATAATAACCTAAAAAATTCAAATCAGGGTTTGGATTTAGTGAATTGGGGAACCGCACTATATAAGATTCTACATATAGCTATATTGGGAGGAATTGCTGTGAGCGAGGACAATAAGAAAAAAGAGCAGTTAGAGAAGTACAGTACGGATGATAAAGGGAAAATGACGACGAATCAGGGACAAAAAGTTTCAGAAGATGAATTTTCTCTTAAAGCTGGTGAACGCGGACCCACATTAATGGAAGACTTTCATTTTAGAGAAAAAATGACTCACTTTGACCATGAGCGCATTCCTGAACGTGTCGTGCATGCGAGAGGCTTCTCTGCCCATGGTGAATTTGAAGTGTACGATTCTTTAGAAGAGTATACAGATGCTGAATTTCTTAAAGATCCATCAAGGACAACACCTGTATTTGTTCGATTTTCAACGGTGGCAGGTTCAAAAGGTTCTTCAGAAACAGTTCGTGACGTAAGAGGATTTTCAACTCGCTTCTATACAGATGAAGGGAACTTTGATTTAGTAGGGAATAATATTCCGGTGTTTTTTATTCAGGATGCCATTAAATTCCCGGATTTGATCCATGCGGTAAAACCTGAACCGCATAACGGTGTGCCCCAAGCAGCTTCCGCACATGATACGTTCTGGGACTTTATTGCTAACAACCAAGAGTCAGCACACATGGCTTTATGGGCGATGTCAGACAGAGCTATTCCTAGGAGCTTCCGTATGATGGAAGGGTTTGGAGTTCATACCTTCCGTTTTGTCAATGCGAAAGGAGAATCGCATTTCATTAAATTTCACTGGAAGCCAAAGTTAGGAGTCCACTCATTAGTTTGGGATGAAGCTCAAAAGCTTTCAGGAAAAAATGCAGATTTCCATCGTGGTGATTTATATGAATCGATTGAAAATGGTGATTATCCTGAATGGGAGCTAGGGGTGCAAATCATTAAAGAAGAAGATGAGTTCAATTTTGATTTTGATATCTTGGATCCAACAAAGCTTTGGCCCGAAGAGGAGATTCCTGTAAAAATCGTTGGGAAAATGACGCTAAATCGAAACGTGGAAAATGTTTTTGCTGAGAATGAACAGGTTGCTTATCATCCAGGTAACGTCGTAAAAGGTATCGACTTTTCGAATGACCCGCTACTTCAAGGACGTTTGTTCTCGTATACGGATACACAAATCAACCGATTCGGAAGCGCGAATCATCATGAATTGCCAATCAATAAACCAGTCTGTCCGTTCCATAATAATCAACGAGATGGATTTATGCGACAAACGATTAATAAAGGACAGGTAAGCTATCATAAAAATTCTCTTGCTGATAATGAACCAGAGCCAGCTTCAGAGGAAGAAGGCGGATACGTACATTACCAGGAGAAGATAGATGGACACAAGGTGCGTGCGCGCAGTGAGAGTTTCAAAGACCATTTCTCTCAGGCAACCTTATTCTGGAACAGCATGAGTGGTGTGGAGAAAGAACATATTAAGAATGCATTTAGTTTTGAGCTTGGGAAAGTCGGAAGTAAATCTGTGCAGCAACAAGTGGTAGATATGCTCTCAAATGTGAATCTAGAATTATCGCAATCTGTTGCTCAGAACATTGGAGCTAAAGAACCAGAAAAAGGTGGTTCAGAAGTAAATAAAAAGTCTCCTGCACTAAGTCAGATGAACACATCGTTCAGCCCTGACACAAGAAAAGTTGGCGTGATTGTAGATGATGGATTTAATGGAGAAGAGCTCATCCACGTACTTAATGAACTAAAAGAAAAAGGTATTCAACCTGAGCTGATCAGTGACAAGCTCGGTGTGAAGAAAGCGACTGATGGAGCCGAAGCAGAAATTGACCATACCTTCCTAACAAGTGAATCTGTTTTGTTTGATGCTATTTATGCAGTAGGTGGAAATCAGGAAAATAAGGCATTTTATCAGTCAGCTAATTACTTTATTAATGAAGCATTCTCGCACTTTAAACCGATCGGTGGTACGCATGAAGGTTTGAAGTGGCTTGAGAATAACGATTTAGTAGGTAAGCCAGGTGTTGTAACTGGGAAAGAAATGAATGCCTTCGTGACAGCGTTTAGTGAAGCGATTGCGAAACATCGTCACTGGGATCGAGAGTTAGTGTAACAACAGAGAGGAGAACACTCGTCTCCGCCTGAACGATAGATGATGAAATGAAAAAAAGGTAGCCCTCGGGCTACCTTTTTCGTTTACCTCTTCAACATGCTGTGTGGATCAATCACAAATTTCTTTGATACACCACTATCAAACTCTTGATAGCCTTGAGGTGCTTCGTCAAGACTGATAACGGTTGCATTTACTGCCTTTGCAATGTCTGCTTTGCCGTTTAGAATCGCCATCATCAATTGACGGTGATATTGCATCACAGGGGTTTGGCCAGTAACGAAATGATGCGCTTTTGACCAACCCAGTCCAAATCTAACTTTAAGAGAACCCTGTTTGGCGTCTTTATCAGATGCCCCTGGATCTTCAGTTACATATAATCCTGGTATCCCCATTTTACCTCCAGCTTCTACCACATCCATCATCGTATTGAGTACAATAGCAGGCTGTTCTTCATTATCTGTTCCATGGCCATAAGCTTCAAAACCAACCGCATCGATCGCGCAATCTACTTCTGGAACACCGAGAATTTGATCGATTTGCTCGCCTGGATCCTGGTGTTCTTTTAAATTGATCGTTTCACAACCGAAGCTTCTTGCTTGTGCGAGGCGTTCTTCTTTTAAATCCCCAACAATGACAACGGCGGCACCAAGTAATTGAGCAGAGTGAGCTGCGGCCAATCCAACTGGACCAGCTCCGGCAACATAAACGGTTGAACCTGTAGTAACTCCAGCACTAATAGCACCATGGTAGCCGGTCGGGAAAATATCAGATAGCATCGTTAGATCCAAAATCTTTTCCATCGCTTTGTCTTTATCTGGAAAGGCAAGTAATTGAAAATCGGCGTAAGGGACCATCACATATTCCGATTGTCCGCCGATCCAACCGCCCATATCAACGTAGCCATAAGCAGCACCGGGCCGCTCTGGATTGACGTTCTGACAAATATGGGTATCCTGTCTTTTACACATTTTACAGCGTCCACACGCAACGTTGAATGGAACTGAAACAATATCTCCTTTCTTAATGAATTCGACATCTCGTCCTACTTCGATCACTTCTCCTGTAATTTCATGACCGAGAACTAAGCCCGAAGGAGCAGTCGTACGTCCACGAACCATATGCTGATCACTGCCACATATATTCGTAACGATATTCTTCAAAATAACGCCATGTTCACACTTACGGCCGACATTGCTTTTCGGTACGCCTGGACCTTCACGAAGGACTAAATCCGGATAGCTTATATCCTGAACCTCAACACGACCTGAGCCTGTATAAACAACACCGCGATTACCTGCCATTTGTGTTTCCTCCTTTTAATTATCATGACGAGTTGGACGGTCGGAAGTAGAAAGCACTTTTTCTTATGTACTCACCTCGTTATAATAATTTGAAGATTGGCAATTCTTCGGATGCTACTCTCTGCAAAATGTGTTCCCTTTTTTAACCAGAACGAAACAGACCAATCTGAACGATCGAGTCGTTCAACATGCATGGTTCTATTCCACAATTATAAACAGAGGAAATGAAAATATAGGAAAACTCACTACTTACTAACGTGTACTTTCATTTTTTTGATACAATAAGGTTATGAGTATTCAGACATTTATTTTTGCTAGATCAATGGCAAAATGATAGGAAAAGATCCCTATTTTCACGATAAATGAACAAGATAAAAGACTATTGGAGGAATCAGCTATGAGTTCATCGTACCAGTTTGATGCGTATCAACCAGCTGTTAAACAAGTCATTGAGAACATTGAGAAGGTGATGGTGGGAAAGCGAGATGTGACTGAACTTAGTTTAGTTGCTTTGCTTGCCGGAAGCCATGTTCTTCTGGAAGACGTACCTGGTGTAGGAAAAACGATGATGGTGCGTGCCCTTGCGAAGTCTGTTGGCGCACAGTTCAACAGGATTCAATTCACACCGGACCTTCTACCTTCTGATTTAACCGGCGTTTCGATTTTCAATCAAAGAGAAATGAAGTTTGAATTTCGGAAAGGACCATTACTTGGGAATATTATTTTAGCGGATGAAATTAACCGTACGTCACCGAAAACTCAGTCAGCCCTTCTAGAAGGAATGGAAGAAGGGAGTGTAACGGTTGATGGAGAAACACATATTCTTCCACAGCCGTTTTTTGTTATGGCGACGCAGAATCCTATTGAATATGAAGGAACATATCCACTTCCAGAAGCACAGCTTGATCGGTTTCTATTAAAACTACGGATGGGATATCCTACACCTGAAGAAGAGCTGGAAGTATTAAACCGCACGGAGCATGCTCACCCAATCGATTCTATTGGAACAGCGCTTGAACTAGAGGAATTGCTAGCTATGCAGCAAAAAGTAAAAGAAGTGTTTGTAGAAGGCTCTGTTAAGCAATATATCATTGATATCGTAAACAGAACCCGAAATAATACATCCGTTTATCTTGGCGCAAGTCCTCGTGGGTCACTGTCACTAATGAAAGCATGTCAGGCATATGCATTCATGCGCAATCGCGATTATGTATTACCAGATGATGTGAAATTCCTTGCCCCATATGTGCTTTCCCATCGTATTATCTTGAAGTCAGAGGCTACCTTTGAAGGGCAGAAGCCAGAAGAGATTATTAAAGAAATTATTCATCGCGTCAGGGTGCCACTTCAGAGGGAAGAGAAAGTGAAATGAGAGAAAAGCTTGCGAACAATCGAGTGCTAAAGTTCATCTTTTTAGCACTGCTCTTTCTCATTACTTTTTCGTATGCAATGTTTCAAGGTGGATTCGTTAGCTGGTTTCTCTTCTATAGCTTTTTGCCCTTCGCGATTTATTCACTTCTTTTGCTTTTCTATCCTCTAACTGGAATGAAAATGACGCGGTCGATCAGTCATACGGAATTAACTGATGGACAGGAACTGACAGTGACGATTCATGTAGAGAGAAAAAGTCTTTTTCCACTTTTCTACCTGGTTGTAGAAGATGTACTTCCAGAGCGGCTTATTCCACTTGCAGTCGAGTCATCAACACGCTATCAAAAGCGTTCACTCGCCTTGCTGCTACCGATGTTTAGAAAAGAACTTTCATTTCGCTATTCCATCAAACCAATTCCACGTGGGGAATATCAATTCAAAAGGTTGCGATGTAAAACAGGTGATATGTTTGGGTTTGTGCAACATGAGAAGTCTGTGGAGCATGATCAGTCGATCTATGTTCTACCGAGTTATCAGGAAATTTCATGGGTGCCATATAACCAACAACTTTCTGGAACAAGGCCATCGCCAAGAAAAGCTGATATCGATTATTCGACTGCTGTGAGTGTACGCGATTATGTACCTGGTGATAAGCTCTCATGGATAGATTGGAAAGCAACGGCGAGAGGGTCAAAGCTCGTAACAAAACAATTTGAGCAGCAGATTAGCCAGGACTTTATGGTTTTCCTTGATCGTCAGACAAGTCACTATGGACGTGAGGAATCGCCTTTATTTGAGAAGGCGGTGCGGCTTGCTGCTTCGGTGACAAACGCAGCATTAAAACAAAATGCCATGATTGGGTTGGTTTCATCTGGTAAAGATCATTCGGTGCTAAGTATTAATGGTGGAAGAGCGCAGCGTAGGAGAGTGTTCCATCATCTTGCTCGCGTCCAGGCAAATGGAGCGACATCGTTTGATACGATTGTAAAAAGAGAGGCCAATCATTTCCCTGCAGGTACAGGTGTCCTAATGATTAGCCCGTCTCTTGATGTGGCGCTGACTTCAACTTTGAAAGAGCTTGTAGCGCGAAAGGTGCAAGTTGAATTCTTCTATGTCACCGAGCACATCACATTAGAGCAACAAGCGGAACTCAATCAGCTTGCTCAATACGGAATTAGAGCTCACGCGATTGCTGGAGATTCATTTAATGATGAGTTAAAGGGAGGTGGGAAGCGTGCAACAAGTTAATGAAAAAACAGACTGGCTGTATTCGCTTCTCCTCTACGGGTTAGGTTTTCTCTTATTCTGGGAATGGTTAAGACCACTTACGGTCATTTCAGATACTGGGCAGACGGAGATCTTCATATTATTTACAGCTTTTTTGTTTCTGCTTTCGTACTTCCAATTGCCATTCTGGTTATCGTTCCCAATAAAAGGTATAGCGTTAATATATGCTCTCCATGCGATGTTTTTCCCAGGTCCATTTTTTGACTTTCTGTGGTTCGATTATTTTGTCTCGGATTTCTCAAAGAATATGAGTCTTTTATTTGCTACGAATTTTGATGGGCTGTCCAATGTGTTCAGGACTTTCCTGTTCTTCATTCTTTTGTGGCTGATCAGCTACTTAATGCAATATTGGCTCATCCAAACGAGAAGAATCTTTTTGTTCCTGCTCGTAACGATTGTGTACATTTCTGTGATCGATACGTTTACTGTCTACAATGCGGATAATGCCATCATTCGAATCGTCGTCATTGGCTTTATCCTGCTAGGGTTACTGCAAATTCTACGTATTCAAGAACAAGAAGGAGTTATTTTCTCCAAAGGACGGTTCCCTGTATACTGGCTGATACCGTTAGTCATTATCATTGCTTTCTCATCGTTGTTTGGGTACATTGCCCCCAAAGCTGAGCCACAATGGGCAGATCCTGTGCCTTTTCTGAAAAAGACAACTGGTAACGATGATGGAGATGGCAAGTATGGGAACGGCGTCAGTAAGATTGGATATGGGGAGGACGATTCTAAACTTGGTGGTCCTTTCGTTATGGATGATACACCGGTTTTTACGGCAGCAATTAAAGATCGAGGCTACTGGCGTGTTGAATCGAAAGATAGATATACCGGAAAAGGTTGGGAATCGTCAGTAGAAGATCGTGTTCCTTTCGAAGGTAAGACGGAAACTCTCTATGAAGATAGTGTAGAGTTAGAAGCATTTGATACAAAGATTAATATGAGCGGAAACGAGGAGTTTGACTTTATTATTCACCCCGGTCAGGTAACGGATATCAAGACTGGAGCGGATGTTCAATTTCTTGAAAACCCTTTGACGGGCAAAGTTTTTACCCGAAATCTGGGAGAGTCGATCGTGTTAGATAATTATAATCTTGACTACGAATCTCCGACTTTTTCAGAAGAGCTCTTGAGGGAAGCGCCTACTGAATATACAGAACAAATGAAGAATACTTATCTTCAATTGCCTGAGTCTCTCCCATCAAGGATAGGAGAGCTTGCTCAGAAGATTACAGCCGATGAAGATAATCCTTATGATAAAGCGAGGTCAATTGAAAACTATTTCGTTGGGAATGGGTATGTATACGAAACGACGGATGTTGCCATTCCGGGTGAAAATGAAGACTATGTTGACCAGTTTTTATTTGAGACGAAACTTGGGTACTGCGATAACTTTTCCAGCTCGATGACCGTTCTTCTTAGAAGTCTTGATATCCCTGCGCGCTGGGTGAAGGGATTTACAGAAGGAGAATTTGTTGAGGGAGCAGGAGACTACCGTGAATATGAAATCACGAATAACAACGCACACTCCTGGGTTGAAGCATACTTTCCTGGCATCGGATGGGTTCCGTTCGAACCAACTCGTGGCTTTTCGAACCAGGCTGATTTTGTAAATGACTACAATGCTGATGAATCAACGAACTCAGAAACGCCAGATCTTGCTCAGCCTGAAGAAGAACAGGCGCAGCAGCAAACTCCCGAACAGCAGCAGGTTTCATCTGGCTCATCATCATTTTCATTCGAGTGGACAATCTGGCATACAATTGGTCTTGTCCTTATCCTTCTCGTCCTCGTATATGTAATATTTAAGAACTATAAAAATTGGTTGAAGCGTATTGTCATTTCTCGATATAAGGGAAGAGATGATGGCAAAGCGCTTTCTGAGGCATACTTCCGACTGTTGTGGTTGCTTGAACTTCATGGGATTAAACGTGGAGCTGATCAGACACTCCGTGAATATGCTGTTCAAGTTGATCGTAAGCTTGAGACGAAGGATATGAAGGAATTGACGAGGCGTTATGAGGAGAATTACTATCGCGGGAAAACGAATGATGACTCGTGGAATGAAATGAAGAAATTGTGGGAAAATTTAATTAAAAAGATGGAATCTTGACCGCTGTATAGCCGGTTGATAGAATGAATCCATAGTTTGAACAGCAAGATGTAACCTTCGTATATCCCTGGGAATAAGGCCCAGAAGTCTCTACCGGATCACCGTAAATGATCTGACTATGAAGGCAGATACTCCTAGTAAAAGCCAGGATTCTGCCTTTGTACCATGGCAGAGTTCTGGCTTCTTTTATATGACCTTGGATGAACGAGATCGAAAAGTTGGACAATCCTCCGTTTATCGATCGAATTTGGGCAATGCTACTAGAGACTAAATAGAAGTGAGGGAATTAGATGTTAGAAGCACAGGAATCCATTATTGTCCTCGATTTTGGTGGACAGTATAATCAATTAATTGCAAGACGTATTCGTGACCTTGGTGTATTTAGCGAGTTGCATCCGAACACCATTACAGCAGAAGAAGTGAAGAAAATTAATCCTAAAGGAATCATCTTCTCAGGTGGTCCGAACAGCGTATATGGTGAAGACGCGCCGCGCTGCGATGAAGAAATTTTCGATCTTGGCATTCCGGTTCTTGGTATCTGTTACGGTATGCAATTGATGACTCATCACTTTGGTGGAAGTGTTGAAGCGGCGAAACATCGTGAATACGGTAAGGCAATGCTAACAATCAAAGATAAATCCCCATTATATGATGGTCTACCAGAAGAACAGTCTGTATGGATGAGTCACGGCGATCTAGTTAAAGCTCCGCCAGAAGGATTTGAAGTGGCTGCTACTAATCCATCTTGCCCAGTTGCAGCAATGAGCGATTCCTCTCGCCATCTATATGGCGTTCAGTTCCATCCAGAAGTTCGTCACACTGAGCACGGAAATGAACTATTGAAAAACTTTGTGTATAAAGTGTGTGAGTGTGAAGGAAACTGGTCGATGGAAAACTTTATCGATGAGCAAATCAATGAAATCCGTGAAGCTGTTGGCCACAAAAAAGTGCTATGCGCTCTTAGTGGTGGGGTTGACTCCTCTGTAGTTGCTGCGCTCATTCATAGAGCCATCGGTGATCAATTGACTTGTATGTTCGTCGATCACGGCCTTCTTCGTAAAGATGAAGCGGATAGCGTCATGAAGACATTTGGTGAAGGGTTTGAAATGAATCTGATCAAAATTGATGCTGCTGATCGCTTCCTTACAAAACTTAAAGGCGTTACAGACCCAGAGAAAAAACGTAAAATCATTGGGAACGAATTTATTTATGTGTTTGAAGAAGAGTCCGAGAAACTCGAGGATATGTCGTTTCTTGCTCAAGGAACGTTATATACAGATATCGTGGAGAGTGGAACAGCAACTGCCCAAACGATTAAATCTCACCATAATGTCGGCGGACTTCCTGAAGACATGAAGCTTGATCTCATCGAACCGTTGAACATGCTGTTTAAAGATGAGGTTCGTAAAGTTGGTACAGAGCTTGGGCTACCGGACGAAATCGTATGGAGACAGCCATTCCCAGGACCTGGTCTTGGCATTCGTGTGATTGGAGAAGTGACAGAAGAGAAGTTGAAGGTGGTTCGTGAATCTGATGCGATTCTTCGAGACGAAATTAAAAAAGCGGGACTAGATCGTGATATCTGGCAATATTTCACCGCGCTTCCTGATTTTCGTAGCGTAGGTGTCATGGGAGATGCAAGAACATATGACTACACAATTGGTGTTCGTGCTGTAACGTCGATCGATGGGATGACATCTGACTGGGCACGTATTCCATTCGAGATCCTCGAGCTCATCTCCACTCGGATTGTGAATGAAGTGGATCATGTTAACCGCGTAGTGTACGACATTACCTCTAAGCCACCAGCGACCATTGAGTGGGAATAAACACGAACGAATTTATAAAAAAGAGAGATAATGTTCGTGTTTGGTGTTGACTGAGCGTCTGTTAGTTGATACACTACTAAAGTAAATAAATGAACGATCATCCATCGTATAACATCGGGAATATGGCCCGAAAGTCTCTACCAGGTTACCGTAAATAACCTGACTACGAAGGAAACAGGGAGCCTAGTTAAACACCCAGCTCATGAAGCAGGTGAAAAGCGATCCTCTCTTTTCCTATTAGTCCGCTCCGGGTAGAGAACCCGGAGCTTTTTTTCTTTTTATGAATAGTTCATCTCAATTAATAAAGAATAAGCAGAGGTAACTGAACTGGTAGAGAAGATGGATGAAGGGGAATAAGGGGGAATTAAGAAATGGATCGTTTTTTTCGCTTTCAAGAGCATAATACAACATACAGAAAAGAAACTATTGCAGGACTAACGACGTTCTTATCAATGGCTTATATTCTATTTGTTAACCCGGCTGTTCTGGCTGATGCTGGAATGGATCAGGGGGCTGTCTTTACCGCAACAGCACTTGCTGCTGCGCTAGGTACATTAATTATGGGTATTCTAGCAGGTTATCCGATTGCGCTCGCACCAGGAATGGGACTGAATGCATTCTTCACCTATTCGGTTGTAACTGTTATGGGTGTTCCGTGGGAAACGGCTCTTGCAGGAGTACTTGTTTCAGGAATTATCTTTATTATTATTACGATATTTAAAATAAGAGAAAAGATTATTAATGCGATTCCGATGGAATTAAAATACGCCGCAGCAAGCGGAATCGGACTTTTCATCGCATTTATCGGTCTTCAAAGTGCTGGGATTGTCCAGAACAACGATTCGACTCTTGTACAATTGGGAGACCTTCTAGCAGGACCAACGCTACTTGCGGTATTTGGCTTGATTATCACCGTTATTCTTATGGTTCGTAATGTAACGGGTGGTATCTTCTACGGAATGGTCATCACAGCGATCGTTGGAATGGTGTTCAATCAGGTACCCCTTCCAACTGGTATTGTCGGGAGTGTTCCAAGTCTTGCACCAACGTTCGGAGTTGCTTTCGGTCACCTTGGCGATTTATTTACGATCGATATGCTTGTCGTTGTTCTCACATTCTTATTCGTGGACTTCTTTGACACAGCAGGTACATTGATTGCAGTCGCTACTCAGGCAGGAATAATGAAGGACAACAAGCTACCACGAGCGGGTAAAGCGTTGTTTGCTGATTCATCTGCGACTGTACTTGGTGCGATTCTTGGTACATCAACAACAACAGCTTATATCGAATCGTCTTCAGGAGTGGCGGCAGGTGGGCGAACAGGATTCACATCCGTTGTCACAGCCGGGTTCTTTATTTTAGCTCTATTCTTCTCACCATTATTAGCAGTCGTAACACCTTCTGTTACGGCGCCGGTATTAATCATAGTAGGTGTACTGATGGTTGGCGTATTAGGTAACATTGAGTGGAAGCGATTTGAAATCGCGGTTCCGGCTTTCTTAACCATCGTTGCTATGCCGCTAACATACAGCATCGCAACAGGAATTGCACTCGGATTCGTCATGTACCCGATCACAATGGTCGTGAAAGGTGAAGGAAAGAAAATTCATCCGATCATGTATGTTTTGTTCTTTGTCTTTATCGCATATTTTGTGTTCCTAGCATAGCGTATACGTCAGGAGCAGCCGAGCAATCGGCTGCTTTTTTGCGTTGTTTCTTATGAAAAAGAGTGGGTGGATTCGTACTCAATAAGTAAGGCTAACCAGACCTGGGGCGGGGTAGGGTTCCTTGAAGTTATCGATCTAAATAAAGCGCAATCAGAGAAAAGAAGATACTTCATAAAATTCAGTCCGAATTTAATGATGCGATTCAAATGGAAGAAGATCGGTTATTGGGAGCGACCGATTCGTTTGAAGAGAAGATTAATCAGCGCTCTGAGAAATTTCGTGAATTTAGCGATTTCAGGCATGAAAAAAAGAAAAACAAAAAGAAAGATGAGATGTTTGAGAAGGTGGGGGGAGGAGAGAACTAATTAAACAAACGTTTGATTAAGGTGATAAACAAAGTGGCGAGACGCGCTCTATGTTTCATGCTTCATTATGAAGTGATGGTATTATCGTTATGAGCTTTAAGAAATGAGATGTTAACAGTTCAGGTATACGTTTGATGGTAAAGGTCGTGTCATTATAAATAATAAATTCTTAAAAGGTATTGACCACTAGAAATGTAACTGATATAGTAGAGAACGTTGTTAAGAAAACAGTATTCATCGCATGAAAAAAGTGATTGACTTCATTTAAGTAATCATGTAATATGGATAACGTTGCCGCTGAAACAAGCGAGTAACAACAACCAAAACATTTCAAATTAGTTGTTGACATCAAACGAAACAACGTGTTATATTAGTTGAGTCGCTGAAAACGACAACGAAAGAAACAAATCGATCTTTGAAAACTGAACGAAACGCCATGTAAGTAGTTGTTTCTACGGAAACAAAACATTGTTTTAAAAGCTAGATTAAGCTTTCTATCGGAGAGTTTGATCCTGGCTCAGGACGAACGCTGGCGGCGTGCCTAATACATGCAAGTCGAGCGAAGAGATGGGAGCTTGCTCCCTGATCTTAGCGGCGGACGGGTGAGTAACACGTGGGCAACCTGCCCTGCAGACTGGGATAACTCCGGGAAACCGGAGCTAATACCGGGTAATACATCGCACCGCATGGTGCAATGTTGAAAGTTGGCTTTCGAGCTAACACTGCAGGATGGGCCCGCGGCGCATTAGCTAGTTGGTAAGGTAATGGCTTACCAAGGCGACGATGCGTAGCCGACCTGAGAGGGTGATCGGCCACACTGGGACTGAGACACGGCCCAGACTCCTACGGGAGGCAGCAGTAGGGAATCTTCCGCAATGGACGAAAGTCTGACGGAGCAACGCCGCGTGAGTGACGAAGGCCTTCGGGTCGTAAAGCTCTGTTGTTAGGGAAGAACAAGTACCGTTCGAATAGGGCGGTACCTTGACGGTACCTAACCAGAAAGCCACGGCTAACTACGTGCCAGCAGCCGCGGTAATACGTAGGTGGCAAGCGTTGTCCGGAATTATTGGGCGTAAAGCGCGCGCAGGCGGTCTTTTAAGTCTGATGTGAAAGCCCACGGCTCAACCGTGGAGGGTCATTGGAAACTGGAGGACTTGAGTGCAGAAGAGGAGAGTGGAATTCCACGTGTAGCGGTGAAATGCGTAGATATGTGGAGGAACACCAGTGGCGAAGGCGGCTCTCTGGTCTGTAACTGACGCTGAGGCGCGAAAGCGTGGGGAGCAAACAGGATTAGATACCCTGGTAGTCCACGCCGTAAACGATGAGTGCTAGGTGTTGGGGGGTTCCACCCTCAGTGCTGAAGTTAACACATTAAGCACTCCGCCTGGGGAGTACGACCGCAAGGTTGAAACTCAAAGGAATTGACGGGGGCCCGCACAAGCAGTGGAGCATGTGGTTTAATTCGAAGCAACGCGAAGAACCTTACCAGGTCTTGACATCCTCTGACAATCCTGGAGACAGGACGTTCCCCTTCGGGGGACAGAGTGACAGGTGGTGCATGGTTGTCGTCAGCTCGTGTCGTGAGATGTTGGGTTAAGTCCCGCAACGAGCGCAACCCTTGATCTTAGTTGCCAGCATTTAGTTGGGCACTCTAAGGTGACTGCCGGTGACAAACCGGAGGAAGGTGGGGATGACGTCAAATCATCATGCCCCTTATGACCTGGGCTACACACGTGCTACAATGGACGGTACAAAGGGCAGCGACACCGCGAGGTGAAGCGAATCCCATAAAGCCGTTCTCAGTTCGGATTGCAGGCTGCAACTCGCCTGCATGAAGCCGGAATTGCTAGTAATCGCGGATCAGCATGCCGCGGTGAATACGTTCCCGGGCCTTGTACACACCGCCCGTCACACCACGAGAGTTTGTAACACCCGAAGTCGGTGGGGTAACCTTTATGGAGCCAGCCGCCGAAGGTGGGACAAATGATTGGGGTGAAGTCGTAACAAGGTAGCCGTATCGGAAGGTGCGGCTGGATCACCTCCTTTCTATGGAGAATTACGAAGGTAACTTACGTTACCAACCTTACATGAGCGTTTCGTTTAGTTTTGAAAGAATGATTTACTTCTTTCAACTGAAAAGGTAAGTTTTGAAGAAGGGCAAGTCTCTTCGTAGAAACACCTCCGGCTAATGGCTATGTCGGGGTATTTACTTTTCTTTTGTGGGCCTGTAGCTCAGCTGGTTAGAGCGCACGCCTGATAAGCGTGAGGTCGGTGGTTCGAGTCCACTCAGGCCCACCATAAAAGAATCCTGGGGCCTTAGCTCAGCTGGGAGAGCGCCTGCCTTGCACGCAGGAGGTCAGCGGTTCGATCCCGCTAGGCTCCACCAATTACATCTACTAATAGTAAGAGCGCGAAAGTGTCTTGCTTGTAGTAGACATGTTCCTTGAAAACTAGATAGCACAAACAACGACATCCAATAATTATTTTTTATGCAATAACTTAGTAATAACTGATGATTTAGCTTGAGCAATCAAGACTAATGAATCGAAGGTTAAGCTACTAAGGGCGCACGGTGGATGCCTTGGCACTAGAAGCCTAAGAAGGACGGGACGAACACCGATATGCTTCGGGGAGCTGTAAGTACGCTTTGATCCGGAGATTTCCGAATGGGGGAACCCACCATCCATAATGGGATGGTATCCATTTCTGAATACATAGGGAATGGAAGGCAGACCCGGGGAACTGAAACATCTCATTACCCGGAGGAAGAGAAAGCAAATGCGATTTCCTGAGTAGCGGCGAGCGAAACGGAATCAGCCCAAACCAGAGGGCTTGCCCTCTGGGGTTGTAGGACGTCTCTTTGGAGTTACAAAGGCACGGATAGACGAAGCGACCTGGAAAGGTCCATCAGAGAAGGTAACAATCCTGTAGTCAAAATCCGATGCCCTCCGAGACGGATCCTGAGTACGGCGGGACACGTGAAACCCCGTCGGAATCCGGGAGGACCATCTCCCAAGGCTAAATACTCTCTAGTGACCGATAGTGAACCAGTACCGTGAGGGAAAGGTGAAAAGCACCCCGGAAGGGGAGTGAAAGAGAACCTGAAACCGTGTGCCTACAACTAGTTGGAGCCCGTTAATGGGTGACAGCGTGCCTTTTGTAGAATGAACCGGCGAGTTACGATCCCGTGCAAGGTTAAGCTGATAAGGCGGAGCCGCAGCGAAAGCGAGTCTGAATAGGGCGAAATAGTACGTGGTCGTAGACCCGAAACCAGGTGATCTACCCATGTCCAGGGTGAAGTTCAGGTAACACTGAATGGAGGCCCGAACCCACGCATGTTGAAAAATGCGGGGATGAGGTGTGGGTAGCGGTGAAATGCCAATCGAACCTGGAGATAGCTGGTTCTCTCCGAAATAGCTTTAGGGCTAGCCTCGCGGCAAGAATCTTGGAGGTAGAGCACTGATTGGACTAGGGGTCCTTACCGGATTACCGAATCCAGTCAAACTCCGAATGCCAACGATTTATCCGCGGGAGTCAGACTGCGAGTGATAAGATCCGTAGTCGAGAGGGAAACAGCCCAGACCACCAGCTAAGGTCCCAAAGTATACGTTAAGTGGAAAAGGATGTGGCGTTGCTTAGACAACCAGGATGTTGGCTTAGAAGCAGCCATCATTTAAAGAGTGCGTAATAGCTCACTGGTCGAGTGACGCTGCGCCGAAAATGTACCGGGGCTAAACGTATCACCGAAGCTGTGGATTGTCTTACGACAATGGTAGGAGAGCGTTCTAAGGGCTGTGAAGTCAGACCGAAAGGACTGGTGGAGCGCTTAGAAGTGAGAATGCCGGTATGAGTAGCGAAAGACAAGTGAGAATCTTGTCCGTCGAAAGCCCAAGGTTTCCTGAGGAAGGCTCGTCCGCTCAGGGTTAGTCGGGACCTAAGCCGAGGCCGAAAGGCGTAGGCGATGGATAACAGGTTGATATTCCTGTACCACCTCCTTTCCGTTTGAACGACGGGGGGACGCAGAAAGATAGGGAGAGCGCGCTGCTGGAAATGCGCGTCCAAGCGATTAGGCTGGTGAATAGGCAAATCCGTTCACCGTGAAGGCTGAGTCGTGATGGCGAGGGAACTAAAGTACCGAAGTCCTTGATTCTACGCTGCCAAGAAAAGCCTCTAGTGAGGAAAAAGGTGCCCGTACCGCAAACCGACACAGGTAGGCGAGGAGAGAATCCTAAGACGATCGGGAGAACTCTCGTTAAGGAACTCGGCAAAATGACCCCGTAACTTCGGGAGAAGGGGTGCTTCCTCGGGTGAATAGCCCAGGGGAGCCGCAGTGAAAAGATCCAAGCGACTGTTTAGCAAAAACACAGGTCTCTGCAAAGCCGTAAGGCGAAGTATAGGGGCTGACACCTGCCCGGTGCTGGAAGGTTAAGAGGAGGGGTTATCCCTTACGGGAGAAGCTCTGAATCGAAGCCCCAGTAAACGGCGGCCGTAACTATAACGGTCCTAAGGTAGCGAAATTCCTTGTCGGGTAAGTTCCGACCCGCACGAAAGGTGCAACGACTTGGATACTGTCTCAACGAGAGACCCGGTGAAATTATAGTACCTGTGAAGATGCAGGTTACCCGCGACAGGACGGAAAGACCCCATGGAGCTTTACTGTAGCCTGATATTGGATTTTGGTACAGCTTGTACAGGATAGGTAGGAGCCATAGAAGTCGGACCGCCAGGTTCGATGGAGGCGTCGGTGGGATACTACCCTGGCTGTACTGACATTCTAACCCAGCACCGTGATCCGGTGCGGAGACAGTGTCAGGTGGGCAGTTTGACTGGGGCGGTCGCCTCCTAAAGTGTAACGGAGGCGCCCAAAGGTTCCCTCAGAATGGTTGGAAATCATTCGCAGAGTGTAAAGGCACAAGGGAGCTTGACTGCGAGACCTACAAGTCGAGCAGGGACGAAAGTCGGGCTTAGTGATCCGGTGGTTCCGCATGGAAGGGCCATCGCTCAACGGATAAAAGCTACCCTGGGGATAACAGGCTTATCTCCCCCAAGAGTCCACATCGACGGGGAGGTTTGGCACCTCGATGTCGGCTCATCGCATCCTGGGGCTGAAGTAGGTCCCAAGGGTTGGGCTGTTCGCCCATTAAAGCGGTACGCGAGCTGGGTTCAGAACGTCGTGAGACAGTTCGGTCCCTATCCGTCGCGGGCGCAGGAAATTTGAGAGGAGCTGTCCTTAGTACGAGAGGACCGGGATGGACACACCGCTGGTGTACCAGTTGTTCCGCCAGGAGCATAGCTGGGTAGCTACGTGTGGAAGGGATAAGTGCTGAAAGCATCTAAGCATGAAGCCCCCCTCGAGATGAGATTTCCCACAGCATTAAGCTGGTAAGATCCCTTAGAGATGATGAGGTAGATAGGTTCGGGGTGGAAGCGTGGCAACACGTGGAGCTGACGAATACTAATCGATCGAGGGCTTAACCTAAAACATTTGGATGAAATTGTGCGTGCTATCTAGTTTTCAGGGAATAAAATTTCTCTTGAAAACACTGATGAAATGTAGTAAGATATATTTTGTCTCTGGTTAATCACATTGATGTGGAAACCAGTATAAGTCTGGTAATGATGGCGAAGAGGTCACACCCGTTCCCATGCCGAACACGGAAGTTAAGCTCTTCAGCGCCGATGGTAGTTGGGGGATCTCCCCCTGCAAGAGTAGGACGTTGCCAGGCAACTAGAGAAGTCAGAGATCATTATGGTCTCTGGCTTTTTTGTATGCAAAAGATGTTAAAACCTCGTAAGAGGAAGAACTTCTTGAAAGATAATAAAAGACTTCTTCGAAAGCTTCATAGGGGTGGGAGAAGCAAGAAATGCGAGGAAGCAAGTGATGGCAGACCGGAGTGGATATTCGGAGATCCATGAGGATCTGGCAGCGCGCGGCTGACGAAGAAGTTCGCCGCTTATCGCGCCCCGTATGAGAACACGGAAGTTGAGCTCTACCGTCGATGGGCAGCTAAGAGAAGTCAGAGATCAAACGGTCTCTGGCTTTTTTGTATGGTTTTGACTAGCTAAAGCCCCTGTTCGCGGATAAAATCTCAAATTCGCGGATATAACTTGAAAAGCGCGGATAAAACCCTCATTTTCGCGGATATATCTGAAATATCGCGGATAAATGTTTGAAACCATCAGTAAAAAAGGAGATTGCCCAAATAAGAGTCATCGCCTTTTCTATCCTACTACGCTTTTTCCATATCATTCATTGATTTCTATACATAATCGCCTTTTTGGAATATGATTCATTGTAGTTTGAAAAAATAAAGAAAAAGGTGGTTATCAACATGGGAATAAAGGATAAAATTTTTGGTGCAACGAATAATGAGTCTAGTACAGAAAAGAAGGGTTTCTACGAAGATGTAAAAGCAAGAAGATCCATTTACGGCATTGGGAAGGAACGCGTCATTTCAGATGAGAAGCTTCAACAAACGATTGAATATGCGGTGAAACATACGCCTTCCGCATTCAATTCTCAAAGTGCACGAGTCGTTGTGCTTCTGGATGATCATCATAATAAGCTTTGGAATGAGATTACGAAGGAAACCCTTCGTGCCATTGTTCCGGCTGATCAGTTTGAGGCAACTGAAGGGCGAATGAATGGTTTTGCGGGTGGATATGGTACGGTTCTATTCTTCGAAGATCAGGACGTCATTAATGGCCTTCAAGAAAAACTGCCAACATTTGCTGACAATTTCCCGAAATGGTCTCAGCATTCTTCTGGTATGCTTCAATTTGTAATCTGGACGTCATTAGAAAAAGAAGGGCTTGGTGCTTCTCTCCAGCATTATAATCCATTGATTGATGATCAGGTGAAAGAAGAATGGAAGTTACCTGGAAGCTGGGAGTTAATTGCACAGATGCCCTTTGGTAACCCGACAGCTTCTCCAGGAGAGAAAGAATTTAAACCTGTTGAAGAGCGAGTGAAATTTTATCCCACCATTAAGGTCTGATGGGATTTTCACTTTATAAGTGAAATGAAAGAAGAAGGAGCATCATGCTCCTTCTTCTTTTTTGATATCAAAATATCCATTGTGTGAGTTTATCTAACAGATTATTTCTTAACAAAAAAGCAGACCGTTTGAAAGCTTGTACACGCTCTCAACATTGTTGTGAAAGCATTTTGATAAGAGGGGTGAAAGAGACCATTCAAATTTCCTTCAATATAAAAATAGGCTGATGTTATTTTTTGATCATCTTTTTTATGTATAATATGAATTATCTTAATATTCGGTTTCTGTATGAATGGGGAGGGTTTGCATTGAAGTTAATGGCAAGAGAACAAGAAAAGTTGATGATCGTCGTAGCAGCTGATTTGGCGAGAAGGCGACAGGCTAGAGGTTTAAAGCTAAACTATCCGGAATCGATTGCGATTATTACATATGAAGTACTGGAAGGGGCGCGCGACGGAAAGAGCGTTGCCGAATTGATGCAATATGGAAGAACGATTTTAAAAAGGGAAGATGTGATGGAAGGGATTCCTGAAATGATTCCAGACATCCAGGTAGAAGCGACGTTTCAGGATGGAACGAAGTTAGTAACGGTTCATGATCCGATTCTTTGAGGGGGAAGAAGGAATGATACCAGGCGAGTATAAATTGAATTCGAACCCAGTTATGTGTAACGAGGGGAAAAAAGAAATCGAAATAGAAGTGACAAATGTCGGTGATCGTCCAGTGCAAATTGGCTCTCACTTTCATTTTTATGAAGTGAACGAAGCCTTACAGTTTGGTCGGGAACGCGCTTATGGCATGCATCTGAATATCGCCGCAGGCACAGCAGTCCGCTTTGAACCAGGGGATGCGAAAGATGTGATGCTTGTAGCCTTTTCCGGAGATCGTAAAGTGTTTGGACTCAATAATAAAACGAACGGTGCATTAGATGGTGAGGTGAAACGATGAGTTTTGAACTTTCTAGAAAAGCTTATTCCGACATGTTTGGACCTACAGTTGGAGATCAAGTTCGGCTAGCTGATACAGAATTATTTATTGAAGTGGAACGAGACGAAACAACGTATGGTGATGAAGTAAAGTTTGGTGGCGGGAAGGTTATTCGTGATGGGATGGGACAGCATCCATTGGCAACAAGAGCAGATTCTGTTGACCTTGTTGTGACCAACGCACTCATCGTTGATTACACAGGCATCTATAAAGCAGATATCGGAGTAAAGGATGGTCACATTGCTTCGATTGGGAAGGCAGGAAACCCTTACTTGATGGACGATGTTGATATGGTGATTGGAGCTTCCACTGAGGTCATTGCAGCAGAGGGGATGATTGTTACAGCTGGTGGTATTGATTCACATATTCATTTTATATGCCCGCAGTTGATCCAGACGGCGATCGAATCAGGAATTACGACAATGTTGGGCGGCGGCACGGGGCCAGCAACTGGGACGAATGCGACAACATGTACACCAGGGGAATGGCATATCCATCGGATGCTAGAATCAGCAGAAGCTTTTCCGGTTAATTTGGGCTTCCTAGGAAAAGGTAATGCTTCGGGTGAAGAGGCTTTAAGTGAACAGGTTGAAGCAGGAGCGATTGGACTAAAGCTTCATGAGGACTGGGGAACTACAGCTGCATCCATCGATACTGCCTTAACAGTAGCTGATCAGTACGATGTTCAGGTGGCCATCCATACGGATACATTGAACGAAGGTGGGTTTGTAGAAGATACACTGAATGCGATCGATGGGCGAGTGATTCACACGTATCATACAGAAGGAGCTGGTGGAGGTCACGCGCCAGATATTATTAAGGCTGCTTCGTATGAACATATTCTTCCATCCTCGACGAATCCAACACGACCATTTACGACAAATACCATTGCCGAGCATTTAGATATGCTGATGGTTTGCCATCACCTCGATTCTTCTGTACCAGAAGATGTGGCGTTTGCTGATTCAAGAATTCGAAAAGAAACGATTGCGGCGGAAGACATTTTACACGATATGGGTGTCTTCAGCATTATTAGTTCAGATTCGCAAGCGATGGGCAGAGTTGGTGAAGTGATTTCGAGAACGTGGCAAACGGCAGATAAAATGAAGAAGCAGCGTGGGGCACTACCTGAACATGCGATGAATGATAATGAGCGTGTGAAACGTTATATTGCGAAGTACACGATTAATCCTGCGATCGCTCACGGAATATCTGAAGAAGTCGGCTCAATCGAAGTTGGAAAGTTAGCTGATTTTGTTTTATGGAAACCTGCCTTTTTCGGAGTGAAGCCCGAGCAAATAGTAAAGGGTGGAATGATTGCCTGGAGCGTAATGGGAGATCCGAATGCATCCATTCCAACTCCGCAGCCAGCTCTTTACAGACCGATGTTCGGCCAATATGGAAAAGCGAAATCCAAAACGTCGATTACTTTTTTATCTCAGGCGGCAATTGAGAAAGGGGTACATGAAAAACTAGGACTTCAGAAGATGATTAAACCTGTTCGGAACATCCGAAAGCTAAAAAAGAAAGATATGAAATACAACGGCGAAACACCAGATATTCAGGTTGATCCACAGACGTATGAAGTTGTAGTGGATGGAGAACTAATCACGTGTGAACCGGCTACAAGTGTACCGCTTGCACAACGATACTTTTTATTTTGAGGTGGTAGAGAGATGATTATTAATGAAATTCAGGGGAACATTCGGGATGGCCAAACAGATCTTCCTCATATTGAACGGGTTTATCTTCGCAGTGATGAGCTTGTTAAGCGAATTCAGCGAGTGAAAACCGATCACGGGAACGAATTAGGGATTAAACTATCCCAGGCAAAAGATCTAGTAGATGGTGATGTCCTTTACCGTACCGAGGATAATTTGATTGTGATCAGTGTCCTGGAGGATGACGTAATAGTGATCCGGCCTTCTTCTATTAAACAGATGGGAGAAATAGCCCATATGCTCGGAAACCGTCATTTGCCGGCGCAATTCGATGGGGAAGAAATGATTGTTCAACACGATTATCTGGTTGTTCGGTTGTTAGCTGAGTTGAATGTCCCTCACGTAATCGAGAAGCGAAAAATGAAAGAAGCTTTTAAATACGTTGGCCATGACTAATCAACTCTTTTCTATCCTGCAATTGAGTGATTCGCAGTTTCCATCAGGTGCGTTCTCACATTCATTTGGGTTAGAGACGTATATTGCGAATGGAACGATACATGACAGGGGCACATTCCAGCATGTTCTTGAACTGTACATGATGAACCAGTTTGTTTACACAGATGGACTTGCCTGTCGATTAGCGTATGAATCGCTAGAAACTGGTGATATTGATCAGCTTTGGGAATTGGATCAATCATTGTATGCGCTAGGAATGGCAAGAGAGACACGGGAAGGGAACCGTAGGATGGGCGATCGCCTTGTAAAGGTTATTTCGAAGCTTTATCCAAATGAAGTATTAGATCAATACAAAGAGGAATTGAAAAAGAAAAACGTATTCGGACATAGTGCCTTAGTGTTTGCAGTTGTGTCTGAGCATCTCGGGATTGATGTTGAGACAGCCGTTTCATGTTACGGGTTTGCGACAGCTTCATCACTTGTACAAAATGCCGTTCGCGGTGTACCACTTGGACAAACAGAAGGACAGCAAATCCTTGTTGATATTCAGCCTCTCTTAAGGGAGATAATTGAAAAAATCATGTCACTTGAAGAAACAGATTTCGGTATCGGAGCTCCCGGACTGGAAATTGCACAAATGCAGCATGAGGCCATTAATGTCCGCTTATTTATGAGCTAATGAAAGAAAGGATGATCGAAAATGAGTGAACCAATTCGAATTGGCATCGGGGGACCAGTCGGCGCAGGTAAAACCCTTTTAGTCGATCGGTTAACACGGGCGATGAATGATGAATTCAGTATGGCTGTTATTACCAATGATATCTACACAAAAGAAGATGCGATGTTTTTGAACAAGAATGGTATTTTACCTTCGAACCGCATTATCGGAGTTGAAACGGGCGGTTGTCCCCATACGGCGATTCGAGAAGATGCATCGATGAATTTTGCGGCTATCGATGAATTGAACGAACGTCATGATGATCTTGATCTGATTTTCGTAGAAAGTGGTGGGGATAACCTCGCTGCAACATTTAGTCCTGAGCTTGTCGATTTCTCGATTTACATTATTGATGTAGCACAAGGAGAGAAAATCCCTCGCAAAGGAGGACAGGGGATGATTAAGTCTGATCTCTTTATTATTAATAAAACAGATCTGGCTCCTTATGTTGGTGCGAACCTCGATGTGATGCGAGAAGATACGCTGAAATCACGAGGCGATCGACCTTTTTTCTTCACGAACTTAAAAGATGAGACCGGCGTGAGTGATGTTGTGCAATGGATAAAAGAGCAGGCGTTTTTTGTAGGACTTGAACAGTGACCTATACAGGCTACCTTCAGTTAGAAGCATCTGAGAGGTATGGGAAATCAGTACTTTCAGATGCTTACTACAACGGAGTGTTTAAGGTTTCTAGACCTACTTATACAGAAGAAGGCCTTCCACTTGTCCAACTCATTCATGTAGGTGGTGGGTATGTTGATGGGGACACGTACTTTACGGAAATTAACGTGAAGGAGAACGCTAGATTAGCGGTTACAACACAAGCTTCTACTAAGGTTTACAAAACACCAAATAAACAAGTCATACAGAAGGCTCTTTATCATTTAGAAAAATATAGTGAATTACATATGAAACAGGACCCGTTGATTGCTTATCGGGATGCAGGTTTCACGCAGGAAACAGAAGTGCACATGGAGAAAAGTGCAGTCTTCTTTTTAACAGATATTGTGACGCCAGGATGGTCGAAGGATGGTGCGCTCTTTCCATATACCTCTATTACTTCTAAAGTGAAAGTCTATCAGAACGGTAAACTTACCGTATATGATCATTTGCGATTAAAGCCCGAAGAAGATGTGGAAAAGTTGCTTCAATTAGAAGGAAACACACATATTGGTTCCATGTTCTTCATTCATCCGGATGTAACGCAAGAATGGATTGAGAATTTGAGGGAAAACCTTGCTTCGTTCTGCGACGCTCATTACGGTGTATCAATGTTACAAATTCCTGGTTTCTGTCTGAGAATTCTCGCGAAGCGGACGTCACGGATTGAGAAGGTTTTTGCTTCTATTGAGACATTCATTCACGGTACCATTTACAACAAGGACGCTATATCCTGGCGGAAGTAGCGGCACTCATATAGGGGGAAAAGGATGGACGTTAGTTTGTTATCGATTTTAGTGATCGGATTTTTGCTTGGTATAAAGCATGCTATTGAACCGGATCATGTGATTGCCGTTTCGACAATTGCGAGTAAAACGCGAAGCTTGTGGAAGTCTTCATTAGCTGGAGTTTATTGGGGGATCGGACACACAACGACGCTCTTTCTTGTAGGGATGCTTCTTTTTCTTTTCAATACGACGATCACAGATAAATGGGCGATGTCGCTTGAGATACTCGTTGGGTTTATGCTTGTGTTTCTAGGAATCAAGACGTTACTCACTAAAGCATCAAAAACGGGCACAAAAGGTAGTCGAAGCTACTTGCAATCAGGGGCAATCGGATTTATACATGGTCTTGCCGGAAGCGCAGCTATGGTTCTGTTGACAATGAGCACCGTCCAGACGGTCTGGCAGGGCGCCATCTATATTCTCGTATTTGGTGTTGGAACATGCGTTGGCATGCTTGGTTTCACAACCATTCTCGGTATCCCGTTCGTCGCTACAAGAAAACAATTGAAGCTCAATCATCAGTTAACGCAGCTCACAGGGGTTCTGTCAGTAGGGTTTGGTATCTATTATATTTATCGTATTGGGATTACGGATGGGCTTTTTACGTTCTTTTAAGAACGTTATGGTCTTCAAATGAAAACGAGGCGATCGATGATACCAATCGATCGCCTCGTTTTCGTTATTCTGCTGATTCTTCATCCGTAATTTTAAGTCGCTTCTTATCTTCTTTCGACTCAATGAGTCTGTGAAGATGAATCATTAGGATGCCTCTTTTATAGGTCGCATCAATCGGTTTATCTCGAACTGGGAAGGGAAGCTCAACGATGCGCTCAAACGTTCCATGCTTATACTCTTCTTGGACATTTCGATAGCCTTTAAGATTCATTTCCGTCTGCCCCTTCACCTTAAGCGTACGATAATGAATATACACATCAATGTCATCGATCTTCTTAACTCCTGGAAGATAGACCGTGCAAATGAGTTCATTTCCTGCTTCATATAGGTTACAAAGTGGACCATTCGAGACGAACATATCCTGAAAATCTGTCCAGTAGTCATCTCCCATAAATTTGTTCATTTTATTTCGCCAGTCATACATTTGACTCCAATAGTCTCCCATGAATTCTCCTCCTGGGCTTTTTGTCAGTATATGCATCCGTCTTTTTGTTGTTAAACTGTGGTTTGAAACTTTCCTAAAAGTGAATGGTATAAATAACAGGCACTATAGGAAAAAAATAGTCGAAAATTGTTGGTCAAATACGATAAATATCTCATGCGGTTAGAGGTTTGCTCGTGTTATGCTAGGGAAAGTTCGAGTTTGAACGATAAGGTAAAAGGAGGATGGGCATGTTAGAAAGTAGTCTTGGCATGGTGGCTACCATTTTTGCTATCAATATCGTCTATGTATCGTTCCTTACGATGCGTACGATACTTACGTTAAAAGGTCAACGTTACCTTGCGGCAATTATAGGTACGTTTGAAATTGCGATTTATGTTATAGGACTTGGTCTCGTCCTCGATAACCTGGGGCAAATCCAAAATGTTATTGCTTATGCGCTTGGATTTGGTGTAGGTATTATAGTAGGGATGAAGATTGAAGAGTATCTTGCGCTTGGTTATATAACAGTCAATGCAATCACAACGAAGCTCGAAGATGATATTCCAAATAAATTAAGAGATGTTGGGTATGGTGTTACGCACTACTTGGCTCACGGCCGTCAAGGAGAACGACTTGTGATGCAGGTTCTAACGTCACGTAAATCTGAGCGAAAACTTTATCAGGCGATTGAGGAACTTGATCCGAAAGCCTTTGTTATCTCCTACGAACCACGTACGTTCCAAGGCGGGTTCTGGGTTAGAAAAATTCGGAGGTAATGTATGGAAAAGAAACCAAAGAAAAAGAAGTTTGAGGTTCAAGAAAATGAATCCCTTTCTGACTGCTTGAAACGAATGGATAACGAAGGGTACATGCCCGTTCGCCGCCGTGAAGAGCCTGTCTTTAAGGAAAGCTCAGGTTCTAAACAACCAGAGCTTTGCGGACAGAAAATCATATTTGAAGGAAAGTTGAAGTGAAACACGAACATTAAACTGAATATAAAACACAACGTTCGATTTTTCGTTGACAGTTGAACGTCGCTCTTGTTACTATGAAAGAGGAGCAAAAAGGATACCTCATATAATTTTGGGAATAAGGCCCATAAGTTTCTACCTGACGACCATTATTCGTCGGACTATGAGGGGGAAAGTCATGTTTTGCGTTTGCGCAGAGCAGGATGGATGTGTTTTCGCCCGAGGTAGAAGCTTCTTCTAAGATAATAGAAGAATTCTATCTCGGGCTTTTCTGTTATTTTCACACTATTTAGATTAATTAGCACCTTCATTTGAGGAGGAATAGCATGAAAGCCACAATTGGCGTCATTATGGGTAGCACTTCAGATTGGGATACGATGAAGCATACCTGTGACATACTAGAAGAGCTTAATATTCCGTTTGAGAAAAAGGTTGTTTCAGCTCACAGAACACCAGAATTAATGTTTGAATATGCAGAATCTGCAAGAGAACGTGGACTGAATGTGATTATTGCTGGTGCTGGTGGTGCCGCACATTTACCAGGAATGGTTGCGGCGAAAACGACACTACCTGTTATAGGCGTACCTGTACAATCTCGTACGTTAAACGGGTTAGATTCGTTGCTGTCCATCGTTCAGATGCCTGGAGGAATTCCGGTCGCGACCGTAGCGATTGGGAAAGCGGGAGCGAAGAACGCTGGTCTCCTAGCAGCACAAATTCTTAGTACGAACGATGAGAAGGTTGAAGAAAATATTGCGAACTACCGAAGGCAAATGAAAGAAGCGGTATTGGAAAGTAGTGATTCCTTATGAGTAAAACAATCTTACCAGGAAGCACGATTGGAATTCTAGGTGGAGGTCAACTTGGAAGGATGATGGCACTTAAGGCAAGAGAAATGGGCTATCAGATCGCTGTTCTAGAGCCGAAAAGTGGTTCTCCATGTGGTCAAATCGCCGACCATGAGGTTGTAAGTGGTTACGATGACATCGATGGAGCAAGAGAGCTTGCGAATATAAGTGATGTTATAACATATGAGTTTGAAAATATCACGCATGAAACAGCCAGCTGGCTGGAAGAAAATGCATACATGCCACAGGGTGGCGAACTGCTTCGAGTGACACAGGATCGTTACGTTGAGAAGTCTTCGATTAAAAAGGCAGGTCTTGAAGTTGCTCCATTTGAACCAGTTAACTCCAAAGAAGAGCTTGAGAGAGCAATAGACACTATCGGTTTTCCTTCCGTTCTTAAAACACGAACGGGTGGTTACGATGGAAAAGGTCAGTGGGTCTTAAATGAGAAAGAAGACGTAACATCCCTTTCGTTTCCTAATGTACCTTGTATCATTGAGAGCTGGGTGCCGTTTCAAAAAGAACTCTCCGTGATTGTGACAAGAAGCGTAACAGGAGAGACAACGACTTTTCCTGTAGGAGAGAATATTCACGTGAACAATATTCTTCATCAAACGATCGTTCCGGCCAGAGTAGACGAAACAGTTAAGGAAAAAGCGAGTGAGATAGGAAAAAAACTTGCTGATTCACTTCAACTTGTTGGAACCCTCGCGGTTGAACTATTTCTTAAAGAAAATGAGTTATTTGTAAATGAAGTTGCGCCAAGGCCACATAATTCTGGCCATTATACGATGGAGGCATGCGAAACCTCGCAATTCGAGCAGCATATCCGAGCAGTTTGCGGACTACCGCTTGGAAGAACCGAGCTTCTAAAACCTGTTATCATGGGGAACTTACTCGGTCAGCATGTTGCCCCACTAATGGAAAGTATGTCAGAGCTTGGTGATGCGAAACTTCATTTATACGGAAAAGACGAAGCAAAGCATAATCGCAAGATGGGGCACATTAACTTTCTTGCTCCTTCAACTGAAGAGGCAATTGAACGAATGAGCGCATGGAAGCTTTGGAAGTAAAGACAATAGACCAGGAGGACTTACAATGATTGAACGTTATACACGGCCTGAGATGGGGGCCATTTGGACAGAGGAAAACCGCTATAACGCGTGGCTTGAGGTAGAAATTCTTGCTTGTGAAGCGTGGGCAGAACTCGGCATCATTCCTAAAGAAGATGTACAAAAAATTCGTGACAATGCTGGATTCAATGTCGATCGCATTCACGAGATCGAAGAGGAAACCCGTCATGATGTGGTAGCTTTTACAAGAGCGGTATCTGAAACACTTGGAGAAGAGCGGAAATGGGTCCATTACGGATTAACGTCAACAGATGTGGTTGATACGGCGTTGTCTTATCAGCTGAATCAGGCAAACGATCTTTTGATTAAGGATATTGAGAAGTTCATTGAAGTCCTAAAAGCAAAAGCACAGGAACATAAATACACAGTTATGATGGGAAGAACCCATGGTGTTCATGCTGAACCAACAACATTCGGTCTGAAAATGGCGTTATGGTATGAAGAAATGAAGCGAAACCTTGAGCGCTTCAAAACTGCTTCAGACAACGTTCGTTTCGGAAAGCTATCTGGTGCCGTTGGAACATATGCGAACATTGATCCATTTATTGAGCAGTATGTTTGTGAAAAGCTTGGCCTTCAGGCTGCCCCAATTTCTACGCAGACGCTTCAGCGTGATCGTCATGCGCACTACATGTCTTCTCTAGCGCTTGTAGCAACATCGATTGAGAAGTTTGCAGTAGAAATCCGAGGTCTTCAGAAGAGTGAAACGCGTGAAGTAGAGGAATTTTTCGCAAAAGGTCAAAAGGGGTCCTCCGCAATGCCGCATAAGCGCAATCCGATCGGTTCAGAGAACATGACCGGCATGGCGCGCGTGATTCGCGGTTACATGACGACAGCGTATGAGAACGTTCCTCTCTGGCATGAACGTGATATCTCACACTCATCAGCTGAACGTGTGATACTTCCGGATGCAACAATTGCCCTAAATTATATGCTGAATCGCTTTGCTGGTATCGTATCGAAACTAACGGTTTTCCCTGAGAACATGAAACGCAACATGACGAGAACATATGGTTTGATCTACAGCCAGCGCGTTCTCCTTTCACTGATCGATAAAGGTATGGCTCGTGAATCCGCTTATGACCTTGTTCAACCAAAAGCAATGGACGCGTGGGAACGTGGTATTCAATTCAGAGAGTTGGTTGAATCTGACCCTAAAATTACGGATCAGCTCAGTGAAGCAGAAATTGAGGATTGCTTTGATTACAACTACCATTTGAAGCCGGTAGATATGATATTTGAACGTCTCGGACTTTAATTAAGCATCGGAGGGATCACCATGGAAAAGCAAGCATTGTTGTATGAAGGAAAAGCAAAAAGAATTTACGCAACAGATGAAGCAGAAGTAGTCTGGGTCGAATACAAAGACTCAGCGACGGCTTATAATGGCGAGAAGAAAGCAACTATTACAGGCAAAGGTCGCCTGAATAATGAAATTACGAGCCTACTCTTTGATTATTTGAAGAGTGCTGGTATTGAAAGTCATTTTATTGACAAGCTGTCTTCTACAGAACAGCTTGTCAAAAGGGTTTCGATCGTTCCACTTGAAGTGGTTGTACGAAACATTGCGGCTGGAAGCTTTTCCAAACGAACGGGTGTTGAAGAAGGGAAGCTGCTGAAACAACCGATCGTTGAATTTTATTACAAAAATGATGATCTTGGTGATCCTCTTCTAACGCTTGATCATGTGCTTGAACTTGAGCTAGCTACGGAAGAAACGGTTCAAGAATTAAAAGAAAGAGCGTTGAAAATTAATACCCTTTTACGTGAGTATTTCCTCGAGCGTGAAGTGAAGCTAGTTGATTTCAAACTAGAATTCGGAGTAACGCCTGATGGTCATCTGATGCTTGCGGATGAAATATCACCGGATACTTGTCGACTATGGGACAGTAAAACAAATGAAAAACTAGATAAAGACGTGTTTCGAAGAGATATTGGAAATTTAACAGAAGCGTACGAACAAATTCTAACTCGCCTGGGGGGCTCCGAATCATGTACAAAGTAAAAGTCTATGTAACGTTAAAAGAAAGTGTTCTAGATCCACAAGGAAGTGCAGTAAAGAATTCACTACACAGCCTTTCGTATCATGAAGTGGAAGATGTACGGATCGGTAAATACATGGAACTTACAGTGAAAAATACGGAGAACCTTGATCAGCGAATTAAAGAAATTTGCGAGAAGCTTCTAGCGAATACGGTTATAGAAGATTACACCTATGAAATCGAGGAGGGAGTCGCACAGTGAAATTTGCAGTGATTGTGTTCCCGGGTTCAAACTGCGATGTGGATATGTATCACGCCATCAAAGATGAGCTTGGAGAAGAAGCGGTTTATGTCCGGTACGATGAGCAGAATCTAGCAAACTATGATGCGATTCTTCTGCCAGGCGGTTTCTCTTACGGAGACTACCTTCGCAGTGGCGCCATAGCTCGCTTTGCGCCGATTATGGCTGAAGTAGTGAAGGCGGCAGAAGCAGGCAAACCGATTCTTGGCGTTTGTAATGGATTCCAAATTCTCTTGGAAGCAGGTCTGTTACCAGGAGCGATGAAACGAAATAAGAACTTGAAATTCATGTGTCGTCCTGTGACATTGCGAGTTCAAAACAATGAAACGCTCTTCACTTCAGCGTATGGAAAAGGGGAAGAAATCACGATTCCCATTGCTCATGGAGAAGGAAACTACTATTGTGACGAAGCAACGCTTGCGACACTAAAGCAGGAAAATCGTGTAGCTTTCACCTATGCGGATAACCCGAATGGTTCAGTTGAAGACATCGCAGGTATCGTAAATGAAAAAGGTAATGTACTCGGTATGATGCCTCACCCTGAACGTGCGGTAGATGACTTGTTAGGAAGCGCGGATGGCTTAAACTTATTTAAATCGATACTACGCAACTGGAGGGAATCCCATGTCACACATGCATGAACCAACATCTGAGATGATTAAAAATCAGAAGCTCTATAGTCAAATGGGGTTAACTGATGACGAGTTCGATATGGTGGAAAAGATCCTTGGTCGTACACCAAATTATACGGAGACTGGGCTTTTCTCGGTTATGTGGTCTGAGCACTGTAGCTATAAAAACTCGAAGCCAGTACTGAAGAAGTTCCCGGTTACTGGTGAACGCGTACTTCAGGGTCCTGGAGAAGGTGCTGGAATCGTTGATATTGGAGACGAGCAGGCTGTGGTATTTAAGATTGAAAGTCATAATCATCCGTCAGCAATCGAGCCATATCAGGGAGCTGCAACAGGAGTTGGAGGCATTATACGTGACGTCTTTTCCATGGGTGCCCGTCCAATCGCACTTCTTAACTCGCTTCGTTTCGGTGAGCTAAGCAATCCGAAGGTGAAATATCTTTTTGAAGAAGTCGTAGCTGGTATCGCAGGTTACGGAAATTGTATCGGAATACCAACTGTTGGCGGAGAAGTTCAGTTCGATGCATCCTACGATGGAAATCCGCTCGTGAATGCGATGTGTGTTGGTCTAATCGACCACAAAGACATTCAGAAAGGGATCGCATCAGGCGCTGGTAATACGGTGATGTACGTTGGAGCTAGTACTGGTCGTGATGGTATCCACGGTGCAACCTTCGCATCTGAAGAATTGACAGATGCTTCTGACGAAAAGCGCCCAGCCGTTCAGGTTGGTGATCCGTTTATGGAGAAGCTTCTACTGGAAGCGTGTCTTGAACTTGTGCACTGCGATGCACTTGTCGGTATTCAGGATATGGGAGCAGCTGGACTGACTTCTTCTGCATCGGAAATGGCAAGTAAAGCTGGAATGGGCCTCGAGATGAATCTTGATGAAGTACCACAGCGTGAAAAAGGAATGACGCCTTACGAAATGATGCTTTCTGAATCTCAGGAGCGAATGCTTGTGGTTGTGAAAAAAGGCCATGAAGACGAGATTAGAGCCATTACAGATCGCTGGGGCCTATTAGCGAAAGAAGTGGGCGTTGTAACAGAAGATAAGCAGTTCCGTCTTCTTCATAAAGGAGAAGTTGTCGCAGATGTACCTGTCGATGCTCTTGCTGAGGAAGCACCTGTTTATCATAAACCTTCTCGCATTCCTGAGTATTATATTGAAAATCAGCAGCTTCATAAGCCGGTTCCAACTGTGGAAGATGCGAAAGAAATGCTTTATTCACTACTAGGTGAGCCTACGATTTCAAGTAAAGAATGGGTTTTTGATCAGTACGATTATATGGTGCGAACCAATACAGTTGTGGCACCTGGATCGGATGCGGCTGTTGTTCGAGTGCGTGGGACAAACAAAGGGTTAGCGATGACAACGGACTGTAATTCACGCTATTTATACCTTGACCCAGAAGTGGGCGGTCAAATTGCTGTTGCAGAGGCAGCACGTAATATCGTTTGTTCAGGCGGCGAACCATTGGCCATCACGGATTGCTTGAACTTTGGTAATCCTGAAAAGCCAGAAATCTTCTGGCAGATTGAAAAAGCAACAGATGGGATGAGTGAAGCGTGTCGTATGCTGAACTCGCCAGTCATTGGTGGCAACGTCTCCCTTTACAATGAAACGAACGGCGTCGCGGTTTATCCAACACCTGTTGTCGGTATGGTCGGACTCGTTCATGACCTTGAGCATGTGACAACACAAGCGTTCAAAGAAGAAGGAAACCTCATCTACATGCTTGGAGAAACTGGAGAAGACTTCGGTGGAAGCGAGCTGCAAAAATATATCGACGGCAAAATTTCAGGTCAGGCACCTGCACTCAATCTAGAAGTGGAAAAGGAACGTCAGAATCAGTTGTTAACAGCCATTCAGGATGGGCTAGTAGCATCAGCGCATGACCTCGCTGAAGGTGGTCTTAGTGTAGCACTTGCAGAATCGCTAATAGGTACAGAGTTTGGAGCTAATATTCGTATCGATGGTGACGTAACAACGGATCTCTTTAGTGAAACACAATCTCGCTTTCTCGTAACGATCAAAGGGGAACATCAGCAGGCATTCGAGCAACGAACAGGAGCGAAATTAATCGGTGAAGTAACTGGTACAGGTGTATTAACGATTATGCATGAAGATGAAACGCATATCTTCGATGCTCCAGTTCAAGAGCTTGAAGCTGCCTGGAAAGGAGCCATTCCATGTTTGGTGAAATCAAAGGCTTAAACGAAGAGTGTGGCGTATTCGGTATCTGGGGTCACCCGGATGCCGCGTCATTAACATATTACGGACTTCATAGCTTACAGCATCGCGGTCAGGAGGGGGCTGGCATTGTCACCACTGACGGAAAACGCCTCTACAATCATAAGGGTCTTGGCCTAGTAAATGATGTATTTGGACCAGGAGATCTTGATAAGCTCGAAGGAAATGGTGCCATCGGTCATGTAAGATACTCGACAGCAGGTGGCGGTGGATATGAAAATGTTCAGCCTCTTGTTTTCCGTTCCCAGACAGAAGGTCTTGCGCTAGCGCATAACGGAAACCTTGTGAATGCGAACGCACTTAAGCATCAGCTTGAAGGACAGGGAAGCATTTTTCAAACGACTTCCGATACAGAAGTGCTCGCACACCTTATTAAACGAAGCGGTTATTTAAGTCAACGTGAAAAGGTGAAGAATGCTCTCACGATGGTGAAAGGCGCTTACGCGTTCATCATGATGACAGAGAAAGAGATGATGGTCGCTCTTGATCCACATGGTCTAAGACCATTATCAATTGGAATTCTTGAAGGGGCATATGTTGTCGCATCTGAAACATGTGCGTTTGATTTAATTGGGGCAGAGTACATTCGAGATGTTCAACCGGGCGAACTTCTTATTATTAGTGAGAATGGCCTTGAATCTGAACGCTTCTCCTCATCTATCTCTCGTGCGATTTGTTCGATGGAGTACATCTATTTCTCAAGACCTGACAGTAATATTGAGAACATCAATGTTCATACAGCACGCAAGAAGTTAGGAAAGCAGCTTGCGAAAGAAGCGCCGATTGAGGCAGATATCGTAACAGGGGTGCCTGATTCAAGTATTTCAGCGGCGATCGGATATGCCGAAGAGTCTGGCATTCCTTATGAAATGGGCCTGATTAAAAACCGCTATGTTGGCAGAACGTTTATCCAACCTTCACAGGAGCTCAGAGAACGCGGTGTGAAAATGAAGCTTTCACCAGTTCGAGGAGTTGTCGAAGGAAAACGAGTAGTCATTGTAGATGATTCGATTGTTCGTGGCACTACGAGTAGACGAATTGTAACGATGCTTAGAGAAGCTGGAGCAAAAGAAGTTCATGTTCGCATCAGCGCACCTCCGATTATTAGCCCGTGTTACTACGGAATCGATACATCTAACTCAGGTGAGTTGATTGCAGCGAAAATGAGCGTTGATGAAATGTGTGAAGAGATCGGGGCAGATACTCTTACATTTCTTTCAACTGATGGTATGACAACAGCGATTGGTAGAGAAGACAACGATTCCTCGTGCGGTCAATGTCTTGGCTGCTTTACTGGGAACTATCCAACTGAAATTTATCCGGATACCGTTCATCCTTACGAAAAAGTCTAACTGAAGGAGGCCATTATGGCACAAGCATACAGGCAGGCAGGCGTTAATATAGAAGCAGGTTATGAGGCAGTAGACCGAATCAAGCCGCATGTGAAGAACACAATGCGAAAAGGCGTAATGGGTGGACTTGGTGGTTTTGGTGGTATGTTCGATCTTTCGGAATTAGATTACGAGAAACCAGTTCTTGTTTCAGGGACGGACGGAGTTGGAACGAAGCTGATGCTTGCAATCCAGATGGATCAACACGATACAATCGGCATCGATTGCGTCGCGATGTGTGTGAATGATGTTGTTGCACAAGGTGCTGAACCACTCTATTTCCTCGATTACATCGCGACGGGGAAACTTGCTCCGGAACGAATCGAACAGATCGTCAAGGGAGTTGCAGAAGGCTGTTCACAGGCAGGTTGTGCACTCATAGGTGGAGAAACGGCAGAAATGCCTGACATGTATAAAGAAAATGATTATGATCTTGCTGGTTTCACAGTAGGTGCTGTTGAGAAAGACAACCTCATTACAACAGAAAACGTAAAAGAAGGCGATGTCCTGATTGGTCTTGCTTCAAACGGTATTCATAGCAACGGCTTTTCTCTTGTTCGCAAAGTGTTGTTGAAGGATAACAATCTGGATCTCGCTTCAACATATGACGAGCTGGGTACAACGCTTGGTGAAGCGTTACTTGCTCCAACACGCATCTATGTGAAACCTATTCTTAACGTTCTTAAATCGAATGAGGTTCATGGTATCGCACATATCACAGGCGGAGGATTTGAAGAAAACATTCCTCGCATGCTTCCTGAAGGACTTGCGGCACAAATTGATTACGGCTCATGGCCAGTCCCACCTATCTTTGATTTCATTGAGGAGAAAGGTGAGCTTGCACGTAAAGAGATGTTTACTACGTTTAACATGGGTATTGGCATGGTTTTAGCTGTTCCTGAAGAAGCGGCTGTTAATGTTATAAAGAACCTCGAGCAAGATGGCGAACGAGCTTTCATGATCGGTCGAGTTGTGAAAGGCGACGGAATCGAATTCGGTGGCGGTGCTTTATCGTGAAGAAGTTAGCCGTATTCGCATCCGGAAGCGGCTCGAACTTTGAAGCGATCGCCGCAGCTATTGAAAAAGGGAATCTTGAAGCAGAGATAGCGCTTGTCGTATGCGATCGGCCAGGAGCAAAGGTAGAAAAAAGGGCGGAGCGCTATGGCATACCTGTCCTTTCTTTTTATCCAAAATCGTATGATTCGAAAGCGGATTTTGAAGCGTTTATTCTTCAACAGTTGAATGATACAGGCGTGGAGTGGATTTTTCTAGCTGGATATATGAGATTGATTGGCCCGACGCTTCTCCGTGCATTCGAAGGGAAAATTGTTAACATTCACCCATCCCTTCTCCCGGCATTCCCTGGAAAGGATGCGATCGGACAGGCATTCGAGGCGGGTGTGAAACTAACAGGAGTGACCGTTCATTTCGTGGACGAGGGAATGGATACCGGACAAATCATAGATCAAGATAGCGTTCGGATAGATATAGAGGATACTAGAGAGGATTTAGGACGAAAGATCCAGGAAATGGAACATCTCTTATATCCTGCCGTTATTCGTTCTCTTCTTCAAGAAAAAATCAAAAGGTAATGGGAGGAAGCAGCATGGCTATTAAACGCGCATTAATTAGTGTTTCTGATAAAACGGATATTACAGCTTTTGCAAAAGGACTTGCAGATAAAGGTGTAGAGGTTATTTCTACTGGTGGAACGAAACGCGCTCTGGAAGACGCGGGTGTCAACGTTATAGGCATATCAGAAGTAACGGGTTTCCCTGAAATTCTAGACGGACGAGTGAAAACACTCCATCCCAATGTGCACAGTGGTTTGCTTGCCGTACGAGACAATGATGATCATCAGAAACAGTTGGATGAATTAAACATCAAGCCGATCGACCTTGTTGTTGTGAATCTCTACCCATTCCAAGAAACGATCGCTAATCCTGATGTAACGTATGAGGAAGCGATTGAGAACATTGATATCGGTGGGCCAACGATGCTTCGCTCGGCAGCGAAAAATCATCGTGATGTGACGGTTGTTGTAGATCCTTCTGATTACAATCGTGTTCTCCGTCAGGTAGAGGAAAATGGAGATACGACACAAATTCTTCGCCGTGAGCTAGCTGCAAAGGTATTCCGCCATACGGCTTCGTACGATGCTGTGATTTCTGAATATTTAACATCTCAATCAGGTGAAGAAGAACCTGAATCACTAACCGTAACGTTCGAAAGAAAGCAAACCTTACGATATGGGGAAAATCCTCACCAGAAAGCTGTCTTTTATCGCAAGCCATTATACAAAGGCGCCTCCCTTGCATCAGCTGAACAACTGAACGGAAAAGAACTCTCTTACAATAATATTAACGATGCTAATGCTGCCCTAAATATTGTGAAGGAATTCGAGCAGCCTGCGGTCGTTGCCGTTAAGCATATGAATCCATGTGGTGTTGGTACTGGTGAAACGATTTATGAAGCTTACCAAAAAGCATATGAAGCGGATTCTACTTCGATTTTCGGTGGGATTGTTGCGATTAATCGTGAAGTAGATGAAGCTACTGCGTTGAAGCTAAAAGAAATTTTCCTCGAAATTATTATGGCACCTGCGTTTACGGAAGAAGCGCTTGCTGTTCTTACAAAAAAGAAAAACCTTCGTCTACTAAAGTTAGATGTTGCTGCTTCACCTGCAATTGAACATCAGCTTACTTCTGTAAATGGTGGACTCCTTCTTCAAGAACGTGATCGTTATGGTTTTGACGAAGGCGATATTTCAGTTCCAACCGATCGTGAGCCGTCTGATGACGAATGGGAAGCACTTAAACTTGCTTGGAAAGTCGTGAAGCATGTGAAATCCAATGCGATCGTTCTAACTAAGAATGATCAAACGATCGGAATCGGTGCTGGACAAATGAATCGAGTTGGGGCAGCGAATATTGCGATTGAACAAGCAGCTGAGAAGAGTAAGGGGTCCGTGATGGGTTCAGATGCCTTCTTCCCAATGGATGATACCGTAGAAGCTGCCGGACGTGCAGGTGTAACAGCGATCATTCAACCGGGCGGATCGATCCGAGATGAAGATTCGATTAAGAAAGCGAATGAATATGGCATTACGATGGTCTTCACTGGTGTACGCCATTTCAAACATTAAGAATTAAGAGGAGGTTTTTCGAGTGAAGGTATTGGTGATTGGGCGTGGTGGCCGCGAGCATGTGATGGCTTGGAAAGCGGCGCAGAGTAGCCTCGTTGATCAAGTCTATGTCGCTCCTGGAAATGCAGGGATGGCAAGTATCAGTCAGCTTGTGTCGATTGAAGAGAGTGATCACGAGGAACTTGTTGCCTTCGCGAAGAAGGAAAACATCGGATTGACTCTTGTTGGTCCTGAACAACCTCTGCTAGAAGGCATTGTGAATCGTTTTGAAGAAGCTGGGCTACGCGTGTTTGGACCAACGCAGGAAGCGGCTCTCATTGAAGGGAGCAAAACCTTCGCGAAAGAACTCATGGTGGCAAACGATATTCCAGCTGCTTTTTCGAAATCCTTTACGGACTATAAGGAAGCAAGGGTATATGTAGAAGAGATGGGTGCACCAATTGTCTTGAAGGCGGATGGACTTGCTGCCGGAAAAGGTGTTGTCGTTGCGATGACGATGGATGAAGCTTTAGAAAGCCTTCATAATATGATGGAGAATAATCAGTTTGGTGCTGCGAGTGAGCGGGTTGTTGTGGAAGAATTTCTGGAGGGAGAAGAGTTTTCTCTAATGGCTCTTGTTGAAGGGGAGAACGTCTATCCTCTTGTAATCTCTCAGGATCATAAACGGGCTTTTAATGGTGATGAAGGACCAAATACGGGTGGTATGGGAGCATATTCTCCTGTTCCGCAAATATCGCAGGATATCGTTGATGGAGCTGTAGAGTCCATTTTGAAACCTGCTGCCAAAGGCATGAAAGCCGATGGGCGTTCGTTTACTGGTGTTCTTTACGCTGGCTTGATGTTAACGAAGGATGGACCTAAAGTGATCGAGTTCAATGCACGATTTGGAGATCCAGAAACGCAGGTGGTGTTGCCGAGAATGACTTCAGATTTTGTTCAAGTTGTTCTAGATATACTTGATAACAAGACCCCAGTTTTAACTTGGAGTGACAAATCCGTTGTTGGAGTTGTCATTGCTTCTGGTGGTTACCCTGGTAGTTATGAGAAAGGAAAGGCCATTTCAGGTTTGGATGATGTAAGTGCTGAATCGCTTGTTTTTCATGCGGGTACAAAACGAATAGATGATAAATTGGTTACAGATGGTGGTCGAGTCCTTCTTGTCGCTTCATCAGGAGACGATTTGAATGAAGCGAGTCAGACTGTCTATAAAGAGCTTGATCAAGTCGATGTGAAAGATGGATTTTATCGAACGGATATTGGACATCGAGCTATTTCACGCGTTTCTTCTTAATATAAGCGAATGAAATGGCCACGATGCTCCCGATGATTAACGTATAGATTAACCAAGTATCTGTAATATACTCGAGCATGTTCTTACCTCCTTCTTTATATTGTAGATGAAACTTCCCTGTTAACAGGGAAGTTTTTTGATGTCATTCCACAGCAATAAATCGTTTCTTTCATAACTATTAAGAGGGGTTGATCACTTTTTCGAGTGCCGTTTCATCTGGATCTCTATTTTCATCCTGCCTCATAAGATCCACCACAGGGCAGTAGCGTGTGTGTCCTTCTGCAACTTTCATAGCACCGATCGTAGCAAGTAACAACGCGCTTTTACTGCTATTATCTTTGCAAAGCTTTGCTGTCGACCACGAGAGTAAGGCAAACCCCGCAGTAAGTCGAATAAAGGCATTCATCATACTAATATTAGGCTTCAATTGAAAAACTCCTTTCATCATTCACAAATCAAAAGTAGCAACCTTTCGAAATTATGTTAAAATAAAGAAAACTTCTTGAAGCAGGTGATGGTCTTGGCGAAACGGAAAAATTTATGGACAAAGCAACAATTGCGACAACACGTTCAAGTTGTGTCAGGAGAGTTGCCTCCATCAATCGTTTTCTATCATGCAACATACTTAAATAACGGTTTAAAAAAATGGGTGACGTCGAATATATGGGTATACGAAGATCGTATCGTCTACGTCGGAGATGACCTTCCGGAAAAGCATCCGTCAACCGAATGGATCGATTGTGAAGGCCAATACCTGGTGCCGGGTTATATTGAGCCACATGCCCATCCATTTCAACTATATAATCCCCTTACGCTTGCACGATATGCATCTGAACGGGGCACGACAACGTTGATGAACGACAACCTTTTATTTCTTCTCGGTTTATCACAAAAGAAAGCGCTTACATTAATTGAGAAGCTTGATGAATTTCCTGTCTCCATGTACTGGTGGGCACGATATGATTCACAAACACAGCTAATTGATGAGGAAGCCATTACGAATAAAAATATGAAAGAATGGCTTTCCCATCCACTCGTTATCCAGGGAGGCGAGCTAACGGCCTGGCCAGATGTACTGGGAGGAGACGATGAGATATTAGAATGGATGCAGGAAACAAGGCGTCTTGGAAAGCCGGTTGAAGGTCATCTGCCCGGCGCATCGCTTTCAACGTTAACTAAAATGGGGCTGCTCGGTGTTTCGTGTGATCATGAGGCAATGACTGGAGAGGAAGCGCTTCGCCGTCTAGAAATGGGGATGGTGACCTCGCTTCGTTATTCATCGATCAGACCGGATTTACCAGTTATTCTTGAGTCTCTTCTTAAAAAAGAGGTAACATCCTTTGAACGGGTAATGATGAATACTGATGGATCAACGCCTTCATTCCTTGAACAGGGGATGACAGACAAGCTTATTTCCATTGCCTTAGAGAAGGGTGTGCCTGCTGAAGATGCATACTCAATGGTGTCATATAATGTCGCAAACCACTACGGTATAAGCGATACACATGGTATGATAGCTCCGGGAAGACTCGCGCATATTAATATTTTAGAGTCACGTGATCGACCACTACCTGTATCTGTACTTGCAAAAGGAGAATGGGTGAAGCGTGATGGTGTTGAAATGGAACAAGATTGGTCCTTCAATTGGGAAGAAAATGGCCTTGTCCCAATTGAGGATGAATGGGAACTTAAAGCAAACGATTTAACGTTCTCAGGTCCAGCGGGGATTGAAATGATTAACGCTGTTATCACAAAGCCATATAACTTATCTGTGGAGACTTCTGTAGATGAGTTGCCCGCAGATTCAGATGAGAGTTTTATTATGCTATTAAGTCGTGAAGGTGAGTGGCGAGTCAATACGATTATTAAAGGTTTTGCGAATAAGGTAAAAGGATTCGCAAGCAGCTTTTCTAATACAGGAGATTATATCCTCATAGGTAAGAAAAAAGCGGATATGATCGCCGCTTTTAACCGAGTTCGTGAAATCGGTGGAGGTATTTCCCTTATAGAGGACGGAGTGGTCATAGCTGAAATTCAGTTACCTCTGATGGGAAAAATGTCTGAACTCCCTATGGAAGACGTCATAAGGGTTGAAAAAAAGATGATTTCAGAGCTTGAGAAAAGAGGCTATTCATTTGGAGATCCTGTCTATAGCCTATTGTTTTTCTCCTCTACGCACTTACCCTTCATTCGATTAACACAGCAAGGGATTTACGATGTGAAGCGCAAAATGGTACTTTTTCCTTCGATAATGCGTTAAACTATAACAAAGTAAACACTTAACGAAGTAAAGTGTGTGATTTTACTTCATTAAGCTGTTAAAATGGGTACAAAGTGGAAACTGATAATGATGACTCCTGGATGAGGCGTAATTTATAGAATCATACATAATTAGTAAGGAGAGTGAAATGATTATGCAAATTGATAAACTTAGAGGTAAAACGCTCGATCAACTTTTTGAAGCGATTCTTTCATTGAAAGATCTTGAAGAATGTTATCTGTTCTTTGACGACCTAGCGACAGTGAATGAGATTCAGTCATTAGCACAGCGCTTGGAAGTAGCGCGTATGTTGCGTGAAGGCTTTACGTATCACAAAATCGAGACAGAAACGGGTGCAAGTACCGCCACTATTTCGAGGGTGAAGCGTAGCTTAAATTACGGAAACGATGGTTATCAAATGACGCTTGATCGTGTCCATAATAAAGAGTAAAGAGAATGAGCCGTATATCGGCTCATTTTTGTTTTGGTTGAAGTGTTGCTGAATAGCGGACTGTTTTACCATTTCGCGGATATATTCAAAAAATCGCGGATATAACAATCAGTTTCGCGGATAAAATCATGATATCGCGGATATATCACAGAAATCGCGGATATATGTTTTTTTCTGGTTAGCTTCCAGCGCCTGTCGAGTCTAAACGGCAGGCTTCCGCTTTTCACGGTCTAGCTGCAGTGGGCAGACTCTCGGTCACTTCACCTTTCACCTCGAACACAAAGGGCGTGTTCAATTTGAAAGGTTCCAGTGCTTGTCGAGTCAAAACGCCCACTTCCGCTTTTCACGGTCTAGCTGCAGTGGACCAAATCTTCCGGCCGTTTCACCCCTGAGGTTGAGACAAAAAGCGTCTCATCCTCAGGGGTTCCAACGTCCTGCAGATTTAAACGGCCCACTTCCGCTTTTCATGTATTCAGCTGCAGCGATCAGCCTCTCGAGGTCATAAGCCAAGCCTCATTGTGACAAAGGGCGTCACATTGAGGCTCTTCTTATGCTTGTCGTGGCTAAACGATCGCTTCCGCTTTTAGGGTATTCTTTGATATAATCCAACGTATGAGGAAAAGTGGGAGGAAGGGTTAGGATGTTTGATTTTCGAGAGTGGAAGCATGTGTTCAAGTTGGATCCGAATAAGGAGATTGAAGACTATGATCTTGAGGCGATTTGTGAGTCGGGGACGGATGCGGTGATTGTTGGGGGAAGTGATGGTGTGACGCTTGATCGAACGCTTGAGTTACTTGCAAGGATTCGCCGTTACGCGGTACCATGTGCTCTTGAGGTTTCGACGGTAGAAGCTGTAACGCCAGGCTTTGACTTTTATTTTATTCCGACGATCTTGAATACTGATGACAGTCGCTGGGTGACTGGATTACACCATGAGGCGGTTAAGGATTTCGGTGAAATTATGAACTGGGATGAAATTATCATGGAAGGGTATTGTATTCTCAATAGTGAATCCAAAGTGGCGCATTTAACATCTGCAAATACAACGATCGAGGAAGACGATGTGCTTGCTTATGCTCGCATGGCAGAGAAGATGTTCAAACTTCCGATTTTTTATTTAGAATACAGTGGCGCATATGGCGATATTGATCTTGTTCAGAAAGTTAGCCGAGTACTCGATGAGACGAAGCTTTTCTATGGTGGGGGAATTGACTCTCCAGAGAAAGCGAGAGAGATGGCCACTTATGCTGATACTATTATAGTTGGGAATAGTATATACGATAATATAAAGCAGGCGATTAAAACAGTTGCTGCAGTAAAAGGAAATTGATTCTCTCCTGTCGATCAGGTAAAATAAGAAATAAGAACATACGTTTGTAAGGAGTGCGAAAACATGCAGCGAATAGTGGATAAATTACTAAATGGATTGAACCCAGAACAACAGGAAGCGGTCAAGCACACAGATGGACCGCTTTTAATTATGGCCGGGGCGGGAAGTGGCAAGACGAGGGTGCTAACGCACCGTATAGCGTACTTGCTTGTTGAAAAGCAAGTATCCCCATGGAACATTCTTGCCATAACATTTACAAACAAAGCGTCAAGAGAAATGCGAGAGAGAGTGAATTCCATTACGGGTCCTGTTGCAGAGGACATCTGGATTTCCACGTTCCACTCGATGTGTGTACGAATTTTGAGAAGAGATGGCGACCGAATTGGTATCAACCGTAATTTCACGATTCTGGACTCTGGTGATCAGCTAACTGTGATCAAGAAGATTTTAAAAGAACAGAATGTAGATCCAAAGAAATTTGAACCTAGAGGTATTCTTGGAAGTATCAGTTCAGCAAAGAATGAATTAGAAACACCAGAAGATTATAAGGCGAATGCTAAGGGTCCATATGAAAGTGTAGTGGCTGATGCGTATGAACAGTATCAGAAGCAGCTTCGTAAAAACCAGGCACTCGATTTCGACGATTTGATTATGCGTACGATCACATTGTTCAAAAAAGTACCGGAAGTTCTTGAATTCTATCAACGTAAATTTCAATACATTCACGTGGATGAGTATCAAGATACGAACAAAGCCCAATACATCCTTGTTAAACTATTGGCTGAAAAATATCAAAACCTCTGCGTAGTAGGTGATTCCGATCAGTCAATTTATCGCTGGCGTGGAGCGGATATTCAAAACATCCTTTCCTTTGAGAAGGATTATCCAAGTGCTCGCGCAATCTTCTTGGAACAGAACTACCGTTCAACGAAGAAGATACTAGAGGCAGCGAATGTTGTGATTGAAAATAATACGAACCGTAAACCGAAGAAGCTATGGACTGACAATCAAGATGGTCCTCATATTACCTACTATCAAGGAAATGATGAACATACTGAGAGTCGCTTTGTTACTGGAAAAATATTAGATATGGTCAATAGTGGAAAACGTACAAATTCTGAGATTGCGATTTTATACCGCACTAATGCTCAATCGCGAGTTGTAGAGGAAATTCTCAATAAGTCGAACATTACGTATAACATTGTTGGCGGAACGAAATTCTACGATCGTAAAGAAATTAAGGACGTACTTGCTTATCTCCGTCTGATTGCTAATCCAGATGATGACATCAGTTTACTTCGAATTGTGAACGTACCGAAACGAGGAGTGGGTGCATCGACTATGGACAAGGTAGCTCAGTATGCTACGAATCAAGATATCTCCATCTTCACCACACTTCAAGAAATCGAACAGGTGGGATTAAGCGCTCGTTTCACGAAGTCGCTCCGAACGTTTGGAAATCAAATGGCGAACTGGACACAGATGCAGGAGTACCTAGCTGTCTCTGAACTTGTTGAAGAAGTTATCGATAAGTCGGGATACAGAGATGCACTTAGGAACGAGAATACGATCGAATCTCAAACACGATTAGAGAACATTGATGAGTTTCTTTCTGTTACACAGGAATTTGAAAAAGCGAGTGAAGATAAAAGTCTAATTGCATTTTTGACTGATCTTGCGCTTGTGGCAGATATTGACAAACTTGATGAAGACGAGAATGAACATAAAGAAGCAGTCACCCTCATGACACTTCACTCTGCAAAAGGGCTTGAATTTCCTGTTGTCTTCTTAATCGGAATGGAAGAAGGCGTGTTTCCCCATAGTCGCTCACTTTTTGAAGAAGAGGAAATGGAAGAAGAACGTCGTCTTGCCTATGTAGGAATTACGAGGGCAGAGGAAGAGCTTTTCTTAACAAATGCGCGTATGCGTACGCTATATGGTAAGACGAATGCGAACCCGGTGTCTCGTTTTATTGGAGAAATTCCAGAAGAGCTCCTTGAAAAGGAAGGACAGGAGAAGCCTGCATCACCATTCTCGGGTGGTTCATCTCCACGTGCTTCTAAACCTGCTACACCTAAAACACCACGTCGACCTCAGCTCACTTCAACTGGAGGAGATTCGGTGAATTGGAACGTTGGTGACAAGGCCGGGCACCGTAAGTGGGGAGTTGGAACGGTTGTAAGTGTGAAAGGTGAAGGGGATTCAACAGAGCTTGATATTGCCTTCCCAAACCCAATTGGAATCAAGCGTCTCCTTGCGAAGTTTGCGCCAATTGAAAAGCAGTAGCTACTGTAGAAGGTGAGGTTTGACGATGGAAGATAATACGAAACGCATCGAAGAGCTTCGTCAGCTCTTAAATCAGTATAACTATGAGTATCATGTACTGGATCAACCAAGCGTTCCAGATGCGGAATATGATCGAATGATGAATGAGCTTCTAGATCTTGAGGAAGCGAATCCTGAGCTTCAAACAGAAGATTCTCCGACTCAGCGAGTAGGTGGTCCACCGATTGAAGGCTTTCAAAAGGTAGAACACAGAGTATCGATGCTAAGCCTGGGTAATGCTTTTGGTGAAGAAGACTTGAAAGACTTCGACCGTCGTGTACGTGACCGAATTGGCGAAGACTTTTCTTATGTATGTGAACTTAAAATAGACGGTCTTGCAGTCTCACTGATCTATGAAGAAGGTCTTTTCGTGCGTGGGGCAACTCGTGGAGATGGAACAGTTGGGGAAGATATTACTCAGAATTTGAAAACCATCCCTGCCATCCCACTGCGGTTAAGTGAGAACGTTAGTATGGAGGTACGTGGGGAAGCGTATATGCCTAAACCTTCTTTCGTGAAATTGAATGAGAATAGGGAGAAGAATGAACAAGATGTGTTTGCAAATCCTCGAAACGCAGCTGCTGGTTCGCTTCGCCAACTGGATCCTAAAATAGCAGCAAGCCGGAATTTGTCCGTGTTTGTTTATGGCGTAGGAACAGTCGATGGAAGAGAAATTAGTTCCCATTCCGATGGCCTTGATTTTCTTAAGGAGCTTGGTTTTAAAACAAATCCAGAATGGAAACGGTGTAACACGATTGAAGATGTGATTGAATTTATTGGCGGTTGGTCAGAGAAGAGACCAGATCTTTCGTATGAAATCGATGGCATCGTTGTGAAAGTAGATGCACTTGATCAACAGGAAGAGTTAGGTTTTACGGCAAAAAGTCCACGATGGGCGATCGCGTACAAGTTTCCAGCTGAGGAAGTCGTGACAAAGCTCCTCGCTATTGAACTTAACGTGGGAAGGACGGGAGTTATTACGCCGACAGCAGTTCTTGAACCAGTTCTTGTCGCTGGTACGACGGTGCAGCGAGCATCACTTCATAATGAAGATTTAATTCGAGAGAAAGATATTAAAATTGGGGATTTTGTAGTCGTGAAAAAAGCGGGAGACATCATTCCTGAAGTTGTATCGGTCATTGAAGAGCGACGAACGGGTGATGAAGAATCTTTTTCCATGCCAGAGCATTGTCCAGAATGCGAAAGTGATTTAGTTCGACTTGAGGAAGAAGTTGCTCTCAGATGTATTAATCCGAAATGTCCAGCACAGTTACGTGAAGGGCTTATTCATTTTGTTTCTCGAAACGCGATGAACATTGATGGGCTTGGTGAACGAGTCATTACACAGTTGTTTCGAGAAGAACTCATTCATGATGTAGCAGACATTTATCAGCTTACACATGAGCAGCTCATTGAACTTGATCGAATGGGAGAGAAATCTGTTTCGAATCTTCTTGAAGCGATTCAAGTTTCAAAAGATAATTCGCTAGAAAAACTTCTGTTTGGTCTTGGAATACGCCACGTAGGTGCAAAAGCGGCTCGAACTTTAGCACAACAGTTTGGTTCGATGGACAGTCTTGTACACGCAAACGTAGAAGATCTTGAAGCGATTAACGAAGTGGGTCAGAAAATGGCAGATTCCGTTGTTCGCTATTTTCAGAATGAAGAAGTGCATGAATTAATTAAGGAGCTAAAGGAAGCTGGCGTTAATTTGACCTACAATGGGCCAAAGCCAGTTTCAGTTGAGGACATTGATTCTGTGTTTGCGGGCAAAACGGTCGTCTTAACAGGGAAGTTAGAACAGATGAGTCGTGGAGATGCCAAAAAGTTATTAGAACAGCATGGCGCAAAAGTAACGGGAAGCGTAAGTAAAAGCACTGACCTTGTGATTGCTGGGGAAGATGCCGGTTCAAAGCTTGAGAAAGCCGAGACCCTTGGTATTGATGTATGGAGTGAGAACAGGTTCCTTGAAGAGTTAAATGAATGAGGAGAGGTAAGTAATGCGAAAGAAACAAAGGTTCATCGTGAGCATGATGGCTCTTTCGCTGGTTTTATCCGGTTGTGTTCCCAGCTTCATGAAGAACGAACAGGATGACACAGTGAAGACGCCTGATTCAAAAGGAAAAGATAGCGAAGAAATGATTGTTAGTGAAGATATTAAGACCTCAGAAACGTATTATCGTTCTGTTCTTGAAAAAGATGGAGAAAAGAATTCACTTGATACGTCTCAAGTTCGTGGACTCGTGACGGCAGGGGTAGATAACCGCCTTGACGTTGATGCTCTTGAGATGGGATTAATCAGGCTTTCTCAGGAACATTTCGATCCAGAGAAATATTTCTTCAAAGAAGGTCAGCTTTTTGATTCTACACAAATAGAAGGTTGGTTGCACCGTGATAATGGTGTAACGAAAGAAGAAGCAAAGAAAGACAAGAAAAAGGAAGTAAATGAAGGATTGAATCCAGGTCTCGGAGTAGATGATAATCCTGCTCAGTATGAGAAAGTGATCGAAGCTGAGAAGAAAAACCCGAAATTTCTTTCCTATATTCATGAACAAGATTATTATGTACAAAACAAAGACGAAGAATTGAAGATGGGTGGAATTTCAATTGCCCTCTCACTTTACACTGAATATCCATATTCCGTTCTTGACGAAAAGGGCCTTAAATATACAGGGTCAGTAAAGTTAGATCAACAAGAAGTGATTGCCCAAGCTAAAGAATCTGTTGCACCGATTATTAAAAAAATTCGGGCGAAGCATGATGTGCCGATTATGTTCTCACTCTTTATAGAACAACCTAGAGAATCAGTTGTTCCAGGTAATTTTGTCGCAAGTGCTTTCGTTGAAAAGGGAAAATCCAGCCCTGGGTCATGGAAAGATTTAAACGAGAAGTATGTGTCTTTTCCTTCATCAGATGCGAAGGAAGAGTATCCTGCTGAGGCTGAGAAATTCGATGATTTCACGCGTGAAATTCAGGACTTTTTCCCGAATTTCGTAGGTGTAATCGGAACAGGATTTTACAAACAAGATAAGTTGAGCCAACTAAAGGTTGAAATTCCAATACAGTTTTACGGAAAAGCTGAAGTGATTTCATTCACGCAGTTTGTGAATGGGCTCGTAAAAAAACGTAACGATACTTTTCCGCAGGACTTGCCCGTCTCTCTATATATTACAAGTAACGGGCACCCTGAAAGCATGATTGTAAAAGATCCTAATGAAGAAGAGCCGTTTGTTCATATCTATCAATAATAAGAAAATCCCTCTCTGCATGCAGAGAGGGATTTTCTTATCGGCTATTCACTTAGTGCTTTTCTTAGCGTCTCAATATTCCTTTCCATAAGCGTCAAATATGTCTCATCGTTCGCTAGATCTTCTTCAGTCAAAACAGATAGATTATGAATTCGGAGAGTTTTAAGTCCAAGTTCATGCTGAACAGCTTTTGCGGGCTTTGGTGTAGCATTTTGTTCAAAAAGCATGTAGGTCAAATGATGATCCTCTGCTGTTTGAATGATGTCTTCAAGTTGCTTCTGTGTAGGCTCTTGAGAGGGAGAAAGCCCTGAGACACTGAGTTGGTCAAGACCATAACGCTTTTCCCAGTAGCTGTAGGCGTCGTGAGAAATGAGAAATTCTTTCTTCGGTACACTCTTAACCATTTGTTTAAAAGACTCATCAATTTTTAGAAGATCTCTTTTTAATGCTTCAAAGTTAGTCTCGAATGTATCTTTCTTTTCGGGAGACAACTCAACAAGAGTGTTCTTAATGTTTTCAGCTTGCTGAATCGCAAGGATTGGATCAATCCAAATATGCGGATTAATGTCCCCGTGGTCGTGTCCATCATGTGCATTTTCGTTAACATGTTTCTCATGTTCCTCATGAGATTCGTCTAAATGGATCCCTTTTGCAGATTCCAGAACAGTGACATCCTCGTTTTGCAGTGTTTCTTTTGCAGCTTCAGCAAATCCTTCCATACCAGCGCCGTTATAAATAAACAGATCTGCTTCTGCAAGTTTAGTCATCGTTTTAGTTGTTGGCTCGAAACTATGCGCATCGCTTCCAGGGGGTATGATGGATTCAGCCTGAACGTCATCGCCACCAATGCGATTTGCGAAGTACTCCAACGGATAGAGTGTTGTATAAATAACTAACTTCCCATCATTAGTGGTTTTGGGCTTTTCATTAGAACACGCTATGAGTAGAAATGTAGATAATGACAGTAAAATAGCTAATTTAAAATATCTTTTCATCATGAGCTCCTTTTTCCATCTTTAATGGATTCCGATCATTATTATATCGTAATCATTACGTTTTGCAAACAGTAGTCTTTACGATTTGGGTTGTGCGAATAAATTTCAATAAAATTATTATGCTGACTGGTATTGGATGGTAAGGAATGTACAGTGGAACTTTTCAACCAAGAAATGAACACGACATCACTTGCTGTGAGTCTGTTTCAAGTTACTTTCAAGCAAAGACGAGATTGTTGAAAATTTAATGGTACCCTGAGTATGAAATCGGGGGAAAAGCGGCAATCTATAAAAAATATTTCAATTTGAAGGTTAACATTACAGAATGATGGGTAAATGTTACTAAAGTGTGATGCGGTTTCACATAGATGTCAATTTATTTAAATAAATTTTCTTGAATACTTATGACGCTAAAGTTGCTAAAAGAAGGAAATCACAAGAGATATTGAATAATTATGCATAAAAAAGTTTAATGTATAATATTTTGATTGTTCTGAAATTTATTTTGTGATATAGTAGTCATTGGTTTGTAAAGGACTTATGGTCTACTTTAATAATTTTAATTCATAGGAAAAATGCATACCTGTGAATATTGACTTTAGAGGGGGTGAAAGTGTGGATTATACCTTAACTACAGCAACATGGTTCTGGCTACTTATACCGATGCCTTTATTAGTCGTATTATCAATAATAACTTTTTTTACCGAAAGGAGAGAATAGTACTCGATGAGTATTGAGACGCCAACGTTAGTCACGTTTATAGTGTACCTTGTGGGTATGCTCGCAATTGGTTTAATTGCATACAAAATGACAAGTAACTTGTCCGATTATGTTCTTGGAGGAAGAAGATTAGGTGGATCAGTTGCCGCACTAAGTGCTGGTGCATCAGATATGAGTAGCTGGCTCTTACTAGGACTGCCAGGTGCTATGTATGTAGGCGGTATGAGTCAAATTTGGATTGGGATTGGGCTCGCAATCGGAGCTTATCTGAACTGGCAATTTGTTGCCTCTCGTCTTCGCCGTTATACAGAAGTGGCGAATGACTCAATTACGGTTCCGGATTATCTTGAGAATCGTTTCCGTGATGGATCCAAGGCAATTCGCGTCATTTCAGCGATTGTTATCCTTGTATTCTTTACGTTCTATACGTCTTCAGGTCTTGTTGGGGGCGCAATCCTGTTTGAAAGCTCGTTCGGAATGAGCTATGAAAGCGCATTGTGGATCGGTGCATTAGTTATTATTTCTTACACGTTCCTCGGTGGTTTCTTAGCCGTAAGTTGGACAGACTTCTTCCAGGGAATACTTATGTTTCTTGCTCTTGTCGTTGTTCCAATCGTTGCTCTTAATGAAGTGGGTGGCTGGAACGAAACAGTTAATCTAGCTGGTCAAGCAGACACGAAACACCTTGATATCTTTACTGGAATGAGCTTTATATCCATTCTATCTCTACTTGGGTGGGGGCTTGGTTACTTTGGACAACCTCACATCATCACGCGTTTTATGGCGGTTAAATCTTCAAAAGAAATTCCTAAAGCACGTCTTGTCGGTATGACTTGGATGGTTATATCACTGTTTGGTGCGATTTTCACTGGTTTCATCGGTATCGCATACTTTTCTGCGGGTGGACCACTTGATAACCCTGAAACAATCTTTATTGAATTTACACAAGTACTCTTTAACCCATGGGTATCAGGCTTCTTACTAGCTGCAATCCTATCAGCAATCATGAGTACGATTGACTCTCAGCTACTTGTATCTTCAAGTGCTGTTGCAGAGGATTTCTATAAAGCGATTCTTCGTAAAAATGCGAGTCAAACTGAGCTTGTATGGGTAGGGCGTATCGCCGTACTAGCGATCGCGTTAATTGCTATTCTACTTGCTTATAACCCTGATAGCAGTGTTCTTAATCTGGTAAGTTATGCCTGGGCAGGATTTGGTGCCGCGTTTGGACCAGTTATTATATTGAGTCTATTCTGGAAACGCATGACTAGAAACGGTGCACTTGCTGGTATTATCACAGGTGCAGTAGTCGTCATTCTATGGTCTCAACTTTCAGGCGGACTGTTCGATCTTTATGAATTAATTCCAGGCTTTATCCTTGCATGGATTGCTGTCATGGCATTCAGCTTTGTAGGTAAAGAACCAGGAGCAGAGATCGAAGCAGAATTTGAGGAAGCAAGAGTTTCTAAACTATAAACAACACATTAAAAAGACTCACTCCAACTGGGGTGAGTCTTTTTGTGGAAATTAAACAAACGTTTATTTAAGGGTGGTTAAATAAACGTTTGTTTAAAATTGGAACAGACGGCGTTCTGTTGCTTAATGAGACTTGTTTTTGGTATCATCTATATATTGCAGGTTGTTCGAAATTTGTGGAGGTGAAAGTGATGTCCAGAATTACCAAAGAAGAGGTTAAGCATGTCGCAAACCTCGCTAGACTAGAAATGGATGAAGCAGAAGTCGAAAAATTTACAACTCAGCTTGATGACATTATTTCAATGGCGGAGCAGCTGAATGAATTAGATACAGAGAATGTTGAGCCTACAACGCATGTGCTCGATTTGAAAAATGTGCTTCGTGAAGACAAAGTACAGCCGTGGTTATCTCGTGAGGAAGCATTGAAGAATGCACCTGATCAAGCGAACGGTCAAGTAAAAGTTCCATCAATATTTGAGTAAGGGAGGCAACGTCTTTGTTTGATAAAAGCATAAGTGAGCTTCACGGCTTGCTTCATAAGAAAGAATTATCCGTCAGTGAACTTGTTCAAACCTCGTTTGATCGCATCAACACGGTCGACGAAAAGGTTAAAGCGTTCATGACGTTAAATGAAGAAGGAGCGATGCAAGCTGCAAAAGTGCTTGATGAAAAGCTCGGTACAGAAGAGGCAAGAGGACTTCTCTTTGGCCTTCCTGTTGGTGTGAAAGATAACATCGTTACAAAAGGACTTCGCACAACAGCTTCAAGTCAACTTCTAAGCAACTTTGAACCATTACATAATGCAACAGTGGTTGAACGCCTAAATGCAGCGGAAACAATCACTGTTGGTAAATTGAATATGGACGAGTTCGCGATGGGTTCTTCGAATGAAAACTCCGGTTACTTCGGAACGCGTAACCCATGGAATACAGATTATGTCCCAGGTGGCTCAAGCGGTGGTTCAGCTGCCTCTGTTGCTGCGGGAGAAGTTTTCTTCTCTCTTGGTTCTGATACAGGTGGCTCGATCCGTCAACCAGCTGCCTTTTGTGGTGTCGTTGGGTTAAAGCCTACGTACGGACTAGTCTCTCGATTTGGCTTGATCGCGTTCGCATCATCACTTGATCAAATTGGACCAATCACCAACACTGTAGAAGATAACGCTTATCTCCTTCAATCGATTGCAGGTCATGACAAGATGGATTCAACATCAGCGAACGTGGACGTTCCAGATTACCTTTCAAGCTTAACTGGTGATGTAAAAGGTCTTCGTATTGCTGTTCCGAAAGAGTATCTTGCTGAAGGTGTGGACGAAGACGTGAAGAACAACGTCCTTCAAGCGCTTAAAAAGCTTGAAGAACTTGGCGCAACGTGGGAAGAAGTATCTCTTCCACACTCTAAATATGCCGTAGCAACATACTACCTTCTTTCTTCTTCAGAAGCTTCGGCTAACCTGGCTCGTTTTGACGGCGTCCGCTATGGCGTTCGTGCTGAAGCAGAGAACCTTCTTGATCTTTATAAGAAAACAAGAAGCGAAGGCTTTGGTGATGAAGTGAAGCGACGTATTATGCTTGGTACATTTGCGCTTAGCTCTGGCTACTACGATGCTTATTATAAGAAAGCACAAAAAGTTCGTACGCTCATCAAGAATGACTTTGAAAAAGTATTCGAGAACTACGATGTGATTATCGGACCTACAACGCCGACGCCGGCCTTTAAAGTAGGCGAGAAGATTGATAACCCGTTAACGATGTACGCGAATGATATTCTCACAATTCCGGTTAACCTCGCAGGTGTTCCTGCGATTTCCGTACCATGTGGTTTATCAAATGGCCTACCTGTTGGACTTCAAATAATCGGAAAGCACTTTGATGAGAAGACCGTTTACCGCGTTGCTCATGCGTATGAGCAAGCAACGGATCATCATAAGGCTAAACCAGAGCTGTAAGGGGTGACGACTGAAAATGAATTTTGAAACTATTATTGGTCTGGAAGTTCACTCAGAACTGAAGACAAACACAAAGATTTTCTGTAATTGTTCAACGAATTTCGGTGCGCCGCCTAACACGAACGTTTGCCCGATCTGTCTTGGTCATCCTGGTGTTCTTCCAGTGATGAACGAACAGGCTGTTGATTTTGCGATGCGTGCGGCAATGGCATTGAACTGTGAAATCGCAGAAGATACAAAGTTTGACCGTAAAAACTATTTCTACCCGGATAACCCGAAAGCTTATCAGATTTCTCAATATGATAAGCCGATCGGTGAAAACGGATGGATTGATATTGAAGTAAACGGCAAAACAAAGCGTATCGGTATTACACGTCTTCACCTTGAAGAAGATGCTGGTAAACTTACGCACGTTGATGGAGAGAACCATTCTCTTGTCGACTTCAACCGTCAGGGTACTCCGCTAGTCGAGATCGTATCTGAGCCGGATATCCGAACTCCAGAAGAAGCTTATGCTTATCTTGAAAAGCTTAAAGCAATCCTTCAATACACGGATGTGTCTGATTGTAAAATGGAAGAAGGATCTCTTCGCTGTGATGCGAACCTCTCCCTTCGTCCGTATGGTCAAGAAGAGTTTGGTACGAAAACAGAGCTTAAAAACTTGAACTCGTTTGCAAACGTACAAAAAGGTCTTCAATTTGAAGAAGTACGTCAAGAGAAAGAACTTCTTACAGGAAACGTGATCGGCCAGGAAACGCGTCGTTATGACGAAGCTGGCAAGAAAACGATTCTCATGCGTGTGAAAGAAGGATCTGACGATTATCGTTACTTCCCAGAACCAGATCTCGTTCGTCTTGCAATCGATCAAGAATGGATGAACCGCGTCCGAGCGGATATTCCTGAGCTTCCAGATGCTCGTCGCGAGCGCTATGTGAAAGAATATGATCTTCCCGAGTACGATGCGATGGTATTAACTCAATCCAAGAAAATGTCTGATTTCTTCGAAGTAGCGATTGGCCAGGGAGCAGATCCGAAACAAGCATCGAACTGGTTGATGGGTGAAGTATCGGCTTACTTGAACGCCAACTACAAAGAAATCGATGAAGTTGCTCTAACCCCAGAAGGGCTAGGCAAGCTGATTTCTCTTATCGAAAAGGGAACGATTTCTTCTAAGATCGCGAAGAAAGTGTTCAAAGATCTTATCGAAAAAGGCGGCGATCCAGAACAGATCGTGAAAGACAAAGGCCTTGTTCAGATTTCAGATGAAGGCGAGCTTCGTTCAATCGTTTCAGGTATTCTTGACGAGAACGAACAGTCCATCGAAGATTACAAAAATGGGAAAGACCGTGCGCTCGGCTTCCTTGTTGGTCAAGTCATGAAGGCAACCAAAGGAAAAGCAAACCCTCCAATGGTTAACAAGCTTATTGTAGAAGAAATGGATAAGCGATAAATGGTGAAACCCTCCCTTTGTGGAGGGTTTTTTTGTCTTTACTTACTGGCCCTTTCCGCTTTTTAGATCTAGCTACAGTGGCCAGGTCCTCGATCGCTTCACCCTTCAACCCGAACACAAAAAGCGTGTTCATATTGAAGAGTTCCAGCGTTTGTCGGACCTTAACGGCCACTTTCGCTTTTCAGTTCGGCTTTGCTTTTTTTTAGGGAAAAGCCTATAATCAAAACAGAAGGTCAAGCGGAAGAAAACGGTCACGAGAATGTGGGCGTTTTTTGTTTGCGAGTATCATATAATTTACGGATGATAAAGCATGAGCTGATGAATGATTACGTCTTTTTTTGCCAAAACAAACGATAGAAATTGATGAGAAGCAAAGAATCGAGATAGAGAAGATAGGATGATGAAGGATGAAACGTGCAAGACTAATCTATAATCCAACGTCTGGGAGAGAACAAGTGAAGCGGTCACTGCCATATATTCTAGCACGTCTTGAGGTAAATGGTTATGAGACTTCTGCTCATGCCACCACGTGTGAAGGTGATGCAACAGAAGCCGCACGAATTGCCGTAGAGAGACGATTTGACCTTGTGATTGCGGCAGGCGGAGACGGAACGATTTATGAAGTGATCAATGGGATCGCTGAACAGTCATATCGCCCCAAGATGGGTATCATTCCAGTTGGAACAACAAACGATTTCGCACGAGCGATTGGGGTTCCACGCACGATTGAAGGTGCGATGGATGTCCTATGCAATGGACTTGAAATGCCGATCGATATTGGACGGGTGAATGACCATTACTTTATCAATATCGCAGGTGGCGGACGCCTGACTGAATTAACGTATGAAGTACCAAGTAAGCTTAAAACGATGCTTGGCCAGCTAGCTTATTATATGAAAGGCATCGAGATGCTGCCATCGATTCGCCCCGCGAGAACGCGTATTGAATATGATGGCAAGCTCTTTGAAGATGAGATTATGCTTTTCCTTGTCTCAAACTCAAACTCCATCGGTGGATTTGAGAAGCTAGCACCCCATGCTTCATTAAATGATGGATTGTTCGATCTGATGATATTGAAAAAGACGAATATCGCAGAATTCATTCGCATCGCAAGCAGTGCGCTACGCGGTGATCATATTAATGATCCGAATGTAGTCTACAAGAAAGCGAGCCACATTAAAGTGGAATCTGTTGATAAAATGCAGCTCAACCTTGACGGGGAGTACGGCGGCCCGCTTCCGGCTGAGTTCACGAACTTGTATCGTCATATCACAATGATTGTTCCAAAAGAAACGAGCGAGAAACATACAAATGAAGAAGAAGCAGCGCAACAGCGTGCTGTTTCTGGTAAATAGAAGTGTAAGAGAGAAGTCAGAGACTGAGAGCTCTGGCTTTTTCTGTTGTTCTGGAGGAGCTGGGAGTGGGGGAGGGAATTCGGGTTTGGCAAATAAACCATGAAATCGAGCTGACATAACCTGCAAAAAGCATCGCGCTGTTACATTTCGCGATCCATTCACACTGTGGTACAATTTTTGTACATGAAATCGACCGGAAAAGGACGGAAACCAAATGAGTAATCAAGAAGTACCTGTAAAAAAGAATGACGTTGTTGAAGTAGAGTTCAGAGACCTTTCCCATGACGGAGCAGGCGTTGCCAAAATAGACGGATACACGCTTTTCGTTCCGTACGGTATCCCGGGCGAAACAGCGAACGTAAAAGTGATCAAAACGAAGAAAGGGTATGGCTTTGCTAAGCTACTTGATGTAAAAGTCGAGAGTGAAGACCGCAACACGCCACCATGTCCGATCTTCTATCAATGTGGCGGTTGTCAGACTCAGCACATTACGTATGAAAGCCAGCTGAAATTCAAGCACAAGCAAGTTCAAGACGTGATGGAGCGCATCGCGAAGATCGACGTACCCGTTCATCCCGTTCTCGGCATGGAAGACCCATGGCGCTACCGCAACAAAGCGCAGGTTCCTGTAGGAGAACAGAACGGCAAAATCGTCGCCGGCTTCTATCAGCAACGAAGTCACCAGATTATCGACATGGATCAATGTCTCATTCAAGAGCAGGAAAACGATGAAGTTCTACGCGTTGTGAAAGGAATTGCTGAAAAATACGGCATCCGCGCTTACGACGAGCGCTCTCATCGCGGAACGCTTAGACACGTTGTCGCGAAATATGGGAAGCAAACAGACGACATCATGGTCGTTATTGTCACAAAGAATAAAGACTTGCCAAATAGAAAAAACATCATCAAAGAGATTACTGAGCAACTTCCTAAAGTGAAATCGATTGTTCAGAACGTGAACCCAAAGCGCACGAACGTGATCTTCGGTGACGAAACGCGCGTCCTATGGGGCTCACCATACATTTACGATACGATTGGCGATATTAAGTTCGCAATCTCAGCACGCTCGTTCTATCAAGTAAACCCCGATCAAACGAAAGTGCTTTACGATCAGGCGCTTGAATACGCTGGACTAACTGGAAATGAAACGGTGATCGACGCATATTGTGGTATCGGAACGATCTCTCTTTTCCTAGCACAAAAAGCGAAGCAGGTATACGGCGTTGAAATCGTACCAGAAGCGATAGAAGATGCGAAGCGAAATGCCGAGTTAAACGGTATCACAAACGCAGAGTTTGCAGTTGGTGAAGCAGAGAATGTCATTCCGGCCTGGAAAGAGCAGGGTATCAAACCTGACGTCATCGTCGTTGACCCACCGCGTAAAGGCTGTGATGAAGCACTCCTTCAAACGATTATTGATATGAAGCCAGAGAAAGTCGTTTATGTATCATGTAACCCAGCAACGCTAGCGAGGGATCTACGCATTTTAGAAGATGGCGGGTTTGAAACGAAGGAAGTTCAGCCGGTTGACATGTTCCCGCATACGACGCATGTTGAGTGCGTAACCTGGCTAGAAAAGAAATAAATCTTCTTATGCGATATAAAAAAAGCACCTCTCCAAACGCTAGTTAAAGCGAATGGGAAGGTGTTTTTTATTATTACCGATTTATGCGTTAGACGTCATCTTATCCTTACTTGTTTTAAGATCAAAACGGTCTGCGTTCATGATCTTCACCCATGCGGAGACGAAGTCGCGCACAAATTTCTCTTTGTTGTCCTCTTGTGCATATACTTCTGCATATGAACGGAGGATGGAGTTTGAGCCGAAGACGAGGTCCACACGCGATGCGGTGCGTACGAGTTCGCCTGTCTTGCGGTCGCGTCCTTCGTATTCATTGAAGTTTGCTGGTTTCCATTCGATGCCCATGTCGAGTAGGTTCACAAAGAAGTCGTTCGTGAGTATACCGACATGATCTGTGAATACGCCATGTTTTTTGCTGTTATAGTTTGTCCCAAGTACACGCATGCCACCAATTAGGACGGTCATTTCAGGAGCTGAAAGACCAAGCAGCTGTGCTTTGTCGACAAGCAGTTCTTCGGGGCTTAACGTGTATTCCTTCTTCTGATAGTTACGGAATCCGTCTGCCATTGGCTCCAATACATCAAAGCTTTCGACATCTGTTTGCTCTTGTGTCGCATCACCACGGCCGGGTGCAAATGGAACGGTGATCTCAACTCCTGCTTCTTTTGCCGCATTTTCTACAGCTACGCTACCGCCAAGAACGATTAAATCAGCCAGGCTAACTTTTTTATCAAGTTCGTTTTGGATCTTTTCATAAACGGAGAGTACTCGTGACAGCTGCTCCGGTTCGTTTACTTCCCAATTCTTCTGTGGCTCAAGGCGAATTCGCGCGCCATTCGCTCCACCGCGATAATCAGAGCTACGGAACGTGCTTGCAGAAGCCCATGCTGTTGTAACAAGCTCGCTAGTGGTTAATTCAGAGTTAAGGATTTTGGATTTCAGATTTTCTATTTCGGCAGCTGTTAATTCATAGTCGACATTCGGAATCGGATCCTGCCAGATCAAATCTTCCTGTGGTACTTCAGGGCCAAGGTATCTTTCTTTCGGTCCCATGTCACGGTGAAGTAGCTTGAACCAAGCCCGTGCGAATGTCTCTGCGAAATATTCCGGATCCTGGTGGAAACGGCGTGAAATTTTCTCGTAAATTGGGTCTTCACGCATGGCCATGTCCGCTGTTGTCATCATCGTATTGACTTTGATTGATGAATCTTCAGCATCTGGTGCAAGATGTTCTTCCTTAGGATTCACCGGTTTCCACTGGTTGGCACCTGCAGGACTTTTTGTCAGTTCCCACTCATAGCCGAATAGTAAATCGTAGTACCCGTTATCCCACTTCGTCGGGTTGGAAGTCCATGCGCCATCCACGCCGCTCGTAATCGTATCACGGCCTTTACCGCTTCCGTAAGTATTCTTCCAACCAAGGCCTTGCTCTTCAACATCAGCGGCTTCGGGAGCTGCGCCAACATGTGCTTCAGCATCTCCTGCGCCGTGTGCTTTGCCGAATGTGTGTCCTCCGGCCGTAAGTGCTACCGTTTCCTCGTCATTCATTCCCATACGAGCGAATGTTTCACGAATGTCGCGAGCGCTTCCTAATGGATCTGGTTCTCCATTTGGTCCTTCTGGGTTGACATAGATAAGTCCCATTTGAACTGCAGCCAGCGGACTTTCAAGCTCACGGTCGCCTGAATAACGATTGTCACCTAGCCATTCTTTCTCGGTACCCCAATAGACATCTTCTTCTGGATGCCAAACGTCTTCACGTCCACCGCCAAAACCAAATGTGTTCAAGCCCATTGATTCAAGCGCAACATTACCAGTGATGACGAGTAAGTCAGCCCAAGAAATCTTATTTCCATACTTTTGCTTAACTGGCCAAAGGAGACGACGCGCTTTATCAAGACTGGCGTTGTCCGGCCAGCTGTTAAGTGGTGCAAAACGCTGTGATCCAGTCCCACCGCCACCGCGTCCGTCACCAGTACGATACGTACCGGCTGCGTGCCAGGACATACGAATGAAGAGTGGGCCATAGTGACCGTAATCAGCTGGCCACCAGTCCTGGCTGTCCGTCATCAAGTCACGAAGATCCTGCTTCAGTGCGTAATAGTCCAGCTTTTTGAATTCTTCTTCATAGTCAAAGTCTTCACCCATTGGGTTGCTTTTACGATCATGCTGTTGAAGAAGGTGTAAGTTTAACTGGTTTGGCCACCAGTCTTTATTTGTTGTCGCCACTTTAGTTGTGGTAATGGCGCTATCTTCTTTTGTTTGGCCATGAGAGACAGGACATTTCCCAGCTTGACTGTCATGCATTTCATTTTTATCCATATTTCAATCTCCTTCCGAATTTAAGAAAATTAATTATAACCTCTATTAGATTATAATTATAATAAATTAATAGTCATTTTGAAAGAGTTTTGAACTAATTTTCTGAAAAGATTTCTGAATGACGATTGATAGAGCGGTTACAATTTAATAAAATAAGGTAGCCACACTTGTTCATTTTATAAATGGTAGGGAGGTAGTAGACTTGTAAATCATGCGGATAGAAGACAAGAGAAGATACGCAATTGTTTCAGGTTTATTTATCCACTTACTATATAATTTCGATTCCACTACGAGTTTACCTCTTTCAAAAAACAGTTTATGGCATATCATATATCAGAAAAGAGAGACGGTAATGTCCGCCTCTCTTTTTAGTAACCTATTTTGTTATAAGCTGTTCCTTCAAAAGAAATTTTTCTACTACTTTTGCGACACCATCATTCTCGTTCGTATCTGCAATATAGTCAGAAATCTTTTTGATGTCATCGGGAGCATTACCCATCGCCACACCAAGGCCAGCAAATTCGATCATTTCTTGATCATTATAACTGTCACCAACCGCGATGACCTCTTCTCGTTTAATGCCGAACTCTTTAATGAGCTTCTGGATGCTTGTGCCTTTCGTGATACCCTTAGCGGTGAATTCAAGGAAGTAAGGCTTAGAACGCATGACACTGAACTCTTCTCCTAACTCAGCTTGAAGCTTCTTTTCTACTTGTTTGAGGTGCTCTGGTTCACCAACCATTAACACTTTAACAACGGGTTTGTTTACACCGTCCATAAACGAATCGACGACTGTAATTGGTAGACCTGTAAGATCGGACTCAATCGTTGTGTATGGATTCTCTTCGGCGGTAATGATTTCATCCCCAACGTACGTGTGGATGTACACGTCTTCTTGAAGACTGATTTCATAGAGTTTTTGGACGGATTCTATAGATAAAGTCCGACTAAAGAATTCTTCATCCGTTTGACAGTTAATAATTTTTCCGCCATTAAAGGAAAGAATATAGCTTTCATAGTCAGCTAGTAAAAGTTCTTCTGCATATGACGTCATCCCAAAGGTTGGTCGTCCAGAAGCTAGTACAACTTTTATCCCTTCTTCTTGCGCCTTCATGAGTGTCTCTTTGTTTCGAGTAGAAATTTGTTGATCAGCATTGAGCAATGTATCGTCTAAATCTAATACAATCATTTTATAAGACATATATGATTTTCATCTCCTAACTAGTTTCCTTTCCCATTTTACTAGAATTCATGAGGAAGAGGGGAAGGGATTGGAAAATGGAAAAAAGTAATAGTATGCGACTTAGAAATGATAATACACTAAGCTTATTATGAGGAAGAAAGTTTGTTACTCTCTCATACTTCAAGAGTATTTTAAAAGGCTCATTGTAAAAATGGAGCATCCATATGCTTTACTACGTCCAATAAAGGGTATATGACGAAAGTAGACAACATTGAAACTGAAGTTTAGTTTAATAGGTTAATAATTGTAGAAAGGGTGTCTAGAATGAAAGTACTCATTGTTGGAGCAAACGGTCAGGTTGGGAAGCATTTAACTTCCTTTATTAAAGAGAATAATGATCTTGAAGCGAAAGTAATGATTCGTAAAGAAGAGCAGGCTTCTTACTTCAGAGATTTAGGGGCAGAAACTGCTGTGGTTGATTTAGAAGAAGACGTTAAAGCCATTGCGAAAGCTGCTGAAGATGTCGATGCGATCGTCTTTACAGCAGGTTCTGGTCCAAACACTGGTGCGGATAAAACGATATTAGTTGATCTAGATGGAGCAGTAAAAACAATTGAAGCAGCAAAAGAAGCTGGCGTAAAACGGTTTGTTATGATTAGTTCTTATGACACAACGCGAGAAGCGATCCAGTCTGCTCCATCTTCCTTTTCACCTTATGTAGCAGCGAAGCACTATGCAGATGAATGGTTGCGAGCAACGGATTTAGATTATACAATCATCCACCCGGGTGCCCTAACGAATGACCAGGGTATCGGTAAGATCAATGCTGCTACTAGAGTAGAAAGAAATGAAATCCCTCGAGAAGATGTTGCGAGTGTTATCGTAGCGACGCTCGAAAATGATGCAACGATTGGCAAGGAGTTTCAAGTCGTGACAGGAACGGAGCCAATTAAAGAAAGCATCAATTCACTTTAATTGTAACCCGATTTTTTAAAAGAGAGTATGCATCAAACAAAGCCCCTTGTTCAAACGCAAGGGGCTTTGTTTTGATAGTTTCATACCAACTTGTTTTTGACACCAACACTCTCCAGCGCTTCATTCACCTCATCTAAATCATAAATTTTCCTCTCAAGACAAAACTGTATCACCAAGTCAAACGGTTCACTTTCAGATAAAGAGAAACCAGCCGAGCTTAATAGTTGATCGGCTTCTTTGCGAGTAAGTTTTAGAGAAAGAGCGAGGGATACGGCCGTTTTTTTCCCAATACGATAAGAGGGATTAGAACGTATTTTAGAAAAGTGTTTTCGATCCATCTGTGCTTTTTTGTAGACCTCGATGTCGGTATAGCCTTTTTGATCAATCATTTGAAATAGCACTTCGTTAAACGGAGGTTTTGCATGCGTTGTGATGTAATTTTCTAGCTCTATCGGGGCTTTGTGCTCAAGTATTTCTTGATCTTCGTATAAAGCATCACTCATAAGAAGAGAAGGGAGCATCTGCACTTCGATATATTCCTTTAGTTCTAATAATGTTCGTTTACTAAGCATCGTTCATTCCTCCAAAATGTCGCTTTTGAAGCGACCATATAATGGGTTGAATTCGCTACTATTATATCATCAAGAAGTTGGAGGAGATGAAGGGTATGAAGAAAGGACTAACGGAAATCGTGTTTTTGCTTGATCGAAGTGGATCGATGGCGGGATTTGAGAGGGATACGATTGGTGGTTTCAATAGTTTTGTGAAACAGCAGTGTGAACAAGAAGGAGAAACCCTTTTAACAGCCGTTTTATTTGATGATCAATATGAAGTTCTGTGGGACGGAATTAATGCAAACGAAGTTGTGATGACAGATCAAGACTATTATGTAAGGGGGATGACGGCGTTACAGGACGCTGTTGGTAAAACGATTGTCACTGTTGGCAAACGATTGTCTGAAACAAATGAAGAGGATAAGCCAGAGAAGGTTATTGTCGTAATAACCACAGATGGTATGGAGAATTCAAGCTCTGAATTTACTCAGGCAAAGGTGAGAGAGTTAATTGAGCAACAGAGACAACTATACAGTTGGGAATTTATATTCATGGGTGCAAATATAGATGCTTCTAAAGAGGCAGCGAGTATTGGAATTACTGAAGAAAATGCCTTTCAGTTTGAAGCGTCGGAAATAGGTTTTGAGAAAATGTATATGGACGTTTGTGAGGCTGTTTCAAATATACGATAAAAAGGGCGTAAATAAACGAAAGCATCTGCTGATCAAATAGATGTTTTCGTTTATTCTACTCTTTCAGATTACTTTGCTAATTCATCGCGATTTGCTGCCATGGGTGGTTGTTCTAACCATCTTTTTTTGATTAGTATTTTAACGCCATCATTAGAGAATTGGGCAATTTCTGTAACAAGTCTTGCGATGTCGAGGGAAATATCATTCCTGAATGTTGAAGTTAGGCTTATTCCGTAATTAAACAGACTACCTCCATTAGCTAACGCCACATGATAAAGCATTAGTTTCTCAGAGAAAGGCGGAACTTTTGACTCAAGTACTTCTGGATCCCAGAGCTGAGGAGCTGGTAAGTGATCCTTGGTTAAAAGGTCTTGAAGAATGATGATATTCTTGTGGGAGATATCTCTTCCTCTTAACATATACTTTTTGATATCTTCCGATTCCGCTACCTGACTGAAAGCCATCATCATTGATTTTCCTAATTGATTTGAATCCAGGTTTACATACATCGTTGTTATTTCTGTAGAAGCCATCGGCCTTTGCTTTCCAATTAATTTATGTAAAAAGTCATTAGATTCAACCAACTTAACTTCTGAAGGAACTGGGATAAATGGAGCCCTTATAATTAACCCTTTCGCTAACATAGCTTCTATCGTATCTTGGTACAAGTCACTCATATCTTTCAAACATTCATAAAAGTATTCTCTAACATCCGCTCTAAACGATACAGTTAATGCATTAGAAAACTGAAGCAAGTTAAGTCTAGACGTTTCTTTTAAGTAAAATAGATAAAATTTGTCTGTGAAAATAGCGGGTGCCTGATTGTTGATATCATTTTCCCCAAACCCAGTTGGAATTGAAAAATTTTCTTTCTTGTATAGATCCTCTAACTTCACCATGTGTTGTTTAATTATATTCTGAGCTTTTTCAAGTATTGCCTTAATTCGATCATCCTCTACATTGGAAAGGTAATGTGTATAAACACAGTATAATAGTGATTCACCTATATAGTTTTTCCATAGCTCACCTAGCTCAGTTGACGTTAAGGTAATATGTCTACCGTCTTGATTGGTCAAAAAATCACGCTCCTAATATGTAATCTAGGTTAGTATATCCATTAGATGGTGAATATTCTCATCATTCACTTGTATAAGCGGTGAGGGACGAAATGAAAAAATATTTTGTATGTATTACTTCATTAAAAGTGTGCATTAAAAAAACCACCGGAGATCCCCGATGGTTTTTGATGAAAATTAGCAATCTTGCCCTTTAACAAATGCAGCGCCAACGATGATAAGAAGAATGAACAATACAACGATCAACGCGAATCCATTCCCTTGACGAGCGCCACCTACCTGGTTTCCGCATCCGCCGTATCCAGCGCCGCCTACCTGGTTCCCACATCCGTAACCATAACTCATGAAATCATCTCCTTTCATAGGTTCTTCTTTAGTGTATGAAGAAGATGGAGAACGTGCTTAGGTATTGGACTAGTTTACAAAAAAAGTTAGGTGAACCACTGGAGTCATCTAGAACTTTAGGAAAAACCCTGCTTGAGAAAAGCAGGGTTTTGTTAGCTCTATTTAAATGAAGCGTACCCTTCATCAGCCATTACTACACTGCCGTTGATCGCACTAGCTTCTTCTAGTGAAAGAAGATAGACTGCATCGGCGAGCTGCTGGGGATCTGTCAGTTTATTGCCGATAACTTTTGCTTTCATACCATCAATTAAGCCTTTGTCGCGATATCCTTGAACGATCGGCGTATCGACAACGCCCGGTGCGATACCAACTACGCGGATGCCATATGGTGCTAAATCAAGCGCAGCTGATTTCGTCATCATATTGACCGCTCCTTTTGTTGCGTGGTAAGCGAAAGTAGCAGGTGAGGCGAGGACACCAAAGACAGATGTCGTATTGATGATTACGCCTTTCACATTCAATTCCTTCATCTTTTTAGCGGCAGCCATGATGCCATAAGCCACACCGTGCTGGTTAATGTCGATCACTTTATGATAATCTTCTAAATCAAATTCCGGAAGAGGTGTAGGACGCCCAATTCCAGCGTTATTAAACATTACGTCAATCGTGCCAAACTGCTCAATCGTTTTTTCAATAAGGGCTTGCACATCTTCATAACGCGAAACATCTGTTTTAACGAAGAGCGCAGCGCCACCTTCTGCTTTAATTAATTCTACGGTTTCTGTACCTTTTGCTTCATCAAAATCAGCAACAACAACTTGATCACCTTTTCGAGCGAACTTTAAACAAGTTTGTCTTCCGATTCCGCTTGCTCCACCAGTAATCACTACTACTCTGTTTGCAGTCATAGAGAACGACCCCTTTTTTGGAAGTATTTCATGACTCTAGTTTATCATCGTTCATATTTAATAAATATTTAAATATCGTTATACTTAATTAAGCAATGCTTAAGGATGTGAGGAGTATGAACATAGAACAAATGGAGTACATCGTTACAGTGGCAAACACGGGGTCACTTTCAAAGGCTGCTGAGGAACTACACATAAGCTTATCAGCTATAAGCCAATCGATTAGTAAATTAGAGAACGAAATAGGATTAAAAATATTTGTGCGTAATCGAGCAGGTGCGGCCCTAACATCTCAAGGTGAACAAATTGTATCGAAGGCGAGAGAAGTAATAACGAAGATGGAAGAAGTAAGAGAAGAAGCAAACCGTCAATTAGATATGTTGAGCGGTGAGTTAAAGATCGCTACGATTCCAGGACCAATTCATTTGTTAGTTGATGTGGTTTCACGTTTTAAAAGAGCATACCCCAATGTGAAACTAGAGATCTATGAAAATGGGCCGGTAAAAATAATCGAAGAAGTATACCAAAAGCAGCTGGATTTAGGTCTTATTCTAATTTCAGATCGGCTTATTCAAAAACATAAAATGCTTTCTTTTGAAAAGGTACGGGAAGGGAAAATGGTTGTCGGGGTAAGAAAGGAATCACCACTAGCTAGAAAAAAGACGGTTAAGCCAGAGGATCTTATTCATGAGACGCTCGTTCTTTATGATGATGCTTATATAGAACAATATGTAACAAAAACATTATCGAGATTTGGTTTGCCCGATATTTTGTTTACTACAAATAATACAGATGCGATAAAAAATGCGGTAAAGCGAGGGATCGCGATTACTCTTGGTATTGACTATTCGTTTGGTAACAGACAAATAAGAGAGCGTGACATTGTAATGGTAGAGATCGAGGAAGGGGAGCATGAAAATGTGTGTCTTGCTCTTGTTCGTCATCGTGAAGGACAAGCGAATCGTGTAAGGCAAGAGTTTGTGTCGAGTATAAAAAAGTATTTCTAAAAAAAGACCGGTTCATTATTTGAACCAGCCCTTTTCTTTGAAGCGTGAGATCGCTTCGATCCGATTTGTTACTTCTAACTTATCTAGTATGACAGAAATATAATTTCGCACCGTACCGGGTGTAATGTATAGCTCACTTGAAATATCTTTCGTATTTTTACCGTCTGCCATGAGTTGAATCACCTGCTTCTCTCGCTCCGTAAGTGGGTTTTCATTGCCGAAAGCGAGGTCGACTAATTCAGGAGCGAAGATGCGTTGACCTTCCATGATCTTTCGAATCGAGCTAGCTAGTTCATCACTCGGACTATCTTTCAAAAGATATCCACTAACGCCTGCTTTACGTGCTCGTTCAAAATAACCTGCACGCGCGAAGGTGGTGAGGATGATAATTTTGCACGATTCACTACTTAATTCTTCAGCGGCATCTAACCCGGTTTTAAGCGGCATTTCAATATCCATGATGCAAATATCAGGTTTTAGCTCTCTCACTAATGCGATGGCTTCCTCGCCGTTTGCCGCCTGACCGACCACTTCCATTCCTTCTTCTAGATCGAGTAGTGAGCCAAGAGCTCCAAGCAGCATACGTTGGTCTTCTGCAAGTACGATGCGAATCACACAGATCCCTCCTGTTCATTTTTTTTGATGAAATTAGGAACGTGAATGTTCAAGGTTGTTCCTTTTGATGATCCGATATCCAAGGTGCCGTTCACAAACTCTAGTCGTTCTCTCATCCCCTGAAGACCATGTCCTTTGAAAGAGGATACGCCATCAGGCATGCCGTCCCCGTTATCTTCAACTTGAATGAGAACTTCAGTAGGGGATTGTTTAATTAGAATGCGACACCATGTGGCATTGCTGTGCTTCACGATATTCGTTACTGCTTCTTTTAAGCACATACTCAGAACATTTTCGACTAACAATGGTGTATTCTGAAGGATTTGATCGCCTTCAAGACGAAATTCCATCTCTGCAGCACTTAGGATTTGTTGAACACGTAGCAGCTCATCCTCTAACTTTGCTCCTCTCATATTTGAGACCATTTCTCGGACTTCTTTCAAAGCCGTTCTTGCCGTTTGTCTGATGTCATGGATTTCATTAATTGCGGCTTCAGGTTTGACCGGAATTAATTTTCTAGCAAGATCGCTTTTTAACCCGATCATCGAAAGTTTTTGACCGAGTGTATCGTGTAAGTCACGTGCAATCCGCTCCCGTTCTTCAATGACCATTAGCTGTGAAATCTTTTCATTCGCGTTTTCCAACTGTTCTTCTAACCGATGCTGTTTATTGCGATAACGAATCGTAAAGGGAAGAAGAGCTACGCCAAGCACACAAACGAAAATGAATGGAAGCTGTGGCAGGAGTGAGTCATCGTGGGTGAAGAAAATCATGATCGTTGCCGCAATCGTTGTTACAAGGTGAACGATATATAAGGATAGGAAACCTGCTTTATTTTCAATATTACCGATGAAAAAAGCTAAGAAAAGGGAAAAATAAACGTAACCAAACAGAATGGTCATGACGATACTGATCGCCATCTCGATGCTTATCCATAAATAGACCATTTTGCTATTCGAAATGAATGACAGTCGGTATGATAAGAAGAATAATAAAATGACGAAAATCCCAATCGTAATTTCAATGATAGAAGATGATCTAAAAATGAAAAAGAAGGGAAGTAAACAAAAAATAATCCATACGTAAGAACTGATCCCGGTGTTCTTAGGAATGATATGATACCAATTTTGCATAGGGATCTCCTTTCAATCCGCTTTGATTACAGGATATACCATAACGATTCGGGTGTCACTTAACTCCTATTAGTATAATCTCTAATAAGACATTGAAAAACCCATCCAGGCAGAATGGGTTTTTCCTTTTTGTTATTTTTCCTGGAAGCTAGGTCTTTTTGGCGTCATCATTGCAAGCTTGGTAGGATTCTTTAGAAGTGGCTTCACTTCTTTAAAGGTGACAAACGTTTTGTTCTTCGTGTCATAGAGACGGAATCGAATTGATTCAAGACTTGATGCTAACGTAATCGTTGTTGCATTATGCAATGGCGGAGTAGATTCATGTGCTTTCTCAAGATGATAGTTCGGTACTCTTGGACTTAAGTGATGCACATGGTGATACCCAATACTTCCGGATACCCACTGAAGGATTTTCGGAAGTTTGTAGTAAGAACTGCCATCGACAGCTGCTTTAACGAAGTCCCACTCTGTTTCATCCTCATAATAAGAATCTTCAAATTGATGCTGTACGTAGAACAACCAGATGCCTAGTGACCCAGCAACGTAAAGGATTGGGAGTTGAATGACTAGGAATGCTTCCCAGCCAATCACAAGAATCAAGAGCGAATAAATCGCTACAATCGATGCGTTCGTAATATATGTGCTCATCCGTTCTTTGCGTTTTGCACCTTTGCGGTTGAAGCGGTTAGCGATAAGGAATAGATAGATTGGGCCTAATCCGAACATCACGATCGGATTACGGTAGAGACGGTAAGCAAATCTGCCCCAGAAAGATGCTGCGGCATATTCTTCAACGGTCATGACCCAGATATCGCCAGTTCCGCGCTTGTCCAGGTTTCCACTAGTTGCGTGATGAATGTTATGCTCGCGTTTCCATTTTTCGAAAGGAAAAAGCGTAATGATTCCTGATATCGTTCCGACAATTCGGTTGGCTTTTTGACTTTTGAAAAATGATCCGTGCGTACAATCATGAAAAATAATAAAGATCCGAACTACAAATCCTCCAGCAATCATTGCAAGTGGAACTGCCAACCAGGCAGACAAGCTTAAGCTCTGGTAAGCAAGAAACCATAGCAATAAGAATGGAAGAAGGGTGTTCAATAGCTGTCGTACCCCTACGACCGTGTCGGGCTTTGCGAAAGTTGATACACTTTTTTTCAATTCTTTTTGTTTTTGTTTTTGTACATTCATATGGTTACCCCTTTTTTAGGCATAGTTGAAATAACTCTAAGCCTAATACTAGAGGAAAGGTCGTCATGATGTAAGACACAAACGTCAGTATACGACCATGACGTTTGTCATGGGTTATTTGGGTATTGATGGAAGCGGTTTCGCGTAGTTTAAATCAGAGGGGATACTTTCTGCATCATCATTATTACACAAAATAAGCATGAACGACCCATGTCAAGAGGTCGTTCATGCTTATTAAATGCTATTCTAAATTCGCGTGCTTTCCATACATCTTATCCGTATCAAGACCCTTCTTCTCCATAAAGCGTAAGATAATTGCATCATAGAAAAGCAAAAGGGTTTGTTCGAATAGTGATCCCATCGGTTGAATGGTTTCATAATCACCTGACTTGTCTTTCGGTGAGCCAGGCAATTTAACAATGATGTCAGCTAAATTCCCAATTGTTGAATCGGGTGTGATCGTAACAGCTGCAATCTTACCGCCAATGCTCACTGCTTTGTTTGCAATTGAAACGAGCTGTTTTGTTTCACCTGAACCTGATCCGATGATGATCAGATCACCTTCTTCAAAGTTAGGGGTCACAGTTTCGCCAACAACGTACGCGTCAATGCCCATGTGCATCATTCGCATCGCAAATGATTTTGCCATGAAGCCAGAACGTCCGCCGCCGGCAACGAAAACCTTGTTTGCCTCGAGAATTTCGTTAGCGAGTTGTTCAGCTTCTTCGTCAGCAATGAGATCTACTGAACGATTTAGCTCATCAATGATTTCAGCTAAATAGTGAGTAGTCTGCATGATTTATTATCCTTTGATAAGCTCTTGCATTTTTGATGCAACGGCTTTTTTATCGTCTTCACCAGTAATACCGCCACCTACGATGACAAGGTCCGGTTGCACTTTCACAACTTCTTCAAGAGAATCAAGCTTAATGCCACCAGCAATTGCTGTTTTCGCACTTGTTACGACGCCTTTAATTGTTTCGAGATCTTCAAAAGAATTTTCGCCTTTTGCTTGAAGATCATAACCGGTGTGAACACAAATATAGTCAACGCCTAGTGCATCTACTTCTTTCGCACGAGTAGCGAGATCTTTTACGGCCATCATATCGACAAGGATTTGCTTACCTTGTTTCTTCGCTTCTTCAACAGCACCTTTGATGGATTCATCTTCAGCAGCACCAAGAATCGTGATGATATCTGCGTTTGATTCAGATGCTTTCATAACTTCGTATCCTGCAGCGTCCATAATTTTAAGGTCTGCAAGAACTTCAAGGTTAGGGAATGCTGCTTTCATATCTTTGACAGCACGAAGACCTTCATTGATGACGATCGGCGTACCGATTTCTACGATATCAATGTGCTCCTGAACTTCTTTCACTAGTTCAATACCTTCTTCTGTGTTTACCAAATCTAATGCTAGCTGTAGTTTCATATTCTTTCACTCCCAATCCAAAATTTTATATCTATTTCTCTCTTATCCGACACCAATGTTATCTTTTGTGTGGTGTAGTAGCAAGTATACTGCTTACGATAATAAAACGTAAGTACGCACATTTAACTTACATAGTGTCAAAAAGTATACTATGGGTTATACTGGGCTTAAATGGAGGTGAAGCAGATGTCACGTACCCAGGATAAAACATTTAATTGCGAAAAAGAATTAACGCTTGCGGTTATCGGAGGCAAGTGGAAAATGCTCATTTTGTGGCATTTAGGCAAACAGGGAACGAAGCGTTTTGGTGAGCTAAAGTCTCTCATGCCAGGAATCACACAGCGAATGCTTGTGAACCAGCTAAGAGAATTAGAAGACGACCAAATTGTGAATCGTAAAGTTTACCCTGTTGTCCCTCCGAAGGTAGAGTATTCCCTCACTGAACAAGGTGAAACATTAATGCCGATTCTTGACTCAATGTATGAATGGGGAAAGAACTATAACAAGAATGTGCTTGGGAAATCTCTTGAGAAGACGGAGTCAGTTTAAAAAATCATTTGAAAAGAGCCGCTTTCTGTCAGTTGCACAGAAAGCGGCTCTTTTCTTTCATTCTAATTTTCTATTAAAAGCTGTATTTCTTCTTTAATCGTCTCCCAAGCGAAAGAGGAGGTATCCGTCAGCATGAAATGTTCTACGGAAGGAAGTTCAATAAGTTTCACGAAGTCACCCTCACCTTCAGCTTCGCGTTGGTAGTAATCACTAATGCCTATAGGGACATTAATATCTAATGCACCGTGAACTAGAATTTGTTGTACACCAAGCGGGAGAAGTTCCACAGGTGAAGCATTTTGGTAGCGGTCAGGATACTTTTCAGGTGAACCTCCAATGAGCTCGGCCGTAGGGTTATTTGGATCAAGAGAAAGGACCTGATCTCTATAGTGGTGAACGCCATACATCATTTCAAGGTCGTTCACACCTGCGAGACTGACGACACCATGAATGGGAAGGGGCTTATCCGTGATGAAAAGCTCGCTATCTTTTGCGATACGATGTCGCGCTGCGAGCCATGTCGCAAGATGGCCACCGGCAGAATGACCAATCGTTACGATTTTCGAAAGGTCGAGGGGATAAGATTCTTCCAGTGTCCGTATGTAGTCAGTTGCGCGTGCGACATCTGTAAGTGTGCCAGGCCATCCGCCACCTTCCTGACCAGTTCGTCGGTATTCAATGTTCCACGTAGCAAATCCGCTTGCTGTTAAATCCTCCGCCACGTCTCTCATGATTTCAAGTGTAAAGGGTTCTCTCCAAAAGCCACCGTGAATGACGATTGCTACTGGGAAGGGGCCATCTCCTTGTGGAAGACGCCATTCACCAAATTGGTTTTCATTTGAACCATAGAAGATTTTCTCCAAAAGATCACCTCAACTAGTCAGAATTTCATTCCTGTCTATTATCTCATAGATTGAAAAAACCAATCGCATAAACGATTGGTTGCACTTCGTAAAAAGAATAATGAGTCCTATTGTCCTAATTTAATACCTTTGGCTACGCTATAGAAATTATTCACAAGAATGAATGAACCTGTATTGCTTCCACCTGACCCAGCTACGCTGTTGCTAACGGAAATCGGGGCGATGGTGTGGGCGCACTGGACAACTGTGCCGCTATTATTTGTAATGATGACTGGTCCTCTGAAAAAACATCCCATTCGTTATCACTCCTTTAAAGCCAACTTCTGATAACAGTATATGGACAAACAGAGGAAAATGTTTGGACATGGCCTGACTAAAACGCGTCCAAATTTTCGAGGATCGTTAAAAAATTCTTGAGTAAGAAAGCTGACTCCCAAATGTGAAATTAACTTATAAAAATTGTTTGGACGAGCCTGATTGCTCACGATAGTAAGAAAACAAAGCTGTATTTCAATGTGAATCTGAAGAAAGCTCATTCTCGTCCAGATACCTCTTTGGCTACTGTAATAAATTGTGTTTTATTAACTTATGTAACGAAAAACGCCAAGCCTAAGCTGAGCGTTTTTTGGTTTGTTACCAGTAAAAAGGGCTATACCAACTATAGGCTGCAATCGAAGCAATCCCAACTGCAATCAATGCTGCCCCGAAAAAGAAGTGGCTTCCATAGCCAGGACCATCATTTTGTCCTCCGTCCATCGGACGTAGGTAGACATGGTCACGATCGCAATGGTCAATGTATCCGCAGTGTATTTTTCCGTCATGACAGCGGATTTTGACACATCTTCCAACGTTATTATTAAAATCTTGGTGATAAGACATTGTTTTCCTCATTTCCTTCATGTAGTAAGAGTCATTAGACTCCCCCGAGCTTTACGTACATTAATAATCTATGAGAAGGAATGCGAATAAGTTTGGACAGGAATGGAGATTGAGGAAAATTCCTATTTATTAACGTATAGTAGATGTGAGAGTAGTTAGTCAGAAGGAGGTAAAGAAATGGATGATATTAAACCGATCGGTTCATTCTATCGCGTGGATCACGAAGGCTACATAGTGAATGATACTTCTTGGGAGAAGATTGAGTCTACCTATAGAAATGCCATCAATCGATCCGTTAACTTGTTAACTTTGCAACTACCACTACACAGTATTTACATCAGAGGCTCTGTGCCCAGAGGAAATGGTATTGAAGGAGTATCTGATCTGGATTTTATCGTCATTTCTGAACAAGACGCTAATGAAGAAATCATAGAGAAGGTTGAAAGAAAGCTAACAAAGGAATTTCCCTGGTTGAATGGGATCGAAGTTAGCTATAGTTCTCTTCATAACTTAAACGATCTTGATTCTTTCACCATTATTCCTTTTATGCTGAAAACGTCCAGTCTCTGTGTCTATGGGAAAGACATTACTGATAAGTTGCCTCGATATAAAATAGATCGAGCACTTGCTAATGATCATCTCATTCAACTAGAGAAGCACATCGAGCAGGCGAAATTTGAATTGGATGGTCATCAGGATGAGGAGGATATAGCGGATTGTTGTGGATGGATTATGAAAATCATGGTTCGTAGTGGACTTGCGCTTGTTATGGAGTATAAAAGACGCTATACAAGAGATCTCTATCCAGCATATCAGTTGTTTAGTAGTATTTATCCTCATAGAGAGCTAGACATGAAACAAGCGTTAACCTATGCGATTCATCCTTCTCGTTCACCTGAAGAAATTGTGCGTTTTCTCGATGGTTTTGGGAAGTGGATGATCAATGAAGCGGATCAATGGCAAGAAGAGTTTAATCCGACAAGAGAACAGCACTTACCTATTCCGCGAAACTGAATAGAAAAATGGACTGGGATCATGTTGAGGATCCCAGTCCATTTTGTCGTTATAGAAATACGATTAATGCGATACCTGCGAGGAATAAACAACTAAGAATGAGTTTGCCGAACAAAGGGAGCTGCTCTTTTCCCTTCTCATTGATTCGTTCTTCCTCTTCGTCAACAATGTTCTTGTATTTCGGATCGCAGCAACCCATGTTATCACACCTTTTATGTTTGGTTCGTTCATCTACTCTTCAGAGTGGATGAAGCAAAACCTCCTTCTGATAGAAGCTTTACTTTATGCCACACTGTCTTTATCCCAGCCGGAGATATCCTCTTCAAGAGGTATATTTGCAGCACGCTGCTTTCGAGCAGAGTAGAAGAAAGCAACAATGACGACGATTGTAATGAGCGTAGCTCCGATGTAAGCAACGTTCATAGGAAGTCTGAAGCCAATCGGTGCATTTAAAATATACGTAGTCGTTGCCATTGTGATGAAGACGGCAGGGATCATTGCGATCCAGTAGTTCTTCTTAGCGATAAACAAGTACATCGCACCGACCCAGAGGGCAATCATAGCAGTTGACTGATTTGCCCATGAGAAGTAGCGCCATAGCAGTGTAAAGTCGATCTTCGTAAGGCCGAATGCTACAACAAAAAGCGGTAGCGCGATCCATAGTCGGCTTGTTACTTTACGCTGTGAATAATTGAAGTAGTCTGCGATAATCATACGAGCGCTTCGGAAAGCTGTGTCACCGGATGTGATCGGAAGAACGATAACCCCAAGAATAGCAAGCGTTCCACCAATTGCACCAAGCATTAATGTTGAAGCTTCACTAACGATCGCAGCAGGTCCGCCGCTTGCAAGAAGTTCATTCAATCCTACTGGACCGTTGAACAAGCTCATTGCAGCAGCAGCCCAGATCATCGCGATGACACCTTCAGCAATCATCATTCCGTAGAAAATTTTACGTCCTTGCTTCTCGTTTTGTGTTGTACGCGAAATGATAGGTGTTTGTGTTGCATGAAAACCAGAAAGTGCGCCACAAGAAATGGTCAAGAATAATAGTGGAAAGACGGGTGCATTGTCAGGATGAAGGTTGCTTAGTGTGATTTCAGGGATTGGAGCCCCTGTAAACACTAGACCTGCACCAACGCCAATCGCGCTTATTAGAAGCAACGCACCGAATATTGGATAGAAACGTCCGATAATTTTATCAATTGGTAACAATGTTGCAAGGATATAGTATATAAATATAGCTCCAAGAATAAGCCCCATTGTAGCCCAGCCATTCATCAGATTGTTCAATAGACCAGCTGGAGCAGTAACGAAAACAGTCCCTGTTAGTAGAAGCAGTAATACCGCAAATGCATTCACCACGTGCTTCATGACTTTTCCAAGAAACTTACCTGCAAGTTCAGGCAGATGAGCGCCACGGTTACGGATGGAGATCATGCCAGTAAGGTAATCGTGAACAGCGCCGGCGAAGATACAGCCAAACACAATCCACAGAAAGGCTACTGGGCCGTAAAGTGCCCCAAGAATTGGGCCGAAAATCGGACCAACACCTGCAATGTTTAAGAGTTGAATCAATGAGTTTTTCTTCGTGTTCATTGGAAGGTAATCAACACCATCCTGATGGGTGTATGCTGGTGTTTGACGTGCTTCCTTCACCCCAAAAATCTTCTCAACAAATGTCCCATAAGTGAAGTAACCAATAATTAAAAGTGCAATCCCTGCTAAAAATGTATACATAAAATCCTCCCTCTCCGTACAATGTATGCGTTTACATTAAGTATAAGAGAGAAAGGGAGTGAACGGGCTGTTTTGGACCAACATGCAATAATGTAGATGTAACATGCATCAGAAAGGTCCTGACATGCACACCTACATTACAATTCAAGTTTTTCGCGTAGCGATTTTACGTAGTTTCGACTCACTGAGAGCTTATCTTTTACACCTTCTAATTCAAGCTGATAGGCCCCATTAAACCATGGCGTAAGGCGGGTGACATAGTGCAGGTTAACGAGAAATCCTTTATGAATTCTGAAGAAAGAGAATGGTGACAGGCGGCTTTCTAGCTCCTTCAATGGCATCTTTACATCGAAATCATTCTGTTTTGTAACGATTCGAGAGACTTTATCTTCGCGAAAAATATAAAGTATGTCGCCGGGGTCCATGTAGTGAATATCTCCATCGATTTCAACCGAAAGCTTACTTTTCTTAATAGGAGGAGCTTCCTCTCTGGATGGAGAGTGAACGAGTTTTTCAAGTCGTTTCACGGTTTGTTGGAGCTGCTCCTCCTCATATGGTTTTAAGAGATAATCGACTGCCTCATAACGAAAAGCCTCTGCTGCAAATTCTGGATAGGCAGTGGCAAAAACGATGAGAGGAGGTTTTTTTAGCTCAAGCAGCGCTTTGGCAGCTTCCATGCCGTTCATGCGAGGCATCTCCACATCGAGAAACACGACGTCTGGTTGAAGCTGTAAGGTTTTTACAACAGCTGCTTCTCCAGAATCTGCTTCCCCTAAAACATTGATCGATTGAAATTGATTAAGAAGGTGCACGAGTTCCTGGCGGCTGTATCGCTCATCATCAACGATTAAGATTTTAATTGCGTTCATATCCTATTCCTCCGTATTTGGAATCATAAAGCAAATGGTAGTGCCTTCGTGCAGGATACTATTCATTTGAAGACTCGCCTCGCTTCCAAACAGCATCGTTAAGCGTCGATTAACATTATAGAGTCCAAGGCCAGTACCACTTTGAGAATGGACATGTGAGGTCCCTAGCTCTGCTAGGCGATCTGGTGCGATGCCTTCTCCGTTATCAGTAACACAGACGAGGACACCTTTTAATTGGCGACTGATTCTAATTTCCACGAGACAATCGTTGTCTTTGTTCTTTATACCATGCTTAATGGCATTCTCAACAATTGGTTGCAGGGTAAGTGGAGGGAGCTGTACAGAGAGTTCACTCTCTTCGATTGCGTACATTACCGATAGTCGATCAACGAAGCGCGCTTCCTCCACTTCAAGATAAGCTTTCACATGTTTCAATTCTTGGTGAAGCGATGTCATATTCGCTGTTGTTCCAGATAAATTCTGTCTAAAGAAATGCGAAAGAGAGACTAACAGTTTTCGTGCTTTGTCCGGTTCAATACGAATGAGCGAAATAATCGTATTGAGAGAATTGAATAAGAAATGCGGACTAATTTGTGCCTGCAATGCTTTGATTTCTGCTTCTTTTGCAAGTTGGTATGCTTTGTCAGCTTCTGCAATTTCAAGCTGATTGCTTAGAAGTTTGCTGAGCCCTAAAACAAGCTCCGTAATAATGTGGTTAATTTCTTTTTCGGATTGAAAGTAGAACTTTAGAGTTCCGATCGTTTTGCCACGCTGTTTTAAAGGGGCAATGATGGCTGCGCCAAGTGGGCAGTCTTCTTCAGCGCAATGAATGGTTCGGTCGTTTGCTATTACGATTTCGCCTTCAGTAATCGCTTTCTTCGTGATGGTTGTTTGAATGGAATGTCCTGACTGGTGATGATCATGACCTAGGCCAATATGGCTTAGAATATGGGTCCTATCTGTTATCGCTACAGCGCTGCCATCGATTTCTCGATGGAGAATGCGGCACACTTCCTTAGCAGAGTCCTGTGTTAGACCTTTTCGCAAGTACCCAAGCGTTTGATCGGCAATTCGAAGGGTTTTCTGGGCCTGGAGCGCACCTGCCTTCTCTTCTTCGTTCACTACGTTCTTAATAATGAGAAGAAATAGAGCGCAGCCGATTCCGTTAGCTAGAATCATTGGAATACCGATAACTTCTACGAGTGCTAGGGCATTCGCAAATGGTTTTGAAAGAAGCAATATGATCAGCATCTGAACCGTTTCGGCTCCTGCACCTATGACAAAAGCGGAGCGGAGTTTCACATGACGATTACGTTTGTGAAGGGAACCTGCAATGAGTCCAGCAATAATGGATGCAAGTCCACAAGCAAGGGCTGTGAATCCGCCGAGCATGTAGCGATGGAGACCGGCGATAAGGCCAGCGCCAAATCCCACCCTTTTGCCTCCAAGAAGCCCAGCGAGTACTACTCCGATGACCCTTGAATTCGCAATGGCCTCATCGGATGAAACTTCGAGTGGCCAGGAATTGAATTGGAGAGAATCGGTGCTAAACGTTAGTCCCGTGTAAGTTCCGATGATGCCAAAGAAGCCGAAAAAGCCAATTGCAACGTATTGCTGCTTACGTGCAAGGTGATCGCTGTATATCATATCTCTGAAGAAACGAAAGCGAGTGAGCACAAACGCAATCGTAACGATAATGCCGAGTCGCTCAAGCATCGTAAGCAAGAGTTCAATCATGTGAGGCGGCTCCTTTCGGCCCTTCCGGTGCCTGTCACCACCCGATATAAGTCAAACCCTGTCGAATGGTAAAGCGATTTCTTATTATTATACTTGTTTTGTAAGGGAGAGAAAACGGGGTGGAGAATGAAAGTTGGAGTTTTGCGCTTGAAAATTGTTTACCCGAGCTGTACCGAAAGGAAGTTAAAATACCTGATGAACGGATGAAATCCTACTAGAAAGGAAGCACCTTCTGCCCTGGTGTAGGAAAAAGGAGTAGAGAAATTCTAAAAAAAAGAAGAAGTCAATTGACTTCTTCTTTACTTAATAATTTATTCACCCACAAAGCTCGGTTAGAATTTTTTGAATCGTATAGATGCTATCATCTTTCTTAAACTGTTTCGAGAAAGTAGGCGTCTGCGCACTAGAGATCCAGATTTTAAGCTCGGCATCGAGATCAAAGTGTCCGGCCGTCTCGATACTGAAGTGTGAAATGCTCTTGTAAAGTACTGAATGGTACTCGACTTTCTTTCCTGTCATTCCTTGCTTATCCACAAACAATAAACGCTTGTCAGTAAAAACAATTAAATCACGGACAAGTTTGAAGGCCGCATTAACCTCTTCGGAGTCTGCAAGAATGTTTGAAAGTTCCTTCTTCACATCTTCCTTATCCATAGTAGAAGCGTTTCCCATGAAACCACTAAGTATGCCCATCTCAATTCCTCCTCTGCATTTTAAACATTTTCTAGCTCTTATTCTATCATACGTGGTGCCTGTCACCACCCGTTTTAACTTGAAAGGTGTCGAAGGAATTCTAGAAAGTATTTAATGAATCAAGCATACGCTCGAATGATGCCCGTAATAAATGACTTTTAGCTATTACATCTTTCAAGATGCAAATTCATGCTTCCTTTAGGAGGGAAACAAATGCCATTTGTTAATTTGGAAAAAGACGTCGAGCTTTTCTATGAAGACGTGGGGATGGGTAATCCAGTTATCTTCCTTCATGGTGTCTGGATGAGCAGTCGATTTTTCAAAAAGCAGTTACCCTACTTCAGACAAAAGTATCGTGCCATTTCGCTGGATCTTAGAGGGCATGGGCAATCTTCTCACGTTCATTCTGGACATACGGTTGCAAATTATGCTCGAGATTTGAAGTGTTTTATAGAAAAACTGCAATTGAAAGAGGTTACGCTTGTTGGATGGTCGATGGGGGCGTTTGTTATTTGGGAATACCTCCATCAATTTGGCGAGGACAATGTCAAGGGAACGGTAATTGTTGATGAACTTGCTTCTGATTTTAAATGGCCAGATTTTGAAATTGGTGCATTCGATCTTCCTGCACTTTCGGGAATGATGCGAGAGTTACAAACCGATCAGGCAGGACTGCTGAAAGGGTTTATACCGCTTATGTTTAAAGAAGAATTACCACGATCTGAGCTTGACTGGATGCTAGAAGAAACAACAAAGCTTCCTCCTTCCATTGCAAGTGCCATCTTGTTTGATCAGTCGATTATCGACTGTCGGCCCTATTTGAATCAAATCAACGTACCAACTCTATTATGTTTTGGGAGAGAAGAAAAGCTTATTCCAGTAGCGGCAGGAGAGCATTTAAATCGCGAGCTTCCAAATTCAAAAATTGAGTTATTTGAAGATAGTTGTCATTGTCCATTTCTTGAAGAATCAGAGCGGTTTAATCAGGTGGTCGATGAATTCATTACATCTTTGAACTGATTATTAGTGCCTGTCACCACCCGATAAAGCTCAAGATATGTCGAATGAAAAACAGGAAAGCGTATAAAAAGCTAAGAACCATCGGGTTCTTAGCTTTTTCGGTTTTTCTTATTTGTTTATTACTGTGATAATCACCAAAATATCACAAACAACCTCTCATCGGCTTATGGACAATGACTTTAGAGATAAACTTCTAGCTGTCACAACAACAGAAGAAGCATACCGTTTATTAGATCAAAGTAAATAAGGATATTAATGAAGAAAGAAGTGTGTATCTTCTAACGGGTATACACTTTTTTTCATACAGAATGAAGGTAAGAGTCATTGTTTAAAGTATGGTTTGGCCGTTAAGTTGTTTTTTGCGAATAAAGGACAATTTTGGTTTTTGTCGAATGTGTAACTTTGGATGTATGGAGTAGCTGAATTCAAATAGATTTCACAACCGAAAAAGGAGTAGAACATGACGAAAATTTGGTTTAACAGATGGTTTACGACCGTTGCACACTATATTGAATTGATTCGAAATAATGAGGATGGAGCAGAATTTGAAGTATATGGTTCACATCCGAATGAAGATGCCTTGTATTTACAGTATTGTGATCATGCCTTCGTCGAACCGGATATTAGCGGTGAAGCTTATATCGAGTATTGTCTACAGTTTTGTGCTGATCATAATATCGACATATTCGTGCCCCGCAAAGAGAATGTCCTCATCTCAAAAAACCTTCCTGAATTTCAAAACATCGGTGTAAAAGTTCTCGTATGTGACGCGGAATTAATGGCGCTTATGGATAACAAAGCTGCTATGTATAAATCGGTTCTGACAAAAGAATCAGAGAAAAAGACATCAATTGTTTCTATTCCAGATTATGTTGTCGTAAATAATGTGGCAGATTTCAAAAAAGCTTATCGTTTTCTTAACAAAAAAGGTCATACTGTCTGTTTTAAGCCAGTTATCGGTGAAGGAGCAAATGGTTTCCGCGTCATAAAAGAAGGTCAAGAAACAATTGAAGAGCTTCTGACTGAAGGAGTATCAAGAAGAATTTCATTCAAGCACGCGTGCTCGATTCTTAGTCAACAAGAATCATTTCCTGATCTAATGGTGCTGGAATACCTGGATGGTTATGAGTACAGTATCGATTGTCTTGCATATGATGGGGAACTGCATCTTGCAATTCCCCGTAAAAAGGTAGAAGGAAGAGTAAGAGAGTTGGAAGATAATAAAGAACTACTGGAGATCGCACGTGCGATTCACCGTGAGTACAAGATCGACTTCATTTCTAATATTCAAGTGAAATTTAGTAATGGCGTACCAAAGCTCCTGGAAATTAACCCACGAATGGCTGGAGGACTTAACATTAGTTGCTTATCTGGAGTGAACATTCCTTATGAGGCAATCAAACTGCTCTTACACGGTAACAAACAGTTGATTGATTTGAATCCCGCATTAGGAATTCGTGCAAGCCATATCGAAAAAGAAGTTGTCCTTCCTTAGCACGATGGCGTCTTTAACTGTATTCTTTCGAAGAAATTAACCGAACGGGTAGTTTTTTTATGATTTCCTAACTGATTCAAGGAAGTGGAGGAAAAGAATGTCATCCAAAAACCATCTACCTATGATTTGTTAACAGAATCGACAATTTCTATCATTCCAATATTTGTTGTTCAGGGGTTAATGGATTCATTTTGTTCGAAAATATGTTAGTTTTAAATAGAAAGAATAGGTTTTCATAGTGAAATCACACTTATTTTGTTGAAACATGAAACTTTCCGAATATAGGCCCGTATAACTAAATAGGCAGTTAAAAATGAAATCTAAAAATTATCTTATACCCGCTTTTAAATCTACTAACAGGAGTGATACGATTTGACAATTTCTTTGCAGAAAGGTCAGCGCATTGACTTAACTAAAGGAAACACCGGCTTATCAAAAATAATGGTCGGGCTAGGTTGGGATCCGGTCGAGCAAAAGAAAGGCGGCCTTCTAGGTGGTTTGTTCGGAGGCGGTAGCGGTGGAGCTGATATTGACTGTGACGCATCTCTCCTTATGCTTGAGGATGAAAAGCTAACTTCTAAGAAAGATTTGATCTATTTCGGCAACTTGAAGAGCGCATGTGGAAGTATTAACCACACAGGCGACAACCTTACTGGTGCTGGTGACGGTGATGATGAGCAAATTTTGGTTGATCTTAGTAAAGTACCACAGCGCATTACGAAGTTAGTATTTGTTGTTAACATTTATGATGCAGTGAAACGTAAACAGGACTTTGGGATGATTCAAAACGCATTTATTCGTGTAGTAAATCAATCCAATCAAGAAGAACTGATTAAGTTTAATCTTACAGACAATTACTCGGGTAAGACAAGCCTATTTGTTGCAGAGATTTACCGACACGGTTCTGAATGGAAGTTCGCCGCAATCGGTAATGGAACCAACGACGCTGGCTTAAGTGACATTGCTAAGAAATACTAAACTACTAATAATCTAAAAGGGGTTGAACAGCATGGCTGTATCATTATCAAAAGGACAAAAAGTAGATTTAACAAAAACAAATCCTGGTCTATCAAAGGTTATTGTAGGACTTGGATGGGACACCAATAAATACGATGGTGGAAACGACTTTGACCTTGATGCGAGTATCTTCCTATTAGATAGCAACGGAAAGTGCGCTTCAGACAAAGATTTTGTTTTCTATAATCAGACTGAAGGTGGAGGCGGCTCTGTTGTTCATACAGGCGATAATCGTACTGGTGAAGGTGATGGAGATGACGAGCAAGTGAAAGTTAATCTTCATGATGTTCCATCTTCAATCGAGAAGATTTCATTTGTAATTACGATTCATGATGCGGAAGCTCGTAACCAGAACTTTGGACAAGTATCAAACGCTTTTGTACGGATCCTTAATGAAGATTCGAACGATGAGTTGATCCGTTATGATCTTGGAGAAGATTTTTCGATTGAAACAGCGATCATTGTAGGAGAACTATATCGTCACAATGGCGAGTGGAAGTTCTCAGCAGTAGGATCAGGCTATGAAGGCGGTCTTGCTAGAATCGCAACTGATTTTGGTTTGCAAGTCGGATAAGCTCTTCTTTGTGGCAAGAGGGATGCTCCCTCTTGCCATTCCAATATAAACGCGAATTGGGGGATCACATTGGGTATTCAATTATCAAAAGGACAGCGCATTGATTTAACGAAAACAAATCCAGGTCTAGTTAAAGGATTAATTGGCCTTGGTTGGGATACGAACAAATATCAGGGAGGTTCTGATTTTGATCTTGATGCATCTGCGTTTCTAGTCGATAACTCAAATCGTTGTCAGGACGACCTGGATTTTATTTTCTATAACAACTTAGAACATCCTAGCAAATCAGTCATTCATACTGGAGATAATCGAACAGGGGAAGGTGACGGAGACGATGAGCAACTGATCGTAGATTTTTCTAAAATCCCTGCCCATGTCGATAAAGTTGGTATCACTGTAACGATTCATGATGCGGAAGCACGTCATCAAAACTTTGGACAAGTATCCAATGCATTCGTTCGCCTGGCAGATGAATCAAGTGGAGAAGAACTATTACGTTTTGACCTTGGTGAAGACTTTTCGATTGAAACGGCAGTCGTCGTTTGTGAGCTCTATCGTCACGGTAGCGAATGGAAATTCAATGCAATAGGTAGTGGCTTCTCAGGAGGACTTGCTGCACTTTGCAAGAACTATGGTCTGGACGTATAAAGGCCTAGCAAGTTGACAATAGGAGGAAACATCAAGTGGAAATTTTACAAGAAATTCTAAACACCTATGCCTCTTTCTTTGATTGGGAGATGTGGGGAGAAGTTTTAACTGACCCTGTTTCATGGGGACTTATTGGTACGCTTATCCTTTTAGAAGGCCTGCTATCAGCCGATAATGCACTGGTTCTTGCTGTTATGGTTAAACATCTCCCGCCAGACAAGCGAAAGAAAGCATTAACATATGGTTTGATCGGCGCATATTTCTTCCGGTTCTTATTTATCGGAATAGGTATGTATCTGATTAAATTTTGGTGGATCAAAGTATTTGGAGCGGCTTACCTTGCCTGGATCGTTATTCAACACTTTAGAAGTAAGGGTGAAGAAGAAGATACAGATGGTATGAAAAAGGATAGCTGGCTGATTCGTACATTTGGTCTCTTCTGGGCTACTGTCATTTCAGTAGAATTGATGGATGTCGCTTTCTCAGCTGATAGTATTCTTGCAGCTCTTGCGGTATCAGATGAGGTTTGGATTCTTCTTCTTGGTGGAATGATCGGTATTCTAGTAATGAGAACCGTAGCAGGCGTCTTCCTTAAGCTTATTGAAAAAGTACCAGAAATGGAAAATACAGCATTCGTACTAATTGCAATTATCTCATTGAAGATGTTCTTAAGCGTATTTCATATCGAAATTCCACACGTTGCTTTCTTTGGTATCATTATCCTTGCATTTCTTGGGACGTTCGTTGTGCATTACATTAACAATAGAAATCGCCCATATGCAGAAGAAGCGGCTTCAACGAAAGAAAACGAATAGTATCATGAGGAGGAGACGCGGGTGCTCTCCTTCTTTTTTATACTTAAAAACACAATTAACCGCCTGAATATCAGGGGATTTAATTCATAGGGGGTGAAGATGTTGGAATACTTTCAATACCTTTCTGAGATCCAGAAGGAACTCATTTTCTTTAAACGGCCAACTCCAGTGAGTAAATATGTACCTAGGGAGCAACTAGCATATGCGGTAGGGGCAGCCCTTTATATGCCTGGGATTCGGAAAGATATTGGGCAGCTCGTTGTGAACAAAAAATACCAGGAGGTCACTACGGTTGTCCTTGATCTAGAAGATGCAATTGGAGATCAGTATCTGTCTGAGGCCATTGATCAAACGATTATCCATTTTGCGGAAATCGAGAAAGCAATGATTCTCGGCGTTCTTAATTGGGACACGCTACCGCTCTTATTCATTCGAGTTCGTTCTGCCAACCAGTTAAAAGAAGTAGCAGGAAGACTGGGAACGTCTATTCACTATTTAACAGGTTTTGTATTTCCTAAATTTTCATCCACTAATGGTGAAGCATATTTACTTAGTCTTAAAGAGGTGGAAAGAAAAGCAGGCACGCTATTGTATGGCATGCCGATTTTAGAATCTCCTGAACTTCTATTTAAAGAATCCAGATATAAAGAGTTCCAAACTCTTTCTTTGCTGTTCCAAAAGTACGAATCTTCTATACTGAATATAAGGATTGGAGCAACAGATCTCTGTGGGCTATATGGTATTCGAAGGAGTTCGCAGTCTTCGATCTATGATATTTCAGTGATGAGAGATTTTATTTCTGATGTAATAAATTATTTTGGTAGAAACTTCGTCGTTTCAGGGCCGGTATGGGAATATTTTAATAGCAAAAGGCAAGAGTTGATCAATCATTCAGATGAGAACGGCGCGGATTACAATGTGGGGTTATTGAATGAGACGTTATTGGATCTTACAAACGGTTTAACCGGAAAAACAGTTATTCATCCTTCCCACGTTAAGGTTGTGCAGAGCTTGAATGTTGTAACGAAAGAAGAGTATCTCGATGCTCTTGCCATTCTTGATCATGTAAGCGGAGAAGTGGGAGTAGTAAAAAGCCATTCTCAAAATAAAATGAACGAGATCAAACCCCATTATAAATGGGCGATGAAAATTATGACGAAATCGACTATATACGGGGTGTATCATGAAAAGTACAATTTCTACAAAATACTTACCGACACAGCATCATTTTCCTATACTGTCGGATATGAGCGTGAAACTCGACATTACTCATAATCGATTAACTATTCCTGTAAATGAATTCTTTCAAATGGCAGCTCGAATTAATAAGAAGAGAGGATTTTTGTTTGTAAGTAAAATGCTCGGAAAACATCTTCCCTTAAATCCTTATAAGCCGTTGCTTGCTTCAGGACTGTTGGCCTTATCATATTATGAAAATGTATCTGGTCACTCTGTCGATGCCTTATCTGATGTTCGAGATGGGTTTTTGTCGAATGATCCTGGCGAACTTCGTAAGACCTATGAGCTGTTGAAACAGGTGTCTCTTAACTTAAATGAAGAGCCAATTGTTATTGGATTTGCTGAAACGGCTACTGCTCTTGGGCATGCTGTATTTGATTGCTTTCCTAAAGGGTATTATATTCACACAACTCGAGAGAATGTAAGTGGTTTAGAGCCGGAATTTAACTTTAAAGAAGAACATTCTCATGCTGTAGATCAACGATGTTTTGCAAATCCATCGATTCTTGAGAGGGACAACCCTGTATTGTTAGTAGATGACGAAATCACCACAGGGAAAACGTGCCTTAACATTATTAGAGAGATTCATGCAAAATACCCGCGAAATCACTATGCTGTACTGTCTCTATTAGACTGGCGTTCTGACGAACACGTTCAACAGTATAAAGCATTAGAAGTAGAGCTTGGTATTTCACTTACTGTTCATTCACTTCTGAAGGGGACCATCACCTTTGAAGGTAAACCACTTGAACATCCTATTAACGACTTTTATTCAGGTGGAATTCCTACAGGCAAAGCGAGTATAAAGTATCATGATCTTTCTAGAGATTTCCTGCTTCATTCAGTAGCTGGCTATCTAGCACACAGTGGCAGATTTGGAATTAGCGAACAGGATAAAGTGAAGATAGACGATTCATGTCAGAGAGCATCGAATCACTTGAATAGAGAAATAACACCTGGAAAGACACTTTGCCTTGGTACAGGGGAATTCATGTATATCCCGATGAAGGTTGCTTCTTATCTTCATGGAGAGGTGTACTATCATGCTACGACGAGAAGTCCGGTACAGCCTGTTGATACTGATCAGTATGCGATTACGAGCGGGTTCAGTTTTGCAAATCCGGAAGATCGTAGTGTCCAGCATTATGTCTACAATATTCCAGAAGGCGAATATGATCAGGCTATTGTTTTCTTTGAAAAGAATGTTTCAGAAGATCATGTCGCTCCACTTATCTCATTGTTGGAAGAGAGAGAAATTAGAACAGTTCATATCGTAACGTGTTCTTGAAGAAAGGGATGGACTAATTGACTGTACAGCTAACCAAAATGGGAAGTTACCCTGATCAAGACGTAACTTTTCTCCTTAAAGATTTATCAGACATTAAAATGGAAAAAAGCACAACGGAAAGAGAACAGGCGATTCAAGAGGGAACCCATTATTCGGAAATGCTCCCGATCGAATATAAGCCAACTGACGAATATATGAAATTGTTTTATGTCTCACTCGATGAAACCAAGCGTAAAGTCGCTATCGCAGTTGGTGTAGTAGCGGAGCAAATCATTGAGGAAAGAGGTTTTCAAACTGTGCTTGTTTCTCTCGCTCGAGCAGGGACGCCGATTGGTGTTTTAATAAAACGCTATATCGCTTATAAGTATCAAAGAGACCTTCCGCATTATAGTATTTCTATTATTAGAGATAGAGGAATCGATGAGAATGCGCTTCACTATATTGGAAAAGAGCACCCTGAAGATTCTATTTCATTTATTGATGGATGGACGGGTAAAGGGGCAATTACAAAAGAGTTAACGAAATCTGTAGCTGACTATAATGCTAGTACAGGAAAAAACCTTTCAAGTGAACTCGCGGTTCTTGCTGATCCGGGCGACTGTTCTTCTTTATTTGGTACGCGGGATGATTTTCTTATTCCGAGCGCGTGTCTGAATTCTACCGTATCTGGTCTTGTAAGCCGAACGGTTTTGAATTCAAATTGGATTCATAAAAGTGATTTCCATGGTGCTAAATACTACTCAGACCTTCAATCAGAAGACGTTTCGAATCTATACGTCGATACCATTTCCACACAGTTCCCTCTCGTTGATGGAGAAGTCGATGCCGGTTTGAGTGCCATTTCTAAAGAAGATCGGAGACCACATTGGAGAGGTCTTGAATCGATTGCAAACATCCAGCGTGATTATGGCATGACGAATAGCCATCTTGTTAAGCCAGGAGTAGGTGAAACGACGCGTGTTTTGTTACGTCGCGTACCATGGAAAATCCTTATTCATCCGAATGCTGAAATGAATCTTGAACACATTCTTATCCTGGCAAGAGACCGTGGTGTGGCTATTGAAGAGTATTCAGATATGTCCTATTCATGTTGCGGCCTCATTAAGCCATTGGAGCAACAGTCATGAGAGCATTTGCAAGTGACTTGGACCGGACATTAATATATTCAAAGAGAATTCTTGAGCAATACCCTAAGCAAGATTATAGATTGATCGAAACGCTGAACGGCAAAGAGATCTCTTATATTTCCGATTATACAAACAAGCTGTTGCAGAAAATGACCGGTGAGATGTATTTTATCCCAGTAACAACTCGAACAATTGAACAGTATCGTCGGATTACTCTTTTTCAAACAGCCATTAAGCCAGAGTATGCGATAACAAGTAATGGTGGACACATTTTGAAGAATGGGGAAGTCGTTAAGGAGTGGTCTGATCGAATAAGAGCATCGTTAGAAACATGCTTACCACTTGATGATTTCGTAACTCAGCTTTGGAACCACGTGACAGGTAACTGGATTGAACGAATAAGACATGCCGATCACTTATTTGTTTATTTAATTATTAAACGCGATGAGGTCTCCACCGAAGAACTTACTTATTTATTTGAATGGGCAAAAGTGCAAGGTTGGCAGCCTAGCTTACAGGGCAGAAAACTATACTTTGTGCCAAATCCTGTGAACAAGTGGAGAGCAGTCGAATTTTTGAAGGAAGAACTTTCACTTTCATTCATTTACACAGCTGGAGATTCGTTGCTGGATTATGAATTGGTTTATAATGGTGATCAAGGCTATGTTCCTTCTCATGGTGAAGTTCTTGATAGCTATCCTGGTCTAAGGCGAACAAAATCAGCTGGAATGAAAGCTTCAGAAGAAATACTAGACTTGATTCTTGAGGACTTACGCTTAAAAAGGCATCAGCCTTTAGAACAAAACAGTTAAGTATGGAAGAAATAGTATGTTATTCTGAAAGATAGAAGATGTTATATTGAATGAAAGATGACAAGAAACGTATTGGTGAATAAATGGCCGTTTACTTCGCTACGAATGATAAAAAAAACGGTCTTATTAATCTATGAATGTAGGGAGGCTTGATCGCTTTTGACCATCCTCCGGAAAGGAATGAGAAAGCGGGGAGAACATCATGAGTCATTATGACCAAATTCTCATTAAGAAAACATCACTTGATGAGAATGTGAATGAACTACTTTATAAGCCGTTTCCAGAACGTCATCCCTATGAGAATGGCAAAGAATTAATGATTTCTCAGATAGTGGGAAGGTTTCTTGGAAGCGATTATGACGAGAATGAGTACTTTCTTCATTTGCATGAACTATATAAATCCAACAAGTTTCATGTATTGAGTGAAGAATTGAATAAGGTGATTACGCCTGAGCGCCTACAGGCAATTCAATCGATCCATTCCATTAATCAAAAAGAAAACGGGCTGTCTGCGAATCGATTCGTAGCATTTCTAGAGGGTGGCAAACTAATTCCTTCTCACCAGAATCCATCTTTGCACCGTCATTTGCGGAAGTCGCTGATCGCCATTCTAGAACTCTTTGAGCATCAGCATAAGGGCGGGTTCAGTCACCCTGAATTTCGTAGAGTGCTTGTTGATTTAATGAAATGGACATGGAATCATCTTGATCCATGGTTAGAAGAGACAGTGTTTGAAACAGAAATGCCTGGGGTTGTGTGGTATGGAGAAGCCTCAACAAGTCAGCAGTATTTTCTACTCTTTTTAGTCGAACTTGGATGTGATGTACTCTATTTTCATCCTGAAGGCATTGATTCCTTTCATGAACTTGATCCAGAGGGAAAGATAATGGAGAAGAAAACGTTACCTGCAACAGCTGCGCTTGAACCGTTTCCGATCGAAAAACCCGAGAGGCGCTCTACAGTAGCGTATCGTGCGACGAAGGAAATGGATACGGTCCTCCATCATGAAGGATCACAATTATTTAAACCATGGCAATTACGAAATTATTCACCCAAGTCGGTTACACTAAAAACTACTTATGATGAACTATTCTTGATTGCAAAGGAAAAAGCATTTATTCGACCCAATTTTAAGGTAGAGAACGGTACGGTTCACATCCCTTCTTTATTTGCCAAAATTATGGGCGTTTCTGAGAACAAGAAGGAGTATTGGACCCGACTTCAGGATATAAGTGAATCAAAATCAACAGTCATGATTCGTCAGTTTCCTTTTACAAATGAGACGAGAGCCAATCAAAAGTTTCACTACCAGCATTCTTTAAATCGAGAAGGGACACTAGATCCTGAACTTATGATGCAGGGGAACTGGTGGCAGTACAAACACTTGCCGAATGAGACTCAAAAGGCGATTGGACAGGCGATCTCAAGGATGTGCGCGAATCCAAAGTTACTTCCTGATGGTTCTGAGAGGGAAGAGGATATGAAGCTATATCTTTTTTCCCAAACTACAAAGATCCCAGAGGAATTTGTGAATTTATTGCAAACGTTTGATTATTCTCAAGAAGTGCCGAAAGTTATTCTGTACAATACAGAAATGAATGGAACACTTTCTCGTTCAGATGCTGCAGTGTTACATCTGCTCAATGAATTTGGAATTGATATCATTCTCTACAATCCACCTGGGCATCAATGCATTGAACGGTACATTGATTCAAATCAATTTGATACGCATTGGCTTGAAGAAATGGCATTTAGACAAGATTTCAAAGAACCTTCCGTTTTTAGAAAACTATTTAAATCTATCAAACTATAATCTGGGGAGTGATCGTCCATGACAAATGAAACAGGCTTAACAACGTTAGATAAAAACGAAGAAATCACTGAAGCGAAAGCAGAGGATGTCCGTCTTAAGCTTCGTGAAGAACAAGAGGTTCAGAAGCTTGCTGGTGAAATTGATGTGAAAGACCAAATGGCACTACTCGAATTCGGTAAAGAACCCGCCGTTGAGATTTCTAAGTTCTCAGACAAAATTCTTTCCATGATGCGTACGACTAGTGTAACTGATTCTGGTGATATGCTTAAGCAGCTTGGAAAAATCATGGATCGTTTTGATAAAAAAGATTTTGAAGAGCCGAAGACAGGATTTCTTTCTAAATTCTTTAAAAAAGGTAACGACATGGTGGAAAAGATTTTTGGCAAGTATCAGACGCTAGGCGGAGAAATCGAAAAAGTTCATGTTGAAATCTCTAAGTACAAAGATGAAATGTCTCGTTCGACAGGTACTCTCGATGAAATGTATCAGCATAACTTGAATTACTATGTTGAACTAGAGAAGTATGTTGTAGCGGGTCAGATTAAATTGGAAGAGCTTCAAGAGAAGGTTCCACCGATTCAACAAAAAGTCAGTGCTGGTGACCAAATGGCACAGATGGAGCTTGATACCCTCAACAACGCGATCCAGACACTTGAGGAACGCATCTATGATCTCGAAATGGCAAGAATGGTAGCGATCCAAACCGCTCCACAGATTAGACTTTTACAACGCGGAAATACGAAACTTATTGGTAAAATCAACTCTGCCTTTATCATTACAATTCCAGTCTTCAAGAATGGTGTTATTCAAGCTGTTACTGCAAAACGTCAGAAGCTTGTAGCAGACTCCATGAATGAACTGGATCGACGTACGAATGAGATGTTGAAAAATAATGCCCAAAACATTTCAAACCAAAGTGTGGAAATAGCTAAATTATCTGGAAGACCAAGTGTGAAAATTGAAACGATCGAGGAATCCTGGAATACAATTGTAAAAGGGATGGAAGAAACGCGGGCAATTGAGGATGAAAACAAGCGCCTGCGTGATGAAGGTACAAAACGTATCCTAGAGCTTCAAGATAATATGAAGAAGATAGGAAATAACGCAGGACGTTCATAAGCATAAGCATAAGAAAAGGATCGCGAATGTTCGCGATCCTTTTCTTATGCTTTAAGGAAATTTACTTGTTGTTCTCCAAGTTGCCTTTGCGATCCTGATATTCACCTTTTGATTTGTCACGTTTGCCTTCTTCTTGAAGACGTTGATCATCCTTTGCGTTTCCAACCTGATCTTTTAATTCACCTTTTGTTTTAGAAACAGCACCTTTTACCTTGTCGCTTAATCCTTTATTGTTATCCATAGTCTAAACGCTCCCTTCTTGTATCTAGTAAATAAAATACCCCATGAGAGGAGATAGCAAACAGCTATCTGCTCCATGAGGCATAAATGGTAAATTAGTTTGATTTGTCTTTAACAGGGTTGTCTGTCCAAATATCTGATTTCAGTCCTTTGATCGTATCAGCATAGAACTGAGGGTCCTTCCCAGCTTTACGCTGGTCTCGGTAATCCTTTAGGGCTACGAATGCAACTTTACCAATTAGCGCAATGACAATTAAGTTAAGGAGCGCCATGAGACCCATTGAAAGGTCGGCCATGCCCCATACGATACCGAACCCAGCTTTAGCACCGAACATAACCATAGCTAGAACCGCAAGACGATACAGAAGAAGTGCTGTTTTATTAGATTTAATAAATTCAATGTTCGTCTCACCATAATAGTAGTTACCAATAATCGAACTAAAGGCGAATAGTAGAACAGCAATTGCAACGAAGATACCTGCTCCACTACCCAGGTGTTGATTCATTGCTTCTTGTGTAAGCTGTACTCCGTCTAATTTTGAATCAACGTAGCCATCGGACATCAGAATCATGAATGCCGTAGCGGTTGCGATTAATAGAGTATCAACAAATACTCCAAGTGCCTGAATCAACCCTTGTTTAACTGGGTGAGAGACATCAGCTGTAGCGGCCGCGTTTGGCGCACTACCCATACCAGCTTCATTAGAGAAGAGACCACGTTTAATTCCGAGAAGCATCGCGGCACCAACACCGCCACCAGTCACTTCTTTAAAACCAAATGCATGTTGGAAAATAAGAGCGATCATAGCTGGAATTTCTGTGAAGTTAACAATAAGAACAAAACCAGCAACGATCACATAGATACCGGCCATAATTGGAACAATAATCTGAGATACGACTGCAATTCGACGTACACCACCGAAAATAATAATAGCAGTAGCTACAGTGAGAACCGCGCCAAGCACCCAGCGATTAACATCGAATGAGTTTTCGAAAGCAAGCGCAATGGTATTCGATTGAACTGAGTTAAATACTAGGCCAAAGCTGAAAGTAATGAGTACTGCGAAGATAATCCCAAGCCATCTTGCATTCAGCGCACGCTGCATATAGTAAGCAGGGCCGCCACGGAAATCATCTCCATCGCGAACTTTATAAATCTGAGCTAGCGTACTTTCAACAAATCCACTTGCTGATCCGAGTAGGGCTATCACCCACATCCAGAAGACAGCACCAGGACCACCGATACTGACTGCAGATGCAACCCCTGCAAGATTCCCTGTACCGACTCGTGAAGCGGTACTAATGAAGAAAGCCTGTAAACTAGAAACAGAGTTCTTTCTTCCTTTCATTGTGTCCTTTTCTGCAAGAACATGGAACATTTCACCGAACAGGCGAAATTGAACAAACCGGGAGCGAATCGTAAAATAAAGCCCAGCACCAATCAAAATAACAATTAAGACATTAGACCAGATGAGCTCATTACCGGCATCAACAATCGTTTTTAGAATATCCATATGTAAGTCCCTTCTTTTGGTAATTTAGGATGAAAAGCTTCAGATGTTATGACACTTCCCTGTAACAATCAGAATCTAACTTAGATTAAGAAATTTTTTAAATAAATGGGAAAAATACCGTATTTTCTGAAAAATTAATTTCTACGTTAAATTCTAACACATAAAAATCTATTATACATGGTAAATAAGCCATGGAGATAAATGATGTTAGTTTATCTTACGTTGAAAAAATATCCATTTACTAGTAAGTTGCGTTTCATTATTATCATTATTAATAATGAAACGGGGTGATTATTTCGAAACTGGATTCTTTGATCTTGTTGATGATGCTGTAAAAGCCGTTGAATTTGCTAAAAATTATCCGAATATCAATGAGAATAAAATTTATCTCCTTTGACATAATGAAGGGTGTCTTGAATCACCAATTGTCCAACTCAGGTTACCTGTACAGGGTATGATTCTTCTTGCGCCTTCAGCCTAACCGCTGGCAGATACAACGGCCTGGCAGAGAGAGCAAATGAAAGATGAGATGCGTACGTTGAAAGGTTTTCAAGGATGGCTGTTACGAGCAATTAACGCGGATAAAAAGCTTGAAAAAATGTATGAAAAATGTCAGATGAAATAAGAAGAACAAATGCCCCTACCTTTCGATACAAAGGGCAAAAAATAAACACCAGGTGGAATAGGGAGCATGAAAACGTTGATGTCAGGAAGTATTTGCAAGATGTAGATTGTCCACTACTTGCTATTACAGGTTCTAAAGATGTGCAAGTTAAACGTGAACACGTGAAGGTGATGTTAGGTCTTGCTCAAGGCGAGTGTAATACCTATATCATCGAGGATATGACACATATACTAAGGAAAACTCTCGTGGACTATTGCATCTCCAATATACTCAAAGATTAGAAGAATCAGGTTAAAAAAACTTGATCAAGAATTAAGAAACCTTATCGCAGACTGGTTGCGTAAACAATAGGACGTAACGGACCAGTTCAGTGCAAACAAGCCCGTTTTATTCAATACTTGCAATGATTTCTTCATTGATACTGGATAACAAGTAGTGTTCTCTTTCTTCATCATAGCTAGAGTGGTAAAATGAAATTGGAAGTATTAAAATCAGCTCTGCCCGGGAGGGATTTCAATGATCGAGCAACCCCAGCAAGTTACAGTTATCTCGAATCAACGACCTGTCCAATTACGCATCGAGCGTCTCGCAATCCATCATAGAATCAAAATACTCGAAGCAGAAAAGACAGATGGAAGTAAATTTTATCTCTTCTTTTATAAAGATGAGTTTATAACTGGAAAAACAGCCGAAATGAAAAAAGATTCTCTTATCGAAAAAGCATTTCAAAAAGGAATCATCCTTCAAGCTCCGCACCCACTGATTGATCGCTTTTTGTCTGAACGGTCACTTCTGCTTAAATCCACAAAAAAGGTCTTTCAAGCTGTGCAAAAACGCTACACCCCTCAAGAAACTGCATTTATTTTCTCTTACTTTGATTCTTTCCTCTCAAGCGAAACAATTATTAAACTCATGCGAAAACACTTTTATGAATATAGAAGAAACGGTCAATTACGTATGGCATATCAAATTCTTGCCGTCATGCTCCATTTTGATCCGAGAAATAAATGGGCAATTGAATTAACACGAAAATTAGAATATCAACATGTAAGAAGTATGTACGAGGAAGCTGGTATTCAACTGCAAGAAGCTGACCCGTTATATGCTGAAATCCTTGCTTTTGATGACTTAGAGAAAAATCACTCCTACCTTGAATCTGTCTATTTGAAAGAAAAACGGACTATAGATCTTAACTCATTACGAATTCACCTCTATCTTCGATCTTCTGAACAAGAAGATATCGATCCGCTCTCCATCATTGATTACTCACTCTCTGAATCAGAGCGCTCACTTCTACTATGGAATATGTATGTTGAAGCGCCTCATCATAAAAACCTCAGAAAAAATGCCTTCCAATCTCTTATGCACTTACACAAAGCAAGCGAAGCAATTAACTTGCTGACTCAACGAAAAGAGCTTATCTCATCAAGTGAATCTGATATGTTGATTAAAGCATTCGAAGATAAAGAAACAGAGTTTGCCGAAATTGATCTTCTTTCTCTTCAAAACTGCCTCAAGGTAAAAGGAAACCGCCTCTATCTTGATGGCTTGCTTCACGCACTTATTCCAAGGATGCTTCAAGATTTTGATCTCTCCTACGTTTATAACTGGGTAAAACCTCTATATGAAGAGAATCAAGATCTTTCCATCTTATCTACTATTCAAACAATGGCAGAAATTCAGAATGATCCGGATCAGCAATTCCAGCTCGGAAAACTCTATCATAAACTGAAGCAATATGATCAGGCGATAACGTGTTTTGATTGGGAAATGGAACTGCATCCTACGGACCCAACCCCCGTACAGTGGCTAACAAAAGTATATCGTGAAATGGGAAAGGTAGAAGAATCGAATACGTATATGTCGATTTACTCTAAGATGCAAAGGGTATCTCAGTAGTTATCGCGCAGGCCAAAGCCTGCGCGATTTTTTTGAGGTATAATCAAGTTTGGATGTACTAGTTGTCGAGCACTAGTGCTCAGTTCCTCGAAACACTTCATTTTTCATTTGATTAACAATGGATATTTCAGATAAACTAAGAAGCAGTTAATCATTATGATTTCGGGATTGTCAGGAGCGACCAATGGAAAATCAAACGAGTTATGCATATGACGTTATTCAAGTATGTCTGTTGGCAGGGAAGGTTATGTTGCAAAACGGTGGTGAAACGTATCGTGTAGAAGATACGATGACCAGGATAGCGGACGCATATGGTGCGGTGAATTCGAATAGTTACGTAACTCCTACAGGGATTATTTTTTCAATCGAAGGACCTGAACCTTCAAAGACACAGCTTATGCGCATATCTGAACGAACAACAGATCTTGATAAAGTAACGAAGGTAAATAGTATTTCAAGAAGAATAAGCAGTGGTGACCTATCCATTCCGGAAGCTTATCGGGAGCTCGATAGACTGGACAAGATGACGGAAAGGTATACATTCCCTAAACAGCTCATAGCTGCAGCCATTGCCAGTGGTTGTTTTCTTATTATGTTTCAGGGAGAGTGGAACGATTTCATCCCAGCAGTGTTTGCAGGTGGGGCAGGATTTTTCAGCGTAACGATGTTCAATCGACTTGTACCGATCAAGTTCTTCTCTGAGTTTCTTGCTTCATTTGTGATTGGACTCCTTGCCGTTTTGTTTGTTTCAACAGGACTTGGTGATCAGCTTGATAAAATCATTATTGGTTCTGTGATGCCACTAGTTCCAGGACTATTGATTACAAACGCGGTTCGGGATTTAATGGCCGGTCATTTGATATCAGGATTGTCAAAAGGTGCAGAAGCATTTCTAACGGCTTTTGCTATCGGAGCGGGAATCGCACTTGTTGTTTCATTTTTGTAGAAGGGAAGTAGGAATATGACGCTAATTGCTCAAGTTTTTACGAGTTTTGTAGCGAGTGCTGCATTTGGATTAATGTTTAACGCTCCTAAATCTTCCCTCGTCAAGGGTGGGTTCGTAGGTATGTGTGGGTGGATGATTTATTACTGTATGGAAGCGTCTGGTATTGATGCTGTAGTTGCCACCGTTACGGCATCTTTTTTTATTGCTGTTATCAGTCAGGTGTTTGCTAAGGTATACCGCACTCCGGTGATCATCTTTAGCGTTGCCGGCATTATTCCCCTCGTTCCAGGAGGGCTTGCCTATGATGCGATGAGAAATTTCGTTCAAAATGATTATAATAGTGCAATCAATCTTGCTGCCAGAGCATTCATGATCTCTGGGTCGATCGCAGTTGGGTTAGTATTTTCAGAAGTCATTAATCAAATTATTCGTCACTCTACTTTGACTAGAAGACAAAAGCAGTGAAAAGATAGGGTAAGATCCTTTTGCATTCGATCTATTCACTATGGTAACGTTTAATTGAGTCGCTGTGTCGAACGGTGTCAAAAAATGTTAGTATCTGGGGAGGAACAACGATGAAAACCTATCCCCATCTCGGGTTGTTAACAATTCGATTGGTCGTAGGTGTGCTTTTTTTCGCTCATGGATTTCTGAAATTCTCAGAGGGGATCGCAAATACGGTTGCCTTTTTTGAAACGATAGGTTTGTCTGGTTTTCTGGCTTATGTTGTTGGAATTATTGAATTAACAGGCGGTGTGCTGATGGTGTTTGGATTGGGAACACGAGTGATAAGTGTACTGTTCTCAATGATTCTTATCGGTGCATTGCTCTTAGTAAAACGGTCAACTGGAATGCTAGGGGGATATGAATTGGATATTGCTTTCCTAGCAATGTCAGTTTCTCTTTTCCTAAGCGGTGGCGGGACATATAGCTTAGCAACGTATATGGTGAAAAAGGGATGGTCACTGGACATTGGAGAAAAAAGAAATGAAAGATTAACAAGGAAGTGACCGAATGGCAAAACCAAAGAAGAAATTAAAGCGAAGTGTAAAATGGGTACTTTCGATTGTCGGGATTGGTGTTCTAGCTATCGTGATCACTTTGCTCCTCAATCAGTCTTCTGAATCTAAAGGGTTTCATTTAAATTCTCAACCTTCTCTTGGTGAGGAAACGGCTCCTGTAGAAATTGTCGAATTTGGTGATTATAAGTGTCCTTCTTGCAAATCTTTCAATGAATCTTTTTTTCCTGTTATTCAAGATGAATTAATTGCAACAGGGAAGGTGAAATTTTATTTCGTCAATTACCCATTCATTAACGTAGATTCAAAAAGAGCTGCTGAATTCGCTGAAGTAGTTCATAAAGAACTTGGTAATAATGTTTTCTGGCAATTCCATCATGTACTCTATGATAAACAGCCAGCGGATCCTAAGGCTGAAAAGAAAGATGTCTTTACTGAGAATTTCTTGAAAGAGACTCTTGCAGGTCTAGTAAGTGAAGAAGAAATGCAACAGGTTGTGAAGGCGTACGAAAATGGTGCAGGAGAGAATTCGGTAGAAGTAGATCTTAACTACGCAGATGAGATGAATGTTACTGGAACGCCTACATTATTTGTAGACGGGAAACGTTTTGATGGAAGGGATCTTTCTGACTTAAATAAAATGGTTGAGAAATCAATGAATGAATAAAGACAAGACACCTTGACTAGGTGTCTTTTTGTTAGGGAAAATATTATTTCTTAAACAAACGTTTGTTTAAGAAAAAAAATCAAACAAACGTTTGATTAACTAAAAGGATTAATTTATCTTACTTAATTGGAATAGTAAAGTTTTATCCTTTATTTTAACAATTTAAGTTAAGAATAGATGTATATGTGGTATATGAATGAGAGTACAATTAAAATGACTAAGGAGACGTGGCATGTGGATTAGACACGATTTTTTTAAATATATTACTGGAATTATACTTGTTCTTATTTGTTTCTTCTTTTTGACTGAACTTAATTTAGTAAAGCCAGTAAAAACTATAATCGGTACGCTTTTTTATCCAGTTTTGATCGCTGGATTCTTGTATTATGCGATTAAGCCGCTAGTGAAACTCATAAAGAAGCTACCCTATGTATCGGATATCGTTGCGATATTAATTGTTTTTATAGGGATTGCAGCGGTGTTATATACCGGCTTCACATTTCTTGCAAGTCCTATACAAAATCAGGTTTCAGAGTTTTCAAATGAACTTCCTGAAAAATTGAAGCAATCAGCTAATGAAGCGGAGAAAGTCATGGAGAAAAATGACATGGGTATGCTGTCTATGGAGAACATTAGGCAGAAAGCGACTGGATATCTTGGGAATTTAACAAAGGATCTTGGTGATCATATCACTCAGGTCATCAGTGCGTTAACGAGTGCAACAACGGTTCTCGTCATTGTACCTTTTGTGTTATTCTACTTTCTGAAAGATGATCACAAGCTGAAACCTTTCTTAATGAAATTTATACCGAAAAAACATAAGGAAGAGGGTAAAAAAGTTCTACACAACATTGATCAGATGCTCTCAGCATACATTATAGGTCAAATTATTGTGGCACTTGTCGATGGTGTTCTGATGTACATCGGCTATTTAATCATCGGTCTTCCATATGCTTTATTATTAGGACTGTTTGTTACGATAACGGCTGTTGTCCCATTCTTTGGACCAATTATTGGTGTGATCCCTGCACTTGTTGTCGCACTGACACAAGATCCAATGATGGCTGTCTACGTTCTTATTAGTATGGTAGTAGTGCAACAGCTTGAAGGAAATCTTGTGGCTCCAGTTGTACTTGGTAGTCGCTTAAATATACATCCTTTAACGATCATCCTTTTGCTTATTGTGGCAGCTGCCCTATATGGATTCATCGGAATGTTAATTGCAATTCCACTCTATTCTGTTATAAAAGTGACCCTTGAAAATTTTTATAAATTCTATCGCTTGCGACACTATGAGGAGAAACCTGAATAACTAATAAGACCCCTGATACTCTCTAGAGATCAGGGGTTTAGCTTTGCAGTTCGTCAGTTAAAGAAATAAATTAGCGAGTCGTTGATAGGATTTTTTTCGTTCTTCAAAACTATGAAGGTTTGTAAGCACCATGAATTCATCTGTTTGGTAATGATGTGAGAGTTTCCTCAATTGACGTTCTACTGTTTTGGGTGAGCCAATAATCATCCGGTTTCTGTTCCTCATGATCCGTTCCTTTTCAACGCTAGAATAATGGTGCTGTTTTGCTTCTTCAATAGAAGGGACGCGGCTATCGAGTCCTTTTTCGACTCTAAGTAGCCAAAGGTCTTGACTGATCGCTAATTCTTCAGCATGTTCATCCGTCTCACCACAAACGACAAAGACTGTAATGATTGCTTCAGGTGTGGCATTGTAATAGGTTGATTGGAACTTCTGATAATAACTGTTCAATGCATCTTTTCCACGATCAGGCTTAATGAAATGACCGAATACGTAGCCAATTCCAAGTTCAGCTGCTTGGAGAGCACTATTCTCTCCCATTCCAAGTAGCCAGAGAGCAGGTGGTTGTTCGGTATGAGGGGCTGCTTTTATACCAGTAAATTCATGGCCACGTGGCATGGAATCAGTCAGGTAGTGAGAAAGCTCCTCTAATTGTCTTGGAAATTCATGTAAGCTTTTATTAATTCCATCCGTTAAAGCGAGTCTAGTTTTAGCTGTTCCTCCAGGCGATCGACCAACCCCGAGATCAATGCGGTTAGGATGAAGTGCCTCTAATTGACGAAAACTTTCAGCAACTTTGAAAGGACTATATTGTGGAAGTAAAACTCCTCCTGATCCAACTTTGATATGGTTTGTGATTGCTGCAACGTGAGCAATCATAATTTCTGGTGCTGTGCTTGCAAGTCCTTTTGTACTATGATGTTCTGCAAACCAATAGCGTTTGTAACCAAGGTTTTCAGCTAGAAGTGCTAGCTCGCTCGTCTTTTCAAGCGTTGTGTATGCATCGCTACCTTTTGGTATTGGAACTTGATCAAGAATGCTTAATGTTATCAAAACCATAACATCTCCTTTTCCCCATCGATTGAACAATAGTATGAGCTTCTAGAGTCTATCCTACCGCGAGAGGCAAAGAGGTGATAGTAAGACGACTTATCGAATGGAAGAGAATCTACTATGGATGAACTTGGCTTTGTAGATCTTTTATAGATGGCCTTACTTGCATACCAGAAAACTGAAAGACATAATAAAGATGAGAAAGCATGTGGGAGAGATTTATATGACTGAAATAGAATGTATTGGTAACCAAACTATCAGGGGGACGAGAAGATGACACGCGTATACCTTGTGAGACATGGTGAAAGTGAATGGAACGCAGCAGGAGACCTCTACTGTGGTCGCACGGATATTGGTCTTTCTGCAGAAGGTCGGAAGCAGGCAAAGGATGCAGGAGAATATCTGAGCCCCATTGCATTTGGTTTTGCATATGCTTCACCGTTAGTTCGAGCACGGGACACAGCTCGAATAATTCTAGGAGAGCAAAATCTAGATGTCCATACAGACGAACGAATTTATGAGGGCGACTTTGGAGAGTGGGAAGGTAGATCTAAGAAAGCATTTATTGCAGAGGACCCGGAATCATGGGAGAGTTGGATGGAAAACCCTTCGGAGACCAGAGCAGGTAGAACGGGTGAAACAGCAAGTGAAATGTACGATCGTGCGTCCTCCTTCTTTAAAGAGTTAGGGGAGAAACATCCACATGAAACAGTGCTAGTCGTAGCTCATAATAATACGATTCGTTTCTTCCTAGCAGGTATACTAGGTATGCCTTTCACAAACTACCGCAAAATTTTTCAGGATAACACAGGAATTAACGTATTGGATATTGAGGGTGAATCTATCCTCATTCGAAGCATGAACATTAACGCTCATCTTAAATAGCCCAAAAAAGATGCACCCGCTGGGTGCATCTTTTTCATATATACAGATCATTGTATGACTTTTTCACTACGCTACTCAATCCAACTAAGGCGATGATGTTTGGTAACACCATAAATGCGTTGAATGTATCAGCTAGCTGCCAGACAAATGGTACGTTAAGTACTGTGCCGCTAATGATAAATAGTAAAACTGCCGCACGGTAGTAGGGAACACCTCTTTCACCAAACAAGTAGTTGATGTTCGTTTCACCAAAATATGCCCAGCCAAGGATCGTCGTGAAGCTGAAGAATAAAAGACTAAAGGCAATGAAATAAACACCAAAACGTCCAAGACCGCTTGTGAAGCTAGCTTGTGTCAGTTCAATACCAGTAAGGTTAGAGTTCGCTCCATCCGTCACAAGAATGACGAGTGCCGTCACGGTACAAATGATGACTGTGTCAATAAGAACACCGACCATAGCGACAAATCCTTGTTGGGCAGGGTGCTTTACTTCAGCCACAGCATGCGCATGTGGCGTCGATCCCATACCAGCTTCGTTCGAGAACAGGCCCCTTGCCACACCATAACGAATCGCCTCTTTAATCGATGCCCCCAATATACCTCCCCCAGCTGATTCAGGAGTAAAGGCGGATTCAACAATAAGAGAAAGTGCAGGGAGGACTTGGTCAAATTGGAGAATGAGAATAACGAGCGCCCCTATGATATAGAGAAGCGCCATTACCGGAACAACATTCCCTGCAAATTTTGCGATGCGGTTAATCCCACCGAAAAGGATTAAACTGATAAGAAAGGCAATGGCAATTCCTATTACAATGGGTGGAATATGAAAGGCTGTGTTAAATGCTTCCGCTATGGAGTTTGATTGAACCATATTTCCTACAAAACCAAGAGCAGCGATGATGGCTACGGCGAAGAAAGCAGCCATTTTCTTACTACCAAGGCCGTCACGAATATAATAAGCAGGTCCACCCTTTACAACACCGTTTTCCTTCACCCGAAATTTCTGAGCAAGAACAGCTTCAGCGAAAATGGTTGCCATTCCTAGAAAGGAAGAGATCCACATCCAAAAAATCGCTCCCGGTCCCCCTGCAGCGATTGCTGTCGCCACACCAGCTAAATTCCCTGTTCCTACTTGAGCCGCAATCGCTGTGGACAGGGCCTGGTAAGATGAAATGCCATCTTGTTTCTTTTTAGAGAAAAGAGGACCGAATGTTTGTCGAAAACCTTCTTTTAAACCTGTAAACTGGATAAATCCAAGACGAATAGTGAAAAAGAGTCCAGTTCCGAGGAGGAGGGTAATCATAATCGGTCCCCAAAGGATATTATTAATTGCTTCAATTACTTGCACGGTTAGTCAACTCGCTCTCATGAAAAATAAGATTCTCTCATGATAGCTTACATATCTGTGATACTTCAACCCATTAAATCGTTGTGGTAAGCATTTCCTTAATAATTTGTTTGTGATTGAAGCTGCTTTTCAGTCCTTTTTTGTTTGGTTACCCACTGGTAGAAGAACATGATTCCAAGTACAAAGATTCCTAGAATGATATAGAGGTTGGAGTATCCCATCGTTGTAACGACTATTCCAAGAACATAAGAGCCGGTTGCAATTCCAGTGTCGAAAAAGGTGAAGAAGGTTGCTGTTGCATGAGCACTTCTTGATTCAGGAGCAGCTTGAATAGCAAGTGTCTGGAAGCTCGGTACGATCGATCCATAACCTAATCCGATGAATGCCCCTGCAAGTAGCAACATCCACGGTGTTGTTGTAAAACTGAGAGTCACAAGACCAATTGCGAAAAGAACAAATGCAGGCAGAATGACGGTGTTAGGTCCTTTCATATCAAACATTCTGCCAGTGAATGGCCTAGAGACAAGCATGGCTACTGCAAATACTGCAAAGAAAAATCCTGCTGCTTCAAGGAGGCCGAGTGATTTAGCATAAAGTGAAATAAAGGAAATGACGCTTGCATATGAAAAAGCGACAAAGAGACCCACGAATGCAATCGGAAAAGACTTTTTCTCAAAAAGGTCATCAAAAGTTAGTTTGTGTCTAGTTACTGGTTCATTTGTTTCAATCGTTTTAACTCCAAGAGTACAAAGGACTCCGATTGTCATGACTGAACTTAACACTAGGAAGATCGTAACGTATGAAACAAACTGAAGAAGTGTAAGAGCAATGAAGGGTCCAGTTACAACTGCTAAGTTCATAGACATTGCGAAATAACCAAGTCCCTCCCCTCGACGTTCTCTTGGGATCGAATCAGCGGCGATTGCCCCTGCAGCAGTAGTAACAATGCTGAACCATACACCATGGAAGAATCGAAGGAATAATAGTGCTGTGTAATTGTCTATTAGTGGATAGAAAAATGATGCAACCGCAAATAGAGCAGCACTCGTTACGAGCATTTTCTTTTTCCCAAAGCGATCAATTAATCTACCAGAAAAGGGACGAACAATAATAGCGGAAAGTAGGAAAATCGTAATGATCAATCCTGCTTGAGATTCACTTCCGCCAATTTCATCAGTGACGTATATTGGCAATATAGTTAACAAGGCATAAAAAACAATAAAGATAAATAGATTACTAATCGAGATATTCACGAAACTTTTAGTCCAAATGGGACGTTTATCAGACATCGGATGACTCTCCTTTCGGGTAACCAATTTTATGTAACAATTGATGCAAGAGGATCTGTTCTTCTTCTGACAATTGTTGAAGAAGGGACTCTTCCATCTTTCTGATTGATTCTTTAATAAGTGGTAGCAGTTCCTTAGTGTCTTTTGTCAAACTAACGATTCGCTCACGCTTATCTGCACCTTCGACACGGTTAATCCAATTGTTTTTTTCCATTCGAACGAGGGTGCGGGTAGTGGTAGGAGCCTCGACATTTAAATATTGCCAGATATCAGTTTGTTTCATAGGACCAAATTGATCAAGGCAGTAAAGAATCGACCATTGTGAGCTATAGAGATTATACTGTTTTAAATGCTCGTTCACTTCCTTTGTAATCAGGCGCACTTGCTGATTGAGAGAGTGAAAAATATCGCTTGTTGAAATCATTGAATCCTCCGTTCTGTTATTTACCTGGGTAAATAATCACATAAGCACAAGTTTACTTAGTTTGGTGTGATTTGTAAAGAGATAAGACAGAAAATAAAAAGCCAGAAGTGTATACTTCTGGCTTTTTATTACTCAAGTTCATCTTTAAGGTTTGTAAGTGGTTTTTCTGCTGGACCTTCAATGACGCTACCATCAATGTTGAAGCGCGACCCATGACATGGACAATCCCACGTGCGCTCATCGTCATTCCATTTAACGTCGCAATAGAGGTGGGTACAAGTGGTGTCTACGACATGTAGCAGTCCTTGGTGGTCTTTGTAAGCGCCTGCCTTTTTTCCATTGATTCTGACCACCGCTGCCTCATTTGTTTGAAGATCTGTTATCTTTTGGGTAGGGAAAGATAATTTCCCTTTCACAAATTGGTTTGCAACATCAGCATTTTGTACGAGGAATGTTTTGATACTGGGATCAGCGTAAAAACGCGAGGGTGCGAATAAGTCAAAATAAGAGTTTTCTTTTCCGAGGAGATAGTCTCTGAATAACAAAGCGGCAGAGGTACCGTTCGTCATGCCCCACTTATGGAACCCCGTTGCAATTAGTATATTGGGCTCATCCTTCGTTACTGGCCCGATGTATGGTAACTTATCAAGAGTATAGAGGTCCTGCGCTGACCACCTATATAACACTTCAGTAAGTCCAAATGTTTCTTCTGCGAAGAATTTAAGAGCGTGGTAATGATCACTCATTCGGTGACCCTGACCAGTCTTGTGACTTTCACCACCGAATAGGACGATGTTTTCGCCTGATAACGTATGACTTCTCAGCGAGCGTTTTGGATGATCAACGCTTAAATACATCCCACCCGGATATGGTTTTTTGGTTTTTGCGGCAATGACATAAGATCGTTCAGCATACATTCTGGAAAAATAGAGAGCATTTCCATCGTAAAAGGGAAAATGCGTACAAGCAATAACCGTTTGACACGAAATTTTGGCGCCGTTTTTTGTCAAGACTATGGGATTCAGTCCTTTTTCGATGTCTATGGCTACCGTGTTTTCAAACACTTGCCCACCTTGCTCCTTCACTTTTTGCACGAGTGGCGTGAGGTAGGCAATGGGATCAAATTGAGCTTGATTCTTCATTATAATAGCAGCTTTAATAGATAGGTCGAAGGGAAGGCGGTTTACAAATTCACCATGAATGCCAAGTTTTTGATATGCACGCATTTCATTAGAGAGTTTCCGTGCACTTTTTTCTGTCGATGCATAAAGATAGGCATCTTCTTCTGTATAGGAGCAAGAAATCGATAGTTTTTCAATCGTTTGTTTAATAAACTGTACGGCTTCATGATTAGCGGTGTAGTAGCCTTTTGCTAGATCTTTCCCAAAATGATTAAGAAGTTCATCATAAATAAGGTCGTGTTGAGCGGTGATTTTGGCAGTCGTATGACCTGTAGTACCGTTTAGAAGACGGTTAGCCTCGAGAAGAATAACTTTTTTACCAGCACTAGAAAGAAGGTATGCTGTGGTAATACCTGTAATTCCTCCTCCTACAATTACAACATCAGCTGTCATGTTTTCATTAAGTGGCGGATATGAATTAAGAGGCGAGTTTACTCCCCATAGGGGTTCTGGAACCTGTGGCCATTTTTGATTGAAATTCAACGTCATTTCCCCTTTCATGTCGTTCAACATCCAACTATTTTTACCAAGTAGATTAAATTAATTCATCGATCTGGTGATAAGGTAGCGATCTTAATTACTTAATTTACAAAAAAGATGGAAATGATACACAATCAATCTTGTAGACGTCTTTTATCTAAATTATGATAGAAGTATTTAGGAATTCGACAAAATTCACTCTTGTCATCAAGAGGAGGCTTTTAATTGGAAAAATACAGGAAGAAATTTGTTTCTATCATGAAAGAGAAGTATGAGGAAATCAAGGCAAGAAATGAATATGTATCAGAAAAGGAAATTTATCAATTTCTACATTCGTTTAAAGGGACTGCTGGAACCGTAGGGTATGAACAAGCTGCTGAAAAAGCAGAAGTGCTATTGGCCAAATTCGACCTGGATAGTGTTCGGTTGTTCAGCAATGAAGAAACAATAAAATTTCTCGATGATGTGATGGAAGAAATTCTTGAAGAAGCAGCATTACATAAAGACTCTGATGAAGAGTCAGAAGATAAAAAAATGATTATGTTAATTAATTCGAACCCGTTGAGCTTAATTGAGATGAAAGCACATCTGGAAAAGGAAGGATATATTGTTTTCGCAGCTATGGATCTTTCAAAAGCGCACATGGCACTGTATGATATGCACCCTGATTGCATCATTGTAGAATTTGAATTAATCGTTCTTGATCAATCAGGAATTGGAAAGGAAATGAGGGAAAAAGCAGAGTTGCAATTTATCCCCCTGATTCTAACTGATTCAGAGAGTTCCATCACCAATCGAATAGATGGGTATCGCTTTGGAGCAGATGATTTTCTTGGACAGGACGTTCCGATTGAAGAGTATTTATTAAGAGTTAACCTTAAAATAGGTAAGCGTAAGGTCGTTGTTCATTCAGTTTTAACGGATGAGCTGACAGGTGCCTTTAATCGAAAATATCTTGAAAGCCAATTGAATTATATACGGTATGATCTTGTTCGAAATGGGGAAAAAGCTGCGCTCGTTATGTTTGATATAGACCATTTCAAATCGATTAATGATCGTTTCGGTCATTTGATTGGAGACAAGGTTTTAAAGGAGCTCTCACAATATATTATGAAAAAGAAAAGACGAACTGACACGCTTATTCGATACGGCGGGGAAGAGTTTGTCCTTATCTTACCGAATACGACTTCAGTCAATGCAGAGAAGTTTGTTAATCGTTTACTCAGTGAATTTCGCTCAGAGGTTTTTCGAGTGAAAGAAGAAACCTTCTCCGTTACATTTTCTGGAGGGGTGGTAGATATTGATTCGGTATCTTCTAATAAAAATTTATTGAATCTCGCAGATGAAGCGTTATATCGAGCTAAGGCAAATGGAAGAAATCAAGTCATTATTTATGAAAGTAACTTGATGAACTCGAAACCGGTAAAAACAATTCGGATTGCAGTTGTAGATGATGATGAAATAATGAGAACGTTGTTAACCTCTAAACTTCAGCAGTTTCAACCGGATGGAAACTTTGAGATTGAAGTAAGGAATTATCGAGAAGGCGAAGCTTTCTTTGAGGACAGCTGGCATAAGGCGTGTTCTTCTTGTCTTGTACTATTGGATGGGATTATGCCACATATGGATGGTGTCGAAGTTCTGCGGAAATTACGTAAAGAAAGCAGTGGGGGTCGGTATACAGTCATGATGCTTACGGGTAGGAAAGCAGAGAAGGATATCATCAAAGCTCTTGAATTAGGAGCAGATGATTATATTACTAAACCATTTAGTATTGGGGAGCTGGAAGATAGAATCAGAAGGTTAATTCAAAAGATGGTGTGAAGAAAGTATGGAGAGATTAAAGGTATGAGTGGAGATTTTAGTGTTTTCCAGTTGTTTCTTGTATCTGACGATCAGTTTCATCAATACTCGTAGAAAAAGTGGGACAAACCGAGTGATCATGAAAGATTAAACAATCTTACTATATTATGTAGGACGAGTTTAGCCGATATAAGTAGTAGAGGGATCCCTCTACTGTATTTACTATGAAAAGGAATGGGTGAACGGCATGGCTCCTAAACTATTAGTAGCGGAAGACGAAGAAGTATTAAGGATGTTAATCGTCGATACGCTTGAAGATGATAATTATGAAATTGATGAAGCAGAAGATGGGTCTGAAGCCTATCGTCTTATGCAATCGAATGAGTATGATCTCGTCCTACTCGATTATATGATGCCTGAAATGACTGGCCTTGAAGTTATTAAGAAAGTTAGGTCTGAAGGAATGCAAAAAGTGAAAATCATGATGCTAACGGCAAAAGCACAGAAGAAAGATGAAGAAATTGCTAGAGAAGCAGGAGCGAACTATTTTATTTCAAAACCGTTTAGCCCTATTGAATTAGCTGAAAAAGTAGGAGATATATTGGGTGAATAAGCGCTGGGAAAGTAGTTTATCACGGCAGTTCGTCTGGTTTATGAGTGTATTTCTTATAGTGATTCTTCTTGCTGCGATTGCGCTCGGACTATATAGTAAGTCCATTGAACAGGACTATCGTACGAAGGTAAATCAATTAAGAAGTGAACAACAATATGCTGTGCAGCTGGAGGATAGTTTAAATCAAATGTTTTTTGAGGCAAGAGGGTATTTAGCTTTTCGCATGGAATCTCCGTTTCTGAAGGAATATGAGGAAGAAAAAGAAACCATCGAAAAGAAGGTGGATTCTCTTGATCAAAGTTTGACAAATTCAGATCAGCACACTTCCATTACGGAGTTAAGAAATCATCTAGCTGGGTATTATAGAATTTTTGATTTGGCGCAGGGATATGCAAAAAATGATGATTCAGCAGGAATACGAACCCTCTCACAGGCAGGTGGAGGTAGCGATTTAGTTTATACGATGCAGGACAATATGAGATTACTTGTTTCTTCAATCGAGGATGAAATTTACGCGACTGAAGAAGAGTTGATTGAACGTCTGTCGGATCTACAATTATTGTTTGTAGTCTTTGTGATCTTCTTATTAGTCGTTGCTACGATCCTTGCCGGGATTATGGCACGAAGAATTGGCCGTCCTCTGCAAGAATTAGCTTTGGCTTCTAGTCAGGTTTCAGCAGGTAAAAGTGTAGAGATGCCTCATATTCGTAGAAAAGACGAACTCGGAGAACTTGCACGTGCATTTAATCTGATGGTAACGAACATTAAGCAAAACGAAAGAGCGCTGATGACAACAAATGAAGCACTTGTAAAGCAAAGTGATGAATTGAAGGGAAGCAAAAGTGAGCTCGAGCAAAATGTTCGTGCAATGAATCTCCAAAAGCGTACCCTTGAACATCGTAATGAGTTAAATCATTCTCTTGCTTCAACGCTTGATAAAAATGAGCTTCTTCAAAGTATTATTACAAATATGATTCAAATTCTTCATTCTGATAAAGGGGTAATTGTATTATTAAATCAAAGTAGAGATTATGCCTCATTAGGAGTTAATCAGGATAAAGTGTACCAGTGGATAGATCGTCTGATGGATAGTCCAGCTGTCAAAGTGATTGAACAGAAAAAATACCATATAGTTCGAAGGGACCTTTCAGACGGAGAACAGGGATATCATGAAGGAATTGGGCAATCAAGCGATATTTATTTACCCATTCTTTCGGATGATTCGGTTTCTGCCATTCTATGCATGACCCGAATAGGAAAGGATTTTACTGATCAGGAAGTTCGGGAAGTCTTTGGTCTCTGTCGGCAAATATCGCTAGCCCTAGATAAACTGAGGTTGTATGAGACAACAGAGAATGAACGGATGGTAAATCGTGAAATATTAAATACGATTAGAGAAGGGATCCAGCTCGTTGACCGTGATGGAACAACGAGAGCAGTTAATGATCAAATGTGTACAATGCTCGATACCTGTTTCCCTGATGGGACTCAAGATAGAGCATATGAGGAGTGGAGTGGAGAATTTCTTCAACAGGTAAAGCTCGAAGACCGAAATGAGGTTCAGGCGTATATTAGGGACGTAATTGCAGGTAAAAAACCGAAGCAAAGTGAGCTCATTTATCAGACGAATACTCAACCATTGTTGTTTATCCAAATGTATTACGAGCATTTGCACAATGTAGATAAATTTATTGGGTCTATTTTTGTTCACAGAGATATCACACGTGAGCATGAAGTCGACGAAATGAAAAATGAGTTTGTGAGCACAGTTAGCCACGAGCTCAGAACACCGCTTTCCAGTGTGCTAGGCTTTACTGAGTTAATGTTAGCTAAGGAATTAAAGCCGGAGAAGCAGAAAAAATATTTAAGTACGATTTATAAAGAAGCCAAACGCCTCACTTCCTTAATCAATGATTTTCTTGATATTCAGCGGATGGAAGCTGGAAAGCAAAATTATGATAAAAAAAGCCTTGATTTGAAGCTGATTATGGAAGAGGTACTTGAAGGGTATCGTGTTCACAATACGAAACATTCTTTCTTAATTGAAGATACAACTGATTACCATGATGTTAATGGAGACGAAGACAAAGTAAAACAGGTTTTTAATAACTTCGTTAGTAATGCGGTGAAATATTCTCCAGCGGGTGGCGCTGTTATTATTCGCTTCTCTGAAAAAGAAGGCGATCTGTTGATAGATATTAAAGACAGTGGCCTTGGTATACCTCAGGATGCTCTTTCAAAATTATTTACAAAATTCTACCGTGTCGATAATTCAGATAGGCGTGAAATTGGGGGGACTGGACTTGGCCTAGCGATCTCGAAAGAAATTATCACAGCACATGAAGGTGATGTGACGGTTACTTCTGAGTTAGGTGAAGGTAGTACATTCACTTTGGCGTTTCCACTTATTAAACAAATCGTACCTCTTGTACAAAGCTCAGTTTTAGAGCAGGAGGCTGACGTGTTGATTGTTGAAGATGATGATAGTTTAGCGCTTTTGTTAATGGAAGAAATTAATGAAAGTGGTTTCTCGGTGCAACATTGCAGAAGTGGTGAAGACGCCGTCAAACTTCTTGAAAAGAAAACACCTCAAGGAATCGTCCTTGATATTACGCTTGATGGCCGCATGAGTGGCTGGGATGTATTGAAAGCTGTGAAGCTAACAGAGCGTACGAAAGATATTCCGATCTTTGTTTCCACTGTAAGCGAAGAAAAACAACGTGGTTTTGAATTAGGTGCGAATGACTATCTCATTAAGCCGTATCCTCCTAAAAATTTAACGAAATCGATTGTGAAATCACTAGTGAATCAGAACAATAATGGTAAAATTCTAATTCCTGATTATTCCATTGATGACACAGAAGAAGGCTTATCCGATTAATCGGATAAGCCTTTTTTCTTAGAATATAAGAAAGTATAACATTCAGTGATGTCTAGCTCCAGCGCTCAGTCCCTCTAGACACTTCACCTTTCAGTCAGAACATAAAGACCATGTTCCGAATGAAAGATTCCAGTGCTTGTCGGGACTATCCGAGCGCTTGCGCTTTTCATGTCTAGCTCCAGCGCTCAGTCCCTCTAGACACTTCATCTTTCAGTCAGAACATAAAGACCATGTTCCGAATGAAAGATTCCAGTGCTTGTCGGGACTATTTGAGCGCTTGCGCTTTTCGTGTCTAGCTCCAGCGCCTACCCGCTCGAGGTCTTAAGCCAAGCATCATTGTGGCAAAGAGCGCCACATTGATGCTCGTCTTAAGCTTGTCGCGGGTGAACGAGGCGCTTGCGCTTTTCATGTCTAGCTCCAGCGCTCAGTCCCTCGAGACACTTCACCTTTCAATCAGAACATAAAGACCATGTTCCGAATGAAAGATTCCAGTGCTTGTCGGGACTATCTGAGCGCTTGCGCTTTTCATGTCTAGCTCCAGCGCCTACCCGCTCGAGGTCTTAAGCCAAGCATCATTGTGGCAGAGAGCGCCACATTGATGCTCGTCTTAAGCTTGTCGCGGGTGAACGAGGCGCTTGCGCTTTTCTTAGAATAATTTAGTTGTCCAATCTTCGCAATTCCACACGTCTGTTGCAATGTCCTGATAAAACTCGGGTTCATGGGAAATAAGGATGACACTACCTTTGTATTCGTTCAATGCCCGCTTGAGTTCAGCTTTTGCTTCGACATCAAGGTGGTTTGTAGGTTCATCAAAAACAAGTAAATTCGATTCAGTGTTCATCAGTTTACAAAGTCTAAGCTTCGCTTTCTCTCCACCACTTAAGACTTCGACTTTGCTCTCAATATGTTTTGTTGTAAGTCCGCACTTCGATAGGGCGGCACGAATTTGTGCTTGACTATAATGAGGAAATTCTCTCCAGAGTTCTTCGATACATGTGTTCGATGTTTTCGTTTTAATTTCCTGTTCAAAGTACCCGGTGTAGAGGTAGTCACCAAGCTCAACGGAACCACCTATCGGCTTGATTTCCCCAAGAATGCTCCGAAGGAGAGTGGTTTTACCAATTCCATTAGCGCCCATTAGTGCGATTTTTTGCCCTCTTTCCATAGTAAGGTTTAAGGGGCGGGATAGTGGCTCATCGTATCCAATGACGAGATCCTTGGTTTCGAAAATAAGTTTACCTGATGCACGGGCCTGTTTGAAATGAAATTCTGGCTTTGGCTTTTCTTTTGCAATCTCAATAACATCCATCTTATCTAGCTTCTTCTGTCTTGACATAGCCATGTTCCGGGTTGCTACTCTCGCTTTGTTTCTAGCAACAAAATCTTTGAGTTGTGAGATTTCCTGCTGCTGTTTCTTAAAGGCAGATTCTACCTGCTGTTTTTTAACTTCATACACAGATAAGAAATTGTCGTAGTCACCAACATACCTTGTTAGTTCCTGATTTTCCATATGATAGATCAAGTTGATCACGCTATTTAAGAATGGAATATCGTGTGAGATGAGAATGAATGCATTCTCATACTCTTGTAGGTAACGTCTTAGCCAAACGATGTGTTGTTCATCAAGGTAGTTTGTTGGCTCATCAAGTAGGAGAATATCTGGCTTTTCTAAAAGAAGCTTAGCGAGCAGAACTTTGGTTCTCTGTCCGCCGCTTAAATCCTGAACATCTTTTTCGAGTCCGACTTCATCAAGTCCGAGTCCACGTGCAATTTCCTCAACTTTAGCATCAATGACATAGAAGTCATTGTTGTCAAGCATATCCTGCATCGTACCTGTTTCTTCTAAAAGCTTTTCGAGCTCTTCTGGTGAAGCTTCTCCCATTTTAGCGAAAAGTTCATTCATCTCTGCTTCATAATCAAAAAGATATTGAAAGGCGCCTTTTAGAGCGTCACGAATTGTCATACCACGCTCAAGTACAGTGTGCTGATCTAAATAGCCCACCCTTACGTTTTTGGACCAGTCCACAGAACCTTCATCAGGCTCGAGCTTGCCTGTAATGATATTCATGAACGTCGATTTCCCTTCTCCGTTTGCTCCAACTAGCCCAATATGTTCGCCTTTTAACAGACGGAATGAAACATCTTCGAATATGGCACGGTCACCGAATCCGTGCGTAAGGTTTTTTACGGTTAATATACTCATAGGAAAACACCCTTTGTTTATTGTTTAGCAATCCTCATTGATTATATCGGACTACGGAGTTCGATGAAAGTCAGGAAGAGGGGAAATCGATGGGAATTTTTATTAAAACGATTTACGTAGTAAAAAAGACTTATACATTTCTTATGTAAGGCGATGTACCTATGAAAAATAAAGGAACATTTACATCGTGTTTCCGGTAGCTTAATAGTGTAGGTTTAAGCTAGAAGGAGCTTCAATACAGAGGAGCTATTAATAAGAGGAGGGATTGATCCTATGAATACCGCACGTCGCACTTATGGGACCGTTGCTTTAATGCTCGTTGTGTCACTCGTTATTATGTATTTTTCAATTACACCATCATTGGCGGTTGGTTCTGGTACAACTGCATCGCCATACTCAGTGGACCAGGGAATTGTGAATCAAGGGAATTCTCAGGTGGCAGTGGAAGGTTATATTGTTGGTAAGCCAGTATCAACATCTTCTATTTCTACGAGTCATTTCTCAGACGATTATGCGATTGCGATCGCTGACGAGGCCGGTGAAACAAATGTAGATGACATGTTATTTGTCCAAATACCCACTTCATTTAGAAATGAGTATGGCCTTCAAACGAATCCCGGATTAGTTGGTGACAAGGTAGTGATAAGCGGCTCGCTCACAGATTATTTCGCTCATCCAGGCGTGAAGAGCGTTTCTGCAATGGATTTAAGTGATGGTGGAGGGAGTGGAGACGGGGACACTGGTGGTGATACGACCACTCCATATGACGATACATATTACAGCTCAGCAATGGGGAAAACAGGTAGTTCGCTCAAAACCGAGCTACATCTGATCATCGATGATCATACAGAACTATCTTACAATGATGTTTGGGATGCGCTTCGTGTCACTGATGAAGACCCTTCGAATCCAAACAATGTAATTCTTCTTTATAGTGGGAGATCTCAAAGTAAGTTTGAAAACGGTGGTAATGTAGATGACTGGAATCGGGAACATGTTTGGGCGAAGTCTCATGGTGATTTTGGAACATCTAGGGGTCCAGGAACGGATATTCATCATCTGCGCCCTACGGATGTTACTGTGAATAGCTCACGTGGGAATCTTGACTTCGACAACGGTGGCTCTCCTCAATCTGAAGCACCTGGGAACTATTATGATCGTGATTCCTGGGAACCTCGTGATAGTGTAAAAGGCGACGTGGCGAGAATGATTTTTTATATGGCTGTTCGTTACGAAGGTGATAGTGGTGAGGTAGATCTCGAAGTGAATGATTTAGTTGATAATGGGTCAGCCCCGAATATCGGAAAAGTTTCTGTCCTGAAGTCCTGGAATGAAATGGACCCAGTTGATTCCTTTGAAGAGCATCGTAATAATGTGATTTATGATCAGTACCAGCACAATCGGAATCCGTTTATTGACCATCCCGAATGGGTGGAAGCGATCTGGTAGAAAGAAGCACCTGTTTCCTGAATAGGAAATCAGGTGCTTTTCTATAAGCAAAGCACTTATCGTTTTTGCTTCAATGAGAATTGGAGATGAGGTTATTCGGAAATAATAAAACCAGTCAGCCTCAATAGGCTGACTGGTTCATTACGTTCGATCTGATATGTCAATTTCACTTAAGGATTAGTTGTCCAGAGACCAGCTGTCTTTATGAAGACACGTTTGTTCATTTTTAATTGAGCTACGATGAACTCTGCCATATCTTCTGGTTGAAGCATATTATCCTGGTTACCATCTGTCAGGTTATTTTCGACTGCGAGATCAGTCGATACCGTACTTGGCGTAAGAGCACTCACGCGAATGTCGTGCTTACGAACCTCTTGTGCCAGTGATTCTGTTAGCCCCATCAAGCCAAACTTTGATGCACTATAAGCACTTGTTACAGGTGCACCTTTTTGCCCAGCTGTAGATGAGATATTAATGATATCGCCTGATTTGCGATCAATCATATCTGGAAGGACTGCTCTTGTTACATAATAAGCGCCAAGCAAGTTCACTTGAATGATTTTCTCCCAGTCTTTTACGTCGAGCTCCATGAAGCCACCCATTTTGGCGATTCCCGCATTATTAATAAGAATATCTGTTTCGCCAAGTTCTTCTTTAAGTTTAGCTACGGCTGATGTTACTTCTTCATTAGAAGAAACATCAGCGACTGCGTAGGAAGCTTTGACACCTTCTGCTTCGATTTCTTTTGCTACGTTTTGGAGTGTTTCTTCCGTACGAGCAATCATACCGATATTTACGCCTTCTTTTGCAAGGGCGATTGCTGCTGCACGCCCAATCCCTCGAGCGGCGCCAGTAATAAGTGCTGTTTTCCCTTTTAAAGTTGCCATGTTTTGTCCTCCTTCGTTCCCTTTCAGAATCCAACTTATATTCTAAGTCGTGAGTTGTGATTAGGAAAGGATTTTGCTTCAGCTACAACAGAGGTGTGATAAGATAGGAGTGTCTGATTATTCAAAAATGAATAACCGATTACCACCGAATAGAAGGATTTACCTTAGTTATGAGCGAAAATTATTCAATATTGAATAAATGAGGTGTTGGGATGACAGAGTGGAACGAGTATAAAGCGATTTTTCATTCGCTACAGGAAGACATTCTTGTAACGGATCCAAATGGAATTATCGTCAAAGTAAGTGAAGGAACGGGGATGGTCTATGGTGTAAAAGCAGATGATTTAATGGGAAGGTCAGTTTTTGAGCTCGAGAAGGAGGGTTTATTCACGCCGCTTGCAACACCCCTCGTTGTGAAAGCAAAGAAGCGAGTGACCTTTGTACAAACGGGACCAGAAGGTAAAAAGCTTCTTGTTACGGGATTGCCAGTTTTTGATGACAGCGCTGAACTTGTTCGGATTGTAAGCTATTCACATGATATTACAGAATTAATGGAAATTAAGGCTGGAATGGAAGAGATGTCATCAGAGATGGAACGTGTGAGAAGAGAGCTTGAGCAGCTCAAACAACAGCAGGATGACGGAGGACTTATTGCTAGAAGTGATGCGATGAGAAAAGTGATGGGAACAGGGAAACAGGTGGCTGGTGTCGATGTGAATGTGCTGCTTCTTGGTGAATCTGGCGTTGGGAAGACAGAAATGGCGAGATACATCCATTACAAAAGTGAACGAAGGAAGGGTCCTTTTATTGAAGTGAATTGCGGAGCGATTCCTGAGGCTTTATTCGAAGCAGAATTGTTTGGGTATGAAGATGGCGCCTTCACAGGTGCAAGAAAGGGCGGGCGTATGGGCCTCGCGGAGATGGCGTCAACTGGAACGTTGTTTCTAGATGAAGTCGGTGAGCTTTCACTGCAAAATCAAGTGAAAGTATTAAAACTCATCCAGGAAAAACGGTTTTATCGACTAGGAGGTAGGAAAGAAATCCATTCGGATTTTCGATTAGTTAGTGCGACGAATAAGGATCTCGATCGCGCAGTGATGGAGAAAACATTTCGAGAAGATTTATTCTTTCGACTGAATGTTGTCCCCTTAATGATCCCTCCTTTAAGGGAAAGAAAGGAAGATATTCTTCCACTCATTCAGTCGTTTGTAGATCGCTTTTGTAAACAATACAAACGGAAGCGCATAGTGAATAAAATTGTTATTCATGAATTAAGTCAGCATGAGTGGAGAGGGAATGTAAGAGAATTAATGAATTTAATTGAGCGTTTGATTGTCACCTCTGATGCATTCATTATACAGGAGGAAGATCTTCCCCATACATACAGGAAATTGATTGAGGACTATTCAGAAATGAATAATTTTAATGAGACATTACAAGAGACAGTTGAAAAAGTCGAGAAAGAACGTCTTGAACAGGCAAGGAAACATTTCCGTACGACGACAAAAATAGCTGAAGTGCTTGGCATGAGTCAGCCGACAGTAGTTAGAAAACTAAAAAAATACAGAATTGAATAACAATTGGCACGAAAATTGCAAGTTAAAAGAAGCGAAGAGTAAAAATAACTCTTGCTTCTTTTATTATTTATATGCAAAAATATGTATTAATATTAAAAATGTCGAAGGAGAGTGAAAAATGGAAGTTAAACAGGAAAAGTCGTATTCAATTGGTAGCACCAGTCAGTCTGTAAAAGGTTCCTATTCTAAAAATGCTTATGCATGGTTTTTGATCCCATCTCTAATTGGTATTCTATTATTTCTTGTCCCTGTCCCTTTCAATGGGAAAATAACAATTGGGGTCGGCATATTAGCTGAATCCATTCAAGTAAAACTTGCTCCTATTTTGCCTGGTTTTATGACTGCTATTCTTATTCTATCTGCTATTATTCCAATAATTTCAAAAGCGTTCGAACCGAAAGCGATCATGCTTCGTCCATTTCTTAAACAGCTATTCTATGTAAATTGGTTTTGGATCGGTACGAGGATTTTAGGAGCACTCTTTGCAGTGATGACCCTGTATAAGTTCGGACCGGAATTCATCATTTCTGATGTTTCTGGTGGAACAATGCTGTACTCGCTTGTGCCCGTTCTAGCTGCCTGGTTTCTATTCGCTGGTTTACTTATGCCGCTCTTACTTGAATTCGGTCTGATGGATTTCTTTGGAACAGCCCTCCGTTACGTCATGCGACCATTGTTTAAGTTACCGGGACGTTCTTCGATTGATGCACTTGCTTCATGGATGGGGGCGGGAACAGTAGGCGTCCTTATCACAACGAAGCAATATGAAGAAGGATACTATACGAAAAGAGAAGCAGCCGTTATCGCAACGAACTTTTCTATCAACTCGATTGCTTTCAGTCTTGTTGTGATCAGCTTCATTGGACTCGAAGAAATGTTTGTTCCGTTCTATTTCACGGTCGTTGTAGCAGGATTGACTGCTGCTATCATTTGCCCGCGTATCCCACCGCTTTCCAGAAAGGCGGACACGTATTATGAAGGAACAGGGAAACAAATTTCTGAGGATGTTCCAGAAGGCGTCTCTAGCTTTAAATGGGGAATGCAGAAAGCACTTGAGAAGGCTTCAGAAGTAAAAGGTGTTAAGCATGTAGTTGGCCAGGGGGTAAATACGGTTCTTGATATTTACTTTGCCTTAATTCCTCTTGTTATGGCTCTCGGAACACTAGCACTGATCATTGCAGAGTTCACGCCATTTTTTAAGTACTTATCAATGCCGATTGTCCCAGTTCTAGAGCTTATGCAAATTCCTGAGGCAGCAGAAGCTGCTCCAGCGATGTTAGTAGGTTTTGCAGATATGTTCCTACCCGCTGTCATCGGCACAGGGATTGAAAGTGAACTCACTCGATTTGTCATTGCGGCTGTTTCATTAACGCAGCTCATCTACATGTCTGAAATTGGTATTTTACTAGTGAAATCCAAAATTCCAATTTCGGTTCTTGAACTAGCTATTATTTTCTTACAACGTACGATCATTACACTTCCAATTATCGTTGTAATGGCCCATATCTTTGTATAACAGCAGAATTTGAAGGAGGATATCACATTGTCGACATCATTTGAGCATAGATACAACCGAATGTCAGAGCTTTTAGCACCGAGTATGGCGAAGGATCATCCGAATTTGCCGGTAGTGAAGGAGGAAGGCTGCTATTATTATGGCGCAGATGGTAAAACGTATTTAGATTTCACATCAGGAATTGCAGTAGCAAATACTGGACACCGCCATCCTAAAGTCGTTCAGGCAATTAAAGAGGGCGCTGATTCCCTCATGCATGGTCCATCTGGTGTAATTATGTATGATTCTATTCTTGAACTAGCTGAGCGTCTCCAAGGTATTATGCCACCTAATCTTGATTGTTTTTTCTTCGCAAATAGTGGAACAGAAGCTATTGAAGGAGCAATGAAACTAGCGAAATATGTAACGAAACGCCAATACGTTGTTTCATTTACAGGTTGCTTTCACGGTCGCTCACTAGGTGCGCTTGGTGTTAGTACATCAAAAAGTAAATACCGTAAGTTTCTCCAGCCTAATGGACTAACGTATCAAATTCCTTATGCAGATGTTGCTGGCTGTCCTGAAGGTCAGAATGTAGCTGACTATTGCGTGAGTGAACTTGAGAAAGATTTCGAGAAGCTTTTTGATCATCAAGTAACACCTGAAGAAGTGGCATGCGTGATCGTAGAACCGGTTCTTGGAGAAGGTGGTTATCTTATTCCGCCAAAAGAATGGTTACAGAAGATAAGAGAAATATGTGATCGTAATGGTATGTTGTTGATCTTTGATGAAGTGCAAACGGGGTTTGGTCGTACTGGTGACTGGTTTGCTGCCCAAACATTTGGTGTAACGCCTGATATTATGGCTGTTGCAAAAGGAATTGCTTCAGGGATGCCACTTAGTGCAACTGTTGCTTCCAAGGAGTTGATGAGCCAATGGCCGATGGGAACACATGGCACAACTTTCGGTGGGAATCCAATTGCTTGTTCAGCAGCACTTGCAACACTTGATGTGATTGAAGAAGAAGAACTATTAGCAAACTCCCGCCATATGGGAGCTTATGCGCTAGAAAAATTAGCAGCAATTAAAGAAAAACACGATGTAATTGGAGATATACGTGGGGTCGGACTTATGATTGGAATTGAAATCATTGATCCAGAGACTGGAAATCCAGACGGTAATGGCATGATGCGCATTCTGGATCTCTCCCTTGAGAAAGGTGTGCTATTCTATCTCTGCGGCAAACATCAGGAAGTGATACGCATGATTCCACCTCTCATTGTAACGCAAGAGCAACTTGATGAAGGGCTTCGCATTTTTGAAGAAGCAGTTAATGCATTTGAGCAGGAGCAGCAGGTAGTATCTATAGGATAGAAAGCGAATCTCCATCGTATATCGTGCGATGGAGATTTTTTAATGGAAAAATCATTTTTCGCGAAATACATCTAAATTTCGCGGATATATTTTAATTTCCGCGGAAATATTCTCGAAATCGCGGAATAAATCTATAATACAATCTGATTACGTAAAAAACTGGAAGATTAAAACGCTGTAAATACGGTTTCAAGAAGGGGAATCAGGGAATCTAGAGAAAAGTGATAATTTGAGAACAAAGGAGACCCACTATGCTGGAATTTCTGATTCATTTCCTGAAGGAGCTTGGAATCTGGGGCCTGTTCATAAGTAACGCAATAGAAGCATCTTCTTTACCGTTCCCCGGAGGAATGATGACATTAACGTACGGCTATTTATTAAATCCATCATTTCTTGAAATGATAGGTTTTGCTTTTCTTACGAGCATCATTTATACCTTATTTAGTTTCATTCCATATGGGATTGGTTTAAAGGTTAAAGATAAAGTAGAGAAGAAGCTGAAAAAGAAGAAAGTGGAGAAGGTTCAACAATGGTTCAGAAAGTGTGGATCGTGGAGCATTGCAATCACCCGTCCATTAGGAGTCGGGAACTATGTATCATACGTTTCCGGAATGAGTAAGGTGAAACCATGGATTTTTGGAACACTGACCTTCGTAGGCATTTTTCCTTGGACGGTAGCTATGTTATGGATTGGTCGAAATGGTAACATCAAATCGGTTCAAGCGATATTCGGAAGTATTCAGAAATATGTCTTCTTAATACTGATAGTGGCAGCTGTTGGTTTCATTGGCTATCACTACTATCGCAAAAGGTGTAAGATTAGTAGTAAGAGACAAGTAGTTAATACAGATCAAACGTAAGAACGACTAGTAAGGAGAGATGACATGACAATGCAAGAATTGGATTACCAGCTTGAAATCCCAGGTAGCCAGAATGTCACACTGCAGCAATTGATCAATCAAAAGAAATCGATGATCGTATTTGTTCGCCATCTTGGCTGACCAGTGTGCAGACAATATCTTACGCAGTTGCGTGAGCGCGTGAATGAAATTGAGAAAGAAGATTTTCAAATTATTGCTATCGCCCCTTCGAATGCAGGCTATATTGCTCAGTTCAAGGAAGCTTTTGGTGAATTTCCGTTTGTGATTGCGGGGGACCCAAAGAGAGAAGCTTATAGAGGAATGGGTCATCATACGATGCCGAAATGGAAGTTACTTGGACAGGCAGCTATTGGATTCCTGACTCGAAAAATGGACAGTTTTATTCCAAAAGAACAGCAGAAAAAAGATTTTGTACTGAAATCGATGAAAACGCAGGATGTATACATTCAAGGAGGAACTTGGATTTATGATGACAGAGGGAAATTAATCTGGAACCATATTGATCAGTCCCCAGAAGACCATGCGAAAATTGATTCAGTTGTTAGTGTATTAAAGAAAAATAATGCATAAGATAAACACTTCTGACATCCTGTTAGAAGTGTTTTCATGTGTAATCAAAAAACAGAGAAGCAGGCGCTTCTCTGTTTTTTGATATATCTATTGATAGGGGAGTAACATGTGTTCTACTGGTTGACTACTTTTCTACGGATAGCAAATGCAGAACCAGCTACTGCTAGAGATCCAATCGTGATCCATAACGCAGATAGGTCAGAAGATTGTGGACTTGCACCGCCCATACCTGTTTTCGGCATGTCACCAGGCATTGCTTCACCGGCAAATGCGTCAGGCATTTGTTGAACGATTGCTCCACCGAGAGATTCACCTACACCAAACATGAATGCATAGCCTTCGCGGAATTGGTCAGTTGACGTTTTGTAATCACCAGACATATAGGATTCAAATGATCCAACCACTTGCTTCTCATGTGTCATAAGAGCTTCTGTAGCAGCGTCAGTTGGAAGGTTTTCTTCAGTTGCTGTTCCAAGGAATGCTCCGAAGTTTTCAGGGAAAGTTGTCATGAGACGTTCTTTAGCCATTTTCATTTTTTCCTCGTCTTCAGAAAGGGAAGCAACAACAAGGTCAGCCTGCGCTGCGATGTGATCTTCCTGCCAGATTTTCTCGAATTGTGCTGCACCTTCATCACCATAGATAGAACCGATAGCAGCTTTGAAGTCAGCAGTGTTTCTGTCTTCCGCCCAGTTAACGAAGTCATAGTCTTCAGATTGATCGTAGCCCTTTTGAAGACCAAGGGAAGATAGAGCAAAGTGTTCTGATGCAAGGCGATTTAGTGTGGAACGTAAGTCTGCTGCTCCAGTATCAGCTTTGGAGTTTTCGAATTTGTCAGGCATTTGCTTCACAATCGCACTTGAAAGAGCTTTACTGATTGCGAACATATGCTTATGGCCTTCACGGAAAGTAGTGTATGCTTGTTCATAATTGCCTTTTGTATATTCATCGAACGTTGTAAGAACCTGATTTTCATGAACTTCTAGAACGTCAGCAGCCGCTTCTTTCGGAAGGTTACCTTCAGTAGCGGTATCAAGGAAAGTGGAGAATTCGTCTACAAATTCATCGACTTCTTTCTCTGCTTCTTTACGAAGTTCTGTGTCATCTTCTTTAGCTGCTTCTACAAAGTCTGCGGAATAATCATTATGCCCTCTAAAAATATCCTCGAACTGTTCTGCAGCTTCATCTCCATAGACAGAGGCAATCGCTGGAGTCATATCGACAGCATTTTGATCAAGCGCTTCGGTTACTTCTTTTGCATCTTCAGCACCATCGTATGATTTAGTCATAGATGTAACTGCAAGAACAAAATGCTCTGATAGAAGCTGGTCTAGTGTCGCTCTTAAATCCGCTGCCGGTGTGTTTACGGACGGTTTCGTTTCAGCTGCTCCTGCCACAGTTGGGAACAATAGAGTGAGCCCCAATGCTGGAACCATTAGTTTTTTAATTGCCTTTTTTAGATTCATGTTTCAATTCACGCTCCTCATTTTTTAATTGCCGTTAATTTTGATTTCATAGAGCTAACGTAGGCGAAGAGAGGTTGGATCACTTTTTTAGAAAAAATTTTAGAAACTTATCAATATATTTATTTTGAAGTTTCAAAAAATTGTTTTGGAAGCGATCTGTTTTTATGGTAGGATTAGTATTCTGTCTGACAATTCAGGACAAATCTCAAAAGGAGGTAACTGATCTTGGAGCAAAAGAATCAAAGTGCCTATCAGAAAGAGAAGCAGCAACTCGCTCAAATAGCTGCCGAGATTACAAAACAGCAGGAAAGACTAGATCGCTATCCCCGTTATTCGGGAGATAACGTAACCGAACAAGTATTGGAAAGCATAAGGGAAGAAAATCGAACCTCACTCAAAATCGCTGCGAAAGAACCTTATTTTGCCAGAATGGATTTTCAAGAGGAGTATAAAAAAGCGTGCGCCTATTATATAGGTAAAGTAGGGGTGGCAGATGAAGAATCACAGGATTCACTTGTTGTGGACTGGCGAGCTCCTGTTGCGAGTATGTTCTACGCATTTACAGGTGGAGAAGAAGAAGTTTACTATGTTTCGCCTGATGGAATCATTGAAGGCAACATCGAGCTGAAGCGGAATATTGTTATTCGAGAAAGAGAACTTCAGAGAGTCGTAGACACATATGTTGAAGGCAGTGATGATTTAAGTGGTTCTGACGAGTTTCTTCTATACCGTTTGAGCGAAAATAAAGACAATCGCCTTCGCGATATTGTTTCAACGATTCAAGCGAAACAAAATGATATTATTCGAGCTGAAAGAACAACACCTCTCATCATTCAAGGAGCTGCTGGGAGTGGTAAGACAACTGTTGCGCTTCACCGCCTTGCTTATCTTCTTTATGAATATAGAGATACGATTCAAGCAGGTCGAATGATTATTTTTGCGCCAAACCGGATGTTCCTCGATTACATTTCAGGTGTTCTACCTGAGCTCGGTGTTGGCGGCATCCAACAATCGACTTTTACAGACTGGACGCTAAGTGTGCTAGAAGAGATAGTTAAATTTGATGCATCATCAAACCATTTGCAGAGATGGTTTGGTAAGAGTCGTCCTGATATTGAAGAGGCTGAAGGAAGAATCAAAGGATCGATCGCTTTTAAAGATTGGATAGACAGTGCCATTTATCGATTTAGTACTACTGTTGGACCTTCTGGTGACTTCACTCCATTTGAAGGAAGTATGCTGACTGAAACAAAAATTCAACAATGGTTAACAGATCTCTCTACTTATCCGGTTGGAAGAAAAAGAGAGATGATCCTTAACCGTTTCAGGGTGTGGATCAAAGATGAAATTAAGAAAATCGAAGGAAGTCACCTGCAGAAGGAATATCGAAGGCAAGCCAATGAGAATCTGAAGCAGTATTTTAAAAATTGGCCGAAGCAAACAGCATTCTCATTCTATACAACTCTCTATCAAACCAATGTTCTGCCATATATTTCAGTTTCAGAAAGGAAATCCGTCCTGAATGAGCAGATCATAAAGGATACTGAGAAGCGCTTGAAGAAAAAACAGGTGACGACGGAAGATCTTGCTCCGCTCGTTTATATTCAATTCAAATTGAACGGAATTAGTAAAGAGGAAGTATTTCAGCATATCGTTATTGATGAGGCACAGGACTTCTCGCCTTTCCAGTTAGCATTATTACTCGAAGTTAACCGTAGTCGCTCGTTCACGATTCTTGGAGACCTCGCTCAAGGAATTCATTCGTATAAAGGAATTCATCGCTGGGAAGAGTTTCGAGAGCTTTTCAATGGACGGGAACTCTATATGGAACTTGAACAAAGCTATCGATCAACACTTGAAATCATTGAATTCGCTAATGAAGTAATTTCCCATGCCAATATTCCAGTTCAACCTGCCATACCCGTTTTCCGAAGTGGAGAAAGTGTTGAGAAGCGTAAAGTAGATCGTGTTGAGCAGGTCTATCATCTTTTAGAGACGGCAAAAGAGATGAAGAATCGTGGAATGACTACCATTGCGGTAGTGGGTAGAAGCGAAGAGGAGTGCAGTGATTTATTTCATGAAATAAGGAAACAAAATAAAGAAGTAAACCTCATTACAGCGGACGATCGGTCCTATGCAGGAGGTATATCGATTGTTCCGATTTATCTAACAAAAGGATTGGAATTTGATGGTGTTATCATAGCGGACGCTTGTGAAGAGAATTACCGAGATGATGCCGAAGATGCGAAGCTTCTTTATGTAGGATGTACTCGTGCTCTTCATGAGTTAAAAGTCTTCTATATAGGGAATGCTTCACCATTGCTACCTTAAATAAACGTTTGTTTAACGAAGCGAAGGGGGTCAGGTACGGGTCTGACCCCTTTATTTAATCTTCTATACAATAACTGGTAAACTCTTTCCTTCAGGCTACTGAGAAGCCTCCTATATTTCATTTTATGAAGAGGGAGAAGTAATAATGAAAGAAGAGCTACTCAAAGTAAAGGCGTCTTATAAGGACTCATCTTCAGTAGAAGGCTTTTCAATTCATTATCTAGACAGCTGGATGATTTTAAATCAATAGTAAAGTAGAACCCCCCGAACTGGAAGTCAGTTCGGGGGGTTCTTTGAATCTTAAGACAAGATTGTTTTCACACGTCCAACCTGTCCATCTTCAAGACGTACCTTAATTCCGTGAGGATGTGTCCCCGACTTAGTCAGAATATCTTTCACGATTCCTTTAGTTGTTTTTCCTGTACGCTGGTCCTGTTTCAGTACGATTTCAACCGTTTTACCAGGAGTGATATTACTTCGGTTCTGTCCGTTCATGTTTAACCTCTTCCTTTATCGATTCGTTCGCATTTTCTTCGGGCAACGGATCGACAGTGTGTTTAACACTATATCCTTTGGATACAGCGAACCCAAAAGCAGCGGCAATGACAATCGTCATCAAGACAACAACAATTATTGTAATGGTGATAACCATCCCCAGACTCCTTTCCGTGATGTCTGTTTACACTTTATCATTATTAGATCGATTAGGATAGAATATGCTGATGAGAGAACCTGACCTTTGACCTTTTGTTTGATAATAATTAGTTTGGAAAAGTTATTCCTATAAAGGTTTATCTCATTTTGTTTCGACAAATCAACCTTTCTCGACACCGAGCTTATCTTCTCTAAGCCTCTGGTCTTATTCAAAAATATAGCTCTAGCTCATTATGGAAGATAGGGCAAGAAGATAGAATAAAGGTATGAAAGGAGGCGATCATGATGAAGAAAGCAGGGTTGCTGTTAATTGGAATCATTGCTGCTGTTGTTCTACTAACCAACCTCGGTTCGTTAGTAGGAATGATCATCAGCCTTGGTATCTTATACGTAGCAGTTAAGAAATTCATTCAGACAGATTCAACAACTGGTAAAGTCATCTGGGGAATCTTAGGATTCATCGGTTTAATCACTGCCGTGGCGAATATGCCAGCTATTCTTGGTCTCGTAGCAATTTATATTCTCTATGTCATTTATAAAAAATGGAATGGAGTGAGTGATGAGAAGCAAGACAACAATGATCCATTCACAAATTTTGAGAAGCAATGGGATGAATTAAAGCGTAGCTAATCATAAAAAAGGAGAGAGTATCATATGCCGAATTTAATTAACCGCATAAAAGATTCAATCGAAGCAGACTTTCATAGTATTCTTGATCAGAAGGAGCAGAAAAATCCAATTTCTCTTTTGAACCACTATTTAAGACAGTGTGAACGAGAAGTGGAGAAGGCAAGGAAACTTGTTGAGCGACAATCCACGCTTCTTGGAGAGTTTGGAAGAGAGCTTGATAAGGCGCGAAGAAATGCTGAAAAGCGAGCAGGGCAAGCGGTACTAGCGAGTGAAGCAGGTGAGACTGAGCTGTATGAATTCGCCAAACAGGAGCAATTACAGTATGAAGAAAGAGCTGATCGCTTATCACACTCGATGGATGAAGCCGGACTAGAGCTTAAACGACTTGAGCAGAAGTATGAGAAAATGAAGCATAAGCTTAAAGACATGTCGATCAAGCGAATGGAATTGATGGGAAAAGAAAATAGTGTACGAGCCAATCATAAAATGGATCTAGTTCTTGAAGAAAGCAATCTTGATCAACCGTTTAACCGATTTGATGAGATGGAAACTTATATTGAACAGCTTGAGAAAAAAGTGAATCGAGATTATGCTATGTCGAGCATAGATGAAAAGTTTCATTCACTTGAAAAAAAGGCAAAAAAGCAAGATAGTCATTCAAATTCTTAAAGAAATAATGGTATTCTAAAAGAGGCGCTTGCGCCTTTTTTGGTCATGACTATAACAGTTGAATTGTAATAGACATATAAAATGGACGGAGGGACGCCAGTGTGGAAGGGTAGAAATATTGACACCGTTAATGGACTTCTTATTATTGGAGTTATTCTTATCCTATTGGAAGTTTCTTTGAATGGCGGCCTCCTGTTCTTGTTAGTTCTTTCAGCTGTATTTATTTATATGGGAAGAAAACGACTTCCTCGTACTTCAGGAAAACTATTTCTCGGGTTGGGTATTTTTTTCTTTATAACGACCGTTATGAATATGGTTGTGGTTAAATTCTTTCTGCTCGTACTGTTAGTCTACCTTGGATTTCAATTCTATCAGTCCAAACAAAAACCAAAGAAGATTAGACCAGTACTCGAAAAACCTTCACAGCCAGAAGCAGGAATCGTTCAGCAAAAACCAATTTTCCACAATAAATGGGCCGGTAGACAAAGAACGCACGATCACGTATATGAGTGGAATGATGTCAATATTCAGGCTGGTTTCGGTTCATCCATTATCGACTTAAGTTACACCGTTCTCCCAAAGGGAGAATCCGTGATCATGATACGAAACTTCGTAGGTAAAGTCCAAATTCTTGTTCCGTATGAATTAGAAGTGAGTATACAGCATTCGGCTATGATTGGTTCGGCGACTTTATTCCATCATGAAGAGCCAGGGGTATTTAACCAGGTACTTTCCTATAAGACGAGTGGGTATGAGGAAGCTTCTGAGAAGGTGAAACTAGTGACCTCCATGTTTGCTGGTGATCTCGAGGTGAAGCGCGTATGAGTGTGATCAAGCGTCATATGTTATTTGGTGCGTCGCTTTCATTCCTGCTTCTTCTTCTTTTTACCAGCGCTTATTTGTCTGTCTATCCAATTGCTTCATTATCGCTTTTGTTTGAGAAAAATGTGATGGATTTGCCATTCGGACTTATCGTTCCAATCATCTCTTTGATGATTGGAGCAGCTGGAGGTGGAGTTTCTGGTTTATATGCTAGTAAGGAGCTTCAGTACGTTGCTGATACGCTTCGGGAACTTGATAAAGGTCGAACGATACATAATAAGAACAGCACAAGCTTGAATGGTGTGTTTGAACAGATCCACAAATTACAAATTCGAATGAATGAGCAAGTTCGGTTAGCTCAAAAACTTGCGAATGAGAAAGCAGAGGATCATGAGAAACGTGTACAGCAAGTCGTTTCTGAAGAACGTAATCGTCTTGCCAGGGAGCTACATGACTCTGTCAGTCAGCAGCTTTTTGCAGCTTCCATGCTCATGAGCGCTATTACGGAAACGCGTGAAGAGAAAGATGATCAGGAAACCAAAAACCTTAATATGGTAGAAGAGACGATTCATCAATCTCAACTTGAAATGCGTGCTCTATTGCTTCACCTTAGACCAGCTGCACTTAAGGATAGATCTCTTGAAGAAGGAATCAAAGAGCTTCTAAACGAATTATCTCAGAAAGTGCCGATTAGGGTGAAGTGGAAGCTTGAATCGATTGAACTGGACAAAGGGGTCGAAGACCATCTCTTTCGAATCTTACAAGAGAGTGTGTCGAACACGTTAAGGCATGCAAAGGCAACGACACTTGATGTACTTCTCATTCATCGAGATGAACGAATCATCTTACGAATTGTCGATGATGGTGTTGGCTTTAAGATGGATTCCAAGAAAGCAGCTTCATATGGACTTCAAAACATGAATGAAAGGGCGCTAGAAATCGGGGGAGCCCTTAAGGTGATCAGTCTTCCGCAAAAAGGCACCAGGCTTGAAGTGAGTGTACCACTGGTTGGGGGTGAACGAAATGATTAATGTATTATTTGTAGATGACCATGAGATGGTGAGGATCGGCGTTTCTTCTTATTTGTCAGCTCAGGCTGATATTGAAGTTGTTGGGGAAGCGGATAATGGGAAAAAAGGAGTAGAACTCGCTCTTTCCATACGTCCAGATATCATCTTAATGGACCTTGTGATGGAAGAAATGGACGGAATAGAAGCTACAAAAAATATAATCGAACAATGGCCAGAAGCCAAGATTATTATTGTAACAAGTTTTCTTGATGATGAAAAAGTGTACCCGGCATTAGAAGCTGGGGCAACAAGTTACATGTTAAAAACATCGAAAGCAGTAGAAATTGCCAATGCTGTTAGGAAAACATTTCACGGTGAATCTGTTCTTGAACCGGAAGTTACTGGTAAAATGATGTCGCGCATGCGCAGCAGAATCCATACTCTCCCACACGAAGAGTTAACAGAACGAGAGATGGAGATTCTACTGTTGATGACTCAGGGTAAAACGAATCAGACGATTGCAGATGAATTATTTATTGCCTTGAAAACGGTGAAAGTACATGTAAGTAACATCCTAGGCAAACTTGAAGTTCATGATCGGACGCAGGCCGTTATTTATGCATTTAAACATGATCTTGTGAAATAATTTGAAAGTGAGCAAAAACAGAAGATGTTTTTGTTCTTTTTTATGACTTTTTTCTGGAAAGTCTGGTGTTTTTTGAAAAGTATTTTCTATGAAAAGCCATACTTCAAAGGTGATTGGAGGGGAAAGCAAATTACCTACTCTATCCTTAGAGAGAGCAATGTCTCCGAAACCAGAATTTTAAATGCAAACGTTCTAGTCTCTATCGGCATCAAGCGCTGCTCATTTAGCAACCGAAAATTAAGAAAATTCTTGTATATTAGTGTCGAATAAGGGAAAATAAGTAGTACTTAATACCTATTTATCGTTTGTAACCGCTTCAATTTAAAATCTTAGGTTTAGGCTGTTTACAAAGCTCATAATCCCTATTATAATCCCGATTGTGCTTACGAAACGAAAACAAAACAACGGGAGGGATAATAGATGCTTCATCACATCAAAACTTATCTGCTAATTACTTTGGGTGCGCTCGGTGTTGCTACCCATGTTCATTTCTTCCTATCTCCTAATAACCTTGCGACGGGGGGAGTCAGTGGTTTGTCGATTTTGATGAACCATCTATTCCCTGACCTGTCAGTCGGAATGTTTATGATTATATTAAACGCAGTTCTTTTGTTAGTTGGAATTCTTTTTCTCGGTCCGAAATTCGGTGTCAAAACGATTTATGCTAGCTTTGCTCTATCGCTTGCTGTTTGGGCATTCGAACGCTTTCTTCCAGTCACGCAGCCGTTTAGCCATGATATCCTCATCCAATTAATAATTGGACAATGTATCGCTGCTGCAGGAATGGGCCTTGTCTTTCATCAAAATGCATCAACTGGTGGTACGGATATTATCGCGATGATTCTTAATAAGTACTTCTCTATGGAAGTAGGTAAAGCGGTTCTTATTTCTGACATTTCGATTGCGCTATTTTCAGTAGTTCTATTTGGTCCAGCGATCGGTATGTATGCGATCTTTGGTGTAATCTTGAATGGGCTAGTGATTGATTACACGCTTCAGAGCTTCGAGGCAAAGAAAGAAATTGTTATTATCAGCAATGAAAGTGAAGCGATTCGATCTTTTATTGTGGAAGTAATAGGCAAAGGTGCAACGATTCATACAGCTAGAGGTGCTTTTACTTCAGATGAGAAAGAAGTCATTACAACCATTCTTGGAAGAAAAGATCTTCTGAAACTGAAAAAACATGTTGGAGCTGTTGATCAGAAAGCATTTATTACAGTTCATAGCATGAAAGAAATACTCGGCCAAGACTTTAAATCACTTGCATAACGGCTAAAGCGCCCCTTTTCCAAATTGGAGAAGGGGCGCTTTTTTCGATTATTTTCTTTGTTTAAATGCATAAAGGAATGTACTGAGAAGTAGGAGTGCTGCTAGAAGATAAGAAGAATAAACTACAAGTGGTTCATCAACATTCTGGTTTCTGACCCCTATCCCAATGAATGCCCATACAAACACGAGAGGGTATACCCAATCGTTTTCTTTTTTCATGAAAAAGAGTGCTAATAGTGTTGCTACAATTAACAGGAGGAAAGTCCAAATCGAATTAGAAATGCCGAATCCATCCCAATCACTGTAAGTCAGGTAGTAGCTAATATTTGCAATCGTGGCTACGCTAATCCATCCGAGGTATACGGAAAAGGGCAGTAGATCAAAGAAAGAAGCATCGGCAGCTCTTAACTTTACATAAAGTCGTATTAGAGTAAATAGCAAGAGGAGCATCACGATGACGGAAACACCAAAGAACTCAAAGTGCCACATGAATATCCAAAGACTGTTAAGAATACAGCTTAAGACAAAAAGGAAACTCGTCGTTTGATAGAGAGGGAGATCCCTGCGACTTGCTGGAAATTGACGTATAACCCATATTCCTAGAAGAATATAGATTAATCCCCATATGCTGAACACATAGCCAGCAGGAGTGAAAAGAACGTTCAGTCTATTCGAGATTTCACCGGTTGTTTGCCCATTAAGAGGTAGCGCATTAGCGAGTCCATTTACGGTTACAACGAGAATAAACGCGATTAGATTTAAAAGAAATTTGCCCATAATAACTCTCCTTTAAGAAAAAGTCTATGGTACATACTATTCCTTCCTAAACCTGAAGATAACCTTCTTTTTATGTGCATGAACACATATAAAACCCGCTCCATAAGAGGAGCGGGTTTGGTTTTTAGCGATTTGGAAGTGTTGCATATTCAGGATCTGCTACTTTTACAAGTTGTTTACCAAGATTTGTTCCTTCAAAAAGACCGAGGAATGCATCTGGAATATTTTCAAATCCTTCAACGATTGTTTCTTCATATTTCAATTTACCTTCTTGCAGCCATTTACCCATTTGCTCCGCTGCCTCATTAAAACGATCGGAATAGTCTCCTACTACAAACCCTTTCATAAGTGAGCTTGTTTGAATTAATTTACCCTGTACCCGTGGGCCAAGATCCGCTTCTTTCTTATTATAAGAAGAAATTGCGCCGCAAACAGGAATACGAGCAAATTTATTAAGGAGGCTAATGGCAGCATCGCCAATTTCGCCACCAACGTTTTCGTAATACACGTCAATGCCATCTGGACAAGCTTCTTTTAGTGCTTTGTATACGTCTTGCGTTTTGTAGTTGATTCCTTCATCAAAACCAAGTTCATTTTTGATGTAGTCAATCTTATCATCTGAACCGGCAATGCCGACAACACGGCAACCTTTAATTTTTGCAATTTGACCTACGACAGAACCAACTGCACCTGCAGCAGCTGATACGACAACTGTTTCGCCTTCTTTAGGCTGACCGATGTCTAGAAGTCCGAAGTAAGCGGTTTGTCCAGGCATACCAAGAACACCAAGGTGCGTGGTGATTGGCGCTACTTTCGGGTCGATTTTGCGAAGGTGTTTCTCGTTCACAACTGCATATTCTTCCCAGTTAAGGTGTCCAATTACGACATCACCCTGGTTAAATTTAGAAGACTTTGACTCCGCTACTTCTGCAACAACGCCACCGTTCAATGGTTCGTTAACCTGAAAAGGTGCCACGTAAGATTTAGCATCCCTCATGCGGCCTCTCATATAAGGATCTACTGTGAGGTAAAGTGCACGGAGGAGAACTTCTCCATCTTTAGGAGCTGGAATATCAGCTTCCACAATGTTGAAGTGTTCCATTGAAGGCATTCCCTCTGGTCGTTTAGCTAGATGAATTTGTCTTTGTTTACTCATTCATTATCCCTCCATTATGTGATTGAAGCTTCATTCATTTCATATCTAAGCTGTTCCACATAAACGGTACCACAAAACGTTACAGTTTATCAAAATATTCGTATTGCTATTTCATATGGTTATCATGTTCAAGTTAGTTATGTCGCTCTTGATCACTTGAATATTGTACAAACCGCTTCTTTTTTGAAAAGTGAATCTGGAATTGGATATGCTATCAGGTAGAGAGGGGGCTGCCAAATGACCACTAACAAGGCAGGATGGATCATGAAACAAACCTGGGAAGATCTTCTATTCCTGCACTGGTCTGTTGATCCTTCATGGCTCCAAACATTGCTGCCACCACAATTAGAAGTGGATCAATTCAATCAGAAAGCGTGGGTAGGGATCGTACCATTTGAGATGAATAGGATCAGATTACGGGGCTTACCTCCAGTCCCATTTGCTTCGAGTCTACTTGAGCTAAATGTTAGAACGTATGTGAAATACGGAGACAGGCAAGGGGTTTATTTTTTTAGTCTAGATGCAAGCCATCAAGCTGGTGTGATGATCGCTAGGAATATTTTTAACCTTCCGTATTTTAGAGCAAAGATGGGGAAAACAAATAACGGGAAGCAAATTAATTTCTGGTCTTCTAGAACGCATAATGGTGTAGAACGAGCGGATTATCATATTGTCTACGAACCAGTTGGAGAACCATATCATTCAAAGGAAGGCGATCTTGATTTCTGGCTTACTGAACGAGACAGGCTGTTTAATGTTCGGAAGGGTAACGTGATGGAGGGAAGAATTAGACATGATCGATGGCCACTTCAACAAGTCGACGTAGCTGTTCTTCGTGATACGCTATCGAGTCCTTATCGGATGGATAATGAATTTATAACGAGTTATTCTAAATCGGTGACGACCTATTTGTGGCCGTTTGAAAACGTCACAGATAGAAAGAACCTCCCATCAAAGTGATGGGAGGTCTCATATTAAAATTAAGACTCTAGTGAATGTTTGTTTTGAAAAAATCGTGGTTCTATTCGACGAAATAGCTTCGTGCGAGCAAGAGTGAAGATGACAAGTGCAGCCCAAATCAAAGCAAAACTAACCATATGGGCAGATGTGAAAGACTCACCATAGAGAAACACACCTTGAATGAGCATCAAAGTAGGAGCAATGTATTGAAGGAAACCGATCATGGAAAGTGAAATGCGATTCGCTCCGCTTGCAAAAAGTAGCAAAGGAATGGCAGTCACGATTCCTGCTCCAAGTAACAAACTAAGAGTACTAACATTATTCATATATAATGCATCGGACAAGCTGGAACGGACCGACATAAGATATATGAGAGCAAACGGTGTGATCAGTAAAGTTTCGATTGTAAGTCCTGTCAATGCATTAAGTCTAGCCGTTTTTTTTAGTAAACCGTAAAGACCAAAGCTCATTGCGAGAATGAGAGAAACCCAGGGTATTTCTCCGAAACGAAATACCAGATTCAATACTCCGATTGCCGCTAATGCAAAGGAAATGAGCTGCCAGAATGATAGTCTTTCTTTTAGAAAAAGTATTCCGAGCAAGACGCTGATTAGCGGGTTGATGTAGTAACCAAGGCTCGTCTGAATAACATGATCGTGATTTACCGCCCAAATAAAGGCATACCAGTTGATCGTGATAAATAACGAAGCAAACGCAATAGCTGTAAGCTTTTTTGGTTGTTTGAAAATAGCGAGAAGTTCTTTTTGAAAAGATGATAATTTCCCAAGTACTAGAAGAATAACAATCATAAAAACGAACGACCAGATAATTCGGTGAGCAAGCACTTCCTCAGAAGGTACTCCTGCAAGCAGTTTCCAGTAGAGGGGAAGGATTCCCCAAAGAAAATAGGCTCCTGCACCTGATGCGATTCCGATTGTTTGTTCTTGATCTATCCCAGCCTTCATAGGCGATCCCTCATTTCAATAGTTTCACTTCATTTAGTTTAGCTTCCTTTCCAAATCATTACAACGAAAATGAGCTGAGTATTCATCATAGACTCTTATAGAAAGAAAAGGGGGATTGCGATGCTTAGGATTGACCGCATTTTATTAGATCAACAAATCGGCGATGTCACAGGTGATGGCATGCAAGATCTTATCCAATTAACAGGAACCAAGCCGTTTGGTAATGAATCGCCTTACGTAGATAAAGTAATCTTAAGGATTAAGAATGAGCATGCTGGGTTAGATGTTTCCTTTGCTCTTCCTGGAAGTAGCGGGTACAACCCAACACTTTATTTGGGTGATTTTACTGGGAATAAAGTGAATGAAATACTAGTGCGTTCGGATTCAGGGGGGAGTGGAGGAATTACGTATGATTTCCTATATTCTTATCTCAATCAATCCTTAAGGTTACTATTCGATCAAGAAAGTTACTATAATGCCTTTACGTACTCTGTGAATTATCTTGATTATTATCAGGCTAAAGTAGAAGATCAGACGTTAAATCAGACGTATATTGTGAGTCTTCTGTATAAAGGCAAAGAATATCTTTCAGAGATTTACAATGCCGATGGCTCCTTAAAAGCACCTGTTCGAGGAGAAGTGTTACCACCGGGTGGAGTATATCCCATTGATTTGCAACGAGATGGAGTAGATGAATTGCTCGTTTACCAGAAAGTAATCGGCCGGTACAATGCTGATGGATTAGGCTTTCTATCAACACCTCTTCAGTGGAAAGATAACCAGTTTATGCCGATGTATCAAACTTTGTGTATCTTCGGATAGATGTTATGTAGAACAGGGTGGAGCAATCCACCTTTTTATCATTGTATTTATCCCATCTTCAAAGGGTAGACCGCCAATTGATGGAAGCTTCACTTTATTACTTCTCGAAAAGAGCATCAAGAATGTGTTTCTTGAATATCTCCGCCTTAAGACCTTCAATATAATGTACATCATGTTTTTTAAGCTGTTCAACGTACCACCTTTGCTTGCGAAATGCATTGAACCATCCTTTCTCTAGTGAAAATTTTATAAGGAGCATTCTATAAACCTTAACCGTGAAGCATAGAAGTTACTAGATGAACTCTCTTATTAGAAAATAAGGGGGTTCTTGTTTGAATTTAGCACATACGTTTAAAGGAGAAAGTCGAACGAAAGCGAATGTAAGTATAACAATGTGCGAGGTTACACAAGAATATGATAACGAGACATATTTGAATAGAGGGGGCTAGAGAATGGATGGATCTATTTCAGTACACGAGCTAGTAAAGACGTATAAAGGTGACGTAAAAGCTGTGCAAGGAGTAAGTTTTGAAGTAGCGGAGGGGGAGTTTTTCGCCTTTCTCGGTCCGAATGGTGCTGGTAAATCAACGACGGTTCAAATTCTTACGACGCTTGTTAAGCCAACATCAGGTAGTATTAAAATCGGTGGAGTAGAAGTTAGTAAAGAGCCGGAACGCGTTAGATGGAATATAGGGGTTGCTTTACAGGAAACAGGAATTGACCCTGTACTAACGGGGAGAGAATTAATTGAAATGCAGGCGAGGCTATTTGGTTTTTCAAAAAAAGAAGCGAAAACGAGAGCAGTGGAATTACTTACGTTGGTGGATTTAAATGACGCAGCTGATCGAGCATGTGGAAAATATTCTGGTGGTATGAGGCGACGACTTGATCTTGCATTAACTCTGGTCCATAAACCCAAAATCCTTTTCCTTGATGAACCAACAACAGGGCTAGACCCTTCTAATCGGAAGGCGATTTGGAAGGAAATTAAGCGTTTGAATAAAGAAGAAGGAACGACGATTTTTCTTACGACACAATATTTAGAAGAAGCTGATCAGTTAGCTGATCGCATAAGCATTATTAATCAGGGAGAAATCGTGGCTTCTGGGAGCGCGGAGGAACTGAAGCGATCTCTAGGGTTTGATGCGATCCAACTCGTGTTTGATGATCCCGTGGAAGCAGAACGAGCGAGTAAGGTTCTAGTTGACGTTGGGGAGAACATCGAACGTTCAAGAGAAGAAGTAACAATCTATACAGAAAATGGTACTCAGCTTCTTTCAGAGCTCGTTCGTAAGCTTGATGAGCATAACCTCTCTCCAAGAACACTTAATGTAAAGCCTCCTTCACTAGATGATGTTTTTATTAATGTAACGAATGAACAAAAGGAAAGGGCGTGAGGGGCATGTCGAATCAACAAAAGGGGTCTTTCCTTGTTGATACTCTTGTATTCACAAAAAGGAGCATCATTACAATCATTCGAAATCCGCTGATTTTCATTCCAAACTTGATCATTAGCCTCTTTTTCTTATTTGTATATGAAGGAGGACTAAGCGGTATTTCAGAGCTACCGGCATTTGAGGGAGCAAATTACCTGGCTTTTATTTTACCAGTATCGATTGTGTCAGGTGCGATCGGTGGAGCAGGTGGAGCTGGACAGGCTCTCGTTAAAGATTTAGAGAATGGTTATTTTTCTAGATTACTCTTAACCCCTTCCTCAAGACTCGCAATCGTTTTAGGACCAATCATTGCGGGAATGCTACAGCTACTGATTCAAACGATGTTAATTCTAATTGTTGGCTATTTTCTTGGACTAGAAGTCGCCGCAGGATTCGGAGGGGTTATCGTCGTACTCTTGCTTACACTCGGATGGGGTCTAGCATTCGCTGGTTATTCAGTAGGTGTGGCTCTCAGAACTAAGAATGCACAATCCGCTCAAGCAGGTACGTTCGTATTCTTTCCGCTCATCTTTCTAAGTACAACATTTGTACCATATGAATTAATTGAAGCAGGATGGTTGAAGGTAGCCGCTACCATTAATCCGACCACATATTTGTTTGAAGCAATGCGTTCCGTCCTTATTAATGGATGGGAAACATGGCCGCTTGTAAGAGGGTTTCTAGTGATTGCTTTGTTATGTGCAATCACGATTACATTTTCAGCTGTAAGTGCCTCTAAGGCCGTAAGTGCTGATTAAGATACTTAGGTTAGGAGTAGAACCCACACATCAATTAAGTCGTTAAGGGTTTTTAACGTTTCCTAACAATCATCAGGAGCGCCTTACACTTCTGATGGATCTTCACATTATTGTCTCAATCAAAAAGTGGTTTGAAGAAATATCATGAAGGTTATTTGCTTTAAAATCCTTATGCGTGTGGTAAAGCTTGCCCCTATCACGTTCTATCGAGAAGTCAGGGGTTTTCTGCGTCAATGCTTTTCTGTAATAAGCGATGATGCTATTCTCGTAGGATCTTTTTATGGGGCTTTTTTTGAAGCGATTATATGATATGTAGAGGATTCTCATTCAAAAAATGGTTTAATCAAGATTCCAATGGCCCAATTCGGATTTCATAGATGCTCCAATAACTTGCTTAAGCTCCTTTCTATGTGAGAATACGATTAATGTTTATTATTACGCTCTTTTCTAAAAGATTGGTTTTTTGAATAAGAATTTTTTTAACATTCACACTTCGAAGGTGAATAGAGAGGAAGGTGATCGACTCCTACGGTTATGGGGACAGGGCAGTATCCTGAAGGGGACATCCCCTCTACTCTTATCACTACAATTTCTGAGAAAACAGCCATTTATTAAAAGAAGTAAAAGCTGAATATGTTTTTTTGATTTAAAAGTGGCTGCTTTAGGGTAAAACAAGATAGGCGATAGTAATCTTGTGAATTTAAGCCCTACAAAATAGGTTTTGGAATGTAGATTAAAGGACGTGAAGACATTGAACAGTGATAAACTATACGATCTAGCAGGCATTGGCATCGGACCGTTTAATCTTGGGATGGCAGCACTTGCCGACCAAACGGAAGTCGATGCCATCTATTTTGATCAAAAGGAAGAATTTAATTGGCATCCTGGAATGTTAATTGAGGGAGCTGATCTTCAAGTTCCTTTTCTAGCGGATCTTGTTACCATCGCGGATCCTAAAAGCCCATACACATTTATCAATTATTTGCACGAGCATAATCGACTTTATCAGTTTTATTTTTTCAATAAATTGGATATTCCAAGGAAAGAATACAATGCTTATACCCGCTGGGTCGCATCCAGTCTTTCTAACTGTAACTTTGGAAAGAAAGTTGTCGATGTGATTTATCAAAAAGAAGACCAATATTATGAACTAACAATAGAGGATGTTTCAACATCAAAGACTCACGTCATGAAAGCAAGACATGTTGTTCTCGGCACAGGTAGTGTACCGAATATCCCCGAAGGATTTGATCAATATCCGATCGAAGATATTCTTCATACGAATCACTATCTCTATCATGAGAAGGAAGTAAAGAGTTCAGGATCTGTTACAGTCGTAGGTTCAGGTCAAAGTGCAGCTGAGGTATTCTATGATCTGCTAAATAATCAAGAAAAATATACCTATAGCCTAAGGTGGCTCACTCGATCATCTGGATTCTTTCAGCTTGAATCAGCTAAACTTGGTCAAGAAGTATTCTCTCCAGACTACGTAAGCTATTTCCATAGCCTTCCTTATGAAAAACGTACAGAAGCTTTATCAACTCTAGGAACGCTTAGGAAAGGCATTGATCCTTCAACCTTGAAAAATATCTATCATTTGCTTTATCATCGATCATTTGATGAAATGCCGGACGTAATCATTCAACCTTTAACGGAAGTAAATGATGTGAAGAAAATAGAAAATGGTTATCAACTGAACTGCAGGCAATGGCAAGAAGATCATTCCTTTACGGTCGATACAGAGAAAGTCGTCATAGCAACAGGATACAAACCAAACTTTCCAGAGTGGTTCAATCGAATGGAAGATGAGATTGAATGGGAGGATGAGAAGCGTTTCAAAGTAGAAAGGGATCAGGAACTCGTCTTTAAGGATGGCCGAGAGAATCACATTTTCACATTAACAAATCTTGATCATTCTCATGGAACGGGTGCAACAAACCTTGCTCTTTCCGTTGAACGGAATAAACGTGTATTAAACCGCGTATCTGGTAAAGAATTATATTCTGTTAACACCAATACAGTCTTCCAACAGTTCTCAAGTAAAGAAATGTGATAAAAAACGAAGCTGATCGATTGATCAGCTTCGTTTTTTATCAACTGGAACAAGTTCATAGCCTTCTAGCTTAACCACGTGTTGAATTCCCTTACGAAAAGTAGCGAAGGTAGGAATGGAGGGATCAAGATTAAGGTTCATCAACCATTGAACGATCCGTTTGGTGATACCTACATAAACAACTTCAACGCCCATTAAATTCAGTGATTTAGTCATCGTTTCACATAACCTCTGTGCCGAACTTTCACTCATTTCTGTTAAGCCAGAAAAATCAATGAGGACATAGTCTGTGTCATGTGTAGCACAGTAGTTTAAAACGCTTTGAATAAGTTTTTCAGAACGCTCCTCCGTCATCGTTCCTATAAGTGGGACAAGGATTGCATTATCTATAACGGTAGGAATAATTGCGGTAGATAACTCATTGATGAGTCTCTTGTTTTCATCAAGTTCTTTCTGTTTTTTGGTTACGTCTCTCCAGACGAGCAAATAACCCGATTTGTCTCCTTTTTCATCTTGATATTCAGAAATGACGATATTTGCAGCAAATCGATCAAATAGCGTAATTGTGCTTTCATATGGTAAATGGTTTAATAGAATGTTTCTCTGATGTGTTGGATTAAGGTGGAATTCATCGATACTTCGTCCAATGAGATCAGCAGGCTGGTCAATATGAAGATAAGCCATAATCGACTTTAATAATACTTCCGCAGGTTGATTAAACCAAACAATGTTCAATTCGAGATCGCATATAAATATGTTATCTCCAAGACTATTTAGTACCCTGGTTGTTTCACTTTGTGAGAAAAAAGACGATTCGGCCAATTTGTTACCTCCGCATGATTAACATTACTTTACTAGTATTATAGTTGAAAACTTCTAAGAATCCTATTAATAACGAATGGAAAAGGAACGATCGTTTTCATGCGTTTCTTTTTCGGACGTATCGACTCGATCAACTGAAGAGTAAGGACTTCCTTCTTGAACCGCAGATATAAAACGACTGAGATGTGAATCTTCTCCTTGTGCTTCAATTTCGACTGATCCGTCCATATGGTTCATAACGTACCCGCTTAGTTCATATTGTGCGGCTTTCTGTTGAGTGAAAGCTCGAAATCCTACTCCTTGAACCTTTCCTTTTACAATCATGTGATACCGTTTCATATGAAATCATCCTTTCCGATTCTTTATATCTATTTCATTACCTATCTGATCAATTGCTAAACGGTGGTGGAGCTGAATGTTTTGTAACAATCCGTTTTGAAAAGTAGAACGGCAAGTATAGAAGATGAAAGGCAATGATCGACACAACCTCTAATGAGAATAAGTAATATGGCCAGGGGCCAAGATAAGTAAGCAATGTATCAGTTAATGGCTTCTTCATTAAGAACATATAGTTGGCATCCATTATCAGGTTTACCATAAAGAGTGCGATAACATATACGTTCAAGCTCAAGAACGCTTTCCAAACGGAAGGATAACTGGGTACAAATCTTTCGATCACCGCCATGTGCCATGTTGCGATAACGATTCCCCCGTGAGCGATGAAAAAGTGAAAGAAACGGAAATGCGGGAAAGCATAAACACCGAGATCAGGTGTAATCATTGCAAGGACCGCACTGCCTGTTCCGGCGAAATAAGTGATTTCAAAGAGTATGAACCGTTTTGTTAGGATCATGAAGACTGCTAGAAATAGGGAAATACTACTTAACTGAAGTGGCAAATTAGTAGTTAGATCCCATTGATTATGATAGACAAACCAGAGGTGATAGCTAATCTCAGAAAGTATAAGTAAACAAGCGATACTTATTCGTAGAGTGAGATTAGGTCCTGTTTTTCTTAATTGCTTTCTACAAACAAATAACCCAAGGATAATGATGGTGATAATCCCAAGAGTGAGAAGGTGTGGAGCAGAAAAAAGGGAGAAGCGACTAGTTGGGGACCAGTCAAAGAACGTACTCATTGGCAGAACCTCTATTCTAGACATGTTAATCCTAAATGTATGAAGGCTGTTATGCAAAATCACCTTCCATATAAGGCAAAAAGCCTTCGAACACGATTGAACGAAAGCTTTTCTTTGAAAAATGGAATAGAAATGGAGCAAGCTATGTCAGGTAGGAATTATTGAATTTCCTTTAAGGCAAGCTTAACAGATGGAAAACTTTGCACTGACGAAAGTGAGAAGTCAGCTTCTATTCCTTCGATGACAAATTCCGGTCGTACACCAGTTATCATAAGGGTAGCTCCCATTAATTTAATAAGTTGATGAAGCTGATATACCCCTTTATGAAGTTCATGTGTGAAGTGGCTAACACCAGATAGGTCAAGAATGAGGTACTCATCACCGCTTTTTTGAATATGAGCACTAACATGTTGAAGAAGTGAATCCAGTCGCTCATCATCAACTGCCCCTACAAGTGGCACAATAGAGACGTCACGGTCAATCGGCACAATCGGTGTTGATAAACGCTTCACCTGTTCAAGGTAGTGGTCAGATCGCTCTTCAGCATCTTTCCTTTTCGAAACATCTTGCTGGACACCCACAAAGTACGTTTGGTGCTCGCTCTCGAAATAGACTGGATAAATCTGCAGCTCATTCCAGAATGTTTCTCCGTTTTTCCGGTAGTTTTTGATTTCGATTTTAATTTTTTCTTGTTTTTCAATGGCAGAACGGATTTGGGAAATGGCAAACGCATCCGTATCTGTACCTTGAAGGAAACGACAATTATGTCCAATAATTTCTTCTGACGAATATCCTGTTAATTTCTCAAAGCCATAATTCGAATAGACAATAGGGTTATCTGGAAGCTCAGGATCTGTAATAACTACACCAGTATCCACATATTCGATTGCTGTTCTAACAAATTCATTCTTTTTCATTCGCTTAACTTGCTCTTTATTTACCTTCATAATGACATCCCCATGACTGTTTCTTTCTCATTCGATCATCACCTTTTACATTCAATGTTACTACTAGTATAAAACTCTCAGTAATAAAATCCAACGAAAACCCAATTATTAAAAAGGAAGATTGAAATTATTAGGAGATAATCAATAGAAATTGTTTCTATTAGAGAGGTAGTTGGGCAGGAGTAGACTGACTATTCATGATATAATAATAGTATTTATTTTTATGAGTGGGAGGGATTTTGTAATGGATGCACTTGATGTCATGGGTAAAAAAGAAGATATCTTCCCATACTTCCAGCCGATTGTCAGCGCTGATAAGCAGCAGATTATAGGATATGAAGTTCTAGGAAGAATTCGAACGGAAGCTGGTGTTGAAAGCCTGGGTTTCTTCTTCCTCGATAAGTCGATTCCAGAGGAATACATACTCGAGATCGATACACATATACGAAATTTGGCTATTGATTTTCTACTAGATCATGAAAGTGATCAGAGCTTATTTTTTAATTGTAGCGCAAGACACCTTTTATATGATCACGGTGAAACAATTACGAAGTCACTTGAGGAGTATGCCAATCAGGGTATGCCTTATGAAAGGATAGTGATTGAAGTATCTGATTATGATATCGCAGATGAGGATCTTCATAAGCTGCAGCACATCCTTACTTACTATAAAAGTCTTGGCGTACAAGTTGCAGTCAGTCATGCAGGTAATACGATGAGTAACATCGAAAAAATCGCAATGCTTAACCCAACGATCATTAAAGTTGATTTAACAAATTTGAAAGATAAAGGGATGCCTTCTGAGTATCGTGAAGTTCTCTACGCCCTTTCTATGCTTGGAAGAAAAATTGGTTCGACCTTATTGTTTGAAGGGATCGAGGGGATAGGGCAGTTGAAATATGCGTGGGAAAACGGCGGGAGATATTATCAGGGCTTCTATCTTGGGAGACCTGGCCCAGAATTTCTTTCTATCGATAAGTGCAAACCCCTTTTAACGAAAGAATTTGATCACTTTATTGTGCATGAAAGAAAACGCCTTCTTTCTCTTTATGAGTTATCACAGAATTTCAATCGTCATTTACAACAGCATATTAAACGCAGTAGGCAAAGCGAATGGAATTTGATTGTAGCTGAAGCTGCAAATTCGCTCGGTGATGCGTGTTTTAGAGGCTATATTTGTGATGAAGATGGCCATCAGGTATCGGCTAACTATTATCGTAATGGGGCGCAGGGATGGGAATTCCAACCTGAGTATGAGGGGGATAACTGGAGCTGGCGCCCTTATTTTCTCGAAAATATCGTAAGAATGAGACATGAGCAAGTTGGCATTTTGTCAGATCTCTATAGTGATATCGAAACGAACGAAATGATAAGAACTTATTCTTATCCCATTAATGAGACTCATTACTTATTTCTCGATATTCCTTATCTCTATCTTTATGAAAGAGATGATTATTAGTCTGAACAATGCCGACCTTGAGTCGGCATTGTTCATGAAGCGAGGAATGTTGGGTAGAGTAGTAGTAAAATGATAATAGTAAGGATTATGACATTACTAGAATGAAACGAAGTGAAGAAGGGTAGAAGTATAAATAGACTTGGAGGGATAAAATGCTAAAAAAAATTTCTGTCAAAACAAATCAACGGGATGAAATGATCGACATTACGTCCGAAGTTCGAAATGCTATTCGCGATGTGAATTTCAACCAGGGCATTGTGATGGTCTACTCAGCACACACAACAGCAGGAATTACGATTAATGAAAACGCCGATCCTGATGTGAAACATGATATGTTAATGAGATTAGACGAAGTGTACCCTTGGGAGCATCCAAAATATCGACATGCTGAAGGCAATTCTGCCTCTCATTTAAAGACAAGTACGGTTGGTGCATCACAGATGGTAATAGTGGAAGAGGGTAGACTTATTCTTGGCACATGGCAGGGAATTTATTTCTGTGAGTTTGATGGACCACGTAACCGTACCGTTTATATTAAATCAATGGAGGGATAACGATGATCCAAGTATTATTCGTTTGTCTGGGTAACATTTGTCGTTCACCAATGGCAGAAGCTGTTTTTCGTGCCAAGATACTAAGAGCAGGTTTAGTTGATCAGATTGATGTGGATTCTGCTGGTACGGGTGATTGGCATATAGGAGAGCCTCCGCATGAAGGAACAAGGGAAATTCTTTTTAAACAAAGTATTTCATCAGACGATATGAAAGCGAGACAAGTGAAGCGATCAGATCTTGAGCAGTTTGACTATATTGTTGCCATGGATGCGGGTAATCTTGGTGAATTACATGAGATGGCTGGAGTGAATCCAACTTGTTCGATATCTCGATTAATGGATTATGTACCGGACAGTGAGTTTGAAGATGTTCCAGATCCTTATTTTGATGGGAAATTCCAGGAAGTTTATGAGATGGTTGAGATAGGATGCGAGAAGCTTCTTGAGCACATTAAGGAAGAGAAGGGCATATGAGAAAGGCAATTGAAGCGGCTTTATTGGCATCAGGTGATGAATCTTCCATCGTTCAGTGCAAACCGGTCTCGGGTGGATCAATTAATAAAGCTTTTTATATTCGAACGGAACGTAGAGAATACTTTGCCAAAATGAATCCCGGAGCATCTGAGGATTTTTTCAAGGCAGAAAAAGACGGACTTCATCTCCTTCATCAGAATGGGGTTCGTGTTCCAAAGCCTCTTTTGATTCTTCCGGATGAAAATACTGAAATGGTCTTCTTAATGGAATGGATCCCATCTGTACCTTCAAGTGGAAAAGCGGATCGTATGCTTGGTAGTCTTGTTGCAGACATGCACCGAAAGAAAGAGACCCGAGCTGGCTTGACACAATCAAATTTCATTGGTGAGCTTCATCAGCACAATGAACAATCGACTGATTGGGTAGCATTTTTCAGAGATCAGAGGATTGGTGAAATGCAGCGTGTCGCGAATGAAAAAGGGTTACTCTCGAAAGTGCGTAATCATCGTTTAACCGAACTGGGTGAAAACCTTTCCTCTATTCTAAATCATGAACCGGACTTTTCACTTCTACATGGCGATTTGTGGGGAGGGAATTGGTTAGAAAGCGAAGGTGGACACCCTTATCTTATTGATCCAGCTGTTTATTATGGAGATAGGGAAGTAGATCTTGCTTTTACATACTTATTTGGTGGCTATTCAAAAGGCTTCTATGAGCAATACCACGCTGATTATCCACTGGAGAAAGAGTGGGAAGACCGAATTCCCATTTATCAGCTGTATTATCTACTTGTTCATCTTAACTTATTTGGGGAAAGCTATGGAGGTGCGGTGGATCGCATTCTCAACAAATATACTTCTTAAGTGTTATGAAGGCGTTTCATAGCTATAAATAGAGGGAAAAATACCTCATCTTTATAAAAATAAGGAGGAAATCAAATGAGTCAGACATATCAGAGTGGTAATCAAAATAAACTGTTTAAGGCGGTCCTTATTGGTGGACTTGCAGGAGCACTAATCTCACTGCTTGATAAAGGGACAAGAGATTCGATTCGAAGTGGTTCAAAGCGAGCTGGAAATGTTTTACGTGATGTGAAGAACAATCCTTCTTATTATACGGATAGATGGAAGCAAACTGTAGATGATGCAAGTGGACTTATGAAAGAAGTACAGGAAGACATTTCAACCCTTTCAGAGAAATTTAACGGACTTAAGGACAGTTCTGTTGAAGCATTTAATTTAGTGAAGGAAACACAACATGATCTTAAAGAAATAGGTTCGAGAGTCGTTGAAGCTGGTGAAGAGTTAACTGGTAACAACGGCGGGACAATCACGCATTGATCGAACCGCAGGAGGGTGTATGGTGGATGTAACGCTAGGGAAATTTTCGAAGCAGCTTATTACAAGAATGAAAGAACATCAGGTAACTGATTTGTCGGCACAGCTTGCCTACTACTTCTTGCTATCACTATTTCCATTTTTAATATTTGCCATTACCCTTCTGACGCATTTCGATTTCTCTCAGGATCAAATTCTTGATCTCATTGCTCAGTACGCTCCTTCTGAATCATTTGTAACAATCCAGGAGAACCTTATCTTGGAGGATGGAGCCCGGAAAGGTCTACTATCGTTCGGTATCATTGCAACCATCTGGTCAGCTTCTAATGCGATGAATGCCATTATTAAATCACTGAATCGAGCTTACAACGTTCAAGAAAGTAGACATTTTCTATTAGCGAGAGGTTTATCAGTATTGTTGTCCCTAGCAATGATTTTTGTCATCGTGATCGCCCTAATCTTACCAGTGTTTGGTGAAGCCCTTTGGCGTTTCTTTGTGACATTCTTTGATCTTCCTGAATCTTTAAGCTTTATGTTTGCGATTATACGCTGGTTCTTAAGTCTATCCATAATGATTGTCGTATTTATGTTCATATACTATTACGCCCCAAATAAACGGTTGTATTATAAAGACGTTTTGTTTGGATCCGCTACAGCATCAGTATTATGGCAGCTTGTCTCACTAGCCTTCTCTTATTACATTAATAATTTTAGTAATTACTCAGCCACTTATGGAAGCCTGGGTGGTGTCATTGCCCTCATGCTATGGTTTTACTTGACTGGACTTGTTATCATTATTGGAGGAGAAGTGAACGCAACTTCAAATTATTTTCGCAAAAAAGCGTCCTAAAAATAGCTGCCGCTGGCTACTATTTTTAGGACGCTTCTGCTATTTTAACAAGCGAAGTCCGTTTAGTATAACGAGAATTGTACTTCCTTCATGACCGATTACTCCGAGTGGGAGTGTTAGAAATTGAAAGAAGTTTGATACGATCAGAAGAAGGATGACGGTAATTGAGAAAATCACATTTTGTTTCACAATTTTATTTAAGCTGTTAGAAAGACTGACGGCACGAGTGAGCTTACCAAGGTCATTCTTCATCAATACAACGTCTGCCGTTTCAAGAGCAACGTCCGTTCCTTGCCCCATCGCGATCCCAACATCTGAAACCGCTAGTGCAGGAGCATCATTTATTCCATCGCCAATCATGCCAACTTTTCCATATCTCTCCTTCAGTTCTTTCATTCGAGTTACTTTATCTTCTGGAAGACAATTAGCATAGTAAGTTGTGATTCCAACCTCTTCTGCGATTGTTCTTGCTGTTTCTTCGCTATCCCCTGTGATCATAACAGGTTCGATGCCACGCTTTTTCAACGCGTTAATCATAGCTTCAGTTTCATTTCTGACCTTGTCTTTAAGAGCGATGATTCCGGTAATCCCTTGATCATCTGAAGCAAGCACGATTGTTTTTCCTTGTGTTTGTAAATCTTCATATGACTTTTGAAAAGCTTCAAATCCATCAGTTTCCGAAAAGAATTCTAACTTCCCAACTTTCCATAGGACGCCATTAATTTTAGCTTCAACGCCCCAACCCGAGTGATCTGTCATTTCTTGTGGTTCAAACCAATCAAGAGTTCCTGCGTACTTCACAATGGCTTGTGCTAAAGGGTGAGTAGATTGGCGTTCAATCGAAGCAACTATTTTAATAAATGCCTCATCATCGGTATCATGACGGGTATAGACATCCGTTACGATAGGAGAACCTTCCGTAAGGGTTCCTGTCTTATCAAGTGCGACAGCTTTCATCGTTCCTAATTGCTCCAGATGAACGCCGCCTTTGAAAAGGATACCATGACGTGCGCCTGCCGAAATGGCGGAAAGGGTTGCCGGCATAATTGAAGCAACTAATGCGCATGGTGATGCTACAACTAGAAATACCATTGCACGATAGATTGTTTCGTCCCATGTCCATCCAAACGCAAAATGTGGTGCAACCATTAAGATGGCTCCAATAAGTAAAACGATTTTGACATACCAACCTTCGAGTTTTTCAATAAATAGCTGAGAAGGTGCTTTTTGATCTTGCGCTTCCTGAACAAGTGAGATAATTTTCTGAAAGACAGTATCCTTGCTGTGTTTCGTGATCTTCACTGTTAGATGACCAGATATATTCAGCGTACCAGCAAAAATTTCCTCATCAATTCGTTTAATAACCGGAATGGATTCACCGGTTATTGCTGACTGGTCCAAAGAAGTTTGCCCTTTCATGATAACGCCGTCAGCCGGGACACGTTCACCAGGCTTGATGAGAATGTGATCACCCACTGAAAGTGAACTAGCCGATACGATTCTTTCCCCTCCGTTAGTTAGAAGAGTTGCTGTTTCAGGTTGTATTTCCATGAGTGAATGGAGCTCTCGTTCACTTTTGTTCATGGTATACGTTTCTAGTGCTCCACTTAATGCAAAAATGAATATGAGTATGGCACCTTCTGTCCAGTAGCCGATGCTACCAGCCCCAATAGCTGCAATAATCATTAGAAGTTCGACGTTAACATCCTTATCAGCAATCGAATCTTCTATTCCTTCCTTTGCTTTAGCAAATCCACCAATGATAAATGCAATAATATACAGCGCGGATTCAATCGAAGGAGCAAAGGTGCCTTCCATTATCCATGTGAATGCAATCAGTACCCCACTTAATAATGCAGCTGCAAGTTCTCCATGTCGTTTCATCGCATTCCACCAAAAATCAGATCGAGAAGAATATACCTTGCTTTGAATATTTACCTGTTCCATTATCATTCCTCCATTTCCTAATTGAGAAAGATAGTCATCGTCATTACGTTTATAAACGTACAATGCTGCAACCATATTATTGGTCGCAGCAGTTTATAAGCTGACAAATCAGTTTTTGATTAATTCTTAATGAGAATCGCTTTCAATAAATTAGAATGATTATTATTTTTTAATGATTTTATTCTATCACAAGATTTTTATATTGACTATAGAAAAGGTCACAATTGGGCGAAGTAATTTTACGTTTTAAAATAGGGGAAGAAAGGAAATGAAATTTATAATAATGGAATAATTGAGGAGGAGTACAATGATATTAGCAGAGAAGTTAGACCAACTTAAACGCGCTCAGGTTCAAAAGCCAGATAAAGTTTTTACTCTCTATTTAAATACCGATCGACGTGATGCGGATCGCCAAAATGGAGAATGGAAAATCCAGTTAAAAAATGGTTTTCGTAATTTCGAAGATTATTTGAAGCAAAGTGATAATAAAGAAGAGCTTGAAAAATATGAAAAAGTAAAGGAGAAAGTAAAGGGTGAACTTGATCGAATTGAAAATGATTTGAATCGTGGCCTAATCATTATTGCTTCTTCAGATGATCAAATTTGGTTTGTTGAACGGACTCAAGTTCCAGTAGAAACGAACTTTTATTGGGAAGAAACCCCACAGCTAGATGCATTAGAAGAGTTGAAAAGAAATTACCCCAATACAGGGATTATCCTAGTTCATCATGATTATGTACGTATCCTTGAAACAGAGCTAGGATTCCTCACAAAAAGTGAAGAATACGCCTGGGATCCTGACGAAGATAATTGGAGAGCTTATGAAGGTACTACAGGTAATGAGAATATTTCAGGTAATGGAAGTACCGCACAGCGAGAGCTTTATGAAGATCGTATAAAAGCGAATCGCGAAAGGTGGTACAAGTCAATGGCAGCGAAGCTTGATAAGAAAGCGAAAAGTCGTCAGTGGGAAAAGATTTACGTAGCTGGTGAAAAAGAAGAAGCAGGAGAACTGAATGAGCTGATGAATAAAGAATCCATCGTAGTAGGGAAGAATTATGCTGATAAACGCGATGATGAAGTTCTCGAAGCGCTTGTTTCTTAATGAGAAAGCACCCTAAGAGGGTGCTTTTTTATGGACTTAATTTAACTGTTTTATAGCTTTTATAGTGAAAACTTTCGGGATACCACGGTCATGAAGCTTGATATTTGGTTCCTCTGACACCTCTTTGATAACTAGGTTTTCATTTGCTATGCCAGTGATTACTTCTCCCATTGTCCATTTTCTTTGCAGTACCACATTCTCTTCGGATTCACTTGTCAGATGCTTCTCATAAGCAACTCCAGTTCTGTGAATAGAAGGATCAAAGTAGTTGCCATCAACCTTATGTTTTTTTCCTTTGGAGGTAATAAGTTTCGTGGAAATAGGATGAAAGTCTTGAATAACAAATGCGCCACCAGGTTTGAGAAGACGCGCAACTACGCTGAAAAGCGGACGTAGGTCAAGGAAATAGTGTAAAATACCGAGTTCCATTACAATGACTTCAAATTTTCCATTGTGTTCATCACCAAGTTTTAGGACATCGGATACGTAATATGAAAGATCTACACCACACTCTTGGGCAAGCTCTTCCGCATAGCGCTGGTTTTCATAAGAGAAGTCGATAACTGTGACATTAGCTCCAAGTAAACTCATTGCAGCCGCCTTCATCCCGTGTGAGCCCATTAAATTAGCGACGTGTTTTCCTTCTAATGGAGGAAGGTAGGGCGTAAGTGATTTCAGACGTGCTTTTGGATTCTCTTTCAATTTAGCTGCAGCTTTTTCAGGTGTGCCAAACCGATTGAGGAGCGCTTCATAGGTTTGTTGGTTCCAAGATTTCTCGTTCTGTTTTGTTATCTTGTCCTGAATACTTGTAAGGTGTGTTCGGACGAGTTCTTGCCATTTAGGAAGTTTCAGATAAAAATAAATTGAAAGGCAAGGTACTTTCTGATCTTCTATAGGTACATCGATCAGGTAAGGGTTTGTGCGAATGACGGTGTTATAAGTACATTCAATTCGAACGGTTATATCGGAAATTTCATACGTGACGAAGGAGGATTCATTAGAATGCTCGGGTAATGCTTCGCCATATTTTTGATTGAACTCACGAATGACCGACTCAAAACTATCCCATTGCACCGAAACGGCTATGGAATAGGGCGCATCGAGCGCACCTTGAAGCCAGAGCGCTGTTTCATTTATAAAAAAATGAGGAATGTTATAGTTGTTCAGATCTGAAGAAAGTTTTAGTAAGACGTTTTGTTGATCGGGCATTTTTCCACCTCAATTTTGTTTCATGAACATATTTAGTATAGAATACTATAGCATATAGACTGGCTATAAGGCATCCGAAGAATAGGGAGAGACTAGAACTATGCAGACTCAGAATGAAGGTGTACCAACACAGAAATGGGTGAAAAAGGGTGGAGCCTTCGCTTTAGGGATCTACCTACTTGCTCTTTTTTATGCGACATTATTTATTTACAACTACTATCCATATGGGAAATCCGTTAACCTTGTGCTGTTCGATAGTATTAAACTCATGTGGGAAAGTGGTAGCTACTGGTTAATTCTAAAGAATATCATAGGGAATATTCTGCTTTTTATACCGCTTGGGTTTCTTATCCCCCTTGTTAGTAAGAAGGGAAGCTCTGGTTTTATTATTGCCTTGATTGGTTTTGGGACAAGTGCTGTTATTGAGTCGTTGCAATATTTCGTTGCCCACAGAATTTTTGATATCGATGATATTTTATTGAACGCTCTTGGTGCTGTAGTAGGGTATTTTGCATTCAGGATAGTTCTTAGCATCTACAGAAAGGTTAAAAAGACAAAATAAAGAGGCAGCGACATGCTGCCTCTTTATTGGTTATGCCATTCTAGTCTTCTTTCTTCGCTTTATCTAGAAGTTTTGTGATGCGCTTTGTGAGCATCTTACGTCCTTCTCCACCAGCCTGGAAGTGACGAAGTTTTCCTTCTGAATCAAATACATAGTAAGCTGGAACATATTGATTATCAAATGCATCAGTGAGTTTGTGGTCGCTGTCAACGAAGATCGGTTGGCTGATATCGTGTTGCTCGGCAACCTTTTTAATTTCATCAAGATCAAGGTCTTTTTCAGAGCGTGGCATATGAACAGCAACGACATTCATGTCCTCGCTATATTCATCGCGGAATTCATTAACCATCGGCATTGCTTCTTTACATAGACCACAGCTAATAGACCAGAAATGAATAAGGGTGAGTGGTTTGTTTCCGACTAAATCACTTTTCTTCACTTCTCCGTTGAACCATTCTTTAGCACCTTCGAGTTCAGGCATTTCTTCGCGTAGTTTCATCCTGTACCGACTCCTTTATTGATAATTATTTATAATCATTATCAGATAATCACAATTGTTATTATAGTACATTCAATTCATAAGTCAACGAAAAGGGTTTTAATTATAGTATTAAAATGGCTAATAAGATGTTTCTTTACTCATCCAGAAGTGGAATAGTTCGCGGTATGTTCGGAACTCCGGTGAAAAGCTGTCGCTATAAATAAGCACAGTAGCATGCTGCTGATGGCATAGAAAATACTTCCCTTTTCAAATAAATCGATAAAAACCCCACCTAGATATGGTCCTAATATACTACCGATTCCAAAGAAAATCCCAGCTAGAATATTCCCGGTAGGCAACAGGTCGTTCGGTAGAAGGTCAGCCAAGTAGGTAATACTTAGTGAAAACAGTGAGCCTACCATCATTCCTGCGAGGAAAAATAGTATGAAAAGAATTGGCACTGAAATGGTAGAGGTTGCAACTGAAAAACAGAGCCAACCAATAAAGATGCTAAAAAGTAAAATGTTTTTTCTTCCATATTTATCGCTTAGAATACCAAGAGGCATTTGAAATAAGAGACTTCCTACAACAAAAGCTGGTAGAAGAATGGACACGGCTTTAACATCAAGTCCAGAGCGTAGTGCGTATACAGGGAAATTCCCATGCAAGGATGCCTCAAGAAAACCATATCCAAAAGACGGAAGGAGTGCAGCCCAGCCGATTTTTAAGACATGTCCGTATTTTGATAACACTCTTTCACTGCCTGAAGTCAGTGGATCAGGGAATTCATTCCGTATTCTTGTCAACATAAACCAAGTCATAAGTGCAATACCTGATGCGACTAGGAATGGTAAATACATTGAAATTTGAACGAGAATAGTTGAGAGTGGGCCAGCAGCAAAGCCGAGACCAAATGCTGAACCATAAATGGCAATGTTCCGTCCACGCTTTTCTTTGGGAGTTGTCGTTGTAATCCAGAGCTGTGTTGCAAAATGAAGCAAATTATCTCCAATTCCGACGATTATTCGCAGAACAAACCAGAACCAGAATGCCTGCCATATTGGAATGAGCGAGATGGAGACGGTCACTAGAAGTAGACCGAAAGCAATAGCTGGTTTATAGCCGAATTTTCTTACAGGTCGTTCAATAAAAGGAGATGCAAATAGGATCCCAATATAAAGTGCAGAGGCATTTAATCCGTTCATACTGGAAGAAACACCCGCCTCTTCGAGAAGAATGGACAATAGTGGGAGTAGCATACCCTGTGAGTAACCTGAAATAAAGACAATTGAAATAAGAATAAAAAAACGATAACGACTCGATTCAAACACTCTTTTCACACTCCATATGGCCAATAAAGGAAATTCTTATAAGTGCCATTATAATAGAATGATGGCAAAAGGGCTACAGTTCGCAATTTCTATATTCATGATCTAAAATAAGGTTATGAATATAAAAAAGGAGTGGACATGTTGGAATTTAACATGAAAAAAGAAGAAACAGGCTTTACAGCTGACTTTGAATATGGAACGCTACATATTTCTGGAGATGATCAGTTTGGATTCCGTCCATATCAGCTTCTTGTTTCATCCGTAGCTGTTTGCAGCGGTGGCGTTCTTCGCCAAATTCTAGACAAAAAGCGCATGAAATATGAAGATATTAAGATAGATGCCGATGTAACACGTAATGAAGAAGAAGCCAATCGGGTAGAGAAAATTCATCTTCATTTTACGTTAGTAGGTGAACTTGATCAGCAAAAGGTTGAGCGAGCTCTTGAATTGACTAAGAAGCATTGTTCAATGGCACAATCTATTATCGGTAGTATTGAGCTTAAGGAAACCTTCGAGATAGTGAATCAATAATAAATGAAAAAAGGGACACCTCGGTGTCCCTTTTTCATTTAATGAATTTTATAGTTCAAGTGTGACAGGTGTGTTTTCACCTTCGTTCATTAATCGAATCGTATCAGGTGTAATTCTCAATACGATGAAGTTAGGATCGTCTGGAGAATCAAACCAGCCCTTCAATTGATCACCCCATAGTTTTTCCTTCGTTTCTTTGGAATCATCGATTGTAACGTGGCCCTGTACTTCAACAAATCGATCATGCCATCCTTCACCATCATAACCAAGAAGAACGTGTACATTATGGTTTTGCTCGATATCTTCCACTTTATGTGTTTCTTTACTTGTTGGAGTCATTAATGTCAGCTCATCGTGGAAGAATGTCATAAATCTTGAATGTGGTTTATTATCTTGCACAGTGCTCAAAGTACCTACATAGTGAGAATCAAAGATACTCAATACTTTATTTTTAATTTCAGTTTGGGACATTGCCATAATGAATTCTCCTTTCAAATTTAACTCTAGTCTTAATCTTCCTTAATTTTTGATTTCTAAAACGCGATAATATGCCATTAATTACTAACCGTGTTTTTTGCGCATTCGCCTGTTTTTCAATTGTTGTCCCTGGGTATACCATAGAGAGAATCTAATATGAACGTAAGAAGGTAATCGTATGAACAAAACTCATGACTTTACAGAGGGCAATATTGCAAAACAAATGATTTATTTTTCTCTGCCGATTTTTCTAACAAACTTACTGCAAACGTCGTATCAGTTTATTGATAGCATTTGGGTTGGAAATCTGCTTGGCTCAAACGCACTTGGAGCTATTTCTATTGCAGCACCAGTCATTTTCACGGTGCTTTCTTTCATTATGGGTGTGAACAGTGCAACATTAACTGTCTTGTCGCAGCGAAAGGGTGCCTCAGATGAGAAAGGGCTAATAGAATCCTTAAACGCTTTTGTAGTAACATTAACCGTCCTCTCGGTGACGTTTGGGGTTATTGGATTCTTGTTTACAGATCCTATTTTGAAATTTCTCGGAACTCCACAGGAAATTTTCAACAGCACCAAAGTATATCTTCGTATTAACTTTCTTGGCATTCTTTTTTTATTTGGTTACAACTTCATTGGAACAGTGCTCCGTGCTCTTGGGGATAGCAAAACGCCAATACGGTTCGTTCTCTTTGCGGTCATTTTGAATACGGTACTTGATCCCCTCTTTATTGGGTATTTCAATTGGGGGATTGAAGGGGCTGCCTATGCAACCATTCTTTCCCAAGGGGCAGCATTTTTGTATGGTGTGATCTATTCGATCTGGAAGTCCAAGATTCCGTTTACAATCCCACACCTACCAGATATGAAAGAGCTCAAGCGTATTTCAAAACTTGGAATCCCGGCAGGCCTGCAGATGATGACTGTTTCGGCTGGCGTAACGGCTATTATGGGGATTGTAGCAGGGTTTGGTACTCAAGTTGTTGCAGGATTTGGAGCAGCTCAACGTCTTGACCGTATTATCATGCTTCCTGCTTTCACACTTGGTGCTGCGGTTAATAGTATGGCGGGGCAGAATATAGGTTCAAGAGAATGGAAGCGAGTTTCGGATATATCAAAAAATGGTATTATCTTGATTCTCTCGGTTTCTTTGACGATTAGCGCAATCATCTTCTTTAGTGCCGAATCAATGATAAGACTGTTTATTAATGATCCCGAAACAATCGCTTTTGGGGAAACGTATTTAAAAACCGTAGCCTTTTTCTATCCGTTCCTCGGCATCAACTTTGTGTTGAATGGTGTTGTCAAAGCGGCAGGAGCTATGGTGCAGGTTCTCGTATTAAATATCATTTCGTTCTGGATCCTGCGTGTACCGCTCACCTATCTTTTCTCTAACTGGCTAGGTGCAGAAGGAATTGCATACGGAATCGGAGTAAGCTTTATCATTTCTAGTATTTTTGCTATTGCGTATTACAGATATGGGAAATGGCGTGAAATTGAAATTTTCGATAGTAATACCAGCAAAGAGAAGGATGTCGCTCCTCGAAATAAAAAAGCTTAAAGAAGTTTTGAAGGAGAGTCGTCTTCTACCTGTCTTCTGAGTTACAATAAATGAGGGAAATGAAGGCAGTTAGAAGAGAGGATGCAGCAAGTGAAATTGAAACGATTCATGTTCTATGTAATAGGACTTTTGGTATTAACAGCTGGTATAACGTTAACGATTAAATCTGACATTGGGGCAGGGGCATGGGATGCACTTAATGTCGGACTTTCTGAGACCATCGGCTTAACAGTAGGTAGTTGGGTTATTATTGTGGGTATCGTCTTGATTATTATCAATGCCCTTCTTATGAAGGCTTGGCCGGACTTTTTTGCACTCATTACAATATTTGTGACAGGACTGCTGATCGATTTCTGGTTAATTGCAATATTTGATAACTGGACAATTGAAGGAATCTTCCTTGCTTATACCGTTTTTATCGTAGGAATGATCTTAATTGGTCTGGGGATTGCGATTTATATGCAAGCGAAATTTGCAGTTATTCCAATCGATGGTTTAATGCTCGCAATTCACCACAGAACAGGCTTAACGATTCGCACATCCAAAACAATTGGTGAATTAATGGCTCTTCTAGCAGCCGTTCTATTGGGAGGGCCAATTGGCATCGGAACGTTGTTTATCACTTTTGGAATCGGTCCACTTGTCCAGTTTTTCTATCCGACTTTTGAGAAAATGAACGCATAGGCGTTCATTTTTTTGTGGGCAGAATAAGAGAATATAGCGGTGATTTCATCCTGTTTGTTGAGGAGACAGCTTTTTAGACTAAATCTTTTTTGGATAAAAGGAAAGATTCTAGAAAAAAATAGACGTAAGAGTCTGATGTATTCCGTTTGAACGGATGTATAAAAAGGAGGATTCATATGAAGAAAATTGTTCTTATGATATTCCTTCTAACCGTTATCTTCCCATTAATCACATTGACGGTAGAAGGTAAGAACGTGGAGAAGGATCAATCGATGAAAGTTCCTGATTCAACTGTAAATATTTCGAAAGAGAATACGTATCCGAATCCAGCACAGGACCTGCCAACGTTGCAACCAAGCGAGTTAACAAGAGAATTAACCAATTCTTCAACTGTTAAAATTGAAAATCCTGAGCTGGTTCAAATTTTAAATGATTCTTCGATTTCGCCATCGAAACTGGCAATTGGCTACCGTGCCAATATTTATCTTGGAAAGTGGGCTTTAAATTACGAATCAAATGAAACAAATGTCAATTGGCAATACAAACAGGCAAACGTTAACAGAATTGATAACAGAGGAGGAACTGGTCCTACACAGATGACCTATCGTCAAGAGGAGGAAAAGAAAGTGACTGGAGGTTTAACGGCTTCTATTCCTGATAGTGAAGATGTGAAGAAGATGATGATGATGAAAGCCTCAGACAAGACCAAACTTTCTCTCTCTTTTCAAACAATGATTGGAAAAGACACAAAGAAAGGCAATGTCTATAATGTCGCACCAAAAAACTACGCGACGTTAACGAGCTTTGTGCCTGCAGTAAATGAAAAGGGAAAAGTAACTTACGGAGAAGTGTATCTTGTTTTGAAGGGTAGTAAGATGAAGATTGAAGTGCGAAATGTGACTCAGCAGGGAATTGGTGCCTGGATTCCAGTTCAGGATTATTTAAGTTTTGAGTTCAGTACACGTAAATAACCAGCAGACATGCTGGTTATTTTTTAATTTTTTCTTTAAGTTATTTTCGTAGACATTTTTGCTATACAACGGACGGTTTCCGCTTTAGAATGCTCACCTTTTCCGATAATCCCTCAGGAGTCGAGCATCTTTCAGCTTCAATCGACTAGGAAGGATGTGTGTTTAACCTTTTTCAAAAACGCCAATCTTCTAGAAAAGTGCCTTTTTTGAAAAATAGCTTCTAACTTCCGGTTTTAATTTCCAATTTAAAATCTGAGCAAGTGCGGATAGAACTAGTAGCCGTATTCACACAATAAATAGTGCTAGACGAAGGAGGCGTATAGATGAGAATTATTGCAGTCGCATTGTTGCTAGTTGTAGGGTTGATGCCGATCAGCGTTTCTGCTTTGAATAATGAATCGCATGATTGGTACTTTAAGCGCAGTCAGGATCATGCTCCCGCTACGACTGAACCCGAATACCTTGAACTGTTAAAACCTTATGGAGGCTACTTTATCGGAAATACCGATCAAAAAGAGTTATACATGACGTTTGATAATGGTTATGAAAACGGATATACAGAAAAAATCCTTGATGTTCTTAAAGAAGAAAAGGTGCCAGGGGCGTTTTTTGTTACCGGCCATTATTTGAAGGACCAACCTGAGCTCGTAAAAAGAATGCTTAAGGAAGGGCATATCGTAGGAAACCATTCATGGAGTCATCCTGACATGACAGCTATTTCCGACGAACGAATAAGGGAAGAACTACGTAAAGTAAAAGAAGAATATACCCGGGTAACAGGAGATCAGACGATGCAATATGTCAGACCACCGCGCGGTGTTTTTAGCGAAAGGTCTCTTGCTATTTCCTATGAAGAAGGGTACCGAAATATTTTTTGGTCCCTTGCCTATAAGGATTGGGAGACGAATAAGCAAAAGGGCAGCCAGTATGCGTACGATTCCATTATGAAACAGGTTCATCCTGGAGCGATTTTACTTCTTCATACGGTATCTAAAGATAATGCTGAAGCCATTCAGAAAGTCATACAGGATCTTAAGAAAGAGGGCTATACCTTCAAAAGCATCGATGATCTGGTCATGACAAGCACATTACCCAAACCACTTGCACCTTAAAAAAACTGCCAGAAATGGCAGTTTTTTTGTATGTTTTTTATACTTTTCTACTCAGGTTCAGTAGTGTTAACCCTACTCGCCGAACTAGTAATAATTTGTATGGTTTGCGATAATGGAGGTAATGAAGTTGAACGGAGGCGGTAGAATGTGGACAGAAATGATAACTCCTCAAGCACCGTATGATGTGGAGCGCTTATTCGGAAGGGTTAACATGGATCCTCTTCAATATAAAGACATCGATCGAAAATTGTTGAAGGTCCCTCTTGTTTTGGAAAGTGGAGACGCAGTCTTGTCCGTTCAATCGATAGGAACCCCCTCAAAACCTACTTTTGAGATAAAAGGGGAAGCGATGTTGCAAAAAGAGGAAGCGATGACTCGTATTCGTGACATTTTTGATTTCGATATGGAACCTGAGAACATTTTAGCAGCATTGAAAGGAACTGAAATAGGTCCTCTTGTTGATTGCTATGTGGGAATGCCGATTATTTGTGAGCCGAATGCGTACAGCGCATTACTGAAAAATATTGTCCATCAACAGTTGAATATGACGTTTGCCTATACGCTAACGCATCGATTTGTGACTCGTTATGGGAGAGAGAAGGATAACGTCTGGTTTTACCCTGAAGCAGAAGTCGTGAGCAAGTTGACTGTCGAAGAGTTACGTGAGCTGCAATTTAGCAAAAGGAAGGCAGAATACGTTATTGGAATAGCTCAAAAGATCGTCTCAGGTGAGCTTATTATAGAAGAGCTGTGTAACCTGTCAAACGATGAGGTGTATGAGAAGCTGCTTCCACTTAGGGGTGTAGGTCCTTGGACGGTTGAATGTGTACTGCTCTTTGGACTCGGAAGAAAAGATATCCTGCCAGCTGGTGATGTAGGAATACAAAATGCACTAAAGAAATGGTTTGATCTATCCACAAAACCCACAAAAGAAGAGCTTTATACTTATAATGAAAAATGGTCCCCGTACTCAAGCTATGTCTCCATGTATTTATGGGAAAGCTTAAGCGGATAGATGAAGGAGAGATTTGATTGAATAAAAAAGATGTGAAAGGAACGGTCCTTGCGAATGGACAGACAATCCCTCTTACGATCAAACGATTAGGCATAAATGGAGAAGGGGTAGGTTTTTTTAAGCGGACGGTCGTCTTTGTTCCAGGGGCATTACCTGGAGAAGAAATTACGGCGGAAATTACAAAAGTTTTTCCGAACCGTGCAGAAGCAAAAGTGAAGCGTCTCCGTAAAAAATCTGATGCTCGAATAACGCCTCCATGTCCAGTTTATGAAGAATGTGGGGGGTGTCAGCTTCAACATCTAAGCTACAATGGACAACTGAGGGAGAAACGAGATATTGTTATTCAGTCGTTCGAACGTCATGCCAGTTTAGGTGAAAAGGATATAACCATCCAACCGGTCATCGGCATGGAAGACCCGTGGAATTATCGGAACAAAAGTCAACTTCAAGTAAGAAAACAAAAGGGTAAGGTCATCGCCGGATTGTATGGTGCTGGATCGCATGAGCTAGTTGGATTAACGAATTGTCTTGTTCAACATCCCGAAACAAATCGTGTTACACGACAGGTCGTCAGCATTCTAGAAGATTTAAATCTTTCCATTTACAATGAGAAGAAGCGAAATGGGCTTGTACGGACGATTGTGACAAGAGTTGGCTTTGAAACAGGGCAGATTCAACTCGTTCTTGTCACCTCAGAAGAGAATATTCCACGTAAAGAGCTATTGATCAAAGAAATTAAGAAGCGAATGCCGGAAGTGAATTCTGTTATTCAAAATGTGAATGGAAAGCGAACATCGCTTATTTTTGGTGAAAAAACATTCGTACTCGAAGGGGAAGAAGTCATTCAAGAGTCACTCGGTGACTTGAATTTTGAACTATCCGCTCGTGCCTTCTTCCAGCTTAATCCTATTCAAACAGTAAAACTATATGATGAAGTAAAGAAAGCAGCACAGCTTACAGGAGAAGAAAATGTGATTGATGCTTACTGTGGAGTGGGGACGATTGGCTTATGGCTAGCCGATGACGCGAAGGAAGTTCGGGGGATGGATGTGATCAAAGAGTCCATCGATGACGCTAGAAAGAATGCCAAGCGTCACGGTTACGAGCCCTCGATGCAATACGAAGTCGGTAAAGCAGAAGAGTTAGTACCAAAGTGGATCAAAAATGGCTTTAAACCAGATGTCATTGTTGTCGACCCGCCTCGAACGGGTTGTGATGACGCATTGTTATCCACAATGGTCAAAGCAAAACCAGAACGAATTGTATATGTATCATGTAATCCATCCACATTAGCGAAAGATGCAGCCTACTTAAAGAAAAAAGGTTTTGAGATCCAACGGTTACAGCCTGTTGATATGTTTCCACAGACAGCTCATGTTGAGGTAGTTTCCGTTTTCACAAGAAAGGGATAAGTATAAGGAAGCAAGATCTACCTGTTGGTAGAAGGACTTTATTGAAAAGTGTGAGTTATCTCAACTTTTTGACTGTTTATCCAATAGAGTCATCAACACTTTCCACAGAGATATACACAGTGTAAAGATTGTTTTTAAGCCTTATACACAAGTTTATACACACTGTCCACAATCTCATCGCTATTTATCCACAATAGTTCCTGTTTATAAAAAGTAACTGCCAAGAGCGGACGAAAATAGTTTATCCACATTGTTAACAGTTTGTGGACAAAAAGTTTCCACAGTTAGAATTTTTGTTGAAATGTTAAGGGGTATAGATTTTACTTTAAAAAGGAGACCATCATTGGTCTCCTTTTTAAACTATTTGTTTTTCTTAGCTCTTTGATTCGCAGCTTTTGCTCTTTCTGCTGCTTTTGAATCAGCTGTGTCAAATTCATTTGCGAACTCGACATCTTCATTTTGTGCAGCAGGAATTGGGTTCTTTGCTTGACGCTTTTGTTTGCCTTCTGAGTAATTTGGACGTTTTGCCATCTTAATCAGCTCCTGTGATTGGGTTTGGAGAACGTGTCTCCAGTAGTTAGAATGGCATTTTTACGTTCAAATTATTCATCAATTTTTACTTTTGTCCTGCACGATCAGCACGTTTAAATTCACGGCCAAATAGAACATCCTGAGTTTTAGTTAGGTTCATTTTTGATTCCTTGTTTTCTCTTCCTTTACGTTTATCCACAAACATCCCTCACTTTTTTATGATGGTACTAGCATTGCCATCAGTAAACTATCTATGCAGTTGTTTTTAGTTCGATGTTTTCATTTGAATTGTGGAGAACTTGTTGAGTCTAGAGAGAAGAGGGAGTTTAACCACTTTGGAAAGCGAACAATAAAAAAAGTTCCTTGAAAAGGAACTTAAGCTTCCAATTGAACTTCAACGATATCTGTTGCTTCACGCATTGTGTGAAGCAGATAATTATCGCGTTCAATTTCATATAGGTGATAAGACTTTTCGCCTGAATTTATTTTTAGGTAGACATCTGGCCATTTTTCGTTGGCTCTTTCAACATAAGGAATTTTCTCAGCAGCTTTTTGAGAGCGGATATTATCCTGGTTGATTCTCATGAAAATGGTTTGAATTTGTTTTTCAAAGAACAATTCATTGAAAAATGCCTCTTTAGCAAGCTGGTTATACCCCTTACCATGAAAGGCTGTGCCTATCCAGGTACCAAGAAATCCTGTTTGATGTTGGACATCGAATAAATTAATCGTGCCGATTGGGCTACCCCACTCATCGAGAATGGTTCGAGAAATAAGTTCTCCTTGTTCTTCAGCTTCCATTATTTGTTTGGTTAGGAACAGATATTCTTCGTAAGAGTTTGCTTTATGGCGTACAAATGGGAAGACAGCTGGGTCAACCATCAAGTCAAATAGCACATGACATTCCGACAGGTCACGATGTTTAATCATGAGTTTTCCTCCTGTCGAGGGCAGACTTTACCCCACCCTCGAATAATAGTATGTTGAATTATTATTCGGGGTGGGAATCGAACCCACTAGGACCAGTCATTGCTGGTGGCGCACCAATTGCCTTCCCATATTCATATATGAAGTTGTCAATTCATTTTATTGCATTTACAAAGATATCATACTCGATTTGTTACCAAAAAGATACTGGTTTTTTGTTTATTTTTTGTAGATGATTTTACCGTCGATCATGGTCAATATAGGACGTGCCTCATAATGAAATGGGTGATGTGACCACAGCACTAAATCGGCATCTTTACCTGCTTCAATACTGCCTATACGTTGCTCGACCCCGAGGCTTTTGGCAGGATTAAGTGTAATTCCTTCAAGTGCTTTTTCTTCACTTAAACCTTCCCGAACGGCAAGCGCTGCACATATATTCAGGTATTGAATAGGAACGTAAGGATGATCGGTTGTGATTGATACTTCTATGCCGTGATTATTTAGAATTCCATACGTTGCCCAGGTTTTGTTTTTAAGTTCAATTTTGGAGCGTCTTGTCATGGAAGGTCCAACAGTGACTTTCAAATTCTGTCCACTAAGTTCGTCAGCAATTAAATGCCCTTCTGTACAGTGTTCAATTCTAAGATCAAGATCAAATTCACGGGCGAAGCGAACAGCGGTTAAGATGTCGTCAGCTCGATGGGCATGAATTCTGACAGGAATTTCTCGATTTAGTGCTGCAATGATTGGAGCAAACCGTGGATCCTCTTTCCGGTCAGAGCGTCCAGCGTGATAGAACGCTTCTCGAAGAAGTCCCATTATGCCCATTCTTGTGATCGAATCATTGTTCGAATTGCTATGAACGCGTTTAGGGTTCTCCCCTAAAGCAATTTTGAGGCCAGCTGTTTCTCTAACGATCATTTTCTCTACATTCTTCCCGTGAGTCTTCAAGACAGTTGTCGTTCCGCCAATTATATTTGCACTACCAGGCATAACTTGAACGGAAGTTACTCCAAATGCAATAGCATCTTTAAAACCGACGTCAAGAGGATTCACACCATCGATCGCTCTTACATGTGGGGTAAGAGCTTCGGAGGTTTCGTTCGCATCGTTTCCCGCCCAACCCGTTCCTTCATCATAGAGTCCAACATGTGTATGAGCATCGATTAAACCGGGGAGGAGGTGGTATCCTTTTCCGTCGATAACCGTCATATCAGGCTCTTCTGGAATTGAAGGTGCTACTTCATGAATAAGACCATCTTTTACAAGAACATCAGCACTTGAAAGGATAGGAGAAGATATAGGATAAACACGTGCTTGTTTAATTAATGTCGTCAAATTATTCACCTATTATCTGTTAGTTTTGGTTCTAGACAGATTTGAAACCATCTAGTTCATTTATTATATCTATTTAGGAATTAGGATGCTATAGCGTTATATTCTCCGATGCTGTTGATTTTCAATGCATATTAAGAAAAAATGTATAAAGAAACCTGCTGATATTAGACCAGCAGGTTTTCGAGTGCGTCCTTTAACTTAATATAACGGAAAGGGTAACCGAGTTCTTTTGCTTTTTGAGGTAATACACACTGACCTTTTAACACGATGCCGCTTTTTTCACCAAGAGCAGCATGGACAGGTGCTTCAGGGACTGGCATCCAGTGTGGGCGGTGCAGAACCTCCCCAACCGTTTTGCCGAAATCGTTCATACGTTTGGGCTCTGGAGCAGTTACGTTCAGCGGCCCCTGAACGGATTCATGGTCTACTGCGAATCGGATCATCCCAATGACGTCTTGAATATGAACCCATGAATACCATTGACGCCCGTCACCAAGCTTACCTCCCATAAACAATTTATACGGTAGAGTCATAAGTGGGAGAGCGCCTTCTTCTCCAAGGACTATTCCGAAGCGAGCAAGAACCGTACGAACACCATGATTTTGGGCATTCATTGCTTCGTCTTCCCATTTCATCGTGACTTCTGCCAGAAAGTCTGAACCTGGCTCAGTGTCGTTCTCAGTAAATGATTTCTCCATTGACGAGCCGTAATACCCGATGGCAGAAGCATTGACTAATACACGTGGTTTTTTCTCTAGCTTTTCAATAATCGAAATGATTTCTCGTGTTGAGGAAATACGGCTATCGAGTATTCGTTGTTTCCGCTCTTCTGTCCACCGTCCACTATTTATTGACTCACCTGCAAGGTTGACAATGGCGTGAATATTTTCGAGCTCCTTCTCTGGCTCTGCATCATCCTGAAGCCATTTCACATACGTAACATTTTTTTTAACAGGTTTATTGGCAGGATTACGTGTAAGGATGTAAATAGAGTGACCGTCATTAACGAATGATTCAGTCAAAGCGCTTCCGACAAAGCCAGTTCCCCCGGTAATTGCAATATTCATAACATCTTCCTCCTAGGCGTACTCGATATACTTTTAATACTTCTTTACCCGTAATGATAATCCTTTAATCCAATGCTTTAACTTCATCTCGATTATCTCAAAGTGCTACAATATGATTGGAGGTGAGTGCATTGGTTAAGATAACGCGTATTACTACACAGAAAAATAACAATGAGCGTTTTTCTATTTTTATAGATAAGGGCTCTGGAGAAGAGTTCGGTTTCGGCGTTGATCAGGACGTTTTAATCAGCTTCGGGCTCCGAAAAGGTGTTGAATTAAATGACGAAATGCTGGAAGGGATCCATTTTGAAGATCAAGTAAAAAAAGGCATGAACCTCGCATTAAATTATTTGTCTTATCGTATGCGCTCTGAGAAAGAAGTAAGAGATTATCTTCTCAAAAAGGAAATTCCTGAAGAAGCGTTCCCATCTATCTTTGAAAAGCTTCATCGCTATGGGTATGTAAATGATCTTGAATTTGCTATAGCATTTGTTAGAACGAAAATTAACGCAGGTGGTAAAGGTCCGTTTGTGATTGGACAAGAACTCAAACAAAAAGGGGTTAATAAAACAATGGTTGATAAAGCACTAGAAGAGTACTCTTATGAACAGCAGCTTGAACTTGCCATGAAATTAGCTGAGAAAAAAGCGTCGAAGCTTAAAAAATCTTCTGCAACTGAACAACGACAAAAAGTAAATCAAGAGCTAAGAGCAAAGGGATTTGATCGTGACATTATTCAGGAAGTCATGCAGCAAATTGATTTAGAAAAAGATGAAGATGAAGAATATGACGCACTTGTGCTTCAGGCACAGAAAGCTGAGCGCCGTTATAGTAATCTTGGACGTCGAGAGTTCGATCAGAAAATGAAGCAATTTCTATATCGTAAAGGATTTCCATTCCCGCTTATAAACAGGTACCTTGAAGAGCTTAACGATCAATAAAGATTTCTTTTTGTCCCTCATCCTGACTGACGATTTGTTTTGCTTTTTCAAAAGGTGATTTAAGCCTAGTCGAATCTTTAATATGGTCTGTGTTCGACCAAAAAGGTGTATCCATACCGCCCATATAAACCGCTGTTGCACTGGCCCCTGTTCCTTCGAGTTCTTTCCAGAGACTCTCTGTAAAGCCGCGCACAGCAAATTTCGAAGCGACATAAACCGTTTCATGGTTCTTCCCCTTGAGTCCCGCGGTTGAAATGATATTCATAATGCGCCCATTCACACTTTTCAAGTGAGGAAGAAACGCTTTAGTAAGGAATATCGTTCCTTTTACATTTGTATCAATAACACGATGTATGTCATTAACACTTAGTTCTTCCAATGCTCCAAATGCACCTACACCAGCATTATTCACAACCATATCCACAACTATTCCATCCCTGACGATTGTTTCCATTAAAAGAGAAATATCATCTGGTTTCGTGACATCACAAGGATAAATAGAAATTGAGCTGTTTACGCTTTCGATAATTTGTTTGGTTTTTTCAAGTTTTTGTCTCGTTCTTCCTACTAATAGTATACGGTGTCCCTCAATCGACCACTGCCGTGCTAGTTCAGCACCTAGTCCTGAACCAGCACCAGTAATTAGGATTGTTTTCAATGTGAATCACTCCTCTATGTAAGCGTAGCATATTTTTGTCATGAAGTAGAAAATGAACTATACTGGGGAGACTAATGCATTATTAGTTATGGAGGTTAGGAATGGAAAAGCGATTCAGTCAAATGAGTGAGCAAGAACTTCGCAGTGAAATCGCGTTACTAAGTGAAAAAGCACGTAGAGCTGAACAAATGGGGATGGTGAATGAATTTTCAGTGCATGAACGAAAAATCGCACTGGCTAAGTCATATTTGTTAAATCCCGAAGATTTTGCATCAGGAGAACAATATGAAATAGATGGTGATCCCGGTTCAACATTTACGATTGATTATATGAATGGGACATTTGCGTGGGGGTATCGTTCAGATAAACAGGATATTGAGGCGTTTCCTATTTCAATGTTAATTCGAAAAGAGCAGCAATAAAGCTGCTCTCAAGTAGCATTTCATTACGACCGTTTTCGAGTCTGAATCTGAAGAACGATGTCGTTGTATGCCTGCTGGGTTTCACCGTTCACCTGATTATGAGCGTGTTTTGGATTTGCACGAGGAGATTGAAAAGGATCCTCATATTTTGGATGAAGCCTATCGCGGTTTTTTTTACCCATAGTTGCTTACCTCCTATTATGAGAGTTACCCCTGACGATGATTCGTACGATTTGAAGCGTTCATCCGCTCCTGTGGATGAGTGTTCGTCGTGCCGTCAGGACGTTTTGAGGCATATTCTTCTTTAGCACGTGGTTCACCAGAGAATTTAGCATCAGGAAATCCGGTTTTTTTATTTCTCATCGTCGTGCGCCCCTTTCAAATTCGTTAGTTGAACAGGCATAGAACTAGTATGTGGATGGTCGATGAAACTTATGTAGGAACTTCATTACTAACAAATCGGAAAGCGATGGAAGAACAACATGAAAGGAGGATGCCTGATGGAAGACTTATTTCAAAGGCTAACTCATAATTTACTTGAGAAGAATGATCATCTCTCATATGGCCAGGCCAGAACGATGGTTGAGCTCCTCTGGGAAGACTTTGAAGCATCAAGAGCAAAGGCTGGGAGAGAATATAAAGGAAGCGATGTAACAGAAAAAATTGTCAAACAGTGGATTGATTATTATGGTCCGGTCCTACATGACTTCATGATGACGAACCCGAAATATAAAGGGTATTTTGATGATGATCAAAGCATCAAACATTAAATAGTAAGGATGTTTTCGCAGAAGACATTGTTGTTATAGCGAGTTAATTTCCGCTCCAGGATGCTCGCTTTCCGCGGGGCGGTCGGTGAGCCTCCTCGTCGCTTACGCTCCTATGGGGTCTCACCTGTCCCGCTAGTCCCGCAGGAGTCGAGCATCCTTCCGCTCCAATCACAAAGTGTAGTTTTTTAATTCATTTCAAAAGCAACAATCTTTTAGAAAAGAGCCAATAGTAAAAACCGGCTGGACATTTGTCCAGCCGGTTTCTTGTTTAGAGATCATCATGTTGCTCCATTTCAGTGTAAGACGTGAAATGGCAATTGCTAAATCAATCAATAGCAGGGTCTAATTTCTTTCTTAAAGTATCTTCACTGTATACCCAGCCAGTATAGGAGCTTGTTATCTCAAGTTGATCCTCCATCTGTACAACGGCTACGAATGGATAGTGACCTTTATTTCGATAGCGAAGATCAATAAATCGGACTTCATACCCAACTTCTTTTTCTTCAATTTCCCATCTATAAACAGGTGAGAAGGATAAGAAGGCACTTAAGTTTGGATCTTCTTTGGCAGATTCAAGTACGGGTGTTTTCGGAACAGGTACTCGATCAAATTCGTCTTGAACATGAATGGTGGTTCCTTCTGCACGAGCGACATAAAATTGTGTTTCAGATTTTACAGCGATATGCCATCTGCTCCAGCGAATCGTAGGAGATACGATCACTTCTACTGCATCAGGTATACGCTCTTTAACTGCTTTAATGACTTTTCTCTGTTCGTAAATTCGCCAAAAATAGTAAAGAATCAGTATCGCGTATATCGCGAGAAATGTGTAACCCGGATTCGCTCCTACATACCAGAGGACAAGCCCACCAATATGAGCTAAGAAAATAAACGGATCAAAGATATTGATCACACCAAGGGCAACCCATCTGTTAGAAAATGGTCTGATCGCTTGCGTTCCATATGCATTAAAAATGTCTACAAATACGTGGATAAAGACAGCAAGAAATGTCCAAAGCCAGAGATGTAACCAATTTGTTTCAGGATAAAATAGCATGATCCCGCTACTTATTATGATCGGCCATGTAACGACTGCAGGAATCGAATGTGTAATGCCTCTATGATGTCGAATATAGACAGCATTATTTTTTAATTTCAGCACTGTATCGAAGTCCGGAGCCTGCGATCCAATTAGCGCTCCGATTAGAACGCTTTGTGCGGTAATTGGGTCCTGTGCAATGGCAGGATCTAATGTTGCTAGAGCACCAATCCCCAGTCCCATGACCACATGAGTCCCAGTATCCATAGGGTAAGAATCCTCCTTATGAAACAAATAAAACGATTTGTATACAAAAAGCATACCAATTTTGAGATTATTGATTTTGATTGTCCTATATTTAGTTATACCCAAAAAGTCGCATTGTGAAAAGTTAAAAGGTGATTGAAAAGATATGATACGTTATGATATGTGTTAGAAGAGAGTTGAGGAAGGTTATTGGTGAATTTATTAAGATGGTTAATGATACCTTTACTATATCATATCGGAGAGTTGTTAAATGAGTGAGAAAGTGACAGACCTTCTACATTTTTTTGATGAGAAGCAATTTCAAAAGGATTTAATTTCTTGGTACCAAAAAGAACAGCGAACCCTCCCGTGGCGTGAAAATCAAGATCCATATCGCGTGTGGGTTTCTGAAATTATGCTTCAACAAACAAGAGTTGATACGGTCATTCCATATTTTAAACGGTTTATGAATCAATTTCCAACCGTAGAAGCCCTCGCGAGTGCTGATGAAGCAGATGTACTAAAAGCTTGGGAAGGGCTGGGTTATTATTCACGAGCAAGAAATCTTCAGAGTGCGGTTCAAGAGGTAGCTACATCTTATGGTGGTGTTGTGCCGAGTAATCCGAATGAGATAGCGAAACTTAAAGGCGTAGGTCCATATACAGCAGGTGCTATCTTGAGCATTGCTTATGATATTCCCGAGCCAGCAGTGGATGGGAACGTCATGCGTGTCCTATCAAGGATTATTGGGATTTGGGAAGATATTGCAAAGCCTTCTGCTAGAAAAACGTTTGAGGAAGTAACGAGGCGTATTATTTCACAAGGAGATCCATCTTCATTCAATCAGGGTATGATGGAGCTTGGTGCGATCGTATGCACCCCAAAATCTCCTTCTTGTCTTCTATGCCCAGTTCAAGAGCATTGTCGAGCATTTTCAGAAGGGTCCCAAGAAGAGCTGCCGATTAAATCAAAAAAGAAAGCGCCAAGACCTGTTCCAATTGCGGTTTTAGCTTTGGAGGATTCAGAAGGTAATTTTATGATTAGACAGCGTCCAGAAACTGGTCTACTAGCAAGTCTCTGGGAATTTCCGAATGTCGAATTAGTAGAAGGCGGTCTAAAAGAAGATCAGTTGAAAAAACATATACAAGAAGTGTATAACGTACAAGCGACGATCAAAGAGGAAATAGCTTCTTTTAATCATATTTTCAGTCATCTTAAATGGCAATTAACTGTTTTTAGAGGGGTGTTCCAGGGAGAGTTAAAGGACAATAACGCCCAACTAGTTAATAGTAATGATCTTGGGAAATATGCTTTTCCTGTTGCTTATCAAAAGATTGTCAAAATGATTTTGGAAGGAGATGAAAAAAGTTGAATTTAAATTTGGAAAATAAACGAGTTTTGGTAACGGGTGGTTCAAAAGGAATTGGCAAAGCTATTGCGAAAGCTTTCTATGATGAAGGAGCAAAGGTAGGTATTTGTGCCAGAAATCGAGATGATCTTGAACAAGCTAAGAAAGATATAGGACAAAACCTCGCCATTTTTGAAGCAGATATAACGGATGATCGTAAACGTGTGCAGCTACTCGATTCATATATTATGGAGTTCGGAGCTATTGATGTTCTGGTAAATAATGCTGGAGGAAGTAGCGGAACGACAATCATGGAGACGGATATTAATCAATTCCATAAAGCCATGGAGCTTAATTTCTATTCAGCCGTTCACCTCAGTCAGATAGCGGCTGCTGAAATGAAAAAGCAGGAAAGTGGAGCTATCGTTAATATCTCTTCTATTTTTGGGCGCGAATCTGGTGGGAAACCAACTTATAATAACTCAAAATCAGCGATGATCAGCTTTACAAAAGCAATGGCAGATGAGCTCATAGCGGATGGAGTAAGAGTCAATGGGGTGGCTCCTGGGGCAATTCTTCATCCCTCAGGAAATTGGCAGAAACGCCTTGATGAAAATCCCGAGAAAATAAACGAGTTTGTTGAAAAAGAAATACCTGGAGGGAGATTTGGAACGCCTGAAGAAGTAGCGGATGCAGTCGTTTTCCTGGCTTCTGAGAAAGCCTCATGGATTGTTGGAGCTACGCTCAACGTTGACGGCGGGCAATCAAAATCAAACTTCTAGTATAGAATATACTCATCATAGTACAGCCCTCTGAAGTTGATTTCGGAGGGCTGTTTCTTTTTGAGAAAATCGTTATAAGAAGCTTTAATCTGGCATAAAAGCAGAAAGACCACCACGTTGTTCGATCTCTTTCATAATTTCTCGGTGGACCGCCACGCCTTCACTGTTTAAATAGGGGGCAATTTGTTGCAGGCTATGATGAAAGAAGGAGAGCTCGTTATCGGCCCACTTTTCTTTAGACATCATAGATAACTCAGTCATATCTCGATGTTGCTCCATCGTCCAACCTCCTTCCTTTTCTTATTGTGCAACATAAAGAATATCGGTATGAAAGAGGAGGAGTGGAAAGCCGGGAAATGTTTGCTAATGCTCTTTTATAATAAGTATATTTTCAATAGTAGTTCTGTTAACTACAATTGTTAACTTCTCGATTTTGGTGTGAATGGTCAAAAATAAACAAAGTAAATAGCTCAACTTACGTTTCAAGGTGTGAAAATGTAGGATAGCAAATGGTTAGGCATGAATATGAGTAATATCTAAGTTTTTCTTAAAAGAACATACATAACAATTACATAACTGGATATTCTATTGTTTGTGGGAGGTGATAAGCCATGGCAAAGAAACCAGGACAAACTCAATCTGGAGCAAACGTTCAACAAGCAAAACAGCAGAAACAACAAGCTTCTGCTGGTAAAGCAGGTCAGCAACAATATGGTGCTGAATTTGCAAGTGAAACAGATGCTCAACAAGTGAAAGCTCAAAATGCGAAGTCTGCTCAAAACAAGCAGCAAGCATCTGCAGGTCAAGCTGCTCAGCAACAATACGGTGCTGAGTTTGCAAATGAAACAGATGCACAGCAAGTAAAAGCTCGCAATGCAAAGTCTGCTCAAAACAAGCAGCAAGCATCTGCTAAGAACCAGCAGCAAAAATAAAGTTACTTCCCAGGCAGGGCTGACTAAGTCAGCCCTGTTTTTTTCATGCACTGATCTAACAAAGATACAAAAAAATGAAAACAAGGTAGGTATTTTATAAAAGATATCGAAGCGATTACTCAATGAAGGAAGGAGTGAGGTTATGTGTGGGCGTTTTTCTTTGACGATCGAACTTGATCAATTAATTGAACGGTTTCAAATTGAACAAACAAGGATAGAGGATTATATTCCTCGCTTTAATATTGCACCATCACAACAAGTCCCTGTTGTCATTAATGCAGACCAAATGAACCGACTAGGTACTTTGCGATGGGGACTGATTCCTTTTTGGGCAAAGGATCCATCTATATCGAATAAATTAATCAATGCTCGCAGTGAAACTGCTCATGAAAAAGCTAGCTTTAAACACGCGTTGAAAAAGCGACGATGCCTTATTTTATCTGATGGTTTCTATGAATGGAAACGTACGAAAGATCGCAAAATCCCAATGCGAATTCAGGTTAATCATGGTGAACCCTTTGCAATGGCTGGTTTATGGGAAAAATGGAAAGACGGAGAAGAAGTTATTTACACATGTACAATTCTTACTACAATGGCCAATGAACTAATGGAAGAGATACATAATCGCATGCCAGTGATTCTAAAGAAAGAAATGGAGGATGTTTGGCTTAATCCTGATATTGATGATTTGGAGCAACTGAAAGAATGCATGAAATCCTATCCATCAGAAAAAATGAATACTTATGAAGTTTCAACTCTTGTTAACTCCCCAAGAAATGAGGAAGCAGATTGTATTGTTCCAATTGAAAGCATGTGACAAAATTTCTTACATCTCTACAGAAGTTGCCAAAGGAAATGAAGGTTTATTATTGAATATCTTGTCTGAAGAAAGTTTGTTGAGTGCCCTCTATTTAAATTAGAGTCCAAGTGGGATTACTGGAGAGATTGTAGGTGTAGTTTCACAGCAACGTATTGGGATGAAAGGAGAGGTCAGATGGGCCGATTCGATGAGCTTATTCAGCAACAGCTCAGACTTGCCGATCAAATGATCCTAACAAGAGAAGAAATTCAAAGGCTAGAAAGGGATCGTTCGGTTTGTTGTGACGACGAAAAAGCACTGATTTTACAAAGCAAAGAAAAACTGTCGAGAATGGAAGATGATTTTGAGCGTCTTATTTCTGATGTGATTTCTACCTTTGAGAAAACACCAGTTTAGTGAAGTGAAACGAAGTGCCATTCTACTTGAATGGCGCTTTTATTTTAATTTTATTTTGTTAAGCGTTATAATGGAGAAGAATATAGATGAGATGTAATTTTTTTGATGATAAACATGTACTGAACGGTAAGAAAGAAAGGATACTGTGAGTCTGCCTGTATACAAAAGGCATTCATCGTTTTCCGGAATTTCTTAGGAAAGGAGAAGGAGATGAGTTTCCCAACGACCGGGACGAGAATTCAAATTCAAAGTTATAAACATCGCGGTACGCTACATCGAACATGGGAAGAAAGCATCGTACTTAAAGGAACCTCAAAAGAAATAATCGGGGGGAACGATCGTATTCTCGTGACAGAAGCTGACGGAAGACAGTGGAGAACACGTGAACCAGCCATTTGTTATTTTAGTGCAAATCACTGGTTTAATGTCATAGGCATGATTCGAACGGATGGATTGTACTATTATTGTAATCTCGGTACCCCATTTACTTACGATGAAGAAGCTTTGAAATATATCGATTATGATCTTGATATTAAGATCTATCCTGATATGACGTTTAAGCTCTTGGATGAAGACGAATACGAAGCGCATCGTGAAGAAATGAATTATCCCGAAGCAATAGACCGCATTATACAACAAAATGTTAAAGAACTGATGAATTGGATTCATCAGCGAAAAGGACCATTTGCTCCGGGATTTGTAGATCAATGGTATGAACAATTTCTTCAATATAGGTAAGAAAAACCTGTTGAATATTCTTCAACAGGTTTTTATATGATAACTCTGTGGATAAAAAACGAGCTGTCTTACAAAACAGCTGGTACAAAGCTAAAGGATGATGCCATTTGGGCAGTATAAAAAGATATATGACCTTTGTTAAGCCGTATCGAAAGCAAATAGGAATAACAATTGGTATTGGTATTTTGAAATTCGGCATTCCGCTTCTCTTGCCCCTCATTTTAAAATATGTGATAGACGATATCATTAATGCGGAAATGCCAGCTGGGGATAAATATGAACAGCTTCTATGGCTAATGGGAGGAGCATTCTTTCTTTTTGTAGTTGTTCGTCCCCCAGTTGAATATTTCAGACAATATTATGCACAATGGATTGGAAGTAAAGTCTTGTATGACATTCGTGATAAACTTTTTTCTCACATCCAGCAATTGAGTTTGAAATTCTATTCAAATAACAAAGCCGGCGAAATCATCTCAAGAGTGATAAATGATGTGGAGCAAACAAAAACATTTGTGATTACAGGTATGATGAATGTTTGGCTTGATCTTATAACAATTGTTATTATTATCGTTATTCTGTCGTTTATGAATATATGGTTAACCTTAGCAGCGATTGTGCTTCTCCCTTTATACGGGTTGTCGGTTAAATTCTTTTACAAACGACTCCGTGATTTAACGAAAGATCGGTCTCAAGCTCTTGCGGAAGTTCAGGGACATCTTCACGAACGAGTCCAGGGGATGTCTGTGATCAGAAGTTTTGCTCTTGAGGATTACGAGCAGAAGCAATTTAGTAAACGCAACTCTAACTTTCTAGATCGCGCACTGGACCACACGCGATGGAATGCCAAAACCTTCGCTGTTGTCAATACAATAACGGATGTTGCTCCACTTATCGTGATCGCTTTCTCAGCGTATCTCGTGATATCTGGAGGTTTGCAAATCGGTGAGATGGTAGCATTTGTAACCTATATGGACCGGTTATACAGTCCGCTTAGGCGACTTGTTAACTCATCAACTACGCTAACACAGTCGATTGCTTCAATGGATCGGGTTTTTGAATTTGTGGATGAGAAATACGATATCGTGGACCGTGATGATGCAAGAACGTTAAATGATGTTAGAGGAAATATAAACTTTGAGAATGTTTCATTCAAATATAATGAAAATGACCTTCCTGTTCTAAAAGGGATTGACCTTAATGTCCTTGCTGGAGAAACGATTGCACTCGTCGGAATGAGCGGTGGAGGAAAATCGTCACTCGTGAGCTTGATTCCTCGTTTCTATGATGTTACTGGAGGCAGAATATTGATCGATGGGACAGATATTCGCGATTATCAGGCAAGAAGTCTACGCGATAATATCGGGATGGTCCTTCAAGATAATATTCTGTTCAGTGAATCAGTTCGAATGAATATTATGATGGGTAATCCAGATGCTTCTGAAGACGCGGTGATTCGGGCAGCAAAAGCAGCGAATGCTCATGAGTTTATATCTAGTCTTCCAGAAGGATATGATACACCAGTCGGAGAGCGCGGTGTGAAGTTGTCCGGAGGTCAAAAGCAACGGATTGCTATCGCGAGAGTTTTTCTTAAAAATCCTCCTATCCTTATCTTGGATGAAGCGACCTCTGCACTTGATTTGGAGAGTGAACACTTGATTCAAGGGGCCATAGAGGACCTCGCTAAAGATCGAACAACGTTTATTGTAGCCCATCGTCTTGCGACTGTTACGCATGCAGATCGAATTGTAGTTGTAGAAAATGGTCAAATTACAGAGTCCGGTAACCACCAGGAACTGATGAAACGAAAAGGGTCATACCATAATTTGTTTCAAGTACAAAATTTATAATTCTTCAACAAAAAAGCACCCAGTTCGGGTGCTTTTTTGTGTTTTATTGCACATTATCGCGTAAAAGCGTCAAAAAAAGACAGAAAATTACCTCAATACACATTGCCAACCGAACAAATTAATGTAATAATGATAAACAGATTTTAGTTTAATTAAAAAATTCTGAATTTGTTGAAAGGGGTGAAAGAGTGGAACAGCCAGTGTTAAACGTCAGCGGGTTAGAAACTCACTTTTTTACCGATGATGGTGAAATTCCAGCAGTCGACTCCGTTGATTTTTATGTAAATAAAGGAGAAGTTCTTGGGATTGTGGGAGAATCTGGTTCGGGGAAAAGCGTAACATCTTTATCCATTATGCAGCTCATTCAGGCTCCAGGAAAAGTTGTTGGTGGAGAAATTAGTTACAAAGGTGAAAACCTCCTGACGAAATCAGAGAAAGAGATGAGGGAGATTAGAGGGAATGAAATCGGGATGATTTTTCAAGAGCCGATGACATCACTTAACCCTGTTTTTCGAATCGGAAATCAACTGATCGAGGGCATTCGAATACATAAGAAATGGAACAAGAAAAAATCGTGGGACCATGCTATTTCAATTCTTAAGCTAGTAGGACTCCCAAGAGCAGAAGAGCTCATGAATGAATACCCTCATCAATTATCAGGTGGTATGCGTCAGCGTGTCATGATTGCCATGGCGATGGCATGTGATCCAGAAGTTCTAATTGCGGATGAGCCTACAACAGCACTAGATGTAACCATTCAGGCTCAAATCCTTGAGCTAATGAAAAAGTTGAACCGGGAAACGAATACGTCGATTATCTTGATCACACATGATCTCGGAGTGGTCGCTGAAATTTGTGATCGAATCGTTGTCATGTACTCAGGGAAGATCGTTGAACAAGGGAAAACGAAGGATATCTTTGAACGTCCTAAACATCCCTATACGATTGGTCTAATTGAATCGGTTCCTGATGTGAGAGTGCGAAAAGATAGGTTGTATTCCATACCAGGAAATGTCCCTAAGCCAGGCTCCATTAACAAAGGATGCCATTTTGCGCCACGTTGCAGTTTTGCTTTCGACAAATGTTATGAAGAGAATCCAGTGTTGCTCGAGGCTGGACCAGATCAAAAGGCAAGGTGCTGGCTTCATGAGGATGAGAAGAAAGCTGCAGTATTAGAGAGAGTAAAAAGCTAAAAGGGGGCTTCTATTTTGCAGGAAGCATTGCTCGAAGTAAAACAACTTAAGAAGCATTTCCCAATCGAGGGAGGCGTGCTCAAACAGCAGATAGGAACAGTTAAAGCCGTCGATGGCGTAACGTTCACATTACATAAAGGAGAAACATTCGGATTGGTTGGGGAAAGTGGATGCGGGAAGTCTACAACAGGTCGTATGTTGATGCGGCTACTCGAACCAAGTGAAGGAGAAGTTCTCTTTGATGGAAAAGAAATGACTACTTTGAACAAGAAAGATCTTCGTCATCTCAGAAAAGACATCCAAATGGTGTTTCAGGACCCCTTCGCTTCACTTAACCCTAGACACACAGTTGAGAAAATCATCGAAGAGCCACTCATCGTTCATAAGCTTGGTAGCAAGGCTGAGCGAAAAAGGCGAGTAAAAGAACTTCTCGAAATTGTAGGTCTCAGCTCTTATCATGCGAAACGATATCCCCATCAGTTCAGCGGTGGTCAGCGTCAACGCATCGGTATTGCCCGTGCACTAGCCGTTAATCCAAAGCTAATCATAGCAGATGAACCTGTCTCAGCACTTGATGTTTCGATTCAAGCTCAAGTATTAAATCTCCTAGAGGATCTTCAGAAAGAGCTTGGGCTAACATATTTGTTTATTGCACATGACCTTGGAGTTGTTCGTCATATTAGCGATCGAGTAGGGGTCATGTATCTTGGTCGCATTGTAGAAATGGCAGATAGTGAAAAGCTCTATCTTGATTCCAAACATCCGTATACACAGGCTCTTCTCTCAGCAGTGCCAGTTCCAGACCCTGAGTATGGAAAAGACAGAATTATTCTTACGGGAGATGTACCAAGCCCGTCTAATCCACCATCTGGATGCCCTTTCCATACAAGGTGTCCAAAGGCAATGGACGTGTGTAGTTCTGTTGTTCCTGAATTTAAGGAAGTCGAACCGGGACACCATACAGCGTGTCATCTGTATGAGGAAGACCATGTATAAATAACAAACATGAATAAGGGGGAAGAAGATGAAGAAAAAAGCTATTTTTTCATTAGTATTTGTATTGCTTCTTTCGATGGGACTTGCTGGTTGCGGCGGTTCAAACGAAACGAATAGCAATGGCGGGGGAGACTCTGGAGATGGCGAAGCAGCAGGTGGAACATTAATCTTTGGCCGTGGTGGAGACTCTGTCTCACTTGATCCGGCATCAGTTACAGACGGGGAATCATTTAAAGTAACAAAGAACATATTCGATACGCTACTTGATTATGGTGATGATAATACTGATGTAGAGCCAGCTCTCGCGACAGATTGGGAAGTTTCCGATGATGGAAAAACGTATACATTTACACTTCGTGAAGGTGTTAAATTCCATGATGGAACTGACTTTAATGCAGATGCAGTGGTCTATAACTTCGAACGCTGGATGAATGGAAATGAAGAAGCGTTTTATTACTACAAATCAATGTTTGGTGGATTTAAAGGCGATGAAGGTCATGTTATTGAAAGCGTAACAGCTAAAGACGATTATACTGTTGAATTTAAGCTGAAGCGCCCGCAGGCACCATTCTTAAAGAATATTGCGATGTCTCCTTTTGCGATCGCATCCCCAGATGCGCTTGAAAAGGAAGGCGACAAGTTTGGTGAGAATCCTGTAGGTACTGGTCCATTCGTTTTTGATCAGTGGAATCGTAATGACAAAATTGTTGTAAATAAGAATGAAGATTATTGGATGGATGGTTATCCAAAGCTTGATAGTGTTATCTTCCGAGCAATTCCAGATAACTCAGCACGTTTGAATGCACTGATGGCTGGTGAAATCGACTTGATGGATGGTCTTAACCCATCAGATGTACAGCAGGTTGAAGATAATTCTGACCTTCAAACGTTCTTCCGTCCTTCTATGAACGTCGGTTACCTAGGGTTGACAACAAATCGTGGACCATTAAAAGACAAGCTAGTGCGTCAGGCTCTAAACCATGCAGTTGATAAGCAAGCGCTTATTGATTCGTTCTACGCAGGACAAGCTGAACCAGCGAAAAACCCTATGCCTCCTGTTATCGGTGGCTATAATGACGACATTGAAGCTTATGAGTATGACCTTGATAAAGCAAAAGAGCTTTTGAAAGAAGCTGGGTATGAAGATGGATTTGAAATGGAACTTTGGGCAATGCCGGTTCCACGTCCATATATGCCAGATGGACAGAAGGTAGCTGAAGTTCTTCAGAAAAGCTTCGCTGAAATTGGAGTGAAAGCAGAAATTAAGTCTTATGAGTGGGCTACTTACCTTGAAAAAACGCGTAACGGTGAAGCGGATAGCTTCTTGCTTGGTTGGACTGGAGATAATGGTGACGCTGATAACTTCCTGTATGTACTTTTGGATCAGGATAACATCGGAAGTAATAACTACACGCAGTATGAAAACCAGGAGCTACATGATCTTTTGATCAAAGCACAGTCTACTCCGGATGAGGAAGAGCGTAACAAGCTTTATGCTGAAGCGCAGGAAATCATCCATGAAGATGCACCGTGGATTCCACTTGTGCACTCGAAACCAGCACTTGGTGGTAAGAGCACAATCAAAGGATTCACTCCGCATCCAACTGGATCTGACAAGTTAACAAAAGTAACAATGCAGTAGATGAATGAAGGGGGAGTAGAATTACTCCCCTTATTATCCTTTATCAATCTATACTTGCTGAATGATCGAATACATAGACAATAGGAATTCATACAAGAATTGTACATAAGGAAGAAGAGGTGAGTACATGCTTGCTTATACTGTTAGACGACTGTTAATGCTGATACCTGTTTTATTTGGAATGACATTGATCGTATTTTTCATGATCCGGGCTATTCCAGGTGATCCTGCTCAGGTAATCCTTGGACAACAGGCTACAGAGGAAGCCATTAAAAGTTTGACGAAACAGCTTGGACTCGATCAGCCATGGTATCTTCAGTATATAGACTATATTAAGAATTTATTTACAGGAAATCTTGGAACGTCTCTAAGGACGAGTTCAGATATTAGCGGGGAAATCTGGCCGTATCTTGCAGCGACCCTGGAACTTTCGATCGTTGCAATGGTGATTGCGATTTTTATTGGTGTGAATGCCGGTATTATCAGTGCATGGTATCAGAATTCTTGGTTTGATTACGTAGCTATGGTTCTTGCACTAATTGGAGTATCCATGCCTGTTTTCTGGTTAGGATTGATGGAACAGTGGGCATTCTCACTTGAACTCGGCTGGCTTCCATCCACAGGTCGTGAAAATGTGAGGAATCCAATCGATGCGATAACTAATCTATATCTCATCGATACATTACTTCATGGTCGGATGGACCAATTCATTGAAGTCGTTAAACACTTGATCCTTCCTGGTATTGCACTAGGTACAATCCCAATGGCGATTATTGCAAGGATGACGCGCTCAAGCATGCTTGAGGTCATGCGCTCTGATTTCGTTCGAACAGCACGTGCAAAAGGTATGAAAATGTTCTGGGTGGTTTACAAGCATTCCTTGAAAAATGCATTTATTCCGGTTTTGACTGTAATTGGTCTTCAAATGGGACTTTTGCTTGGTGGTGCTATTCTGACTGAAACCATTTTTGGATGGCCAGGAATTGGGCGTTATATATACGATGCGATTAACTTCAGAGATTATCCTGTTATTCAATCCGGAATTTTGATCGTTGCCATTATTTTTGTCTTTATTAATCTGATTGTCGATCTGTTATATGCAGCAATTGATCCTCGAATCAAATACAACTAAGGGGGCTTCGAAATGGCTGAAATCGCTCCGCAGAAACAAGTGAATGTACAAAAGCAACCAGACGAAGAAGTAATATCACCATGGCGTGAAGCCTGGAAAGGATTCAGGAGAAATAAGCTTGCCATGATCGGCATGGGTATTGTGCTCTTTTTTATTCTTCTAGCCATTTTTGCTGGAGTTATCGCTCCGGAAGGAATTAACGAACAGAAGTTAGCTGAACGCCTCCAATCTCCATCCGCAAGTCACTGGTTTGGAACGGATGATTTTGGTCGTGATATTTTATCACGTATTATCTATGGTGCAAGAATTTCACTATGGGTTGGCTTCTTTGCTGTTCTCGGTTCAGCTGCGATCGGTAGCTTATTAGGAATGATAGCCGGTTATTACGGACGAATTGTGGATACGATTATTTCACGTATCTTTGATATTATGTTGGCATTTCCAAGTATTCTTCTAGCTATTGCTGTAGTAGCCGTTCTTGGACCTTCCTTGAGAAATGCACTCATTGCCATTGCGATCATTAATATTCCGAACTTTGGCCGGCTTGTTCGTTCGAGAGTATTGAGTGTGAAGCAGGAAGAGTACGTCATGGCAGCACGAGCTGTTGGAATGAAAGATTCGAGAATCATTTTCCATCATGTACTACCGAATTCCCTGGCACCCATCATCGTTCAAGGAACATTAGCGATCGCTACTGCTATTCTAGAAGCAGCTGCACTTAGCTTTCTTGGACTCGGTGCTCAGGCACCTCAGCCTGAGTGGGGGAAGATGCTTGCGGATTCGCGGTCTTATATTATCCAAGCCCCCTGGACGGTGTTCTTCCCTGGTCTTGCTATCATGTTGACAGTGCTTGGTTTTAACTTACTAGGGGATGGTTTACGAGACGCATTAGATCCTAAAATGAAAAAATAGAAAAAAATCAGCCGAATACAATCGGCTGATTTTTTTCTATTTAGCATGAAGTTCTTGTATATCGACTTCGTTTTCTTCTTGATGATAGGAATGGAAGCTATCGACAAGCAAATCAAGATGTTCGAGCTGATCGTGGTAGTCGATAATCATTCCGATCAATGGGAAGATTGTCATCCAAAGCTCGCGATTACATTCTCCGCTTTCGTAAAGGTCAACATAGCGTTCGGTTAACGTTGACTCACCAGATCCGACGGTGTTTAACATTTCCTCCGGAGACTGATGTCTCACTTTACCGATGTACTTTAAATGGATCCGTTCGTGATAGTTTGTCAGCTCATCGAGGTGAGTTTGAATCAATTTTCGTACTTCATCAGGCATAATGAGAATTTTCACATCGAGCTGATCAAGCATTTTTAGAATAGCGAGTGACTTCTCGGTTGTCGCGATCATTTGTCTGAAGAGCACGAGTTTCCGTGCTTTTACGAAATTTCTTCGTTTAAAATACGTACGCTCTTCTTTATAAAGAAGGAAATATTGATCGCTTTTAACTGTGTCTTCTTTCAACTTGATCAAATTCTCTTTCAATACTTTGTGTTCAGCATCGTTTCTAGTAGCAAGTCTGATCCACTGTGTAATATATTCTGTATTGCTCACAATTTTATGGAATAATTTCGTTTCATATCTCGGTGGAACAAAAATCAAGTTCACAAAGAAGGAACTGATAACACCAACCATAATGACTAAGAAACGGTTTGTTGCAAATGTGATGAACTCTTCCTGAGGAGCATTCATAATTAAGATAACGGTCACGATTGCAAGTGGGATTGTGCTTTCTATTTTTAATTTAATATTGATAGCAATTATTATGATTGCACCTAATCCAATTACGATGGGTTGGTTTCCAAATAGAATAACGAGACCAACCGCAAGCAGAGCTCCGATGATGTTGGATTGAAACTGATCGATAATCGTTTGATAGGATCTGTAAATCGATGGCTGAATGGCAAATAATGCAGCAACCCCAGCAAAAGTGGGTGGCTCAAGACCAAGCCATGTTGAGATATAAAGTGCGAGTGTAATCGCAAGCCCTGTTTTAAAAATACGGGCACCAAACTTCATTCTTTTATAAGTCCTTTCGTCGAGTCCTTTTAGTATAGAGAGTATCCTCTATTTCCTCTTTTAAACATATGAGACGTACTAGTTATACATCGGAATGGTCAGGATAGCAAGCCCTATTTTACTTATTATCAAAGAATAGTATAAAAGACAGAATGAAATTACTTCATTCTGTCTTTTATTATTAAATAATAGTTCCCGTTTAACTTGCCTTATTTCTAAAATTGTTTTGTTACGCCATTTTATGAAAGACACGTTTAACGGCTTCAAGTGTGTCATCGATGTCTTTCTCAGTATGTTCTGTTGTTAAGAACCATGCTTCATATTTAGAAGGAGCAAGGTTGATTCCTTCATTAAGCATAAGTTTGAAGAATCGAGCAAATTTCTCACCATCCGAATCTTCTGCTTGTTTGTAATTGATAACTTTCTCGTCATTAAAGTAGACGGTTAAAGCTCCTTTAAGTCGGTTGATCGTAATTTGGATACCGGCTTCCTTCGCATGAAGATGAATCCCTGTTTCAAGTCGATCTCCAAGTTTGTCTAAATAATCGTATACGCCTTCTTCTTGAAGAACTTCTAGACAAGCGATACCAGCTGAGATAGAAGCTGGGTTTCCGGCCATCGTACCTGCCTGATAAGCAGGACCTAGCGGCGCAACATGCTCCATGATTTCGCGTTTACCGCCATAAGCACCAATCGGAAGACCACCACCGATGATTTTACCAAGCGCTGTCATATCTGGCTCAACACCAAGGAGGTTCTGAGCACCACCGTACATAAAGCGGAAAGCGGTAATGACTTCATCATAAATTACAAGTGCGCCGTGCTCATGTGTTAGATCATTCACTTGTTGTAGGAAGCCTTCTTCTGGCTCTACAATTCCGAAGTTACCAACGATTGGTTCAACAAGAACTCCCGCTATTTCATCTCCCCATTTGTCCATTGCTTCTTTATAAGCTTCGATGTCGTTAAATGGAACTGTGATCACTTCTTTTGCAATGCTCTTAGGAACACCGGCAGAATCAGGGCTTCCGAGCGTTGCTGGGCCTGAGCCGGCTGCAACTAGGACAAGGTCAGAGTGTCCATGGTAGCATCCAGCAAACTTCACAATCTTGTTGCGTCCTGTATATGCGCGTGCTACACGAATTGTAGTCATAACGGCTTCAGTACCAGAGTTCACAAATCGAACTCGCTCAAGTGAAGGTATAGCCTCTTGAAGCATGGAACCAAAACGGTTTTCTAAGACGGTTGGAGTACCATACAACACGCCGTTCTCAGCAGCTTTTGTGATCGCTTCCGTGATATGGGGATGAGCATGACCAGTAATAATCGGTCCGTACGCTGCAAGGTAGTCTATGTATTTATTTCCATCGACGTCCCAGAAATAGGGTCCTTTTCCTTTTTCCATAAAGACGGGCGTGCCGCCACCAACCCCCTTATAAGATCGAGATGGGCTGTTTACACCGCCAAGCATAATATCGAGTGATTCTTTATGATGTTGTTCTGATTTAGTGAAATTCATGTTTACCTCCTTGGAATGCTCGTTAATCACCCTCATTGTAGCATGAGTAGAGCAGAACAAAACACTATTCCTTCTTTCAAAAAACACGCAATGATTGTTTAATAGGAAGTGCTCTTGTAAACTAAGTTGGTGTGTTAAAAGGAGGAAGACGTATGGAAAAGGTTATTGATGTACAGGAACTGCGTAAAGATTTTAAATCTCACTCAAGTCGTTCTGGTTTAAAAGGAGCGTTTCGAGATCTTTTTACGCGTAATTATAAGGTGATTTCAGCTGTTAAAGATATTTCTTTTACCATTAATGAAGGTGAAATGGTAGGGTATATCGGAGAAAACGGTGCTGGTAAATCGACAAGTATTAAAATGCTAACGGGAATTTTAACACCGACTTCTGGAACTGTTCGTGTAAATGGAATGGATCCCCATAAAGAACGAGAAAAGTTTGTTCGATCCATTGGAGTTGTATTTGGACAACGATCTCAATTGTGGTGGGATATTGCCGTACAGGAATCATTTCGTTTGCTGAAAAAAGTCTATAACGTACCGGATGATGTTTATAACGAGCATATGAATCATGTAATTGAGTCTCTAGATATTGGTCCTTTACTTGATAAACCGGTTCGGAAATTATCACTTGGACAGCGAATGAGGTGTGAGCTCGCAGCAGCTCTTCTTCATAACCCTAAGCTTTTATTTCTAGATGAACCGACAATTGGTCTTGATGTGCTAGTTAAATTAAAAATCCGCAATTTCTTAAAAGAGATTAATGAGAAGTATAAGACAACGATTTTACTTACGACTCATGATCTTACAGATATTGAAGCGTTATGTGATCGGGTTGTTATGCTAGATGAAGGACAGATTATTTATGATGGTAAGCTTGCTAAGCTTCGTTCTAATTGGGGAGAAGGGAAGCAAATTCAATTTCAATTTGGTGAACAGGTTAGTGATGAGCAACTCCAACCTTTATTGAAGGAACTTGAAGCCGAATGGACAAAAGGTGATCGTGAAAACGTGTGGATTGCGAATGTTGTGAACGAAGAGCATGTCATTTCAGAAGTAATTGGAAGAGTCGTAGCAGCAAACCGAATCACGGATATTAAGATTCATGAAATTTCGACAGAAGAGATTATTCGAAATATCTATGAAGAGGGAATGCGTAATGGGTAAGTACATTGAAATGATTCGCGTCCGCTTCTTAATGATGCTTGCCTATCGGACGAACTATTATAGCGGAATTTTAATTTACAGCATCAACATTGGTGCTTACTATTTTCTATGGAATGCGATTTATGGTGGAAAAGGGGAAATTGAAGGATTATCTGTTATTCAGATGACAACATATGTTGCTGTTGCATGGATGGCAAGAGCTTTTTACTTTAATAATATCGATCGAGAAATCGCTCAGGAGATTAAAGAGGGTAAGGTGGCAGTCGAGTTTATACGCCCCTATCATTATTTAATAATGAAGACGATGCAAGGACTTGGGGAAGGGATTTTTCGATTAAGCTTCTTCTCAATTCCAGGGATGATTATTGTTAGCCTTATTTTTCCGATTGAATTTTCAGCTGCGTTTTCTACGTGGATGTTCTTTACGATTGCTATTATTTTAAGTTTTATTGTTAATACTCAAATCAATCTCCTGACTGGAGTTATGACCTTTTTCTTCTTTAATAATGATGGACTGATTCGAGCAAAGCGTGTTGTGATTGATTTGTTTTCAGGTTTGTTACTTCCAATCAGTTTCTATCCAGGGTGGGCACAGAATGTAATGGACTTTCTTCCTTTTCAAGCCATCAGCTATATCCCAAGTATGATTTTCACAGAAGGTTTTACAGGAAGTGCGGTTTGGGAAGCGATTCTTTTCCAGCTTGTGTGGGCGGTTATTTTGATTCTTCCAATTCAAGCACTATGGATAATGGCCAAAAAACGCTTGATTGTTCAGGGAGGGTAAAACATGAAGCATACTAGTATTTTCTTTCTATATGTCTCGCAATACATGAAAACAAGGTTAACCTATCGTGTTGATATGCTAATGGAAATTATGTCTGATCTGCTATTTCAGGCGGTTAATTTAATTTTCATCCTTGTCGTGTTTGGACATACCAATATGCTTAGCGGCTGGTCGAAAGATGAAATTATTTTTATCTACGGATTTTTTCTCGTTCCATTTGCCATCTTTGGAGCATTCTTTAACATTTGGGACTTTAATGAACGGTATATCGTTAAAGGTGAAATGGATCGAATTCTGACAAGACCTGTTCATAGTTTGTTTCAGATTATTTTAGAACGAATGGAGCTTGAATCTTTGTTTGGGGTCATCACAGGAATTGCCGTCATGATTTATGCGGGGAGTCGACTTGATCTAAGTATGTCCTGGTACGATCCTATTGTATTTCTCTTTATGGTTTTAGGTGGTGCTTTTGTGTATGCAGGTATTTTTATTCTACTTGCAAGCATTAGCTTCTGGTCTGATAGCAGAACAAGTATTATGCCAATGATGTACAACATCGGGAACTATGGGAGATACCCAGTGGATATTTATAATAAAGTGATTCGTTTTGTATTAACATGGATCTTACCATTTGCTTTTGTAGGAGTGTATCCTTCAGCTTATTTCTTAGGGCGTGAAGAATGGTATGGTTATGCTTTTCTTACCCCGCTTATGGGAGTGGTGTTTTTTGGATTTTCTATCTTCATGTGGAATATTGGAGTGACAAAATATAGAGGTGCCGGTAACTAAAAGTCCAGAGGGAATATTCCCTCTGGACTTTTGTTTTGTTAGATAGGTTCTAGAAGCGATAGATCGATCATTTAGTATGTGGGACCGCGGATCAGTCAAATACAGTTGCATGTACTCTTCTTTCCGGAGCAGTGATGCTGTTAAAATGCTATTAGTGATTATGGTGCTTTTAGGAGTAGCAGGCTGTTCTTGGCCTGATCAAACAGATGGAAAGAAAGAAGTTACTTCTAATGAAGAAGTTCAACTGATCTATGATCTAGAAGTAACAGCATCTTCTCGGACTGCGAGTGAAGAAGCTTATGAACCTATTATAGAAGGAATCCTTGCTGAACAGTTGTCTATCCCTGCAATAAATGTAGATACTGAAGTGGAACACATGTAGGTTAATTATCAAACGGGCAAATGGATGTGCCAAAAGAAGCTCGTAATGTTGGGTGGGTTCAATTAGGAACGAAGCCTGGTGAAGTTGGAAATGATGTTTTGACAGGTCATGTTGATAACAAAACAGGACCCCCAGTATTTTTTGATCTTGGTCATTTAGATTCCGCTGAAGTGGTAACCGTTTCGATTGAAAATCAGAAATCGTATGACTTAGAAGTACAGAAGGTTGAATCATCCTCAAGCAACGAAGCACCGATGGAGAAGGTGTTTGGCACATGTTTTCACGTAGGTCTCAACTTAGTTACGTGTACAGGAACATTCGATCGGATTGATGAGGAACGAATAGTTGTTTATACGAACCTTCAATCAAAATAGTTTGTCCTAAAGTACGTTAACACCTCATAAACCTATTATGAGGTGTTTAGAATGATCATATTAATTATCGTTTCGTTATTGCTCGCTTCTTTAAGTGTTGGGAGAAGTATGGTTTCCCTTATGAAAAGAACAAGAGTACCTGGAAGTCTTCTTTCTGTATATAAAATGTTTCTGTTATTTCTTGTGTATTTGACGATGATTATCGCTTTTGGAAGTATATATTTAAGTTTGGTTATTCTTGATGTTCCCGTTCTTCAAGAAGGACAAGTGGATCTTGCAAATATGACATTAACGTCACTGACCAAAGTTCAGTCTGTGCTCTATTTTAGCGCAGTCACACTTCTTTCTGTTGGTTATGGTGATCTTACACCGATTGGTATAGGGCGGTGGATTGCGATAATCGAGGCATTGATTGGCTATTTAATGCCTGCTGCTTTTTTTGTGACGACAATGGTAGATTACCGAGACAGGTCGAAGTTGTAAGTTGGATAGAATTTCGATACGCTTAGATTTAGAAGTTCATTATTAAAGGAGGCGTATCAATGAGTATTGAAATAGGACAAAAAGCTCCAGACTTTAAGCTTGAAGCAAGTACAGGAGAAACAGTATCTCTTGCGGACTATAAAGGGAAAAATGTCGTTCTTTACTTTTATCCGAAAGATATGACGCCAGGGTGTACGACGGAGGCATGTGATTTTAGGGATCATATTGATGGATTTGAAGAACTTGATACGGTTATTGTAGGAGTGAGCCCAGATCCGGTCGAAAAGCATAAAAAATTCATTGATAAGTATGATCTTCCTTTTCTTCTCTTAGCAGATGAAAATCATTCAGCAGCGGAAGCATATGATGTATGGCAGCTGAAGAAAAACTTTGGTAAAGAATATATGGGGATTGTGCGTTCAACTTTTGTAATTGATAAGGAAGGGAACCTAATCAAAGAGTGGCGCAAAGTTCGCGTTAAGGAACATGTGGAGTCTGCTCTGAAGTTTATTAAAGAAAATCTTTCTTAAACGATTGTCTTAAGGGCACACGACTATACCTGTGATTCCTTTTTACATAGAGTATAGTAGATCATATCTTCAGTTGAGAGCGCAATATGCGCTCTTTTTTCTGTCATTAAACGTCCAGAGCGTAATTGGATTTCAAGAGATAAGTTCTTCTAGTGCTATCTTTTTGCTTAAAGAACAGGTGGAAAGTAGCTATACTTGAAGAAAGGGAACATACATAAACACATAGAGGTGAAATAATGAAGGTTGTATCATCTGGAAAACTTAAAACTGCGATTAAAGACCATTTGAAAGAAACTTTTCCCAAAACCACGTTTCATTTCCTTTCTTCAATGAAGGAAGCAGAGTCTTATTTGTCCGAAGCTGAAATTCTTCTAACCTATGGGGAAGATTTAACAACGGAACTGATCCAACAGGCTTCTTCCCTGAAATGGATTATGGTTTTATCTGCAGGACTTGAACGGATGCCGTTTGAAGCTATAAAAGAAAAGGGTATTCTGATTACGAATGCTCGTGGTATTCACAGTATACCGATGGCTGAATATACAATATCCATGATGCTTCAGACCGCTAGACATACAAAGCAAGTTCTTGCGAATGAAAAATCAAAGATTTGGAATAAAAAGTTGCCGATAGAAGAAATAACAGGGAGCACAATAGGGATTGTTGGAACGGGCGCAATCGGGTGTGAAATTGCTAGGCTTGCGCAAGCCTTCCGGATGAAAACCCTTGGCGTGAATCGATCAGGGCATGCGTCAAACTATTTTGATCGCATCTACGAAAATGAAAACATTTTGACGATGCTTCCTTATTGTGATTTTGTAGTGGGTGTTCTGCCGAGCACAATCGAAACGCGAAGTTATTTTAAGAAGGAACATTTTGAAGCAATGAAAGAATCTACTGTATTCATTAATATTGGTCGAGGAGATACTGTAGAAGAGAAGGATTTAATCGTAGCCCTCGAGCAAAACCGATTGAAACATGCTGTGCTTGATGTGTTTAAGAATGAGCCACTTGATCCTGCTCATCCATTTTGGGAGATGGATAATGTGACCATCACACCTCATCACTCAGCAATTTCAGGTGGCTACCAGCCCAGAGCTATAGAAATTTTTGAATATAACTTAATGGAATACCAAAAGCATGAAGGCGAGATGAAGAATATTATCGATCCTGATAGGGGGTATTAACTATGAAGATCTATACAAGAACAGGAGACAAAGGTGAAACATCACTTATTTACGGCCAGAGAGTAGCCAAAAATGATATTCGTGTAGAAGCATATGGTACTTGTGATGAGGCTAACTCACAAATTGGACTGGCATTAAGTCACATGGCAAATGCGCACTTCGAAGAAAAAGAAGAGTGGGATTCCATTTTTCAAAAACTACAAACCTGGTTATTTCATGTAGGTTCGGAGCTTGCTACACCAAAAGGGAAAAAAGTGGGGTGGACGATAGAAGAAGTGCATATTAATGAAATGGAAAAGCAAATTGATAAATGGGAGAAGCAGTTGGAGCCACTTAAAAACTTCATTCTTCCAGGTGGACATCCTGCTGGAGCAAGCCTTCATGTAGCCCGTACAATTGTTCGTCGTGCAGAACGACACACGGTGATGATAGAAGAGGCAAATCCACTTGTGTTGTCTTTTCTAAATCGTTTGTCTGACTTTTTGTTTGTGGCAGCTCGTTACATTAATTATCATATGGGAGAAAAGGAAGCGATTCTTCATCAAGGTAGTAAATAGTGTTCATACGAAAGGTTGGCTGTGATTGACAAATCATATCGTCACCATGTACACTAATTATAAACATTACAAAGTAAGAATGCTTGTTGAAAGCGAGGTGCATGACGAATGGCTGAAGAAAAACTGCATGAAGCAATCGATGCAATGAAAAATTCAGGAGTGCGAATTACCCCGCAGCGTCATGCTATTCTGGAGCACTTAATCCAGTCCATGTCACACCCTACAGCAGATGAAATATATAAGTCTCTTGAAGGTAAGTTTCCTAATATGAGTGTAGCAACAGTTTATAATAACTTGAGAGTATTTAAGGAAATTGGACTGGTTAAAGAGTTAACGTACGGAGATGCTTCAAGCCGATTTGATTGTGTCACAACTGATCACTATCACATTATTTGTGATGACTGTGGCAAAATTGTTGACTTTCATTATCCGGGATTAGATGAGGTAGAGACGCTTGCGGAACAAGTCACTGGTTTCAGAGTTGGCGATCATCGAATGGAAATTTACGGATCATGCCCTGATTGTCAACAAAAAAAACATTAATAAAAAAGCTTCCGTCAACTAGTGGCGGAAGCTTTTTTTATTGAAGTTTTTTCTGGATTTTCTTAATGTTGTATTTCTCATCAAATTCTTTGCCGTCCAGTTCAGGGTCCATTGTAAGTGGTTGTTTACAATGCATACATGCATCTACACGTCCAAGAACTTTCGTTGGCTTATCGCAATTTGGGCATACCACCTGGATAGCTCGAGTTGAGAGCATCCCAATCCAGAAGTACACAACCGCACTTGCGATTGTAGCAAGAAATCCAATTAGCATAAAGACGGTCATAAGTAGAACTGACGTCTTGAAGAATATTCCTATATACATAATCGCGATTCCAATAAATACTAGACTCAGTGCGAACGTACGAATTTTGTTAATCTTATTAGTGTATTTTAATTGCATTGCATGTCCCTCCTATTATGCAAGTATAGCATATGGACTTGTTGTAAGCACTTTCCTTATGGTACGTCATAAAAAGTTGAATTTAGGGATTGCTTAATCTATAACAGGATTTATAATATGGACTGTTGAATACTTAAGTTTATAAGGAAAAGGGCAAATGAATGTTAGGAAATGGAAAAAAGTATAAGTACTTTTGGAGGATAGAATAATGGAAAACCTTTTAAGGCCGATTTATCAAGAGAGAGCCAGTCATCCAGGAACTCTTGGTGTACTTGTTATTGAAAAAACAAAGCCGTTTCACCCACTGACCGATAACTTTGATGTTGTATTATTAATAATTGTAAGTGATGACGAAAAGCCATGGTTCGTTAAACATTATGATTTTGAAGGTAAGAAAGCCGCGATGCACGTGGTATCAGAAGAGCAGGTTAATGAATGGTTGATTTCTGGAAGTCATCGTCGTCTAGTAGCGTGGCTTGTAAATGGAAAAATCATTTTCGATCGGAACGAGTACATAGCAGGGTTGAAGGAAAGGATTCGTGATTTCCCTTATGAAGAACGTACTCGTAGAATCGGTGTGGAATTCGCACGACTTATAAGACGTTATACAGATGGGAAAGAGTTGTTTGCTTCCAAGCAATACATGGATGCGTATAATTTCATTCTGCATGCTCTTCATCATCTAGCTCGCCTTTCAGTGATCGAACACGGTTTCCATCCTGAAATTACAGTTTGGAATCAAGTGAAACATATCGAACCGGAGATTTTCAAATTATATAATGAACTTCTTTCGGGAGAAGATCCTCTGGATAAGCGTTTGGAGTTGCTGTTGTTAGCTAATGATTTCTCTCTTTCATCAAAATCTAGAAACGCTACGGTTCATATTCGAACTGTTATGAACGAACGTGAAGCTGCATGGACCTATCAGGAGTTGATGGAGGAAGAGCAGTTAAAAGAATATGGTATAGACTTGGGCGCGCTTCTAGAATATATGATTGAGAAGGAACTGATTGAAGTGCATCGAAGTGAAACGAAAGGCAGCGGCATATTCATACGTGAGTATAAAGCTAAGTAACTATTTATCACCATGGAGAAAAATATCAAAAAAAGGGTTGACCGTGTTTTTTCTCCATGGTATATTATTACTTGTCGCCGCGAAAGATTAACGCGACAACGAAAAAAACTTTTCGAAAGTTATTGACGCGAAACGAGTTAATGTGGTACATTAATAAAGTCGCTGAAAACGACAACGAAAGAAACAAATCGATCTTTGAAAACTGAACGAAACGCCATGTAAGTAGTTGTTTCTACGGAAACAAACATTGTTTTAAAAGCTAGATTAAGCTTTCTATCGGAGAGTTTGATCCTGGCTCAGGACGAACGCTGGCGGCGTGCCTAATACATGCAAGTCGAGCGAAGAGATGGGAGCTTGCTCCCTGATCTTAGCGGCGGACGGGTGAGTAACACGTGGGCAACCTGCCCTGCAGACTGGGATAACTCCGGGAAACCGGAGCTAATACCGGGTAATACATCGCACCGCATGGTGCAATGTTGAAAGTTGGCTTTCGAGCTAACACTGCAGGATGGGCCCGCGGCGCATTAGCTAGTTGGTAAGGTAATGGCTTACCAAGGCGACGATGCGTAGCCGACCTGAGAGGGTGATCGGCCACACTGGGACTGAGACACGGCCCAGACTCCTACGGGAGGCAGCAGTAGGGAATCTTCCGCAATGGACGAAAGTCTGACGGAGCAACGCCGCGTGAGTGACGAAGGCCTTCGGGTCGTAAAGCTCTGTTGTTAGGGAAGAACAAGTACCGTTCGAATAGGGCGGTACCTTGACGGTACCTAACCAGAAAGCCACGGCTAACTACGTGCCAGCAGCCGCGGTAATACGTAGGTGGCAAGCGTTGTCCGGAATTATTGGGCGTAAAGCGCGCGCAGGCGGTCTTTTAAGTCTGATGTGAAAGCCCACGGCTCAACCGTGGAGGGTCATTGGAAACTGGAGGACTTGAGTGCAGAAGAGGAGAGTGGAATTCCACGTGTAGCGGTGAAATGCGTAGATATGTGGAGGAACACCAGTGGCGAAGGCGGCTCTCTGGTCTGTAACTGACGCTGAGGCGCGAAAGCGTGGGGAGCAAACAGGATTAGATACCCTGGTAGTCCACGCCGTAAACGATGAGTGCTAGGTGTTGGGGGGTTCCACCCTCAGTGCTGAAGTTAACACATTAAGCACTCCGCCTGGGGAGTACGACCGCAAGGTTGAAACTCAAAGGAATTGACGGGGGCCCGCACAAGCAGTGGAGCATGTGGTTTAATTCGAAGCAACGCGAAGAACCTTACCAGGTCTTGACATCCTCTGACAATCCTGGAGACAGGACGTTCCCCTTCGGGGGACAGAGTGACAGGTGGTGCATGGTTGTCGTCAGCTCGTGTCGTGAGATGTTGGGTTAAGTCCCGCAACGAGCGCAACCCTTGATCTTAGTTGCCAGCATTTAGTTGGGCACTCTAAGGTGACTGCCGGTGACAAACCGGAGGAAGGTGGGGATGACGTCAAATCATCATGCCCCTTATGACCTGGGCTACACACGTGCTACAATGGACGGTACAAAGGGCAGCGACACCGCGAGGTGAAGCGAATCCCATAAAGCCGTTCTCAGTTCGGATTGCAGGCTGCAACTCGCCTGCATGAAGCCGGAATTGCTAGTAATCGCGGATCAGCATGCCGCGGTGAATACGTTCCCGGGCCTTGTACACACCGCCCGTCACACCACGAGAGTTTGTAACACCCGAAGTCGGTGGGGTAACCTTTATGGAGCCAGCCGCCGAAGGTGGGACAAATGATTGGGGTGAAGTCGTAACAAGGTAGCCGTATCGGAAGGTGCGGCTGGATCACCTCCTTTCTATGGAGAATTACGAAGGTAACTGACGTTACCAACCTTACATGAGCGTTTCGTTTAGTTTTGAAAGAATGATTGTATTCTTTCAAAACAGGCTATTCAATGAAGCAGCAATGCAGCATTGATGATCAGCCATGTTCCTTGAAAACTAGATAGCACAAACAACGACATCCAATAATTATTTTTTATGCAATAACTTAGTAATAACTGATGATTTAGCTTGAGCAATCAAGACTAATGAATCGAAGGTTAAGCTACTAAGGGCGCACGGTGGATGCCTTGGCACTAGAAGCCTAAGAAGGACGGGACGAACACCGATATGCTTCGGGGAGCTGTAAGTACGCTTTGATCCGGAGATTTCCGAATGGGGGAACCCACCATCCATAATGGGATGGTATCCATTTCTGAATACATAGGGAATGGAAGGCAGACCCGGGGAACTGAAACATCTCATTACCCGGAGGAAGAGAAAGCAAATGCGATTTCCTGAGTAGCGGCGAGCGAAACGGAATCAGCCCAAACCAGAGGGCTTGCCCTCTGGGGTTGTAGGACGTCTCTTTGGAGTTACAAAGGCACGGATAGACGAAGCGACCTGGAAAGGTCCATCAGAGAAGGTAACAATCCTGTAGTCAAAATCCGATGCCCTCCGAGACGGATCCTGAGTACGGCGGGACACGTGAAACCCCGTCGGAATCCGGGAGGACCATCTCCCAAGGCTAAATACTCTCTAGTGACCGATAGTGAACCAGTACCGTGAGGGAAAGGTGAAAAGCACCCCGGAAGGGGAGTGAAAGAGAACCTGAAACCGTGTGCCTACAACTAGTTGGAGCCCGTTAATGGGTGACAGCGTGCCTTTTGTAGAATGAACCGGCGAGTTACGATCCCGTGCAAGGTTAAGCTGATAAGGCGGAGCCGCAGCGAAAGCGAGTCTGAATAGGGCGAAATAGTACGTGGTCGTAGACCCGAAACCAGGTGATCTACCCATGTCCAGGGTGAAGTTCAGGTAACACTGAATGGAGGCCCGAACCCACGCATGTTGAAAAATGCGGGGATGAGGTGTGGGTAGCGGTGAAATGCCAATCGAACCTGGAGATAGCTGGTTCTCTCCGAAATAGCTTTAGGGCTAGCCTCGCGGCAAGAATCTTGGAGGTAGAGCACTGATTGGACTAGGGGTCCTTACCGGATTACCGAATCCAGTCAAACTCCGAATGCCAACGATTTATCCGCGGGAGTCAGACTGCGAGTGATAAGATCCGTAGTCGAGAGGGAAACAGCCCAGACCACCAGCTAAGGTCCCAAAGTATACGTTAAGTGGAAAAGGATGTGGCGTTGCTTAGACAACCAGGATGTTGGCTTAGAAGCAGCCATCATTTAAAGAGTGCGTAATAGCTCACTGGTCGAGTGACGCTGCGCCGAAAATGTACCGGGGCTAAACGTATCACCGAAGCTGTGGATTGTCTTACGACAATGGTAGGAGAGCGTTCTAAGGGCTGTGAAGTCAGACCGAAAGGACTGGTGGAGCGCTTAGAAGTGAGAATGCCGGTATGAGTAGCGAAAGACAAGTGAGAATCTTGTCCGTCGAAAGCCCAAGGTTTCCTGAGGAAGGCTCGTCCGCTCAGGGTTAGTCGGGACCTAAGCCGAGGCCGAAAGGCGTAGGCGATGGATAACAGGTTGATATTCCTGTACCACCTCCTTTCCGTTTGAACGACGGGGGGACGCAGAAAGATAGGGAGAGCGCGCTGCTGGAAATGCGCGTCCAAGCGATTAGGCTGGTGAATAGGCAAATCCGTTCACCGTGAAGGCTGAGTCGTGATGGCGAGGGAACTAAAGTACCGAAGTCCTTGATTCTACGCTGCCAAGAAAAGCCTCTAGTGAGGAAAAAGGTGCCCGTACCGCAAACCGACACAGGTAGGCGAGGAGAGAATCCTAAGACGATCGGGAGAACTCTCGTTAAGGAACTCGGCAAAATGACCCCGTAACTTCGGGAGAAGGGGTGCTTCCTCGGGTGAATAGCCCAGGGGAGCCGCAGTGAAAAGATCCAAGCGACTGTTTAGCAAAAACACAGGTCTCTGCAAAGCCGTAAGGCGAAGTATAGGGGCTGACACCTGCCCGGTGCTGGAAGGTTAAGAGGAGGGGTTATCCCTTACGGGAGAAGCTCTGAATCGAAGCCCCAGTAAACGGCGGCCGTAACTATAACGGTCCTAAGGTAGCGAAATTCCTTGTCGGGTAAGTTCCGACCCGCACGAAAGGTGCAACGACTTGGATACTGTCTCAACGAGAGACCCGGTGAAATTATAGTACCTGTGAAGATGCAGGTTACCCGCGACAGGACGGAAAGACCCCATGGAGCTTTACTGTAGCCTGATATTGGATTTTGGTACAGCTTGTACAGGATAGGTAGGAGCCATAGAAGTCGGACCGCCAGGTTCGATGGAGGCGTCGGTGGGATACTACCCTGGCTGTACTGACATTCTAACCCAGCACCGTGATCCGGTGCGGAGACAGTGTCAGGTGGGCAGTTTGACTGGGGCGGTCGCCTCCTAAAGTGTAACGGAGGCGCCCAAAGGTTCCCTCAGAATGGTTGGAAATCATTCGCAGAGTGTAAAGGCACAAGGGAGCTTGACTGCGAGACCTACAAGTCGAGCAGGGACGAAAGTCGGGCTTAGTGATCCGGTGGTTCCGCATGGAAGGGCCATCGCTCAACGGATAAAAGCTACCCTGGGGATAACAGGCTTATCTCCCCCAAGAGTCCACATCGACGGGGAGGTTTGGCACCTCGATGTCGGCTCATCGCATCCTGGGGCTGAAGTAGGTCCCAAGGGTTGGGCTGTTCGCCCATTAAAGCGGTACGCGAGCTGGGTTCAGAACGTCGTGAGACAGTTCGGTCCCTATCCGTCGCGGGCGCAGGAAATTTGAGAGGAGCTGTCCTTAGTACGAGAGGACCGGGATGGACACACCGCTGGTGTACCAGTTGTTCCGCCAGGAGCATAGCTGGGTAGCTACGTGTGGAAGGGATAAGTGCTGAAAGCATCTAAGCATGAAGCCCCCCTCGAGATGAGATTTCCCACAGCATTAAGCTGGTAAGATCCCTTAGAGATGATGAGGTAGATAGGTTCGGGGTGGAAGCGTGGCAACACGTGGAGCTGACGAATACTAATCGATCGAGGGCTTAACCTAAAACATTTGGATGAAATTGTGCGTGCTATCTAGTTTTCAGGGAATAAAATTTCTCTTGAAAACACTGATAAAATATAGTAAGATATATTTTGTCTCTGGTTAATCACATTGATGTGGAAACCAGTATAAGTCTGGTAATGATGGCGAAGAGGTCACACCCGTTCCCATGCCGAACACGGAAGTTAAGCTCTTCAGCGCCGATGGTAGTTGGGGGATCTCCCCCTGCAAGAGTAGGACGTTGCCAGGCTAATATTATTCCACAGTAGCTCAGTGGTAGAGCTATCGGCTGTTAACCGATCGGTCGTAGGTTCGAATCCTACCTGTGGAGCCATGGAGAGCTGTCCGAGTGGCCGAAGGAGCACGATTGGAAATCGTGTAGGCGGTCAAAGCCGTCTCGAGGGTTCGAATCCCTCGCTCTCCGCCACTAGCATACATAATAACATTAAGTACTGGCCCGTTGGTCAAGCGGTTAAGACACCGCCCTTTCACGGCGGTATCACGGGTTCGATTCCCGTACGGGTCACCAATTTCAAATTCTATTTATTCTGTGGAGGATTAGCTCAGCTGGGAGAGCATCTGCCTTACAAGCAGAGGGTCGGCGGTTCGAGCCCGTCATCCTCCACCATTTTCTAAGGTCCCGTGGTG